>NZ_JBIUBJ010000018.1:0-180093 GCF_044547985.1 Nonomuraea sp. NPDC052265
TGGCCGCGGCCGTCTCCGGCCAGCTCGACGAAGCCGACATCCTCCTGCTCGGACGCCGGACCTACGAGGTGTTCGCCGCCTCCTGGCCCGGCAGGAGCGGCGAGGTGCCGTTCGCCGACCGGATCAACTCGATGCCCAAGCTGGTGGCCTCGACCACGCTGACCTCCCCCGCCTGGCAGAACACCACCGTCATCCCCGGCCCGCTCTCCGGCGAACTCGCCGCACTCAAGCAGGGACCGGACCGGCACATCACCATCAGCGGCAGCGTCACCCTGGTGCGATCCCTGCTACGCGACAACCTGCTCGACGAACTACACCTCCTCATCCACCCGGTCGTCCTCGGCCGGGGGGAGCGACTCTTCGCCGACGGCGGTCCGACCCCGATGCGACTGGTCCACTCGGCCACCTTCGCCACCGGCGTCCTGCACCTGATCTACCACCCTGGCCCCTGACAGGCGGGCGCAGGGGGGCGCCGTCCCGGTCGTCCACGGCGGTTCCCCCGCCTCGGCGCCCGGGACGGCGCGCGGTCAGGAGCCGTCTCGCGCGAGGCGTTGCGACACGGCCGCGTGATCCACGCCCAGCCGGGCCAGCAGCTCCGCCGCCGGGTCGGGACGCTGCAGTTCCAGCAGCGCGCGCAGCAGATGCCTGGTGTCGATGTCGCGGGTCCTGGCCTTCGCGGCCTTGACGGCCTTCGTCAGTACCGCCTGGGCGGTGGAGGTCATCGGTGGGTACTTGCGGGACGGCGCGCCTGGATCGGTGGCGAGGTTCCCGAGGTCGATGCCGATGGCTCGCAGGGCTTCACGGTCCAGCGCCTCCAGGGCCGCGTACGCGGCGTCCAGATCGACCTGGAGGGCTCCTGCGGAGGCTGAGCCGGTCTCGTGGAGCAGGCCGAGCAGCAGGTGCTCGGTCCCCATGCGTCTGGCGCCCCGTCGACGGGCCTCCTCCCGGGCGGCGGTGACGACGACCACGAAGGGGCTGCCGGTGAACTGTTCGAACACGGTGTCCTCACTTCCCGTGCTTGGCATGCGCGGACTGCCGGGACATGCCCAGCGCGTCGCCGATCTGCTCCCATGACCACCCCTGTCGCCGGGCGTGGGCGACGGCTGCGGTCTCCACTTGTTCGGCCAGTTGGTGCAGTACCCCCACCGCTCGCAGGGCGAGGGCCGGGTCGTGAGCTTCGATGCGCTGCGCCAGGTTATCGAACGACATGTCTGTCAGTTTGGCTTGACAGGGCCGTGTCTGTCAATTGAAACTGACGGACATCGCAATCATCGTCGGACTTCTGGGGGCACGTCATGTTCAACAAGATCGGCTTACGGTGCGGTGCGGTCGCCGGACCGCTGTTCATGCTCGTTCTCCTCGTCCAGGGAGCCGTCCGCGAGGGCTATGACCCGATCCGTCATGCGGGCAGTTCCCTGGAACTGGGCAGCAGGCTCGGCTGGATCCAGCAGGCCAACTTCATCCTGGCCGGGGCGCTCGTGATCGTCTTCGCGTCAGCCCTGCCCGGCGCGCTGCGAGAGCGCGGCCGGCAGTCGGCCTGGGGGGCGCTGCCGGTCGCCCTGTGGGGAGCGGGGCTCGTCGGTGCGGGCGTCTTCCTGGACGATCCGGTCAGCGGCTACCCGATAGGGACCCCGGCACTCACCGTGCCCCCCACCACCCACGGCGACCTGCACGGCAAGATGTCCCTCGTCGGGTTCCTGGCGCTGGCCGTCGCCTGCTTCGTGTTCGCCCGGCGCTTCGCGGGCTGGGGCGAAGGCCGATGGGCACGGTACTCGGCAGTCAGCGGAGTCCTGTTTCCCATCGGGTTCGTCCTGTTCGTCGCGGCGTCCTTGCAGGTGAACGGTCTGGTCGAGGTCGGCGGCCTGATCCAGCGCCTGACAGTCGGTATCGGCTGGCTCTGGCTGACGCTGCTGGCGATCCACCTCATCCGGATGCCCGGCGGCCTCCCGCCGCGCGAGTCGGTCACCTTCGCGCGGCACGGGTGAAGCGGGTGGCCCAGTCGCGGACATGGTCGGCGAACTCGGGCGGCCCGATGATGTCGAAGTCGGCGCCTGTGTTGCCCAGGGCCTGAGTCGGCCAGTCCAGGGAGGTGGAGGTCATGGTGAGGCGGCAGCTGTGCTCGTCGAGGGGTTCGACGACGCCCCACTGGCCGACCACGTGCCGTACTCGCTCGGCGGGGGCGTGGACGACGGCTTGGACGGTGTGCGGCGCGGGGGCGCCGGCGGCGGCCCGGACGTAGGCCGCGGGGTCGTCGGTGGGTGGCCGGCGGGGGCGGAAGCGGGTCCCGGTCGGACGTGGTCCGGTGAGCCGGTCGAGCCGGAAGCTGCGCCAGTCGTGCCTGGTGAGATCGTAGGCGAGCAGATACCAGCGCCGTCCTGCGGCGACCAGCCGGTAGGGCTCGGCCTCGCGCTCGGTGGGCGCGGCGCCTCGGGCGGCGTAGCCGAAGCGCAGCCGTTCCTCGTCGCGGCACGCCTGGGCCACGGTGGTGAGCACCTGGACGTCCACGACGGGCCCGTTCCGGGCGGCGGGGACGGTCATGGCGCGCAGCGCCTCGGCCCTGGCGCGCAGCCGGGGCGGCAGTACCTGGGTGAGCTTGGCCAGAGCGCGCAGGGCGGAGTCCTCGATCCCGGCGACGCCGCTGTGTGCCGCCTCGCTCATGCCCACGGCGATCGCGACCGCCTCATCCTCCTCCAGCAGGAGGGGCGGCAGGACGGCGCCGGGTGCCAGCTGGTAGCCGCCGTCGGTCCCCCGACCGGCTGCCACCGGGTAGCCGAGCTCGCGCAGCCGGTCCACGTCGCGGCGCAGGGTGCGCTCGGAGACGCCCAGCCGGCAGGCCAGATCGGCGCCGCTCCAGTGCCGGTGGGACTGCAGGAGGGACAGCAGGCGCAGGGTGCGTGAGCTGGTGTTGGCCATGCCGGAGATTCTGCCGCACCTTCCGGACAGAAACTGGCCGGAAGGGTGCCTACTGTTGTTCTCGACCGACACGAGGAGCAGGAACATGAAGACGCGTGAGATCCAGTTGACCGCCCAGATCGCCGGTGTCCCCGGAGAGCGGTACTTCGCGATCGCCGAGACCGAGGTGAACGGCGAGGTGGTGGTCCGCACCGAGCGGGTGGGGTTGGCGGCCACCTACCTGGAGCTGATGCGCCCCGACTGCCACCTCCCGGTGCCGGCCTGGCAGGCCGGCCGGCGGGTGGGCGTGACCGCCATCGGCACTGTGGTCGCTTCCGACAGTCCCGACCTGGAGGTGGGGGATCTGGTGCAGTCGATGACCGGTTGGAGCGAGCACTCGGCAGGCCCGGCCGCCTCCTACGTCAAGCTCGATCGGGATCTGTTCCCCGACCCGGGCTACTACCTGGGCCAGGGCCCGACCGCCTACTACGGCATGGCCGAGGTTGCCGGGGCCGGTGCGGGCGATGTGGTGCTGGTGTCCGGCGCGGCGGGCGGCGTCGGCTCGCTGGCCGGGCAGATCGCCCGCAATCTGGGGGCGGCCAAGGTCATCGGCATCGCGGGCAGCGCGGCCAAGGTGGACTATCTGACCGATGAGCTCGGATTCGACGCGGCCTTCGACTACCACGACGACCTCGACGTCCGGCTGAAGGAGCTCGCCCCCGAGGGGATCTCGGTCTTCTTCGACGTGGTGGGCGGCGCGGTGTACGAGGCGGCGCTCCGCGCTGCCAGGCCGGGCGCCCGCTTCGCCCTGTGCGGGTCGCTGGCCAGCCAGCTCGGCGACGCCGCCGACCGCTTCCCCGAGCCTGACTGCCAGGCGGCCCTGGCCCGCGGGGTCGACCTGCTGCCCTTCTCCTGCCACCACACGCCCGACCAGATCGCCGCCTGGCGTGAGCACTTCAGCGACTGGCTCGCCGAGGGACGCTTCGTCTATCCCCAGACGGTGGTCGAGGGCGGAATCGAGCAGGTCCCCGGCGCGTTCCTGTCGATGCTGAAGGGCGCCTACCGCGGCAACGTCTCGGTGAAGCTGGCGTGAGCGTGACCACGCTGTCCAGC
Organism: Nonomuraea sp. NPDC052265; assembly: GCF_044547985.1. Classification (NCBI taxonomy): domain Bacteria; kingdom Bacillati; phylum Actinomycetota; class Actinomycetes; order Streptosporangiales; family Streptosporangiaceae; genus Nonomuraea; species Nonomuraea sp. NPDC052265. Next base: position 4,006 of record NZ_JBIUBJ010000018.1, read on the forward strand.
AGGGCACTCAACCGGGCCCTGCTGGAGCGGCAGTTCCTGCTGAAGCGGACCGCCCGGCCCCCGCTGGAGGTCGTCAAGAGGCTGGTCGCCATGCAGGCGCAGGAGCCCAACTGGCCCTACATCGGGCTGTGGGCCAGGGTTAAGGGCTTCGTCCCCGCCCATCTGCACGCCCTGCTGGAGGATCGGACGGTGGTCCGGTCCGGCCTGCTCCGCGCCACCATGCACCTGGCCGCCGCCGACGACTACCGGGCTTTCCGGCCCCTGCTGCAACCCGTGCTCGACCGGACCGCACGCAGCCCGTACGTCGCCGGCAACAGCGCGGGCCTGGATCCGGCCGACCTGGTCGCGGCCGCACGTCAGGAACTGGCGGGCGCCACACTGCCACGCCGCGAGCTCGCCCGCCGCCTGGCCGACCGGTATCCCGGCCGCGACGGGCGGCTCCTGGCCGCCGAAGCCGAACTGCGCAGCCCCCTGGTGCACGACCCCGAGACCGGCGGATGGGGAGCCTGGGGAACCCGCCGAGCGGTCATGGTCACACCCGTGGAGCCCGCGGCATCGGGCGACCTGCGCGAGCTCGTCCGCCGTTACCTGGCAGCCTTCGGCCCCGCCACTGTCAAGGACGTCCAGGCCTGGTCCGGGCTCACCCACCTCAGCGAGATCACCGCCACCATGCACGGCGAGCTTCGCCCCTACCGCGGTCCCGGCGGAGCCGTACTCCTGGACCTGGCCGACCTGGACCTGCCTGACCCCGACTCCCCCACCTCCGTACGGCTCCTGCCCGCCTACGACAACCTTCTGCTCGGCCACGCCGACCGAACGCGCGTCATCGGCGACCACGATCGCCGACAGGTCATGCCCGGGCGAGCGCGAGTCCTGCCCACTCTCCTCATCGACGGCCTCGTCCGCGGAACGTGGTCCGTCACCCGCCAGGCGCTGCACATCACCCCGTTCGAGCCGCTGTCGCCGGCCGACCACGCCGCTGTGGAGGACGAGGCCGACCACCTCCTTGAGTTTGTGGGAGTGCGACGCCTCCACTGGGGTGCCGTCGGGACTCGTGTCTGAGCCTCCGTACGCGGCCCGGAACGCGGCAGCAACGGTCGAGTCGGAGCAGGTCGGTGCGGTGGGTGGCGCGGTCTCGGCTCAGTCGTCCCTACCGTTGTGGCGTCTGGGCTCATAGGGTTCAGATGCCCCGCGAGCGGCTCAAGACGTGGGCCGGCCGGGAGAAGTTGTCAGCGGCGGCTCACTGACTGCGCGGCCTTCTGACTGCTCGGCCCGGACGCCCGTCGGCGTCCGGGCCGCGCTCAGCCACAGGCCGGTGAACACGGCGCAGGCCAGCGTCACGGCACCCGCCGTGAGGAAGGCGCTGTCGAGACCGGATTCGAAGGAGGCGCCGCCGGACTCCCGCGTGTGGACGATCGCCCCGAGCACCGCCACGCCCAGCACCGCGCCGATCTGCCGGGTGGTGCTGCTGACGCCCGAGGCGAGGCCGCCCTCCTGCGGGCTGACCGCCTGGATGGCGGCCCCGGTCAGCGGCGACATGGTGAGAGCGAACCCGATGCCGACGACCGCCAGCCGCCACCACACGTTCCCGTAGCCGGTATCGGCGTGGACGAGGCCCAGCGCCAGCAGCCCCAGCCCGGCCAGCGCCAGGCCGATGGCGGCGACGACGCGGAAGCCGTACCTGGCCGCCAACCGGCCCGCGTACGGGCTGACGATCACCATGGCCAGCGAGACGGGCAGGGTCCGCAACCCGGCGACCAGGATCGAAGTGCCCTGGACGTAGACGAAGAACTGGGAGAAGAAGAACGACGACCCCATCAGCGCGAACCCGACCACGACCATCGCCGTGTTGGACACCGTGAACAGCCGCTGACGGAACAGCCGCAGCGGCAGCATCGGCGTCGGCACACGACCCTCGACCACGACGAACGCGGCCAGGAGCACCATCCCGGCGGCGAAGCTGCCCAGGATCACCGGCGAGGTCCAGCCTCGGGAACCGCCCTCGATCAGGCCGTAGGTCACAGCGCCCACGCCCGCGGCGGACAGGACCGTGCCGGGGACGTCGATCGGCGGCGCGCCCGGGTTGCGGGACTCCCCCAGCACGCGCAGCCCGGCCAGCAGCAGGACCGCCCCGATGGGCACGTTGACCAGGAAGATGGCGGGCCAGCCGAAGGACTCCACCAGGATCCCGCCCGCCAGCGGTCCGGCGGCCAGGCCGATGCCGCTGAAGCCGGCCCACAACCCGATCGCCCGGACGCGCTCCCTCGGGGCGGGATACGCGGCCACGAGCAGCGCCAGCGAGGCGGGGCTCAGCGCCGCGGCCCCGACGCCCTGCAGCACCCGTCCGGCGATCAGCCAGCCGATCGAGGGCGCGAACGAACACACCACCGACGCGGCCGTGAACACCACCACCCCGGCCAGGAACACCCGCCTGCGGCCGAACCGGTCGGCGAAGACGCCGCCCGACAGCAGCAGCATGGCCACCAGCAGCACGTAGGCGTCGACGATCCACTGCAGGCCGGTCAGCCCGGTGTGGAGCCGCTGCTGCATGTCGGGCAGGGCGGCGCCGACGATCGTGTTGTCGAGCAGCACCATGAACTGACCTGCGCAGGTCAGAGTGAGCAACGCTTTCACGCAAATCCTTCCTAAAGCAGCCAGTGACTGCGTTAAGTGGGGATACTAACGCAAGTCTCGACTGCGTTAAAGTGGGGGGTGTGGATGAGCAGGGGCGGGCCAGGCGACCCGGCGGACGTAGCGCCCGGGTTCGCGCGGCGGTGCACCAGGCCGTTACCGACCTGGTCAGCGAGCGCGGCTACGGAAACTTCACCGTCGGCGACATCGCGGCCCGCGCGGGCGTGGCCGACACCAGCCTCTACCGCCGGTGGGGCAACCTCCAAGCCCTGCTCAGCGACGTGCTGCTGACCCGGCTCAACGCGAAGGCGCCGATGCCCGACACCGGTAGCCTGGCCGGCGACCTGCGCGCCTACGCCGCCATCGTGGCCCGCGAGGTCACCGGACCCGACGGCCTGGCTCTGGTGCGGCTGACCGTCGCGCTGTCAGGCGAGGGCCGGCAGGGCCTTCAGGCGCGCGACGAGCTCCTGGCCGACCGCACCAGGCAGGGACAGGCCGTGCTCGACCGTGCCCGCGACCGCGGCGAGGACCCGCCCGACGCCCTGGAGGTGCTGGACCATCTCCTGGCGCCGATCTACATGCGTGTCCTGTTCGGCGTGGGCCCGCTCACCCCTGACTACCTCGACGGGCTGGTCGACCGGTTGCTCGCCTGATCCGGTCCGCACGCATCGCTTCCTTTGATCGCCGTGGTGGTCAGGATGTTCCGAACCATCTGGAAAGCGCTTCGCGCAGCGCGGACGCGGCGCTGTCGGCGGGTTCGTCGATGGGGGCGGCCCAGGCGATGTGGGCGTCCGGGCGGATCAGCAGGGCGTCGGCGGGTCGCTGGTCGGTCTTGGCGGTGTGGACGTCGACGTGCTGCCCCCAGGCGCGGGCGGCCCGGCGAAGGTCGGGGCGGTCGGCGAGGTCGAGGAGGACGGGCCGGGCGGGGTGCAGCAGGCCGGCGACGCTGGTGACGCCCTGGTCGGTGTGCAGGGCGAGGTCGGGGGCGAAGGTGCCGGTCAGCGGGTGGTGGCCGGTGCCGGGCATGGAGTAGCGGACGTCGGTTCCGGCGACCATGGCTCCCATGCGGCGCAACGGCTGCTCGTCGGCGAGCAGCTCCTGGAACATCTCGCGGAGCGCTTCGGCGGCTGCGTCGTGCCCGCGCCGCAACGCCACCTGGGCGCGGGTGTGCAGCATGGTACGGGCGCCGGCGAGGTGCCGTTCGGCGTGGTAGGTGTCCAGCAGGCCGGGCGGTGCCCAGCCGTGCAGGTCGGCGGCCAGCTTCCAGGCCAGGTTGACCGCGTCCAGCATGCCCGCGTTGAGTGCCACGCCGGTGGCCGGGAACAGGTGCGCCGCATCCCCGGCCACCATGATGCGCCCGGCCCGGTAGCGCTCGGCCTGGCGGGCCTTGAAGGTGAAGCGCGACAGCCGCGTCGATCCGGCCAGGGGCAGCTGCGCGCCGAGCACGCGGCGGATGCTGTCCTGCAGTTCGGTCAGGGTCATCGGGACGTCGTCGTCGTACTCGGTGGTCTCGTCCTCGATGGTGTAGAGGGAGACGCTCGTGGCGCCGGGTGAGGAGCCGAGGCCGAACAGGCCGTGGTCGGTGCGGGTGAAACCGGCGTGGATCGTGCCGAAGCCGGGGACGTCGAGATCGCCGTTGCCGAGCACGGTGACCTCGCCGGGCAGGGTGACCTGGGCCAGCCGGTTGACCTCCGGGTAGACGGTGCCGGGGAAGCCGATGCCGGCCCAGTCGCGGACGCGGCTGCGCGCGCCGTCGCAGCCGACCAGGTAGCGGGCGTTGACCTGGTACGGCCCGTCCGGGCCGCGCGCGTCCAGCATCACTCCGGCGTCGTCCTGGGTCACCCCGGTCACCTCGTGCCCGCGGCGTACGTCCACGCCGAGTTCGCCGGCGCGTTCGTCGAGCAGCCGTTCCAGGTGCTGCTGCGGCAATGGCAGCGCGTGCAGCGGCGGATCCGCCAGCTGAGTGAAGTCCAGGTGCACCCCGCCGAACGGGAACCGGGGTGCCGGGACGGGGCCGGCGCAGGCTGCTTGGAAGCGTTCCAGCAGGCCCCGGTAGCGCAGCAGCTCCAGGATCTGCCCGCCGAGACCTCCGGCCTTGGGGGTGTCGCGGCGGTGCGGGTGCCGCTCCAGCACCAGTGGCCGCACCCCGGCCAGGCTCAGTTCGATCGCCAGCATGAGGCCGGTCGGTCCGGCGCCCACAATGATCACGTCGGCGTTCTTCATCGGTCGTTTTGCTCACAATCTGTCGTGGTGCGCACTACGCGCATGTCGTGCACGTGCCGCCTGAGCGGTGCACTGGGCGGCCTCCCGCTGATCTCGTGGTGCCGGCCCGTCCGGGACGAGATCACGATGTGCCGCATCTCAGTTTTCGAGGTCGGCGACGGTGGAGGTCGGGGTGTTGAGGATGCCGTCGAACGCCTCCAGGACGGGCGTGTGCACGTAGGCGCTCTGGATCCGGATGCGGTCGGGGCCGGTGGCCGCGTGCGCCCGGCGCAGGTCGGCGATGCTGAGCCCGAGTCCGGCCTCGGCGAAGGCGGCCTCGACGCTGCCCGGCTCTGGCGGCTGCAACGCGGTGTTGTCGATGGCGAAACCGAAGCGCGCGTTCTCGTCGGGGCGCATGTCGGCGGTGTGTCCGGCGGGGCTGGTCAGGGCGAGGGCGACGTAGTCGTCGCCCAGCCGGTCGTGCAGGTGCTGCCCCATGGGCAGCCCGGTGAGCCGGCCGTCGAAGGAGACCGGCGTCTTCTGGATGTGGGCGTTGTGGGCCGCCAGCACGATGCGGGCCTCGGGGCCGGAGCGTTCCAGGTGCCACAGGACCGACCCGGCCATGTAGACGTCCCTGGCCGAGGTGTCGGCGGTCAGGCCCGTGCCCGCGTACAGGCCGGCCATGGCGCGGAAACCGTAGTCGGCGCTGCAGGCGGCCTCCAGGCGGCGCAGGGCGAGATCGTAACTGGGCCGGTCGGCGCGGGAGAGGTACAACAACTCCACGGCACGAAAGCGCATGAGCAGCCGCATCAGGATCGCGCTGAGAGCGTCCTGCTCGGCGGCGGCCAGACGGGTCCAGGCCGGCGCGGCCGAGGCCGCGGAGGCCCCGGCGAACGACCCGGCGATCCGCATCGCCTCCTGAATCACCGGGAGGGTCTCGGGATCGACCCGGCGCAGATAGTCGGCGACCGGGGCGAGGGCGGGAAGCAGGGACCCGCCGGCCGCCGGGATGTCGATCCCGGCGAAACGCACCGGCTCGGCGGCTGAGGCGTTGTGCCGGCGCATCCAGCGCAGCGGCTCGTCCACCCCCACGGGGATCGCGGTACCGAGCCGGGTCGCGAGCTCGTCGTCCGTGCCCTCCCCCTGGGCCCAGGCGTCCAGGGGGAAGCCCTCGCTGAAGCCGTACTCGAAGGCCAGGACGGTGAAGCCGCAGCGTTCGGCCAGGAACCGCAGGACGCGCCGGCGCATGAGCGAGAACTCGGTGATGAAGTGGGAATTCTCGCCGACCGCGACGACGCGGGCGTCGCCGACGAGGTCGCGCAGCGGCTCCAGGTCGTCGAGCGGCGCCTCGGGGTCGAGGTGGGTGAGCGGGACGGCGTGGCCGCGAAGCCAGTCGGCGAACGGGTCGCGGCGGGACGAACCAGGCATGAGGACGGCTCGATTCTGATCGTGGAAAGGTGGAGGAACGACAGGTGGAGGTGCGTGACACCGGAGGCGGAGGCGTCACCGGAGCCGGGCGGCGCGCCCTACCGGCCGCGGGGCGCCGCTTTCTCCATCTCCGCGACGCTGCCCGGACATGATCGTGGCGACGTGCTCGGTGAGGTGCCGCAGCGGCCAGTCCCACCACCCTGGCCGCGCTTATCCGTACGGAACGTTCCGTACGGATGGGATGATGTCCAAGACGTGCACCTGTTGTCAAGTACGGAACGTTCCGTACCGATAAGGTGCCGACGTGACCGGCACGCCCGGACCGAGGCGACGGCGATGTCCCGCACCTGCTCGGCCACGCTCACGCCGCCTACGAGGACAAGCCCGCCTGCCACGTGTCCGTCTCGAACGGCTGGCGCGACGACCCCTAGCGTTCCCAGGTCGCGCAGCGTGTCATGCCCGATCGGCCACCAGTGCGGTGACCGCGAACGCTCACCGTGTTCACCGGCATCTCGACCACCCATATCATCGCCGAATGATCGAGCTTCAGGAAGCCGGGGAGATCGCCTGCCCGGCCGCGCGTGTGTGGGCGGTCGTCGCCGACTACGGCCAGGACCCACGCTGGCGCAAGGGCGTCGAGACGATGGCGCCGCGCCCTGAGGGCATCGTCCGGGTGGGCATGACCACCGCCGAGGTGATGCGGTTCGCGGGCCGGACCTACCGCAACGGCGGCGAGGTCATCCAGGTGGAGCCGGGGCGCTCGTTCGCCTGGCGCACCACCTCGGGGATCGATGCCGAGGGCGGCAGGCTCGTCGAGCCGCTCGGTGAGGACCGGTGCCGCTTCACCTTCCACGTGCGCGTCACCCCACGCGTGACCTCCGAGAGGTTGCTGGAGCCGGTGCTGACGTGGTTGCTGCGTCGGTCGATCCGTGCCGACGTCCGCCGCTTGGCCGGCCTCTGCGCTCCTTGACCCCGGAACCACCCTGTCGCGGGCGGCCCCTCAGCACGGGTGATCATGCTCCTCGGTTGGCTGGTCGTCGCCGGCGGCGGTAGGCGCGCGTGCAGGTGGCCGGCTGCCGCTCCGGCCGACCGCGCCCGTACGGAACGTCCCGTACCGATATGGTGTCGGCATGACCGACACGCCCCACCGTCGCGGTGCCGACCGGACCGAGGCCATCATGCGGGCCGCGCTGGAACTCGGCCAGGAGATCGGCTACGCCAAACTGAGCATCGAGGCGGTCGCCGCCCGAGCGGGCGCCAGCAAGCAGACCATCTACCGCCGATGGTCGTCCAAGGCGGCCCTGCTGCTCGACTCCGTGTTGTCGCTGAACGGGCCCGCCCTGGACTACCCCGACACCGGCGACATCGTGGCCGACCTGCGAGCCCAGATCCACTCGGCCGTCGATCTGCTGGCCGGGCCACCCGTCGGCCCCTTGTTCAGGGCCCTGATCGGCGAAGCGCAGCATGATCCCCAGATCGCCGCCGCGCTCAACGAGCGTTTCATCGCCCCTCAGGCGGACAAGACCGTCGCCCGCCTGAGGACGGCCCGCGACCAGGGTCAACTGGCGCCCGCCTTCGACCTCGCCCTGGCGATGGCGATCCTGTCGGGCCCGCTGTACTTCCAACTCCTGATCACGATGGAACCACTGACCCATGAGTACGTCGACCGGATCCTCGACGCCCTTTTCGCCGGGATGGGCCCCACCCGCGCATGTTGACGTCGGCGTGCAGGTCGATCCGGCCCCGTTCGACGAGCTGCATCACCGCGGTGGCGGTGATCAGCTTGGCCACCGAGGCCGGGGCGAAGACGGTCTGCTCGGCGTCCACGCGACGGCCGGTCTCCACGTCGGCGACGCCGTACCCCTGGGCGAAGACCTGGCGCCCGCCCGCCACTACGGCGATCGCCGCGCCCGGGATCTGGTGCTCCTTCAGCCGGCGGGGCACGTAGGCGTCGGCGAACTCCCGTACGGACCGGGACGGATCGGCGGCCGTCGCGGCGGCGGGCGTGCTCACCGCGAGGATCAGCACGGCGACCGTCAGCGAGCAGATGAGAGCACGCCGGCGGGATGGTTTGCGTTCGAGCAGCATGAGCTGCTCTCCTTTCTCTGGGAGCACGTACGCGTCAAAGGCACGCCGTCACGGCGTGGTCGTGCGGTACCGCGGTCCGGGGGCGAGTTGCCGCTCGCCCCGGACCTCTGTCACAGGCTCGTCAGTCGACGCTGAGCAGGATCTTCTCCATCGCCGCGACCCTCTCGGCCAGCTCGCCGAGCGTGGCCTGCACCTGACCCTGCTGCTGCACGGCCTGCTCGGCCATCTCTGCGATACCTGGCCATCTCCGCCGCCGGCACGTCGGCACGCCGTCGGCGCGCGCGGCACTCACCGGGGACGCCTGGAGCGCCGGTCGGCTGACGGCGGGCGCGCGGGACGTTCAGCCGGCGAGTGTGATCGCGGCCAGTTCGCGGAAGTCGCGGCGCCGGCCGTCGAGGGTGGCCTCGGCGAACGCGGTCTCGCCGAGGTGCTCGCGCGCCTCCTCGCCGATCCGGGCGGCGTCCGGCAGTGAACGGTCCGGCGTGCCGCGCACGGCGTCGCTCGCCGCGATCAGCCGGGCGGCCTGCTCGTACCGGCCTTGGCGCAGCGCGACGTCGGCGATCCCGACCAGCGCCTCGGCGATCGTGGGCGGGTACATGTGCTCCATCGCCGCGTCGAACGCCTGCCGGCGGTACACGCGGGCCTGCTCGACGTCGTCGGTGAGGTAGCCGTACAGGTCGGCGACCTTGGCGCGTACCGAGCCGACGATCTCGCTGTCGCCCAGCAGGTCCTGCACCGATGTCAGGTACTCGCGCGTCCGGTCCGGCTCGCCGCGCCAGTGGGCGAGCTGCGCCTGCTTGAGCGCCAGCTCGGCCAGAGAGTCCGGCCAGACGATCCCGTCGGCGTGCCGCTGGGCCTCGGCCATGGCCGCGGCGCAGGCCCGCTCGTCGCCGAGCAGCCAGTGGAGCTGGGCCTGCCGCGCCCACACACCCACGACGTCCTCGTTCGCGCCCACCTCGGTCAGCGCCACCGCGCCCTCTTCGTAGTACTCGCAGGCACGGGCGAACTCACCGCGCATGGCGAGCCGATCGGCCAGGAAGGTCAGCGACAGGGAGATGCCCATGCGGTCGCCCAGTGCGCGGAACTCGGCGAGCGCGGTCTCGGCGTCGGCGTCGACGTCGGTCTCGTCGGCGCCGAGCGTGAGCCGGAACCGGCCGCGGGTCAGCCTGCCCTGCGCCCGCACCCAGGGATCGGCGTCGGCGATCAGCGGCTCGAACGCGGGCAGGAACGCCGCCGGGCCCTGGAGCGTACGCTCCAGCAGCGCGGCGAACCCGAGCAGCGGACGGCGCGACCCGCTGCTCCGGGTCAGCCGGTCGGCCTCCTGGATCCACTCCCGCGCCTGGAACTGGTCGCCGCCGACGCCGGACGTCACGAACATGGTCACCATGAGGTACGCCATCGCCCGCACCTCGTCGGGCACCTCGCCCTCCAGCGAGGACGCGGCGATGCTCAGCTCGGCGCCCTCGGCCCGGTGGCCGCTGAGGAACCAGTAGTAGCCGGCGGCTCCGACCAGGCGCATCGCCTCGTGCGCCCACCCCTCGGCGATCGCCCCGCGCAGGGCCGTGAGGATGTTGTCCTGCTCGGCGTCGAGCACGGCCAGCCACTCCAGCTGCTCGGCCCGGCGCAGGTGCGGGTCGGCGGTCTCGGCCAGCTCGGTGAAGCAGGCCAGGTGCGCCCGCCGGGCCTGCTCGGCCTCCCCGGCCTCGGCGAGCCGGTGGGCGGCGTACTCCCTGATGGTGTTGAGCAGCCGGTAGCGCGGGATGCCCTCGTCGTCGGCGATCAGCAGCGACTTCTCGGTCAGCGCGGTCAGCACGTCGAAGACCTGCTCACCGGCGAACGCCTCGTCGCCGCACACACGTTCGGCCGCCTCCAGGCTCGCCCCGCCGGAGAACACCGACAACCGGCGCAGCACGCCGCGCTCGGCCTCGCTCAGCAGGTCCCAGCTCCAGTCGACGACCGCGCGCAGCGTCTTGTGCCGGGCAAGCGCCGTACGGCTGCCGCTGGTCAGCAGGCGGAACCGGTCGTCGAGGCGGCGGGCGAGCTGGTCGACGGACATGGTCCGCAGCCGAGCCGCGGCCAGTTCGATGGCCAGCGGGTTGCCGTCGAGCGCCCGGCAGATCCGCGCCATGGTCGACAGGGTGGCGGGGTCGGAGCCGATGTCCTTGCGCACCAGGTCGGCGCGGTCGCGCAGCAGCCGCACCGCGGGCGAGGACCCGGTCTCGGCGGGCGCGGCCCCCTCGGCGGGCAGCGTGAGCGGCTCGACCTGCCACAACACCTCCCCGGTGATGCCGAGCGGCTCGCGGCTCGTGGCCAGGACGCGCAGGCCGCGGCACTCGCCCAGAAGCCGGTCGGCGAAGGCCGCGGCGGCCTCGACGACGTGCTCGCAGTTGTCCAGGATCAGCAGGATCGCGCGATCGCGGATCGCGGTGATGAGCCGGTCCATCGTGTCGCCGCTGCGCGCGCCGCCGAGCAACCCCTGGTCGCGCAGGCCGATCGTGGTGAGGGCGGCCTGCGCCAGCTCGCCGCCGGCCCGGACCGGGGCCAGCTCGACCAGCCAGGCGCCGTCGGGCAGCTCGGCGAGCATCGTACGGGCCGTCTCGGTGGCCAGCCGCGTCTTGCCGGAGCCGCCCGCCCCCGTCAGGGTGACCAGCCGGTATCGGGCGGCCAGCCCGGCGACCGCGGAGACGTCGTCGTGCCGGCCGACGAAGCTGGTCAGCTCGGCGCGCAGGTTGGTCCTGCGGTTCTCCGCCCGCTCCCCCAGCTCGCCGCGGAGCAGCGCGGTGTGCAGCGACGACAGCTCGGCCGACGGGTCGGCGCCCAGTTCCTCGGCCAGCCGCTCGCGGGTGCGCTGGTAGACCGTCAGCGCCTCGTTCCCGCGGCCGGCCTCGGCCAGCGCCCGCATCAGCGCCGCCACGAACCCCTCACGCAGCGGGTACGCGGCCACCAGCCCGGTCAGCTCGGAGACCAGCTCCGCGCCCCGGCCGAGCCGGAGGTCGGCCTCGACCCGGTCGCCGAGCGCGTCCACGTGGAGGTCGTCGAGCCGCGTGACCACGGCGTCGAACGTGTCGCTGTCCTGCATCACGATGTCGGACATGGGGGCGCCGCGCCACAGCTCAAGAGCCGAGCGCAGCAGGTGGGCCCGCTCGGCCGGCTCGGCGGCGCGGGCCTGGACGATCAGCTGCTCGAACCGGCTCACGTCCACCGCCTCGCGCGGCACGGCCAGCCGGTAGCCGCCGGACTCGGCCTCGATCACGCCGTCGGGCAGCAGCCTGCGCAGCCTGGACACCAGCGCCTGCAGGGCGTTGACCTCGTCGGCGGGTGGACGCGCCCCCCAGATCCAGTCGACCAGCCGCGCACGCGTCACCATCCGGCCGGGCTCCAGGGCGAGGGCGGCGAGCAGCGCGCGCAGCCGGACACCGGGTACCTCGACCACGGCCCCAGCGGGGTTCCGGACCTCGAAGGGCCCGAGCAATCCGACTCGCACACCGCAATTCTGCCGGAACCGCGACGACACCCGGCCCATCTCCGCCGCCCCCGGACCTTCCCGGCCGCCGTCATCGCAGGTCAGACGGCATGCCGGAGGCCGCTTCCCGGGCCACGGGACAGGCGGGACGGGGTCAGCCGTCGGCCTTGCGGCTGAGGTGCTCCCAGGCGCGGTACTCCGCGCCGCGCGCCTCGTCCATCTGCTGGACGAGGTCGTAGGAGCGGCTGCCGACGATCAGCCGGCGCGGCGGCTCGGGCAGGTCCACCAGCTCCATGACGACGGGCGCGGCGTTGTCCGGCGGCGGGCCGGCGTCCTCGCCCCACATGGCGGCCAGCTCGGCCCGCAGCCCGTCGTAGACCGGGTCGGGATCGGTGGTCGTGGTGCCCAGCGTGAACAGGCCGGTGTCGTAGCCCCCCATCTGCAGGTTGGTGACCTTGACGCCGAACGGCTCGACCTCCATGGCCAGCGCCTGCGTGATCGAGTCGAGCGCCGACTTGCCCGCCGCGTACAGGCCGACCGAGGCGACGCCGCCGCCCGCGCCCATCGAGGTGACCTGGAGGATGTGCCCCGACCCCTGCGCCCGCAGGTACGGCACCACCGCCTGGGTGACCCAGATCGCGCCGAACAGGTTGACGTCGAAATGGGCCCTGATCTGCTCCTCCGTGGCCTCCTCCAGCATGCCGAGCAGCATGCCGCCGGCGTTGTTGACCACGACGTCGAGCCGGCCGAACGCGCCTGCCGCCTTCTCCACGCCCGCCCGCACCGCCGCGCGGTCGGAGACGTCGAGCGGCAGCCGCACCAGAGCGCCCGGGTGCCGGGTCTCCAGCTCGGCCAGCGGCCCGACGTCGCGGGCGGCGGCCACGACCCGGTCGCCCCGGTCCAGAGCCGCCTCCGTGAACGCCCGGCCCAGCCCCCGGGACGCACCCGTGATGAACCATACGCGCATGCGGTCTCGCCTCCCCATCGTTCAAGACGAGACGGTTCGTCTCGCCGTAGGTGCATCAGTGTGCCACCAGGGCCCGCCGACTTGTCAAGACGAACCGTATCGTCTCGCAGAGGGGGTATCATGGGCGGCGTGAAGAAGCCCGATCCCGCGCGCCGCAGCGAGCGCTCCCGGCAGGCGATCCTCCAGGCCGCCAGGGAGCTGGTGTCCGAGGTGGGATACGCCAAGGTCTCCGTGGAGGCGATCGCCGCGCGGGCCGGCGTCGGCAAGCAGACGATCTACCGGTGGTGGCGGTCCAAGGGGGCCGTGATCTTCGACTCCTTCCTCGCGCTGAGCGAGGGCGACCAGGGCGTGGTGCTGCCCGACACGGGCGACATCGAGGCCGATCTGAAGACCGTCATGCGGGCCACCGTGGCGGAGTTCGCCGACCCCGGCTTCCAGGCGCCGATCAGGGCGCTCAACCTGGAGATCGTCGGCGACCCCGAGCTGGCCGCCCAATACCGCGAGAAGCTGGCCGGCCCGGTCGACGAGGCCAAGAAGACCCGCCTGCGCAGCGCCCAGCAGGCTGGCCAGATCGCCGCCGACGCCGACCTCGACCTGGCGCTCGAACTGCTCTACGCCCCCCTCTACCAGCGCTGGCTGCTGCGCTCCGGCCCGCTCACCCCACAGTACGCCGACGCGCTGGTCGACCTGGCGCTCAAAGCGCTGCGTCCCTGAGCCTCACAGGGCCCGCAGCAGATCCGCCACGGCCTGGAGCACGGCGTCCCGCCGTTCCTCGTGCAGCCAGCCGTGGCCGGCGTCGTCCAGCACCCGGTGCTCGCCGCGCGGGAAGGAGGCCGCCAGCTCGGCGTGCAGGGCGAGCTTGCCGGCGTTGATCTCGCGCAGCACGTCCTCCGGCCAGAGCTGGGACTGGGTGGCGTCCGCCCCCATGGCCGACAGCACGATCACCGGCACGTCGGGGGGCGGCGGCGCGGTCCTGAACTCCTCGGCGACGGCGTCGTAGAGGTTGCGGCCCTCCAGCCAGCCGGTGCGCCAGGCGGTGAGGTGGTGGTCGACCAGGGCCTCGCGCACGCCGTCCGGCCAGGCGGCCAGGAGCCGGGCGACGGCCGGCCGGGCGGCTTCGAGCTGCTCCGGCGTCGGCTCCGGGAGCGGCCGGTCCAGCATCTGGTCGAGCATCTCGCGCGCCTGCCGCGGCGCGCGGGCGGCCATGTCCTCGTGGAAGGGATCGAGCAGCAGCAGCGCCGCGACGTCGCCGGGGAAGCGGCGGGCGTAGTGGCGGGCGTACGCGCCGCCCATGGAGTGGCCGGCCAGCACGTACGGGCCGCGCACGCCCGCCGCCGCCAGCGCCGCGCGCAGCTCGTCGGTCACCTCGGCGGCGGTGCGGGGCAGCTCGACCGGCTCGCTCCAGCCGGTGCCCGCGCGGTCGTAGAGCACGCTGGTCGTCAGCTCGGCGACGCGGTCGTGCACGTTGAGGTAGTCCAGGCCGACGGCGCCGGCTCCGGGCAGGAACACCACGGGCGGCCCATCGGCGCCCGAGCGGTGCAGCATGATCCGGCGGCCGGCGACGTCGTACAGGGTTCCCAGTGGCGGGGCGTCCAGGGCATGGTTGGTCATGATTCGTCCTTTCTCAGGTTTGAGAAAGGTAGCAGGTGTGAGATCGTACGTCCATGGACACGGTGGATCTGCTTCTGCACCCCGTACGGCTGCGCATCGTGCACGCCATGTCGGGCGGCCGCACGCTCACCACCTCCGACCTGTGCGACCTGCTGCCCGACGTGTCCAAGGCCACCGTCTACCGGCACGTCGGCCTGCTGGCCGAGAGCGGCCTGCTCGACGTGGAGGGCGAGCAGCGCGTACGCGGGGCCGTCGAGCGCCGATACCGGCTGCGCCCGGCGCGGGCGGCCATCGACGCCGAGACCGCCGCCTCGGCCTCGCCGGACGACCACCGCCGGGCGTTCGCCGTGGCCATGGCGACCCTGCTGGCCGAGTTCAACGCCTACCTCGACCGCGACCAGGCCGATCCGGCCGCCGACCTGGTCGGCTACCGGCAGCACGCGATCTGGCTCAGCCCCGACGAGCGTGCGGCGCTGATCGCCGACCTGCGCGCGGCGCTCCTGCCCAGGATCGGCAACCCGCCCGCGCCCGAGCGCACCCGCCACCTGGTCAGCCCGATCCTGTTCCCGGCCGAGGAGCCGCCCGGCTGAGACCGGGCCCCGCAGCGGCCCGCGGCGGCCCCGCAGTGGTGCTGCCGGGTCCGGGCGGTCGCTTCTATGCTGGGCCGATGCAGGTGGAGTTCAGCGGCGAGGTGTGGTTCTGGAGAGGGCCCGCGCCCTGGCATTTCGTCACCGTCCCCGACGAGGAGTGCCAGGACCTGGCGATGACCGCCGCCTCGGTCAGCTATGGCTGGGGCATGATCCCCGTCACCGCCCAGATCCGCGGGACCCGGTGGCGCACGTCGCTGTTCCCCAAGGACGGCCGCTACGTCGTGCCGGTCAAGGCGGGGGTGCGCACGGCCGAGGGGCTGGACGTGGGGGACGTGGTGACCGTCCGGCTGACCGTCGAGCCGTGAGACCGCCCTGCCGCGTCATCGTCCGCCGAACCGGGTCGTCCGCGTGAACTGGCCGCCTCGCCCGCGCTCGGCGTCCGCCAGAGCCCCGGCCGGCCGGGCACGTCCATGCGGCCGTCCTGGATCTCCAGGCGCTCGTCGACCAGCGGTTCGAGCCATTCGAAGGGACTGAACCGGACGCCCGCTGCCGCGAGATTCACGGGCCGCCCGATGACATTCGCATCTGTTCGCCGCCGGCCTCCGGGTGAAGGCTGATGCCCTCGACACCCCCGGAGGAAGGCGGCGACGGACACCTCGCCCGGCGAGCCGGCCGACCTCGACAAGCCGATCGGAGCCCGACCATGGCGAGACCCGTCGTGTCCGCGACCATGTCCCCCGACGGCCGGCACACCGCCCCCGACATCGGCTGCTTCGCCGAACGCCCGCCCGGCGGACCCGGCGACGTACTCCCGCGGTGCGCGGGCTGAGCCGCGACGGGAACCGAGAGCCGCCCTCATGGCCCTGCCGCTCACCGCCGTCAGGCCCCGGCTGCCCGACGGCGCCGCCGTCCGGCCCGCCCGCCTACCCTGGTCAGCCGGGGAACGTCGACGGGCGGTGGGCAGAGTGGCGGAGTTCTGGCGGTCCGACCG
This sequence comes from Nonomuraea sp. NPDC052265, assembly GCF_044547985.1. Lineage (NCBI taxonomy): Bacteria > Bacillati > Actinomycetota > Actinomycetes > Streptosporangiales > Streptosporangiaceae > Nonomuraea > Nonomuraea sp. NPDC052265. The sequence goes on from NZ_JBIUBJ010000018.1 coordinate 19,977, forward strand.
CGTCGTCCGGCTGGCACCGGTCGCCGCCGTCGTGTGCAGTTCCCTGCTGCCGCTGCTGCAGGTGACGCTGTCGTTCGGCTACGAGGGCAACGGCAGCGGCACCGGGCTGTGGAGCCTGGCCGCGACCGCCGCCTACCTCCCCCTGCACCTGCGCCACGTCTGGTACGCCGCCCACGCGCGCCGTCCACCGGCCGGATGCTGGACGTTCGCGGCCATGGCCGTCATCGTCCTCGGCGTGACGCCGCTGGCCGGGAACATGTGGCCGCGGGCGTACGCGGGGCTCGTGGTGTCGGCCGTGCTGGTGCTGCCGGGGCCGTGGTCGTACCTGTTCTCCGTGGCGCTGGTGGCGGCGGCCGCGCCGGTGGCGTTGCTGCTGGACCTGCCGTGGCGGTCGGCGTCGTGGCCGCCGTTCTCGGTGTTGTGCGGCGGCGGGGCGCTGCTGCTGCTCGTCTGGCTCGCCGCGGCGCTGACCCGGCTCCAGGCGGCCAGGGAGGAGCTGGCCCAGCAGGCGGTCGCGCAGGAACGGCGGCGCATCGACGACGACCTGCGCCGTACGCTCGGCGGCGCCCTGGAATCGATCGCCGCCCGCGGCGAACGCGCGGCGGCGGCCCTGACACCCGGCAGCACCCCGGACAGCAACCCGGACAGCGATCCAGGCAGCGACCCAGACAGCGACCCAGGGCTGGCCGAGGAGCTGGGGCGGCTCGCCGACGACTCACGGCGCACGCTGGCCGAGGCCAGGCGGCGGGTGCGCGGCTACCGGCAGCCGTCGCTGCGCGCCGAGCTGGAGACGGCCGCCACGCTGCTGTCGGCGGCGGGCGTGGCCACCCGCCTGGAGCTGCCCAGGCAGGGCGTCCCCGAGACGATCCCGCCGCGCCCACGCGCGGCCCTGCGCGCCACGGTGACCCGCCTGCTGCGCGCCGACGGCGTGCGCGCCTGCACGATCACCGCCACCGTCGAGGTCGGCCGGGTACTGCTGGAGGTCCGCGCCGACGACGTGGCCGAGACGATCGAGGTGCCGGCATGACCCCCCAGATCCCGCCGGCCTGGGTGCTGCGGCATCCGCACCGGCCGTTCGTCGCGCTGCACATCCCGCTGGCCGCCCAGGTGCCGGTCTACATCGGCATGGGTCAGGAGGGCCTGCCCGGTGACCCCGTGCTGGCGAGTGTGGGCGTCCTGGCGGCCCTCGCGCTCCAGCTCCGCCACAGCCTGGCCGCCTCCCGCGGGACGCGCCCGGCCGGCTGGCCCTGGACCCTGACGGCGCTCCTGCTGCTGGCGAACCTGCCCCTGTGGTGGCTCGCCACGCAGTGGGAGGCGGTGACCGTCTTCGCCCTGGCCTCGATCGTCATGCTGCTGCGCGGCCCGGTGCGGGCGGTGGCCGCCCTCGCGCAGGTCCTGCACCCGGCGGCGCTGGAGGTGACGCAGATGTTGCGGGACGGCTCCACCACGCTGCCGCACGCCCTCCTCCTGGCCGTCTACCCCGTGCTCGGCCTCACCGTGTTCGGCGGGGCGCTGGTCGCCGGCGCCCGCCTGGTGCTGCTGCTGGACGACCTGGAGGCCACCCGGGCCGAGCTGGCCGCCGCCGCGGTCGGCGAGGAACGGATCCGGGTCTCGCGCGACCTGCACGACCTGCTCGGCCAGAGCCTGTCGGCGATCTCCCTCAAGGGCGACCTGGCGCTGCGGCTGCTCGTCAAGGACGCCGGCGCGGCCCGTGCCGAGATCGAGAGCCTGACGGGCGTGGCCCGCGACGCCCTCAGGGACGTACGCGCGATCACCCGCGACGAGCTGGCCGTGTCGCTGCGCACCGAGATCGACGGCGCGGCGGCCCTGCTCGGCGCGGCCGGGGTCGACACCCGGCTGGACGTGGCCGCGCTGCCGCCCCTGTCCGGCCCCGCCCACGACGCGCTGGCGTGGGCCATCCGCGAGGGCACCACCAATCTGCTGCGCCACAGCGAGGCCAGGACCTGCGCCATCACCGTGGCCCGCGACGGCGGCGCGGTACGGTTGCAGATCGTCAACGACGGCGTGCGCGGCGTCGCGGTCCCGGGGTCGGGGCTCGCCGGGGTGGCCGAACGCGCCCGCGCGGCGTCCGGCTCGTCGTCCACCGCCGTCCACGACGGCCGTTTCCGGCTGTCGGTCGAGGTTCCCGAGGAAGGCCCGTGATCCGCGTACTGATCGCCGAGGACATGCACATGATCCGCTCGGCCCTGGTCGCCCTGCTCTCGCTGGAGGACGACATGGAGGTCGTCGCCGAGGTCGAGCGCGGCGACGAGGTGCTGGCCGCCGCCCTCCGGGTACGCCCGGACGTCGCGGTGCTGGACATCGACATGCCCGGCCTGGACGGCCTGTCGGCCGCCGAGCAGCTCTTCGAGCGGCTGCCCGACTGCCGCACGCTCGTGCTCACCGGGCTCAGCCAGCCGGGCAACCTGCTGCGCGCGCTGAAGGTGCACGTGAGGGGGTTCATCGTCAAGGACGCCCCCGCCCAGACCCTGACCGACGGCATCCGGCGCATCGCCCGCGGCGAACGGGTGATCGACCCCGAGCTGGTCGCCGCCGCGCTGGAGACCGGCAGCAGCCCGCTCACCACCCGGGAGACCGAGGTGCTGCGCGCCGCCGCGTCCGGCATCCGCACCGCGCAGATCGCCACCCAGCTCTCGTTGTCGCAGGCCACCGTGCGCAACTACCTGTCGAACGCGATCAGCAAGGTCGGCGGGCGCAACCGCATCGACGCCATCCGCATCTCCCGCGACGCCGGCTGGCTCTGAACAGCCAGGACGTCGCAGGCCCCCCGGTCCCGCTCAGACCGCGTAGTCCCTGAGCGGGACCGCGTCGTCGGCCTCGTCCGGCATGGGCTCGTCCGGCGAGCCGAAGAACCAGCGGGCCGCGGCCCGGCCGTGCCGCTGGTTGCGCTCGACGTAGTCGCGCATCCGGCGCTCGTAGGCGGCCAGTCCCGTGACGTGGTCGGGGGCCTCGGCCAGCTCGCCGGCCAGCACGTACGCGCCGATCAGGGCCTGCGAGGTGCCGCGGCCGGAGGTCGGCGCCGCGCAGTGGGCCGCGTCGCCCAGCAGCGTGACCCGGCCGTTCGTCCAGGTGTCCATCACGACCTGGGCGGAGGAGTCGAAGAAGAACTCCTCCGCCTCCCGCATGGCCGCCAGCAGCCGGGGCACCTCCCAGCCCGCTCCCGCGTAGTGCTCGGCCACGAGCCGTTCCTGCTGGGCGCGGTCGCGCCGGTCGTAGGCGAGGTCGTCGGCGGTGAACGACAGGCCGACGCGCAGTTCGCTGTCGCCGTGGGCGGTGAAGGCCAGGGCGCTGCGGCCGGGGGTGTTGTGCATCAGGCCCGCGTCCCGCAGGCCCAGGATGTTGCCGGTGGTGAACAGCGCGCCGTAGATGCCGAGGTCGCGCACGTAGCGCGCCTCGGGGCCGAAGGCGAGCGCGCGTACCTTCGAGTGCAGCCCGTCGGCGCCGACGACCAGGTCGAACGTGCGCGGCGCGGCCTTCTCGAACCGCACCCGCACCTCGGTCGCGTCCTGGTCGAGCGCGGTGACGGTGTCGTCGAACAGGTACTCGGCGGTGTCGCGGGTGGCCTCGTACAGCACGCTCGTGACGTCGGACTTGAGCACCTCCAGCTCGCCGGAGATCGCGGCGGCGGGCAGCACGGCGATCGCGTCGCCGGCCTCGTCGACCAGCGTCATGGAGGTCATCGTGGTCGCGTGCCGGCGCATCTCGGCCAGCAGGCCCATGCGCTCCAGGACGTCCAGGGCCGAGCCGCGGAAGTCGATGGCCGCGCCGCCGCCGCGCGGGGCCGGGGCGCGCTCGACGACGGTGACCTGGTGGCCGTGACGGTGCAGCCAGTGGGCCAGGGCGGGGCCGGCGACGCTGCCGCCGGAGATCAGGATCCGCATGGGAATGTCCTCTTCGTCGGTGAACGCTCCACACCGTACGCAGAGTTGGGCAAATGCGCAAGACGACTGTCTAAGGCGTCCGTGCTAGGCTTCCGGCCATGGGAAATCGGGAAGACCTGCTGGCCGGGGCGCGGCGTTGCCTGGAGGAGAGGGGCTGGGGGCGCACCACCGTCCGCGACATCGCCACGGCGTCCGGCGTGAGCATGGCGGCCATCGGCTACCACTTCGGCTCGCGCGAGGCGCTGCTCAACGCCGCCCTGATCGAGGCCATGGACGAGTGGGGCCACGAGGTCGGCGCCGCACTGTCGGCCCTGGACGGCGCGAACGACGCGGACGGCGCGAACGACGCCGACGACCCGTCCGCCGCGCGCTTCGAGGCGATGTGGGCGCAGCTGGTCCGCTCGATCAACGAGCACCGCACGCTGTGGCTGGCCAACCTGGAGGCGCTGGTCCAGGCGGAGCACTCGCCGGAGCTGCGCGAGCAGCTCGTGGCCGGTCAGCGCGAGGGGCGGCGGGGCATGGCCGCGCAGCTCACCGGCCGGCCGGAGGAGCAGCTCGCCGAGGACGAGGTGCGCGCCGTCGGCTCGGTGCAGCTCGCGCTGCTGCTGGGGGTGATGGCCCAGTGGCTCAACGACCCGCGGGCCGCGCCCTCGGCCGCCGACGTCGTCGAGGGGCTGCGGGCCATCACCAGCCGGTTCGGACTCGTCAGGTGAGGGAGTGGACGATCACCCGGGTGGCCTCGGCGATCAGCGCCTCCTCGGGCGGCGTGCCGTAGCCGGGGCGGTCGCTCATCACGGCCACCACCAGCGGGGCCCCGCCCGGCGGCCACACCACGGCGATGTCGTTGGCCCTGCCGTAGTCGCCGGTGCCGGTCTTGTGCGCCAGCTTCCAGCCCTTGGGCAGGCCGGCCCTGATCCGCGCCGTGCCGGTCGTCGTCCCCCGGAGCCACTCTTCGAGCAGCGCGCGCTTGGCCGGGGGCAGCACGTCGCCGAGCAGGATCTCCCGGTAGTCGGCGGCGATCGCGCGGGGGGTGGTGGTGTCGCGCGGGTTCTTCGGGCCCATCCTGTTGAGCTCGGGCTCGTAGTGGTCGACGCGGCTCACCGTGTCGCCCAGCCCGCGCAGGAAGGCGGTGAGCCGGGCCGGGCCGCCGATGTCGCGCATCAGCAGGTTGCCCGCGGTGCCGTCGCTGTAGCGGATGGCGGCGTCGCAGAGTTGCCGGACGGTCATGCCGTCCGCGACGTGGTGCTGGGTGATCGGTGAGAAGGAGTTGACGTCGGCTCCGGTGAAGGTGACGCGGTCGTCCAGGTGGCTGAGCGGTTTGCGGTGCAGGACCGCCGCCGCGGCCAGGGCCTTGAAGGTGGAGCAGAACGCGAAGCGCTCGTCGGCGCGGTGGGCCAGCGTGGTGCCGGTGCCGGTGTCCAGGGCGTACACGCCGAGGCGGGCGCCGTGCCTGCGTTCGAGCGCGGCCAGGCGGACGTCCGCGGTCGGCCGCGCGCTGGGCGTGACCGCCGCCGGAGAGGCGGCGGCTGAGGACGCGGGCGGGGAGGCGGCGGAAGGCGACGCGGGCGGCTCGGCCGCGCGGCGGACGCCGGTGCCGCAGGCCGCCAGCGGCAACAGGGCCGTCACCCTCAGCAGGGCACGCCGCGATTGCTCGTAGGACATTCGGTGGTACCTGCTTCCCCCGGCCGGTCGATCTTCCCGGTGACCACTCTAGGCCGCGCGCCGCCGATCACCCGTGCTCCGCGCGCGCAAGGCCGTCTTTGCCGCCATCCTCACCCTCGCCGCCAGGACGCCGGCGCTGGAGATCGGTGGGCTGACCAAGAGATTCGGTGACAAGGTCGCCGTCGAGCCGACCGACTCGTCCCGCTCGGCCGGGCGATGTACGGCCTGGGCCTTTGGGTCGTCGAGCCGCGACCGTCCCACTGAGGTTTTGACACCTCCTATGGCTAACCGCTATCTATTGGCTAACCGTCAGGGGGGAGGCCGTGCAGGACGCGGTGCTGGCGATGCTCGCCAAGGAACCGGCGCACGGCTACGACCTGCGCGCCCGCCTGCGGCGCACTCTCGGCCCGCTGGGCGGGTCGATGAACCCCGGCCAGATCTACGTGACCCTGGCCAGGCTGGAGAAGGCCGGGCTCGTCGTCTGCGAACGGGCCGACGGCCTCCCCGAGCGGCCCGACCGCAAGGTCTACGCGCTGACCCCCGACGGCCAGCGGCGGGTGGCCGCCTGGCTGGCCGAGGTGGGCTGGCCGAAACCGGACCTGGCGGAGTTCCATCTCAAGCTCGCCGCAGCCGCCGCGGCCCGGCTCGCCGACCCGGTCGAGCTGGTGGCGGCCCAGCGCCGCGAGCTGCTGCGCCGCCTGCGCGAGGTCCAGCGGGCGGCGCTGGCCGAGCCGGCCGGATCACCCGCCGGCCTGCTGCTGGAAGGGGTCGTGCTGCGGTTGCAGGCCGACCTGCGCTGGCTGGACGCCTGCGAGCGCTCCTGGTCCCGGCGCGACGACGAATTCGAGGGCGCATGAACGCGATACGGGCCCGCGGCCTGGTGCGGACGCACGGTCAGGGACAGAGCCGGGTCCACGCGGTGGACGAGGTCGACCTTGAGGTGCCCCAGGGGCAGACCCTGGCGGTGATGGGCCCCAGCGGCTGCGGGAAGTCCACCCTGCTGCACCTGCTGGGCGGCCTGGAGCGGCCGACCGGCGGAGAGGTGTGGCTGGCCGGGCGGCGCATCGACACGATGAGCGAGCGGGCCCTGTCCCGCATGCGCCGCCGGTCCGTCGGGTTCGTCTTCCAGGCGTTCCACCTGATGGAGGAGCTGTCGGCGGCCGAGAACGTCGAGCTGCCCGCGCTGCCTGGTGCTGGCCGACCTGCGGCGGCATCGGGCCCAGGCCCTGATGCTGCTGCTCGCGGTGACCGTGGCCACCGCCACGATGGCCCTGGGCCTGTCCCTGGGCGATGCGAGCCGGTCGATGTACGAGCAGACCCGCGCGGCCACCGCCGGGCCGGACGTGGTGGCGCTGTCCGGCGACACGGGCCGCGCCGTGACCTCGGCCCTGACCGCGCTGGCCGGCGACCCCGCCGTGGTCGCCCACCACGGCCCCTACCGCATCGTCTACGCCGACCTCACCACGAGTGCTTCGGCGTCGTCCCGGGTGGTGGTGCACGGCTTCGCCGAGCGGCCCGGCGCGGTCAACCGGCCGCTGGTGACCTCGGGCCGGTGGGTGCGTCCCGGCGGCACCGTCCTGGAACGCGGCTTCGCCGCCGCCCTGGGCGTCGGCGTCGGCGACCGCGTCACCATCGCCGGCCGGTCGTACCCGGTCGTCGGGATCGCCGCCACCGCGGCCACCTCGATCTACCCCTGGGCGGCGCAGATCGGCCCCGGCGGCGGCCCCAGCGACTCCGGCGGCCTGGCCTGGATGACCAGTTCGGAGGCTCGGACGCTGGCCTCGTCCCGGCGTCTCCCGGTGACCACGGCCATCGACCTCAAGCTGCGCGACCCCGCCGCGACCGAGGCGTTCCGCGAGGCGCACCGCGACCCGGACGTCAGGGTCGACTTCCACTCCTGGCAGTTCATGGCCGGGCAGGACACCGTCATCCTCAAGGACAGCCGGCCGATCCTGGTGGTCGGGAGCTGGCTGCTCAGCCTCCTGGCCGTCACCGGGGTGGCGGCGCTGGCCGCGGGACGCGCCGCCGAGCAGACGCGCCGGGCCGGGCTGCTCAAGGCCGCCGGAGCCGGGCCCGGGCTGATCGCCACCGTCCTGCTCACCGAATACCTGGCGCTGGGACTGGCCGGCGACGCGCTGGGGCTGACGATCGCCCGACTGGCCGCGCCCGGCCTGGCCAGCCCCACGGCCAGCCGGATCGGCGACGCGGCCGAGCTCGGCGGCACTCCCGTCGTCACCGCGACCGTCCTGGCCGTGGCGGTGGCGGTGCTGTCCACGCTGCGCCCCACATTGCGGGCCATGCGGACGGCGACCGTCACGGCGCTGTCCGCGGCCGCGCGCCCGCCGCGTCACCGGCCCTGGGTCACCGCGCTGTCGGCGCTGCTGCCCACGCCGCTCCTGCTCGGCCTGCGGCTGACCGCCCGCAGGCCCGGCCGGGCCGTGCTCCAGGCGTGCTCCACCGCCACCACGGTGATCGCGATCGTCGCCCTGCTCACCCTCCACGTCCAGCCCGAGCGGGGCTACGGCCTGCTCTCGCTCTTCGCGGCCGGCAACGCGGTGGCGGCCCCCACCTCCTGGCTGGTCGGCGCCGCGTCGGCCGCCCTCCTGGCGACCACGGCGCTCACCGCCCTGCCCGCGCGGCTGGCCGCCCGACGGCCCGTGGCCCAGGCCCTCAGCGCCGAGACGGCGTGACGCCGCGAGAAACCCGGTGGACGGGCTTCGTGATCTTGGATTAGGGTGGGGCGCGTGTCCGGTCCCGAGGCGTCAAGACGCTAGCCACCGATCGTCGGTGGCTTCTCGTGATGTCATGCGGCAGCGCCGTCGCTGAGACCGCGCGCCCTCCCGTCACCGGAGCACCTTCGCACGGACCGATTCCTCCCGGACGTTCCGCCACCGTCGTGGCGTCGAACCCGGGGCTTTTCCACTCGCGGTAGCGCCCGCGCCCCGCTGTGCCGCCGGCGCGCCGCGTTCCTTCGTGCTGCTTCTTGGAGTTCCGCTCGTGCCTTTCGCCATCTACGTTCTCGGGCTGGCCGTGTTCGCCCAGGGAACGTCGGAGTTCATGCTGTCCGGGCTGGTCCCGGCCATCGCCGCCGACCTGGGCGTGTCCGTCCCGGCCGCCGGCGCGCTGACGTCCGCGTTCGCCGCGGGCATGGTCGTCGGGGCGCCGCTCATGGCGCTGCTCAGCCTGCGCTGGCCGCGCCGGCGGGCCCTGCTCGTCTTCCTCGTCGCGTTCGTGCTCGTGCACGTCGCGGGCGCGCTCACCGCCGACTTCGCCGTGCTGCTGGTGACCCGGGTCCTCGGGGCGCTGGCCAACGCCGGTTTCCTCGCCGTGGGCCTGGCCACGGCGGCCGGCATGGTCGCGCCGGACGCCAGGGGACGGGCCACGTCCGTCCTGCTCGGCGGGATCACGCTGGCGTGCGTCGCCGGGGTGCCCGCCGGGGCCGTGCTCGGCCAGGCGTTCGGCTGGCGGTCGGCGTTCTGGGCGGTGGCCCTGGTCTCGCTGCCGGCCGTGCTCGCCGTCGTGCGCTCGGTGCCGGGCGGCGGGCAGGAGAGCGCCCGTCCCCGCGCCCGGCACGAGCTGCGGGCGCTGCGCGAGCCGCGCCTGCTGGTCGCGCTGGCGCTGGGCGCGCTGGTCAACGCCGCCACCTTCTGCACCTTCACCTACCTGTCGCCGCTGGTCACCGAGGTGAGCGGCTTCTCCGCGGGATGGGTGCCGGTGCTGCTGGCGCTGTTCGGGCTGGGGTCGTTCGCCGGGGTGACCGCCGCCGGACGGCTGTCGGACACGCGGCCGGCGCTGGTCCTCGTCGCGGGCGGGCTCGCCCTGCCGGCCGGGTGGGCGCTCTTCGCGTACGCGGCGGGCCATCCGGTCGCGGCGTTCGTGCTCGTCCTCGTCCAGGGGGCGCTGTCCTTCGCGGTCGGCTCGACCCTGATCGCCCGCGTCCTGTACGCGGCGGCCGCGGCGCCCTCGCTCGGCGGCTCCTTCGCCACCGCGGCGCTCAACGTCGGGGCCACCGCCGGCCCGGCCCTCGGCGGCGCGGCCATCGCCGCCGGGCTCGGCTACCGGTCCGCGCCGTGGGTCAGCGCCCTGCTGGTGGTCGCGGCCCTCGCCGTGGCGGCCCTGGCCCACAGGTCGTCCGCGAGCGTCACGCCGCGCTGACCGAGAGGGGAAGATGGTCCGGCGGCGGTGACCGGCGCGGTCGCCGGGTCTGCTCTCGTGGATGCGAGGGCACACCCGGCGACCGTGTCGCTGTTGCGTAGCCAGACCGGGCTTCAGGGTGGAATATGCGGAAGGTAGGGTGTGGGCTTGTGACGACGTTTCGGATCAGCGAGGCCGCGGCGCTGCTCGGGGTCAGCTCCGACACCGTCCGCCGGTGGGTCGACGCGGGCCGGCTGGCGGCCGGGCGCGACGAGCACGGCCACCGGCGCGTCGACGGCGCCGATCTGGCGGCCTTCGCCCGTTCGCAGATCGAGACCGACGGCGAGGGCGGGCGCTCCTCGGCGCGCAACCGCTTCCGCGGGATCGTGACCGAGGTGATCCGCGACGCGGTGATGGCCCAGGTGGAGATCGCCGCCGGGCCGTTCCGGGTGGTGTCGCTGATGAGCCGCCAGGCGGCCGACGAGCTGGGCCTGGAGGTGGGGGTGGTGGCGGTCGCCGTGATCAAGTCCACCAACGTCGTCGTGGAGATCCCGGGTCACGAACGCGTGGCCAGTCAGGTGTGAGGAGCCCCCCTTGATGTTCAGGCGTCTTTCCCGATGGGCGATCGCCCTGCCCGTCGCCTTCACGTTGACGGGCCTGGCCGGCTGCGGCTCCGGCGCGCCGGCCACGTCCGCCTCCTCGGCCCCCGCGGCGTCCGCCGGCGGGGGTGCCGAGGAGGTGACGGTGTTCGCGGCCGCGTCGCTGACCGGGACGTTCACCGAGCTCGGCAAGAGCTTCGAGAGCGCTCACCCGGGCACGACGGTGAAGTTCAACTTCGGCTCCAGCGCCACCCTGGCCCAGCAGATCGTCCAGGGCGCCCCGGCCGACGTGTTCGCCGCGGCCAGCCCGGCCACCATGAAGACGGTCACCGACGCCTCCCTCGCCGCCGCGCCGACCACCTTCGTCCGCAACAAGCTGCAGATCGCGGTGCCGGCCGACAACCCCGCCAAGGTCGACGAGCTGAAGGACCTGGCCGACCCCCAGGTGAAGGTGGCGCTCTGCGCCGAGCAGGTGCCGTGCGGCGCCGCCGCGGTCAAGGCGCTCGGCGCGGCCGGTCTCAAGGTCGAGCCGGTGACGCTGGAGCAGGACGTCAAGGCCACGCTGACCAAGGTGCGACTGGGCGAGGTGGACGCCGCGCTGGTCTACCGGACCGACGTGATCGCCTCCGGCGGCAAGGTGACCGGCATCGACTTCCCCGAGGCCGGCCAGGCGATCAACGACTACCCGATCGCGACCCTGACCAAGGCGCCGGCCGGTGACCTGGCCAAGCGGTTCGTCGACCTGGTGCTGTCCCGGCAGGGCAAGGACGTGCTGGCCAAGGCCGGCTTCGAGGCCCCGTGACCCCTCCGCCCGGACGGCCCGTCCCGGCGGACCCGCGCGGCGGGCCCGCCGCGCGTCCGGCCACGGGCCGTGAGATCTCGGGGCGGGCGCCGTGGATGCTGGTCGTGCCCGCGCTGGCGGGGCTGGCCTTCCTGGTGCTGCCGCTGGCCGGGCTGCTGATCCGCGCCCCCTGGCCCACGTTGCTCCAGCGGCTGGCCGAGCCGCACGTGCTGGAGGCGCTGCGGCTGTCGCTGTTCTGCGCGACCGTCGCCACGGCCTGCTGCCTGCTGCTCGGCGTGCCGCTGGCCTGGCTGCTGGCCCGGGTGTCGTTCCCGGGGCGGCGGCTGGTGCGCGCGCTGGTCACCGTGCCGCTGGTGCTGCCGCCGGTGGTCGGCGGCGTGGCGCTGCTGCTGGTGCTGGGCCGGCGCGGCCTGGCCGGGCAGTGGCTGGCGTCCGCCTTCGGCATCACGCTGCCGTTCACGACGGCGGGGGTGATCGTCGCCGAGGCGTTCGTCGCGATGCCCTTCCTGGTGATCAGCGTGGAGGGCGCGCTGCGCGGCGCCGACCAGCGTTTCGAGGAGGCCGCCGCGACGCTCGGCGCCTCCCGCTGGACGGTGTTCCGGCGCGTGACGCTGCCCATGGTCATGCCGGGCGTGGTGGCCGGGGCCGTGTTGTGCTGGGCGCGGGCATTGGGCGAGTTCGGGGCGACGATCACGTTCGCCGGGAACTTCCCCGGCACGACCCGTACGATGCCGCTGGCCGTCTACCTGGCGCTGGAGACCGAGCCGGAGGCGGCGATCGTGCTCAGCCTGGTGCTGCTGGCCGTCTCGGTGGTCATCCTGGCCAGCCTGCGCGACCGGTGGGTGAGCGCGCCATGACCCTCGACGCCCGGCTGGTCGTCACCCGGCCCGCCTTCACCCTCGACCTCTCCCTGCGGGTCGCCGCCGGCGAGGTGGTGGCGCTGCTCGGCCCCAACGGCGCGGGCAAGACCACCGCCCTGCGCGCCCTGGCCGGGCTCACCCCGATGAGCGGCGGGCGGATCAGCCTGCGCGGCGCGCCGCTGCACACGTTGCCCGCCGAGGACCGTCCGATCGGCATGGTCTTCCAGGACTACCTGCTCTTCCCCCACCTGTCGGCCCTCGACAACGTCGCCTTCGGGCCGCGCTGCCAGGGCGTGCCCAAGGCCGAGGCCCGCCGGATCGCCGCCGCGCTGCTGGAGCGCGTCGGCCTGGCCGCGCACGCCGCCGCCAGACCGCGGCGGCTGTCAGGCGGTCAGGCGCAGCGGGTCGCGCTCGCCCGCGCGCTGGCCGTACGGCCCGAGCTGCTGCTGCTGGACGAGCCGCTGGCCGCGCTCGACGCCCACACCCGGCTGGAGATCCGCTCCCAGCTCCGCCGCCACCTGGCCGACTTCGACGGCGCGACCGTGCTGGTCACCCACGATCCGCTCGACGCGATGGTGCTGGCCGACCGGCTGATCGTCATCGAGGGCGGCACGGTCGTCCAGGAGGGCTCGCCGGCCGAGGTCGCCCGCCATCCGCGCACCGACTACGTGGCCCGGCTGGTCGGGCTCAACCTCTATCGCGGCGTGGCCGACGGCACCGGGGTCAAGGTCGGCGAGGTGCTGCTGCACGCGTCCGAGGAGGTCGACGGGCCCGCGTTCGCGGCCTTTCCGCCGGCCGCCGTGGCGCTGTACCGCAGCCGTCCCGACGGCAGCCCGCGCAACCTCTGGCAGGCCCGGATCGAGGGCATCGAACGGCACGGCGACAACGTACGCGTGCACCTCGACGGCCCCCTCACCGCCTTCGCCGACATCACCCCCGCCGCCGTCGCCGACCTGGACCTGACCCCCGGCCAGCAGATCTGGGCCTCGGTCAAGGCCACCGAGACGCACGCCTACCCCGCCTGAACGACCTCCGAGCAGCACGCCGCCCCCGGCTACTCATGGTCGTCCCGACCCATAACCGGCCATCCACGCAGACCCTGATCCCGGTGACGCCGCTGACGTGCCGGCGAGGTCGCCCCAGGACAGCACCGCGCGGTGACCGTCGCGGCCCACACGTCGACGAGCAGCGGCCCGGCGAAAGTCAGGTGGGCGAAGTCTCTCGCATCCTCAGGCGTCGTTCGCGTCCGGGGAGGGTTCGGCGTAGGTGATCTCCTCGATGGCGGCCACGTCGGCGAAGCCCGCGATCGTCAGGACGGGTTCGAGCAGCGGGTTGGCGACGAGCCGGATCCGCGAGGCGTGCGTGAACAGGACGGTCAGGCCCGCGCTGTCCAGGTACTCCACCCCGCTCAGGTCGACGAGCACCATGCCCTCGCCGGTCCCGGCCAGCGCCTCCTCCAGCGCCCCGGCGTTGCTCATGTCGATCTCGCCGGTCGCGGCGACGACCAGGGTGCCGTCGGGACGCGTCGAGGCCGCCAGGGTCAGAGGGGTGGTCATGAGCTGATCCTCGCATGCATGTCGACGGTGGTACCGGCCGCGCCGGGTTGGATGCTGACCTCGTTCATCAGGGCGCGCATGAGCGCCACGCCCCGGCCCCGGTGCGGGTTCGCCTCGGGCTCCGGAGGCTTCCAGTGGCCGGTGTCGGCGACGGTCAGGCGCAGGTCGCCCGGGGTCGCGACGGCCCGCAGGCGGATCGTCCGGCCGGGCGCGTCGCGGTGGCCGTGCTCGATCGCGTTGGCGCACGCCTCCCCCGCCGCCACCAGCACGTTCTGCACCAGCGAGGGGGTGAGCTGGCAGCGGGCCAGCCACTCCCGCAGGGCCGAGCGGACCGGGGCGAGCTGGCTCGACTCGGCGGGGAAGTCCACCTCCAGCGGGGCGGGCTGGCGGTAGAGCAGCAGCGCGACGTCGTCGTTGAAGCCGCCGTCCGGGGTGAGGGAGGACATGAGGTCGCTGGCCAGCTCCTCGATCGGGGTGGAACGCCCGACCTGGACGGCGGTGCTGGCCTCGCCGATGCCGGCGGTCAGCGGACGCCGCCGCCGTTCGACGAGCCCGTCGGTGTAGAGCAGGAGCGTGGAGCGGGCCGGCATGGTGCAGCCGGCCTCCGTGCGCCCGCGCGCGGACCGTACGCCCAGCGGGGTCGAGCGGCCGCCCTCCAGCAGCTCGGTCGTGCCGTCGGCGTGGGCCAGGATGCCGGGGGGATGGCCGGCGCTGGAGTAGGCGAGGTCGCCGGTGGCGGTGTCCAGGACGCCGCAGAAGACGGTGGTGCACCTGGCGCCCGGGATGAGGGCGGCGAAGCGGTCGAGCGCGGCGAACACCTGGGCGGGCCCGGCGTCCTGGAGCAGCAGGGCCCGGCAGGCGCTGCGCAGCTGTCCCATGACGGCCGCCGCCTCCAGCCCGCGCCCCACGCAGTCGCCGACGACGATCCCGATGCGCTCCTCCGACAGCGGCAGGATGTCGTACCAGTCGCCGCCGACCTCCAGGGGGCGGGTGGCCGGCTCGTAGCGCACGGCGAAGCCGCTGGGCAGCCGGGACGGCCCGAGGATGGCGCGCTGGAGCGCGACGGCCGCCTCGCGCTGCTGGTCGAGGTGGTGCACCCGGTGCAGGCCCTGGCCCAGGTGGCCGGCCAGCAGCGCCAGCAGGGTCTGGTCCTCGTGGGTGAACGGCCGGTTCTGGCCCAGGTCGATCCAGACGGCCAGCAGGCCCTCGGGGTGTTCCAGGGTGATGCCGGCCCCGTCCGACTCGGAGGCGACCGCCCGCAGGGGCGGCTGCTCGCGCAGGCCCGTGAGCTTGGCGCGCACCTGTTCCGGCAGGTCCTGCCAGCCTGCGCCGATCGGGTCGCGTGCGCCGTCCTCGTCCCAGACGACGGCCGCGACCTGCCGGGCGTGCCAGACCTCCTGGAGCGCGTCCAGGCCGCCGGCCAGGGCGTCGTTCAGGTTGTCGGCCTGCGCGACCCGCACGCTGAGCGCGGCCAGCGCGCTCTCGCGCTGCACGAGGTGGTGCTCGGCGGTCACGTCGCGCAGGGTGCCCACGGCGCGGCGCCGGCGGGTGTCGGGGTCGGTGACCGCGTTGAACGTGACCGCGACCCACACCTGGTGCCCGTCGCGGTGGGTGACGGGGATGACCGCGCGGCCCCTGCCCTCGCCGACGAGCCGGCCGAACACCTCGGCGACCAGGGCGTGGGCCTGCGGGTCGCTCTCCTCGTCCGGCCACCAGGGATGCCGGGGGGTGTAGGGCAGGCCCTCCGGGCCGAAGCCGAGGATGTCGGTGAACGCGGAGTTGATCTCGATCACCGCGCCGTCCTCGTCGGTGACGAAGAACGCCTCCTGCAAGGAGTCGATCATGGCGTTGCGCCAGCGGGCGTGGTGGTTGCGCATCCGCGCCAGCTCCACGTTGGCCCGCGCCCGCGCCAGCAGCTCGGCGGCCGAGAACGGCTTGACCAGGTAGTCGTCCGCGCCCGCCGCCAGGCCCTCGATCGAGGCCTCCTGCCCGGCGCGGGCCGACAGCAGCAGCACGGGCACCCCCGCGGTACGCGGATCGGCCCGCAACGCCGCGACCAGGGCCAGGCCGTCCAGGCGCGGCATCATCACGTCGCTGACCACGAGGTCGGGCCCGTCGGCGTGCACGGCGTCCAGCGCCTGGAGGCCGTCGCTGACGGCGGTGACCTGGTAGCCGGCGCTCTTGAGCAGCCGGACCAGGTACTCGCGCATGTCCCTGTTGTCGTCGGCGATCAGCACCCGGGCCGGCGTGCCGCCGCTCAGCCCCGGCGCGCCGCCGCCGTCCGCCGAGACGTCGGAGGAGGACGTCCCCGCGGCGGTGTCGTCCTCGGGCAGCCAGCGCAGCGCCTCCTGCACGAACGGCTCGGCGCCGGCCGAGACCGCCTCCGCCGGACGGGCCGGCACCAGGCTCCCCACGGGGAGATGGTCGGCGCCGAAGGGCAGCCGGATGGTGAACGTCGTGCCCTCGTCCTCGGCGCTCTCGGCGGTGATGGTGCCGCCGTGCAGGCCGACGAGCTCCTGGACGAGGGCCAGCCCGATGCCGCTGCCCTCGTTGGAGCGCGAGCGGGCGCTCTCGATCCGGTGGAAGCGTTCGAACAGGCGCGGCAGCTCCTCGGCCGGGACGCCGATGCCCGTGTCGGAGACGGTCACCACGGCCCGGCCGTCCCGCACGCCCACCCGGACGGCGATCGAGCCGTCGAAGGTGAACTTCAGCGCGTTGCTGAGCAGGTTGAGCACGACCTTCTCCCACATGGGCCGGTCGATGTAGACCGGCTCGTCCAGCGGTGGGCAGTCCACCTCGAACGACAGGCCGGCCTTGTCGATCGCCGAGCGGAAGACGCTGGCCAGGTCGGCGGTCACCGCCGCCAGGTCGACCGGCTCGTAGCGGGCCTGCATGCGGCCGGCCTCGATCCGGGAGAAGTCGAGCAGCGTGTTGACCAGCCGGCCCAGCCGCAGGGCGTTGCGGTGGACGACCTCCAGGTCCTGACGCACCTCGGGGGCGGCCCCGGCCAGGGTGTTCCGCAGCTCCCGGACCGGGCCCATGATCAGGGTGAGCGGGGTGCGGAACTCGTGGCTGATGTTGGAGAAGAACACGGTCTTCGCCCGGTCGAGCTCGGCCAGCTCCTCGGCCCGCCGCTGCTGGGCCTGGTAGCTGCGGGCCGAGGAGATGCCGGTGGCGACGTGCCCGGCGGCCAGCTCGATGAACCCGCGGTACGCGTCGTCCAGATGGCGGTAGCGGTTGAGCGCGGCGACCACGAACCCGTACGGCATGCCTCCCTGTTGCAGCAGCGGCACCACCAGCGCCCGCGTGGGCGGCTCCGACCAGTTCCCCGGCGGCAGCCCGGCGAAGGGCGCCGCGTCGAGCGCCACGAGCGTGGTCTCGCCGCGGGCCGCGGCCTGCGCCGGCCAGACCGCGTCCGGGTCGCCGGGCGTGAGGGTGGCCGGGGCGGCCGGATGCCCGGCGGGCAGCCCCGTCGCCCCTGCCAGCCGCGCCCGTCCGTCGCCGCCGAACAGGTAGGTCAGGGTGAAGGGCAGGTCCCGGAGGTTGCGGCCGAGCTGGCGGCAGGCGAAGGCCAGCATCTCCTGCTCGGTGCGGACCACGCTGGGGTCGGAGCCGAGGTCGCGCAGGGTGGCCATGCGGCGTTCGCCGATGATGCGCTCGGTCTCCTCGCTGACCACGCAGAGCATGCCGACCACCGAGCCGTGGTCGTCGCGCAGCGGGCTGTAGGAGAAGGTGTGGTACGTCTCCTCCGGGTAGCCGGCCCGCTCCAGGAACAGCAGCAGCGCCTCGTCCCAGGTCGCCTTCCCGGTGGACAGGACGGCGTCGATCCGCGGGCCGATGTCGTCCCAGATCTCCGCCCACACCTCGCCGGCCGGCCGGCCCAGCGCCCACGGGTACTTCTGGCCCAGCGTGTCGCGGCGGTAGGCGGCGTTGCAGAAGAACGTCAGCTCCGGCCCCCACGCCATCCACATGGAGAACCGGGACGACAGCAGGATGCTCACCGCCGTCTGGAGGCTCTGCGGCCAGTGCTCCGGGCGGCCCAGCGGGGTCGCCTCCCAGTCGACCGCGGCCAGGTCGCGGCCGACCTCGTCGTCCACGGTGAAGATCCCGGCACCGGACGCCGCCGCCGGCTCCTGCCCACCGTGGTCGTCGCGTGCCATCTGGACCCCCTCCTCGTTCACTGCGAGCGAGCCCACCCGCCCTGCCCGAGATGACGCCTTCGATGCAGAGGACCGGCAGGTCAGGTATCACCTCGACCGTAGGTAGAATAGGGCAAATCACTCCGGGGGTCGGGCCTCCGCCCCTGCTCGGCGCGCGTGCCGGCGGAGCGAGCGGAAGGAGCCGGACGTCAGCACCGCCGACCACATGTACCGCCCGGCGGCCCTCCAGCGGCACGAACTCCTCGCCGTACCGGGCCGGGCGACGCTGGACCGGGTGGCCTCGCCGGCGGCGCGGATGTTCCACGCGCCCATCGCCACCGTGACGTTCGCCGACGACGAGGGGGTCAGCCGCGTGGCCGCTCACGGCACGTCGGCGTGGCGGACGACACCGCGGTGCTCGCCCTGTCCGTCCCCGCCCGCTCGACGGGCGTCTCTCCTGAGGAGCCCCAGTGCAGCACGACCACGGTCTGACCATCACCTCCCGGCCGCATTCCGCGCGCATCCGCATCCTGGCGGTGGCCGGCGACCTCGACCACCACACGTCCCCCCGCCTGCGCGAGGCCCTGGACGAGCTCGGCCTCGCGCCGGGCGACGGCCTGGTGATCGAGATGTCGGGGTTGCGGTTCTGCGACTCCACCGGCATCTCCGTGCTGGTCAGCGCGCACCAGCGGGCTCAGGACGCGGGCGCCCGCCTGACGCTGGCCGGGCTCAGCCCCGACATCGAGCACGCGTTCAAGATCATGGGACTGACCCGCCTGCTCTCCTTCCACGAGAACACCGACAAGGCCATCGCCGCGCTGCAGTGAGGCGAAGGCGCTAGCTGGTCGCCCGCCAGGTGAGCGACAGGCCGGTGGCGGCGCGTTCGGTACGGATCTCCATCATGGTGCCCAGGATGGTGGCATGGTCGGACACGACCGGGACGCCGTCCGGCAGGTAGGTGATCCGGGTGCTGACCAGCACGGCGCTGCCCTCGGCCTCGTGCAGGCGGCGCGCGGCGGCCGGATCGAGCAGGCCGGGCCGGACCACCTCCGACGCCCGCGCGACCGCCACCCCCACGTCGGCGAGCGCCGCGTAGAGGGAGACGGCGGTGAAGTCGCGGTCGCGGATCCGGTCGGCCACCGGCCGGCGCACCCAGGACACCTGGTGCACGGCGGGACGCCCGGCGAACTCCCGGACCCGCTCCAGCCGCAGGGCCGTCTCGCCCGGAGGCAGCCGCAGCTCCGCGGCGATCCGGTCGGGGGCCCGGCGCATCGCCCGCCCGGCCACCACGGTCCGCACGTCATGACCCTGTTCCCGCAGGTCGTCGGCCAGGCTGCGGAGCGAGCCGAGCTGGTAGGCCAGGTGCGGCGGAGCCACGTACGTGCCCTTGCCGGGCCGTTGCACGATCAGCCGCTCGTCGCTGAGCTCGCGCAACGCCTGGCGCAGCGTCATGAGAGTGACCCCGTAGGAGGCGCTCAGCTCCCGTTGCGGTGGAAGCGCCTGGCCGGGGGCGTAATGGCCCGACCGGATCTTCGCGGCGAGGTCGGCGGCGATGGCGCGGTATCTCGCCTCGTGCCCGGCATCGGAGGTCATCGTGGTGCGTCACTCCTGGTCGAGGGCCCTCCGCAGGGTCGCGAGGAAGGCCCGCAGGTCGTCCGGCCCCGCTCCGTCGAGCACCCGCCGCATGACCGCGGCGCCGACCACCACTCCGTCGGCGTGCCGGCCGGCCTCCCGCGCCTGGTCAGGCGTGGAAATGCCAAATCCTAGCAAGATCGGCCGGTCGGTGCTGCGTCTGAGCCGCGCGGTGAGCTCCGCCGCCGAGGCGGCCAGGGTGGCCCGCTCGCCGGTGGTGCCCATCAGCGACACCGCGTAGACGAATCCGCGGCTGCGGCGCGCGATCTCGGCCAGCCTCGGCTCCGGCGTGGCCGGGGAGGCCAGCAGGACCAGGTCGACCCCGGCGGCGGCGGCCACGTCGGCCAGCTCGTCGGCCTCGTGCACCGGCAGGTCGGGCACGATCAGGCCGTCGACGCCGGCCCGGCGCAGCGCCGCGCAGAACGCCTCGGGACCGTCGTGCAGCACCAGGTTGTAGTAGGTGCTGGCGACCAGCGGCACGCCCAGGTCCCGGACCTCGGCCAGGTCGGCGAGGATCCGGCGGGTGCTCGCACCCCGCGCCAGCGCCGCCTCGCTCGCCTGCTGGACGGTGACGCCGTCGAGCGTGGGGTCGGAGAAGGGCAGGCCGACCTCGACGGCGTCCGCCCCGGCCGCGGCGAACGCCCGCAGGTACTCCGTCCAGCCGGGCGTGATGCCCCCGGTGACGTACGGCATGAGCAGGGCGCGGCCGGTGTCGCGGCGGGCACGCAGGTGGCGTTCGACCGCGCCGGTGGTCAGGATGTCCGTCACAGCAGCTCCTTCAGGGTGGAGATGTCCTTGTCGCCCCGGCCGGACAGCGTCATCAGGACGGTCGATCCGGCGGGCAGCTCGCCGCCGGCCGCGCGGATCACCCAGGCCAGGGCGTGCGCCGATTCGAGCGCCGGGACGATGCCCTCGGTGCGCGCCAGCCGCAGCGCCGCGGCGACGGCCTCCTCGTCGGTCACCGAGACGTACCGGGCCCGGCCCAGCTCGCGCAGGTGGGCGTGCTCCGGGCCGACCCCCGGGTAGTCGAGCCCGGCGGCGATGGAGTGCGCCTCGACGATCTGCCCGTCGCCGTCCTGGAGGAACAGCGAGCGGCAGCCGTGCAGGACGCCGAGGCTGCCGCGGGTCGCTCCGGCGCCGCCCTCCGCCTCGACGCCGACGAAGCGCGCGGGGGTGTCGGCGAAGCCGGCGAACGTGCCGGCCGCGTTGGAGCCGCCGCCCACGCACGCGACGACGTGATCGGGCACGCCGGTCCGCAGTGCGGCGGCGAACTGCGCGCGGGCCTCGTCGCCGATGACCCGCTGGAACTCCCTGACCATCCACGGATAGGGGTCTGGCCCGATGACCGAGCCGACGCAGTAGTGGGTGTCGCCGGTGACGCCCACCCAGTGCCGCATGGCCTCGCTGGTGGCGTCCTTGAGCGTACGGCTGCCGGTGGTGACCGGGACCACCTCGGCGCCCAACATGCGCATGCGGAAGACGTTCAGGCCCTGGCGCTCGATGTCGCGCTCGCCCATGAAGACGGTGGCCTCCAGCCCGAGCAGCGCGGCGGCGGTCGCGGTGGCCACGCCGTGCTGGCCCGCCCCCGTCTCGGCGATGAGCCTGCGCCGCCCCATCCGCCGGGCGAGCAGGGCCTGGCCCAGCACGTTGTTGATCTTGTGGGAGCCGGTGTGGGTGAGGTCCTCGCGCTTGAGACAGAGGCGCACGCCCAGCTCCTGCGACAGCCGGCGGGCCGGGGTCAGCGGGGTCGGCCGTCCGGCGTGCAGGGCGAGCAGTTCCGCCAGCTCGCCGCGGAAGCCCGGATCCGCCCACGCCTCCCGGAACGCCTCGTCCACCTCGCGGCACGCCTCCACCAGGGACTCCGGCGCGTACCGGCCGCCGTACTCGCCGAACCGGCCCCGGGCCCCGGGCTGGCCCATCAACCCGGCCGCCGGGACGGGGTCACGCCATGGTGACAGATTTGGCATCTCACTCACCTCGTTCTATAACTCTTGGAAGAGTTCTATAACAGTGAGTGTGGCATGCGTGAGGTGCGCCGCGCCACCCCAGGGCGCGGGTGCCTGGTCTGGCTCGGTCAGCCTTCCGGCTCGTCCGCGGACGGCACGCCGTGGCCGGCGGAGGCGTCCGCCGGCACGGCGCCGAGGAGGCGGGCGCCGAGGGCGCGGACGTGCGCGACGAGTTCGGCCGGTTCGTGCACCTCGAACGGGACGCCGAGCTGCGCCACCCACATCGCCAGCTCGTCCAGCGAGTTCGACCCGGCGGACAGGACGCACGAGCCGTCGCCGGCCGGCTCGACCACCGCCATGGTCGGCGGCATCCGCGCCGCGACGACGTCGGCCGGGGCGTGCACCGTGAACCGCCCCCGGTAGCGGTAGGGATCGACGGAGATCCGCTCGGAGACGTAACGGACGAGGTCGGCGCCGGGCGGCTCGCGGGGCGTGAAGCGCGGCCCGTTCGGGGTGTGCAGGCGCATCCGGTCGACGCGGAACGTGCGCCAGTCGTCCCGGCCGCTGTCCCAGGCCACCAGATACCAGCGGCGGCCAGAGTTGACCAGCCGGTAGGGCTCCGCGGCACGGCGATCCCGCACGCCGCCGTGGGAGCGGTAGTCGAACCGCAGGCTCTCCCGGTGGCGGACCGCCGCGGCGATCGCCGTGAGCACGGCCGGGTCCACGGCCTCCGCCGACCCCGCCAGCGGCACCGTGACCGAACGCAGGTCACCGACGCGGCTCCGGAGCCGGGCCGGAAGGACCTGTTCGAGCTTGGACAGCGCGCGCACCGAGGTCTCCTGGATCCCCGTCACGCCGGAGACCGCCGCCGTGCCGAGCCCGATGGCGACCGCGACCGCCTCGTCGTCGTCGAGCAGCAGCGGCGGGAGCCCGGCCCCGGCGCCGAGCCGGTAGCCGGCCGTGCCCGGGGTGGCCTGCACGACGTAGCCGAGCTCGCGCAGCCGGTCGACGTCGCGGCGGACCGTACGGTGCGAGACGCCGAGCCGTTCGGCCAGCTCGCCGCCCGGCCACTCCCTGGGGGTCTGCAACAGCGACAACAACCGCAGCAACCGCGCCGACGTCTCCAGCATGGCGTCCATCCTAGGACCGGAGCTGTCCTAACCCGCCCCTACCGTGAGGGACATGAACGACGACCTGCGCCTTCACCCGTTCCGCATCGATATCCCGCAAGCCCTGCTCGACGACCTGCACGACCGCCTGGCGGCGACCCGCTGGCCGGACGAACTGCCCGGCGTGGGCTGGTCCTACGGCGTCCCGGTCGGTTATGCGAGGAAGCTGGCCGAGTACTGGCGCACCACGTACGACTGGCGGGCCGCCGAGGAGCGGCTGAACGCCTTCGACCAGTTCACCACCCGCGTCGACGGCCAGAACGTGCACTTCCTGCACGTCCGCTCGCCCGAGCCCGACGCGCTGCCGTTGATCGTCACGCACGGCTGGCCGGGCTCGGTCGCCGAGTTCATGGACGTCATCGGCCCGCTCACCGACCCCGCGGCGCACGGCGGCGACCCGTCCGACGCCTTCCACGTCGTCGCCCCGTCGATCCCCGGGTTCGGCTTCTCCGGTCCCACCACCGAGACCGGCTGGGACCTGGAGCGGGTCGCGCGGGCGTGGGCGGTGCTGATGGACCGCCTCGGCTACCACCGATACGGCGCGCAGGGCGGCGACAGCGGCTCGGTGATCTCGCCGATGCTCGGCCGCGCCGCGCCCGGGAACGTCGTCGGCGTGCACGTCAACGGCGCGCTCGGCTTCCCGACCGGCGACCCGGCCGAGTTCCAGGGGCTCACCCCCGCCGAACTGGCCCGTCTGGGC
The DNA here is from genome assembly GCF_044547985.1 of Nonomuraea sp. NPDC052265. NCBI lineage: Bacteria > Bacillati > Actinomycetota > Actinomycetes > Streptosporangiales > Streptosporangiaceae > Nonomuraea > Nonomuraea sp. NPDC052265. Next base: position 43,078 of record NZ_JBIUBJ010000018.1, read on the forward strand.
CAGTACCAGGACCAGGACCGGGCCGGTTACGCGATCCTCCAGGCGACCCGGCCGCAGACCCTCGCGTTCGGCCTGCACGATTCCCCCGCCGCGCAACTGGCGTGGATCGTGGAGAAGTTCAAGGAGTGGACCGACCCCGGCCGCGAGCTGCCCGAGGACGCGGTGGACCTCGACCAGATGCTCACCGACGTGAGCATCTACTGGTTCACCCGGACCGCAGCCTCGGCCGCCCGCCTCTACAAGGAGGGGCAGAAGGGCTGGGGCGCGGTGGCCGAGTACTCCGGGCTGCCGCACGGCGTCGCCGTCTTCCCGGGGGACGCCGGGGTGCGGCGGATCGCCGAGCGTGAGCACAACGTCGTGCACTGGTCGCAGTTCGACCGAGGCGGCCACTTCGCCGCGATGGAGGCTCCCGACCTGCTCGTCGAGGACGTCAGGACCTTCTTCCGCCCCCTGCGCTGACCTCGGGGGCGGCGGCCGGTGTCACCGTCGGAGCTGGGAGGCGGCCGTCCGGATGGCCACGGCGTACGGCTCGTCGGCCGCCCGGGTCGAGGGTGGCAGGTCGGCGAAGGGGACGAGCGCCGGGTGGCCGGGATCGCGCGTGCTCGTCCACGCCGACCAGGCATCGTGGACGTCCTCGGCGCTCACCGCCTCGTCCTTGGCCCGCAGCAGCACCGCGTACAGGACGAACAGCCCGGCGGCGTCGTCCGGCGGCGTCGTCCGGCGGCGTGGCCTCGGCCGGCAGCAGGCTCCGGATCAGGCGCGCGTCCGCGTCCAGATAGCTCATGCCAAGAGTCTGCCCGCCAGCAGCAGCAGATGCAGCATCACGAACAGGCCGGGCACGATCCGTTCGGTGCTGCCCAGGTCGGCGTAGCGTCCCCGCCACGGCCCCGTACGGCTGGCCAGCAGCGTCTGCCACTCGCTCCCGAACGGCCGCACGGGAAGCTTCAGCTCGATCTCGTTGATGACGGCGAACTTGGCCCGGTTGAGATCGCGGTAGCTGCGCAACTGCACCCACCACGTGCCCGACAGCACCACCCCGACCAGCGCGAACACCGCCGAGACCGGTAACGATCGCGCGCCGGTGAACAGCGACAGCGCCGAGACCGACAGCAGCGTGCTCTGGATGGACAGGAAGAAGGCGTTGGCCAGGGTATGCCGGGCCGAGACCCGATCGGCCATCTCCACCGCGATCTTGTAGAGCTCGATCACCGGCGCCAGGTCGTCGCCGGGGGCGGGCGGCGTGGACAGCTCGGCACGCGGGGCAGTCACCGTCGATCACCTCAGTCGTTTCTGCGCGTGGGACAGGACGTGGTACGTGGCTCTGTGGCCGCCGACGGGCACCTGGCCGACCAGCAACGTGCGGGTGCCGTCGCCGGCGTTGGGCGCGGGGTCGAGCCGGTGCCGCATTGATCCATCTCCGTTCCCACAGAGTGTGAACACCCAAGATCCCCGGCGCATGAGTAGCCCCTACTCAGATACGGGGGCCATCCGGAATGGAACGTCAGGATCGTCACCGCAGTCAACCCATAGGCCCGATCCCGCCTGACACCGCAGCGGATCAACCGGCCCGAACCCGGCGGAACCGGCCGTGGCCAGTGAGGCGGGCGGACACGCGGCGACGTCAGGCGATCGGGAGGCGCGGCGGCGGCGGTGGTGGTGGCGGCACGGTGGCTCTGGCTCTGGCTCTGGCGCGGGGGCGGGGGCGCGGCTTCGGAGGGCTTCAGCCGGGGAGCACCTTCTCGGCCAGCTCCCGGATGACGCGCGCCACCTCGGCCGGCTTCTTCAGGTCGGCTCCGTGGTCACATCCGGCCAGCACCACCCGCTCGGCGCGCGGCATCACGCGCTGGACGGCGTCCAGCCGCTCGGCCAGGTGCGCCGGGCTGCGCTCGCCGCCGAGCAGGACCGTGGGAACCTCGATCGCGGCGTAGGCGTCGAGGCGTACACCCAGCCGGTCCATCGCCTCCAGGTCGTCGAGCTGCCTGGGGATGAGACGGCGGTAGCGCGGGACGAGAGCGGTGATCGCGCCGGCGAGCCAGGCCTGCCGGCCCGGCAGGCCGACGGTGTCCCGGATGAAGACGGTCAGCGCCCTGCCCGGCCTGCCCGACGCCATCGCCGCGCGAGCCCGCCGAAGCACCTCGCCGCCCTCCCCCGACAGCGGCGGCCCGATCACCGCCGACGGCTCGAAGATCACGGCGCCGGCGAACGAGGACGGCGACGCCACCAGGGCCTCCAGCGCGACCACCCCGCCGGAGGAGTGACCGTAGAGGACCACCGGCCCTCCGGCGGACCGTACGAGCGCCAGCAGGTCTTCGACCTCCTGCTCCACCTGGACGGCCGCGCCGCGATCCGGCCGGTACTGCAGGCGGTCCGGTCGCAGCACCCGGTAACGGCCGGACAGGAGCGCAGCCACTTTCCCGCATCGCCTTCCGTCGGACAGCCCTGGATGGACCATCACGATCGGCGGCCCCTGCCCCTCGTCGTGAACACGCACCGCGTCTCCTCATTTAGCATTGCTAAGGACGTCACTTAGCAACGCTAAGCTACTCCCATGCCCGTCGACAAGAGGCCCGGCCTGACCAAGCACATGCTGATCGACACCGCACTTCGCCTGCTCGACGAGGTGGGGCTGGAAGGGCTCACGGTGCGCCGGCTCGCCGCGGAACTCGGCGTTCAGTCCCCCGCGCTGTACTGGCACATCCGCACCAAGCAGGAACTGCTCGACGGGATGGCCGACGCGATCTGCCGGGCTCCGGGGATGGGGCCGCCGCGTGACGACGAGCCCTGGCAGGACTGGCTCCTGCGCCGCGCCCGGGCCTACCGCACCACGCTGCTGGCCCGGCGCGACGGCGCACGCGTGGTCGCCCACGCCCGGTCGATGAGTCCCGAGACCGTGGCCCTGTTCGAGCAGGAGCTGACGGCCATGGTCGAACGCGGCTTCACACCGGCACTGGCCCTGCACACGATCGCCACCGTGACCTACTACGTGAACGGATTCGTCCTCCAGGAGCAGGCGGCGTCGTCGTCGCCGGGATCCCTGGACAGCGTGCCGCCCACGCTGCTGGCCGCCCTGCGCGAGGGCGGGGGGCCGGTCGGCGAGGCGGCCTTCGAACACGGCCTGCGGGCCCTCATCGACGGGACGTCCGCCGCGCTGTCCCCCGGCACCGGAACCTGAGAGGCGGCCGACGCGCTGCCGCCTGCCGCCATGTGCACGCGGTCTGCACCGGCACGGGCCCGACGCCGGCACCGACGAGGAGCCGTATCGTTCCCTTCAGCCCCCCCGACGCGCCACGAGCGAGTCGCTGCCGCCATCGAACCCGGGCCTACCTCGTGGGATCCCCGGCTCCCGACGCATGATCGGATGCGAGCTCGCCGTGCCGGACCGGCCCCTGGGCCTGCAGTTCGGCGGCGACCGCTCGCTCCCGGAGCCGGGCGGCCTCCGCGCGTGCCGCCTCCAGCTCGGCCCGTACGTCCGCCAGCCGCATACGCTCCAACCGCAACTCCCCCAGCAGCTGATCGCGTTCCTTGACCGCCGCCGCGGCCCGCGCCTTCTCCCGCGCGTGCTGTTTGTGCTCCTTGGCCAGCGCCGCGGCGGCGTCCTCCGCGGCCGCCGCCAGCTTCTGTGCCAGGTCGCCCGCCTCGGTCGCGGACCGGGCGGCCTCCCGCTGCGCGACCGCCCGGTCCCGTTCGGCCTCGGCGGCGGCGCGTTCGGCGCGTTCGGCCCGCGCCACGGCCCGCTCCCGCTCCTGCGCCGCCGCCTCCTCCCGGGCCCTGGCCGCGATCACCGCACGCTCGGCCAGCTCGCGCGCCCGCCCGGCCGCCGCCGTCTCCTCCCGGGCGCGATCTCTCTCCTCCCATGCCCGGTCGGCCTCCAGCCCCGCCTGTACGGCCTGCGCCCGCGCCTCCTCGGCCCGCTCCTCGGCCGCCTCCACCTGTTCGGCCAGCTCCTGAACGACCTGATCCCTGGTCTGCTCGGTCAGCTCCGCCTGACGCGAGGTCTCCTTCACCCGCCGTTCGGCCTGCTCGGCCCGCCGGATCGCCTTCTCGGCGGTCTGCAACGCCTGCCGTTCGGTGCTGGCCGCCTCGCGCAACGCGGCGAGAGCCTGCTCGCGGGCGCGTTCGGCGTCCTGGAGCGCGGTCTCGCGCTCGTTCTCGGCCTCCTCCAGCCGTGCGCGCATCTCGGCGGTCTGACGGCGGGCGTGCTCGGTGGCCTCACGGGCGAGGCGAATCTGCTCGAAGGCCTGTTCACGTTCGGTGCGGGCGATCGCGACACGCGTGTGCGCCTCGGCCTGGACGGCGCTGATCTTGGCCTCGACCCCGGCCGGGCTGAGCTCGTCGGCCAGGGCCTTGGCCAGCGGCTCGATGGCCGCGACGAGGCCGCTCTCCATCCGGTCGTACAGCTGCTCGGCCCTGGCCAGCGCGCCTTCCAGCCCCGGGGTCGCCCGCCGCAGCTCCCGCTCCCGCTTGGCCGCCGCCTGGCATCCCTTCTCCGGACAGTACGACTTGGGCCGCCCTCTGCCCGGCCGCTGCTCGATGGGAGCTCCACAATGCTTGCAAGGCGTCACCACGCCGACCTCCGCAGTCACGGCGACACCCTAACATTTTCTAATTTCTGGAAATTCAAATACAGAATTTGACCGTGAGCGGGGGACGACAAGGCGAAGGCACGCCCGTATGACGTGCGCGAAGGACCGGACTCCGGCGCCGCAGGTCAACGCCCTGGCGGCGTTCGGCGATGGGGCGTCTGCCGCCGGGCGCCGACCCGGCCGTGCCGCCTCCGTCCGAGCAGCCGGGCGTGCGGCGTCTCCGGCGTGTCGTCGCCCACCTCGCCCCCGCCGATCGCCGGCGTGCCTCGGCAGCACCGGGAGCCCGTACGCGTCCACCGTCACGGACGTGGCCGTCGGGGTCTGTCGTCGGGCGCAGCTCCCACCGTCGTGTCCGGCGCGGACGTGGCCGTCGGGAACCGTCGTCGGGGGCGGCGTCCACGGTCCCTCACGGCGTGCCGAGCCGTGCCTTCCCCCCGGCACAGGTCGGCGACGCAAGAACCGCTTCACGGTCGGGCCGGATGTGAGGTCGGTCACAAAGCGTCACAGGCGCAGAAGGCGTTCCGTCTTAGAGCGCATGACGAACACGGTACGCACCTCCGCCCTGATCACCGGAGCCAACAAGGGGCTCGGCCTGGAAGCCGCCCGCCGCCTCGGCGCCCTCGGCTGGACGATCTTCCTCGGCTCCCGCGACGAAGGCCGCGGCAAGGCAGCCGCCGCCCGGCTGGCCGACGCCGGCACCGACGTGATCATGGTCCCCCTGGACGTGACCTCCGACGCGTCGGTGACCGAGGCCTCACGGCTCGTCCGGGAGCACACCGGCCACCTGGACGTGCTGATCAACAACGCCGGCGCGCCGGGCAACGTCGTCCCGCCCGTGGACGCCACGGCCGACGAGATCCACGCGGTCTACGACACCAACGTCTACGGCCCGATCAGGGTCACCCACGCCTTCCTGCCCCTGCTCCAGGCCGCCGAGCACCCGCGGGTGGTGATGGTGTCCAGCGCCGCCGGCTCCTTCGCCGTCGTCACGGACCCCGATCAGCCCGTCTCGACGATGCACGAGCTCGCCTACAGCTCCTCCAAGGCGGCCCTCAACATGATCACCGTCCGGTACGCCCAGGCGCTCCCCCACATCAGGTTCAACGCCGTCACCCCAGGCGAGACCGCCAACCACACGTTCGCCGCCACCGACATGAACCACCACACCGGCCGGCTCACCGTCACCGAGGGCACGGACTCGATCGTCGAGCTCGCGACGGCCGGCCCCGACGGCCCGACCGGCGTCTTCGTCGACCGCCTCGGCCCGATCGCCTGGTGACCCGCGTGCGTCACCGGACCCGCCCACCTCGTCGCGAGGGGGTCCAGCCGTACGACTACCGTACGGAAGCATCCCCGAACGAGAAGGCCGAGACGATGAGCCGCGGTACGTCAGCCGACGAGGCGCAGCCCCCGCCCACGCCCACGTCCCCGCCCCCGCCCACGACGGGCGAACCGGACGTGACCGGCTACCGGCCGCTGCTGTTCTCCATCGCCTACGGGATGACCGGATCCGTGGGCGACGCCGAGGACATCGTGCAGGACGCGTTCCTCGGCATGACCCGGGCGCGCAGGGCGGGCACCGGGATCACCGATCCGAAGGCGTACCTGACGACCGCGGTGACGCGGCTGGGCATCGACCACCTGCGCTCGGCGCGGGTGCGACGGGAGACGTACGTGGGCGAATGGTTGCCCGAGCCGGTCGTCGCGCACACCGGCGAGCCGGGACCGGCCGAACACGCCGAGCTGGCCGACTCGCTGTCGATGGCGTTCCTCGTGCTGCTGGAATCCCTCTCGCCGGTGGAGCGGGCGGTGCTCATGCTGCGCGAGGTGTTCGGGTACGGCTACCAGGACGTCGCGAGGATTACCGGCAAGACCGAGGTGAACTGCCGGCAGATCCTCACCCGCGCCAGGCAGCGCATCGCCGCCGGCAGGCAGTCGCGCGACGGCGCCCGGCCCTTGGCGCGGCGGGCGGAGGGCGAGGAGCTCGCCCGCAGGTTCTTCGACGCGGCCGACGGCGGCGACCTGGACGCGCTGCTCGGCATGCTCGCGCCCGACGTGGTCCTGCACGGGGACGGCGGCGGCAAGGCGCAGGCGATGGCCCGACCGGCGGCCGGGGCGTCGCGCGTCGTCAAGATGCTGGTCGCGGGGCTGCGCAGGGTCCGGGCGCTCGGCGTCTCGGCGCGGACCGCCTGGGTCAACGGCCGCCCGGGCGCGGTCATGTACGACGCCGAGGGGCGCGTGGCGGGCGTGGTCGAGCTCGACGTGGCCGACGGCGTCGTCCAGGCGATCCACTCGGTGGTCAATCCCGACAAACTCGCCCACCTCGGCCCGGTCTCCGACATCGCCCGCCTCCCGCGGCGGTAGGCCCTCGCTCAGGAGGCGGCGGCGGTGCAGCGGCGGGCCAGGCGGGCGAAGGCGTCCTTCAGCTCGGCGGGGCCGACGACCTCGATGTCGGCGTCGAACCTGCCGAGCGTGGCCGCCAGCCCCAGCCACGACCACGACCCCATGACGAGCCGGCAGCGGTCCGGTCCCGCCTCCTCGACGACCCCGTCCCGGACGTACCGGGACACGACCGTCGCGGGCAGGGTGAGGATCACCTCGCCGCGGCAGGGCCAGGCGCCCGCCTCGTCCGAGCCCCGGAAGCGCGCGGTCACGAAGGCGGCCACCTCTCCTCCGGGCAGCTCGCGCGGGGTGAAGCGCGGCCCGGTGGGGGTGCGCGGGCTGACGCGGTCGGCGCGGAAGGTGCGCCAGTCCGCGCGGTCGAGGTCCCACGCCACGAGATACCAGCGGCCGCCCCAGGTGACGAGGTGGTGGGGCTCCACCCGCCGCGGCGGCCGGAGCGGGCCGCCGTCGTCCGCCTCCGACGGGTAGTCGAAGCGCAGCACCTCACGGGCATGGACGGCGGCGCTGAGCGCGATGAGCACCCCGCTGCCGACCTGCGGCTCCGGCCGTGGGCCTGCCCGCTCGACGGCGGTGACCTGAAGGGTGTCGATCCGGTGGCGCAGCCGTGCGGGCATGACCTGCCGGACGGTGGCCAGTGCCCGCGCCGCGGCCTCCTCGATGCCGGCCCCGGCGGTGGTGGCGATCTGGAGCGCGATGGCCAGCGCGACGGCCTGCTCGTCGTCGAACAACAACGGCGGCAGCTCGCTCCCGGCGTCGAGCCGGTAGCCGCCGTCGGGGCCCTTGATCGCCGCGATGGGGTAGCCGAGGTCGCGCAGGCGGTCGACGTCGCGGCGTACGGTGCGCGGGCTGACCTCCAGCCGCTCGGCGAGCAGCGCGCCCGGCCAGTCGCGGCGCATCTGGAGCAGTGAGAGCAGGGCCAGCAGGCGTGCCGAGGTCTTCTGCATGTTCTCCATGGTGCCGCAAGAAGAGGCCACAACCTGACCGCTTCCCTTGCCAGCATGGGCACCGCGAGCGGGAGCCGGACGGCTCCCGGCGACCATGAGCCCAAGCGGCAAGGAGACTGCCATATGTCCGTCAATGTTGTGATCCACCTGAACTTCCGGGGCGAGGCCGCCGCGGCGCTCGCGTTCTACCGGTCCGTGTTCGGCGGGGACGTCACCGTCGTCACCTACAAGGACGCCGGGAACGTCCAGGACCCCGCCGACGCCGACCGGGTGATGTGGGGCCAGGTGGCCGCGCCCGGCGGCTTCCGCGTGATGGCCTACGACGTGCCCGCCCACCTGCCCTGGGACCAGGGGGAGAACGCGTTCTTCGTCTCGCTCGGCGCGGGCACGGCCGAGGAGGCCACCGCGTACTGGGACGGGCTCGGCGAGGGCGCGACCGTCGTGCGGCCCCTCGGGCCGGCGCAGTGGGTGCCGCTGCACGGCATGGTGAAGGACCGGTTCGGGGTGACCTGGATCGTCGAGCACGGCGCGTCCTGAAACACAGGTGGCGGAGAGATGACCGTTCTGAGCACCAGGGCGCTCAACCGGGCCACGCTGGCCCGGCAGTTGCCGCTCGACCGCGCCGGCCTGCCGGTCCTCGACGCCGTCGCGCACCTGTGCGGCCTTCAGGCGCAGGAGCCGCAGGAGCCCTTCACCGGGCTCCCGCCGCGCGGGCTGTGGCGGGCGAGGGCGGGCGTGCGCAACCTCCCGCTGTCGTCCTGGCTGGGCCGCGAGGTCGACCCGCCGTCCGCTGACGGCTCCGATCCCGTGGGCCAGGCTCTCGTACGGCGCTACCTGGCGGCCTACGGCCCCGCCGCCACGGCCGACCTGCGCGCCTGGTCCGGCCTGGCGGGCCTGCCGGCGGCCGTGGCCGCGGTACGCGAGGAGCTGGCCGCCTTCCGGGACGAGCGTGGCCGGGAGCTGCTGGACCTGCCCGGCGCGCCGCGCCCCGACCCCGGCACGCCCGCCCCGGTGCGGTTCCTGCCGGCGTTCGACAACGCGATCCTCGGCTACGACGACCGCGGCCGGATCATCGACGACGCCCACCGCGGCCTGTCGGTCGCCGGCGCCCGGGTGGTCCTGGTCGACGGCCGGGTCTCGGCCACCTGGACCGTCGAGGACGACACCGTCCTCGTCACCCCTCTGCGCGGCCTCTCCCCGGCCGAGCGCGCCGCCGTGGCCGAGGAGGGAGGGGCACTGGCGTCGTTCCTGTCCGACGGCGGCAGCGACCGCACGCGGCTCGTCCCGTCCTGAACCGGCCGCCCGCCGGCCCGAGCACCCCACCTGCGGACAAGGCTGATGAGATACCCACAGGGTCGGCCATACTGTCAGGACCGCAGGGGCACTGGTGACGAACAGGCCGGCGGGTAGGAGGTGAGGACGAGAGGAGCCGACACATGAACGTGCCCGAACATGACGCCGGGCCGCACCAGCCGCAGGACGAGCGTCCCCGCCAACTGTGCGACCTGACCCACGTGGGCGCGTACGTCGTGGACGACGGGGGCCGGATCGTCGAGGTCTCCCCGCACACCGAGGCGCTGCTGCGCCGGCCCACCGCTGAACTTCTCGGCGGTGACGCCCACGACCTGCTCCACCGCGGCCCGCGCGGCGAGACGCTGCCGCGCAGCCGCTGCGCGATGCGGCGCCCCCTCATCACCGGCGGAACCTCCCAGGGCGAGCGGGAATGGCTGGAGCGCGGCGACGGCTCCCTGCTGCCGGCCTCCTGGCTGGTCACCCCGTGCGAGCTCGGCGACGGCACGACCGGGGCGCTGGTGCTCTTCCACGACGCCGAGGAGCCCGGCGCGCACGCCAGGGAGCCGATGCACGAGACGTCGATGTCCGAGCTCGACCGGCTGGCCCTGCTGGCGGAGACCACCACGACGCTCACCTCCAGCCTCGACGTGGACGAGACGCTGCGCCAGCTCGTCCGCCTGGTGGTGCCGCTGCTCGCGGACTGGGTGGTGGTGGACCTGCTCACCGAGCACGGCGGCGTGACGCGCGCCGCCGTCGTCCACCACGAGGACGGCGTCCTGGTGCACCACGAGGACCTGGAGGGGCCGATGCCCGCCGTGCTGCAGGAGTCGCCGATGCCGCTGTCGCGGGCGTTGCGGGGGGTCACCGCGACGCTGGCCGGGCCGGAGACGTACCAGGGGGCGCCCGACTCCGGCATCGCCGTCTTCCAGCAGGAGCTGTTCCACAGGACCGGCATGCACTCGGCGGGCATCGCGCCCATCCGCGGCGTGCGGGAGGTGGTCGGGGCGCTCACCCTGGGCCGCGCCGAGCGGTCCGGCGCGTTCACCACCGCCGACCTGCTGCTGGTGGAGGACATCGCCCGCCGCGCCGGCCTCGCCCTGGACAACGCCCGCCTGTACGAGCGGCAGCGCCGGGTCGCCGAGACCATGCAGCGCCACCTGCTGCCGCGGCTGCCGTCGGTGCCCGGCCTGGAGATGAGCGCCCTCTACGTGCCCGCCCCCCGCGCCTCGCAGGTCGGCGGCGACTGGTACGACGCCTTCACCATGCCCGACGGCGCCACCGCCCTGGTGATCGGCGACGTGGTGGGCCACGACCTGGAGGCCGCCGCCGGGATGGCCCAGGTCTGCAACATGCTGCGCGCCTACGCCGGCGCCGAGCGGGACCTGCCCAGCACGATCCTCGACCGGCTCGACCGGGCGGTGGTGCGCATGGCGCAGGCCACCATGGCCACCGTCGTCCTGGCCCGGCTGGAGCACACCGAGGACGGCCGCTGGCTGCTGTGCTGGAGCAACGCCGGCCATCCGCCGCCGCTGCTGGTCGAGCGCGGCGGCCGGACCCGCTTCCTGGAGGACGCCCAGGGCCTGCTGCTGGGCACCGGCATCCCCGGCGAGCGCACCGACGCCGTCACCGAGCTGCCGCCGGAGTCCACCCTCGTGCTCTACACCGACGGGCTGATCGAGTCGCCCAGGCATTCCCTGGACGAGGGGCTGGCCCGCCTGAGCCGGTACGCCGCCTCCCACACCCACCGGCCGCTGCACACGCTCGGCGACATGCTGCTGGAACGCGTACGGCCCGAGGACAACGACGACGACGTGGCCATGCTGACGCTGCGCGTGCCGCCCAGGGTCACGGCCCCGGACGCCATGCGCGGCGGCGTGCCGGCCGGCGAGCGGGGCACGCCCGCGCTCTGACGGCCGGCGGGCGTCAGGACCGTCCGTGCCGCGCGCCGGGGCACACATCGCGGTAGGGCACGTCCTTGAGGTACTGCCGCCACTCCCCCTCGCTCATCGTGCGGCCCGCGCGCTCGCACACCAGGCGGGCCACGGACTCGGCGCCGACGGGGATCCGGACGATCGTCCCCGAGGAGTTGCCCGAGACGTACAGGGTCTGGTCGTCGGCGCTGAAGGCGAGCTGGTCGAGGATGTCGATGGGGAAGGAGCCGATGCGCTCGCGCGAGCCGACGTCCCAGACCTGGACGGTGTACACGTCGTCGAACGTCTCCCCGATGGACCTGACGATCAGCGCGAGCAGGGAGCCGTCGTGGCTGAACAGCACGGTCCCGACCTCCGCCCGGGCGGCCACGCGCAGCGCGGGCGGCAGTTCGGCGCCCTTGGCGACGTCCCACAGCTCTACCGTGGCCGAGCCGAGGGCGAGCACCTGGGCGGTGGGGCTGAGCGCGATCGCCGGGCCCGACCGGTTGAAGCCGGGGCTGACGGCCTTGCCGGTGCGCAGGTCGTAGATCTTGCCGCTGCTGGTCACGACCGCCGTGCCGGCGCGGGTGGGCATGATGGTGCCCGTGCCGGTGCTCAGGGGGTGCCGGGCGAGCACCCGGCCGGTGCCGGTGTCCAGGACGATGAGTTCGTTGCGGGCGTCCCGCTCGCTCAGCTCCCTCAGCGACAGCACCAGCCGGCCGCCGTCGGGGGTGAACGCCTTCGACACCACGCTCTGCGTCCGGGGCACGGCGTGCCGCCACAGGCGGCGGCCGGTGGCGACGTCCCAGAGGCCGGTCGAGGAGTCGTCACCGTCGGCGGCCAGCCGCGCGGCCGCCGGGTCGAACAGCTGCCCGGCGACGCCCGCGCTGCCGGCCATCGGGACGCCGAGCCGGCGGCCGTCCCACACGCGCACCGGTCCGGAGTCCTTGGTGGCGGCGGCCAGGCGGCCGTCCTGGCTGAACGCGTCCATCTCGTAGCCCTGCGGCAGCCGGGACGCGGGAAGGCGGGAGGTCAGATCGGCGGTGATGGTCGAGTTGTCGAGAACATAGCGGACGGTGTGACCGTCGGCCTCCAGCCAGACGTCCTCCGGCTCGCCCTCCGCCCGGTAGAGGGCCAGTTCGTCGCCGTCGTCGGCGTCGAGCAGGTGCAGGGTACGGCCCTCGACGGCGATCATCCGGCGCCCGTCGGGGCTCAGCCGCAGCCGCCCGTTCAGCGTGTCGTCCAGGGCCGACTCCTGCCAGAACGGCCGGTCGGTGTCGGGCACCTTCCTGGCGGTGGCCAGGTCGTAGGCCGTGATGTCGCCGTTCGCGCACAGCAGCCGCCTGCTGTCCGGCGTGAACGCCACCACCGGCCCGCACGCCTTGGGCAGGCGGGTGTCCACGGTGAGGCCGGGAAGGCGGATCACCTTCAGCCCGCCCTGGTTGGGCCCGACGCCCGCGATGTACGCCCCGGAGGGCGCGATCGCCGGGGACACGTCCGCCTCCAGCTCGGGGGTGTAGGACGCGCCGGTCCTGGTGTCCCACAGGGACTCCAGGGTGCTCTCGCGCATCACCGCGGCCAGGTTCTCGTTGCCGTCGAAGGTGACGTGCACGTTCGGGCTGTCCTCGCCGACGCGGTGCTCGCGCAGCTTGGCGCCGGTCATGGTGTCCCAGGCGTAGGCCGTGTCCCTGCTGACGACCACCAGCGTGCGCCCGCTCGGGCTGAGCGCCGCCGCCGACGGCAGCGCGTCGAGACCCTTCGGCCACCGCCAGAACGCGGTCTGCCGCCCGGAGGGCACGTCGTAGACCCGCACGCCGTCCTCGCCGGCGATGGCCCGGACCCGCCCGCCGGCCGCCGACGCCGTGGCGGAGCGGCCCTTGGCGCCGGGGTCGCGGAAGACCGCGCTCTCCGGCATCGTCAGCGAGGTCGTCAGGCTCCGCCGGGTGCCGGGGCCGGGGGCCAGCCGCCAGCCGGCCACGCTGAGCAGCATCGCCTTGGCCGGGTCGGTCGTCCGCAGCCGGTCGGCCTCTGCGGCGGCCTGCCGCCCGACCGCCTGGTCGCGCTGCGCCTCCGTCAGTTGGCTCTGTTCGGTCACCTGCCTGCCGCGCAGCACGGCGAGGCCGCCCGCCGCCAGCGCCACCACCAGCAGCCCGGCCAGCGCCGCCGTGGTCAGCCGCCTGCGGCGCACCCGCCGCCTGGCCAGGCCGGTGCCGGCGGCCAGGAAGTCACGTTCGAGCGGGGTCAGCGTGATGTGCCTGCGGCCGGTGGCGGCCCAGGTCAGCGCCTGGTCGAGGCGGCTGCCCTGGAGCAGGTCGCCGTCCTTGTGGCCGTTGCCGGCCCACTGGCGGGCGGCGTCGCTGAGCTGGCCGAGCATGGCGAGCCCGTCGCGGTCGCCGTCCACCCAGACACGCAGCCGCGGCCAGGCGCGCAGCAGCGCGGGACGCGACAGCGCCACGGCCTCGTCCTTCTGCGTCACCAGGTAGGAGAACACCTGGAGGATGTGCTCGATCGCCCGGGTCTCCCGCTCGGAGCGGCCCGCGAGCAGCTCCTCCTTCAGCGCCCAGCGCACGGCCTCGTGCCCGTCGTCGGTGACCGTCACCAGGCGCAGGAACACCTCGGCGGCCAGCTCGCGCTCCTCGGGCGCGAGCGCGCCGTAGGCGTCCTCGGCGATCGTGCCGAGCGCAGGGTCGCCCTGCTCGGGCACGTGCACGCCCCTGGCGGCGCGGCTGCCCGCCGTCAGCAGCCCGCGGGTGTCGGCGTTGTTGCCGCTGACCAGGGCGAGCAGCAGGTCGCGGGCCGTGGGACGGGCCGCCGGGTCCTTCTCCAGCGCGGCCGAGACCAGCGAGGCCAGCCGGGGCGGCAGCCCGCTCAGGTCGGGCTGGGACGACAACACCCGGTGCATGACCCCGCCGAGGTTGTCGGCGCGGAACGGGTCCGCGCCCGTGGCGGCGAACACGATGATCGCGCCCCAGGCGAAGACGTCGGCGGGCGCGCCCGCCCGCTGCCCGGTGAACACCTCGGGCGCCATGTACGTGGGCGTCCCGGCCACCTCGCCGGTCCTGGTCAGCGACATGTCCACGGTACGCGCGACGCCGAAGTCGATCACGCGGGGGCCGTCGGTGCCGAGCAGCACGTTGTCCGGCTTCAGGTCCCGGTGGATCACGCCCGCGTCGTGCACGGCGGTCAGGGCGGTGGCGATCGCCGTGGCCAGCCGGTGCAGGTCGTCCCCGGCGAACCGGCGTCCCTGCTCGACCGCCCGGCGCAGGCTGGGGCCCGGCACGTACTCGCTGACGATGTACGGCCTGCTGCCCGAAAGGTCGCAGTCGAGCACCCGCGCCGTGCAGAACGACGCCACCCGCCCGGCCGCCGCCGCCTCCTTGGCGAAGCGCTCGCGGCTGACCGGGCTGTCGGCCATGTGCAGGACCTTGAGCGCGACCCGGCGGCCTTCGGGGTCGTAGGCGTCGTACACCACGCCCTGACCGCCGGATCCCAGCCGTCCGGCCAGCCAGTACTGCCCAATGCGCTGCGGTTCTCCGCCGTTCGACGCTTCCACGGCGTGTTAGATGTCCCGTCCGGTGTCGAAGTTCCCCTCGCGCAGGTAGAAGTCCAGCGCGGCGGCGGCGGTGAGCATGGCCAGCCCCCTGGACGTGAGCCGGTCGTGCCAGTCGCGGAGCGTGGCCTGCAAAGGCTCGGGGCCGCCCGCCGCGCGTACCTGGTCCAGCACCTGCCGGATCTGCTCCAGGCCGTAGCCGCCGCGCCGGAGCTGGTGGGCCAGCAGCACGTCGCGGACGTCGGCGGAGGTGTAGACGCGGTAGCCGGTGCGCGGGTCGCGCCGGGGCACGGTCAGCCCGGCGTGCTCCCACTTGCGCAACGTCGCCGGCTTGATGCGCAGGCGGCGGGCCAGCGGGCCGATGAACGTGACGCCCGGCTCCAGCTCGCGCGGCGGCGCCAGGTCGCGCAGCGCGTGTTCGACGGCCTCCAGCGTGCGCCGGTCGTCGGCGAGCTGGGCGTGGCCGTCGTCGATCAGGCGCAGCGCCTCCTCGACGCCGCCGCCGTTCACGGCCCGCATGATCGCGGTCGCGGTCGCGTGGCCGTGGGCGGGGATCAACGCCAGGAACGTCCGCAGCGCCGCCGCGTGGCGCGGGGTGTACAGGCGGTAGCCGTGCGGGGAACGCTCGGACGGCGGCAGGATCTCCGCATTCTCGTAGTTGCGCACGGCCTGCGTGGACAGCCCGTGCACGCGCGCCAGATCGATGGGCCGCATCTTGAAGGTACGCCCTCCCAACCGCCTGTAGGTCGGCCAGAAGCTTACACGAGGAGTTCAACGATACGGTTGAAGCCATGACGACCTCGATCCGGGACGCCGCCCAGCCGTTCACCGGCGGCGCCCTGACCGCGCTGTTGCCCCCCGGCGTCCGCGTGCTCGGCCTCGGCGAGCCCACCCATGGCGTGGAGGCCTTCCTGGAGCTGCGCAACGAGCTCTTCCGTCACCTCGTCGAGCACGAGGGTTACCGTTCGATCGCCATCGAGAGCGACTGCCTGGCCGGCCTGGCCGCCGACGCGTACGTCACCGGCGGCGCCGGCACCCTCGGTGAGGCGATGAGCCGCGGCTTCAGCCACGGGTTCGGCGCCTCGGCCGCCAACCGCGAGCTCCTGCGCTGGATGCGCGCTCACAACGAGCGGCGTCCGCCGCTGGACCGGCTGCGCTTCGACGGCTTCGACGCCCCTGTGGAGATCACCGGCCCGGCCGCCCCCCGCCCGGCCCTGACCGCCCTGTACGACTACCTCGCCGCCCACCTCGACCTGCCCCTGACCCGCGACACCCTCGACGCGCTGCTCGGCCCCGACGACCGCTGGACCGCCCCGGCCGCCCTCACGGACCCGGCCCGGTCGATCGGCGGCGGGCCGGAGGTCAAGGAGTTGCGCCTGATCGCCGACGACCTGGGCGCCCTGCTCACCGCGCACGCCCCCCACCTGACGGCCGTCACGTCCGCCGGTGATATGTGGCGCGCCGGCCTGTACGCCCGTGCCGCCGCCGGGCTGCTGCGCTACCACGCCGGGATGGCCGACCCCTCGCCCGCCCGCCTCGGCGCGCTCATGAGCCTGCGCGACGCGATGATGGCCGACAACCTCGACGCGATCGTCCGGCGCGAGGACCGCCGGGGCCCCACCTTCGTCTTCGCCCACAACCGCCACCTGCAGCGCGACGAGAGCCGCCTGTGGTTCGCGGGCGAGCCGCTGCGCTGGTGGAGCGCGGGCGCCATCCTCGCCGCCCGCCTCGGCGACCGGTACGCCTTCGCCGCCGCCGCCTTCGGCTCGCGCGGCGGCGACGTCCCCGCGCCCGGCACCCTCGAAGGGATGCTGTCGGCCCTGCCCGACGCCCGCGCCGTGGTGGATCCCCGCCGCCTGGCCGCGACGCTCGACCGCGAGCCGGCGCCCCGGGTGCCGGTGGACCACACCTACCTGGCCCTCGACCCCGGCACCGTCGACCAGGCGGACGCGATCGTCTTCCTCAAGGAGATCTGAGGTCAGCCGCCCTTCGCGACGGCGTTCGCGAGGTCCGCCGGGCGGTCCAGGAACCCGTACGCCCGGGCCAGGTCGGCGACCCGCCGAAGCTCCGCCGGGTCCAGTGCGGCCGGGTAGGAGCCGGTCGCGACGTGTGCCGCCGACGCCTTGGTGATCTTCGTGTAGCGGGTCAGCGCGTCGCGTACCTGCTGGGGGTCGGCCGCGATCAGGCGTTGCGCCTTGGCCGGCGCGCGCCGGAAGGCCGCCAGCGTGCGAGGGTTCGCCCTGATCCACTGGTCGGTGGCCGACATGCCCGCGGTGTACAGGTTCGCGAACTCGCCGGTCATGGCGTCCTCCACGATCCGCGCGCGCCCGGTCTCGCGGCCGATGGTGACGTACGGTTCCACCAGCAGCGCGGCGTCGATCTGGCCCTTGCCCATGGCGCCGAGCATCTCGGGATAGGGCCGCTCGACCAGCAGGACGTCCTGGAACGTCAGCCCGGCCCGCTCCAGCACGGCCGCCAGCGCCAATGGCCCGAGACCCGTGAGGTTCGGGACCGCGATCTTCTTCTTCCTGAGATCGGCCGCGGTCCGGATCCTGGACCCGGGGTCCACGGCGATCGCGAAGCTCCCCGGCGCGGCCCGGTGCAGGCCGGAGACGATCCTGAAGGACTTGCCGAGCTCGTCCGCCTTGAGGAGCGTGGCGTAGTCGGTCTGCGCCAGGTCCAGCCTGCCCATGTCGACCGCGCCGCCGGCGCCACGAGATGTACTGGTTGACCATCGTCCTGCGCGCGTAGGCGTCCAGGTTGTCCACGTGGCGTAACCTCGACCACCGCCCGATCATGCGGACCAGCACGCTCTGGAGGAGGTCCTCCGCGAGGTGGACCTCTCCGGTGAGCAGGTAGGCCAGGCGCATCAACGGGCGTTGGTGAGCATCCACGAACGCCCGGAAGGCGGTGTCGCGATCCAACGTCTCTCCTCAGTCTCGGTACCCTCCAGACGCTGTGGGCGTGGCGAAAGGTTGGCACTCCTGAGAACCGTGTGACGCGCCCGGGTCGCCGCATTTGTTTATGGCATTTAGCGAACAATGTCCGCAAGGTGAATTCTATTCGCGTGGCGGCGCCGAACGCGCGCTCGTTAAAGTCGGGGTAACGTCAGGCTCCACGGACGCCCCGACCAGAGGACGAGCTGATGAAATGCGGTCACTGCGACAGCCCCAACCTCCCCGATTCTCAGGTATGCGCGAATTGTGGCCGCCATTTCCAGCGCGATCGCCCGGCCGCGACGGAAGTGACGCGATATCTCTGCATCGCCATGCTGCTCGATGCGAAAGTGCGTAATTCCACCATTCGCTCCATTCTTCATGACCGTTTCCGGGCCGTCGCGCAGTCGCCCGGCGTCGACCTGGCCACGATGCTCAAGTACGGCCTGATGGCCCAACGACGCCAACGCGTGCGCGACGCCGTGCTGGCCGTGCTCGCGCTGGCCACCCTGGCCCTGCTGTCCAGCTCGCTCGTCCTGCTCCCGCTCTTCCTGGCCTGGCTCGTCGTCTTCGTGGAGCTCTACGACGCCTACGAGTCGGTAATCCTGACCAAGCTGACCCGCGACTCCTTCGACCCGGCCGAGGCGCCGCTCCCCAGCTCGCCCGCGCTGCGCGACCACCTGGTCGACATCGCCGACCGAGGCGCCGGGAACGTCACGGTGTTCGCCGACTACTCCCCCTTCGTCGGCTACGGCAGCAGGATCAACAACTGGTCGTTCACCATGAACGTCGCCAAGGCCCGGCCCGGCGAGACCGTCGTGCCCTTCGCCGTCGGCGAGCTCTACGACCGGGTGGAGGCCGAGATCGCCGCCCTCGGCCTGCCCGGTCTCACCGTCGGCGACAAGCTCTTCGTCAACGGCCTCGACCTGCGCTACGAGACCGACCCCGAGCTCCAGGCGGCCGTGCTGCCCGACGCCCTCCTGCCGCCCGTGCCCACGGTGAGCGAGCGGTTCATCCACGAGCTGCGCGACAACCCCCGCACCAGGGCCCGCCCCTACCTCACGGTCAGCGTGACCGGCTGGGAGGGCGAGGTGGTCATCTCGATCTTCCTCCGGTTCGTGCTGCTCGCCGAGAAGGGGATGATGTTCACCGAGGCCGGCTACTCGCTGCTGCCGCCGTTGCGGGAGGCGTACCGCGAGGTCGACCGGCTGGCCAACTGCGCGCCGTCGGAGCGGATGGCCCGGATGGCGCTGTCCGCGCTGGGGCGGACCTTCGGCGGGCTGGTGCTGGCCCTGCCCAACACCCTGGCCGCGATCTCGGAGCCGAGGAGGCGCAGGCGGCAGCAGAAGGCGAGCATCAAGGCCATCCGCGGCCACACCTTCAACTACGGGGCGGCGTACAACCCGCGCGAGCACGCCACCGACCACCTCTACCACCGCTACTTCCAGCAGCTCGACAAGGAGATGTACGTCAAGGCCGCCGAGCAGCGGATCATGGACGCCGTCACCGACTTCCTGGAGGAGCACAACGTCGACGTGAGCGACCTGCGCGACCGCCAGACGACCATCCTGAACAACGGCATCTTCGTCACCGGCCA
The DNA here is from genome assembly GCF_044547985.1 of Nonomuraea sp. NPDC052265. Lineage (NCBI taxonomy): Bacteria > Bacillati > Actinomycetota > Actinomycetes > Streptosporangiales > Streptosporangiaceae > Nonomuraea > Nonomuraea sp. NPDC052265. Next base: position 62,294 of record NZ_JBIUBJ010000018.1, read on the forward strand.
GGCCCAGGTCACCAGCAACAGCATGGCGGCCGGCACGGGCGCGGTCGCGCGCGCCGAGAGCCGCATCAGGCAGGGCATCGGCCAGGCCGCCGCGGCGGCGCAGCGGAGCGCGGGATGAACGAGAACAGCGGCATCCACATCAGCGGCGGCGCCCACGTCCAGGCCGACGCCATGGCGGCGGGCCCGCGCGCGCAGGCGCACTCCCGCAGGACCGACGACCGGCGCCACTACGGCGACGTGCGCAGCGGTTCCTGGGCGTGCTCGGCTCGGGCGTCGAGCGTTTCTCGGCCTTCGCCACGGCGGTCGCCGCCATCGAGGAGAGCGTCCGCGCCCTGCTGCCCTGATCGGGCCGCGCGCTCATCGCGCGTCGCGGAGGCCGAGGATGTAGGTCGCGGTGAGCGCTACGGCACGGTCGTCGTCGCGCGACAGGTCCGCGAGGGCACGTGAGGCGGTCGCTCCCGGGATGTCGGCGAGCGCCTGCGTCAGCCGCAGGCGCTCGGACGGTTCGGCGGAGCTCATGGCGAGGCGGTCCACCAGCCCGGCGGCGACCGGGTCGGCCGCCCCCGGACGGGCCGCCAGCGCGCCCAGGGCCTCGGCCGCGTCGACGTCGTTCGTGCCCTCGACGACCATGTCGACGAGCGTGGGGATCGCGTCGGCCACTCCGCGTGCCCCGAGCGCCAGGGCCGCGTACCGGCGGACCACGACGTCGGGGTTGGTCAGGGCGTCCCGCAGCAGCGCGGTGGCCCGGCCGTCCGTGAGCTCGGCGAGCGACCGGACCGCGCGCTCGCGCACCTCGGCCGCCGGGGCGCGCAGGCCCTGCGCCAGCAGCGCCGAGGCGTCGTCACCCGATCGCGCCAGAGCCCATCGCAGGGCTCCGGCGACGTTCGGGTCGCTCTCGCTCAGCGCCGCCTCGACCAGCGCCTCCACCGGCACCGGAACCTCTTCGGCCGAGGCCAGGGCCGCGCTCTGGCGGCTGCCGGCGTTCTTCGACCCCAGCCCCTGGAGCAGGGCGACGATCTGGATCACGTCCTCCCAGCCGGCCGGTCCGGTGGCGTCGATCCGGCGCAGTCGCGTGAGCAGCTCCGTCTCGGCCGCGATGCGTTCCCGCGTCCGGCGGATGAGGTCGTCCACGAGGCCCGAGGGCGTGAAGCCGGGATCGTCGAGCGCCCGCCCGACGTCGCGCAGCGACAGCCCCAGGGAACGCAGGCTCTCGATGTGGAAGATCCGCCGGATGTCCTCGCCGGAGTACTCGCGGTAGCCGGCGCCGCTACGGCCCGTCGGGCGTACCAGGCCGAGCGCGTCGTAGTGGCGGAGCATGCGGGCGCTCACCCCGGACCGCCTGGCCACGTCGCCGATCAGCACAGCCCATCATCCCTCCTGGCCGCCGGCGCCGAGGGCCACGACGCGCTTCGCCTCCTCGATCGCGAACTCGAATCCGGCGTCCGGGTCACGCAGCAGCCGTTCCGTGGCCCCGGCGTGCGTGCGTACGCCGGGGTCCGGGTCCGTCATCGCGGCGCGCAGCGCCGGCTCGATCACCTCGCCGAGCGCGACCAGCGCCCGGCTCAGGCTCAGCTGCGTCTCACGCTGGCCGCGCCCGAGCTGGGTCGACAATACTGCGGCCAGTCCGGGCTTCTCATCCTCGGGTACCAGAACCACCGCGGTCCGCCAGGCGCTCCGGGCCACCTCGTCGTCGGCGTCGGTCAGCAGCTCCCGGGTGATCGCCGGCCACGCCCCCCGGTCCCCGATCTTGGACAGCGTGTGCAACGCCTGACTCCGCGCCTGCGCGCGCTCCGAACGGAGTTCGCCGAGCAGCCTCGGAACGGTCAGCGCCGCCGGGTGGCGGGTGAGCGCCCAGGTGAGCATGTCGCGCACGTGGAACTGCGGCTCGACCGCGCACCGCTCGACGAGCTGGCCGACGAAGCGCGGGTCGGGCGTCGTGCCGACCGCAAGGGCGGCGCGCAGCCGTACCGACGGGTCGTCGTCCGCCAGCCCCGCGAAGGCGCGGGTCGTGTCCTGGTGCTGGTCCTGTCTGGTCATCGGGACCACCTCCTCGGCGACCAGTGAAGACCTTGTCACCGTGTCAAGGTCAAGCGGGCTCACCTGTCCTGCCGTCGGTCGGCTCGGCCGAGCGGTTCAGTCGAGCGACGCGGTGACGGCCGGCCGGCGCTCGGGCTCCACGCGCATCGGGCGTTCGTGGAACCCGCCCCGCGCGCTGCGGACGATCACGCCGCTCTCCGGCCCGTGCTCCTGGACGTTCCGGTCCTGGAGGCGCAGGCCCAGGCAGAGCCGGTGGGTCAGCCAGAAGGCGACGACCGGGCCGATGAGGACGGCGTACCTGAAGAAGACGGTCACGGCCTCCACCGTGAGGTGGAACTGGTGGGCGAGCTGGTCGTTGGCCGCCGCGGCCCACAGCAGCCCGTAGAAGGCGACCCCGGCGGCGGCGATCGCGGTCTTCACGGGCGCCTCGCGCGGCCGGTCCAGCACGGCTGGGCCGGTCCGTTCGGCGGCCATACGGCTCCCGCTCTTGGGCCGGCTGAGCGCGTCCCGCCGGTGGAGACGCCTGAGGACGACGCGCTCGCCCAGCGGGTACCCGGCCAGGACGGTGAAGAACACGCCGGGCACGACCAGAGTGGGCACCAGGACCGCGAGGCTGAGCGTGTACCCCCCGATCGTCAGCTCCCAGCCCGGCATGATCCGCAGAGCGCCGTCGAGGAAGCCCATGTACCAGTCGGGCACCGATCCGGCCGAGATCTGGCCGGGACCGGCCGGGCCGTACAGCCAGATGGGGGCGATCTGGAAGGCCAGGCCGAGGATGACGAGCACCCCGATCGTCGCGCCCGCCATCAGGGGCCGCACGCCCGCGCGGGCCGGCGCGGGCGCGGCGAACCGCGAGTGCCCGTGCCGCCGCACCAGCCGTTCGCGGGCGGCGAGCAGCGCGACCATGACCGCCGGGATCACCAGCACGTGCGCCCAGTACATGGTGGGGATGATGCTGTCCCCGGGGAACCCGTCGCCGAAGAGCAGCTGCGCGGCGTACGACCCCACGACGGGAACGGCCAGCAGGACCGACTGGATCAGCCACAGGCTGCCGCCGGAGAGCATGTCGTCGGGCAGCACGTTGCCGGTCTCCCCCGCGGCCATCCCGAGCGGCAGCAGCGTCACCCAGATCAGCCACTGCGGCACGCGCGGCCGGCGGAAGGCGCCGGTCACGAACATCCGCAGCAACTGCAGCGCGACCGCCGCCACGAACACCAGCGCCGACCAGTGGTGCACCTGCCGGACGAAGAGCCCGCCGCGCACCTCCAGGCTCAGCCGCATGGCCGAGTCGAACGCCCCGCTGACCGGGATGCCGCTCAGCGGCGTGTACACGCCCTGGTAGAGCACCGGAGACATGTCCGGGTCGAAGAACACCATGAGGAACAGCCCGGTCACCACCAGGACGGCGAAGGACCAGATCGCCACCTCGGCGAACATGAACGACCAATGACCGAGCCCGGACGACCGACGTTTCCGTACCGGTGAGCGCATTGGACCCTCCTCGTTTCGTCTTCGCCCTTCAAGACGGGATCCGCGGGCGACATGTGACGTCGGGGAGGGGTGAGTTACGTCATAGGCGGCCGTTCCCGGGCGTTCAGCCCGGCGCGGCCTGCCGGAGTCCGGGCGGCTCCGGCATGTGACTTTGATGGCTTGATGGCGTCAGTTACCCGACGGTATTTGGCGTCTTGTTGGTGGGGCCGCTCAGTCGGTGCGGCGGGGTGGGGCAAGGACGCCGGTGACTTCGCCGCCGGGTCGGACATAGAGCATGGCGGTGCGCGAGTTCTTGTGGCGGGTCTTGGCCATGATGAGGTTGACCGGGCGGTGTCGATCTCGTCTTTGCGCAGGCACAGCAGTTGCAGGTAGGCGCTGGCGGCGCACCAGTGCGCGGCCGCCTGGAGTACTTGATCGGCTGACGGGCTACGCCTTCGCCGCGGTCTTCTTCTTCGGCTGGCGGGGCACGGTGATCTCCCTGTTCAAGTGCCCGTACACCGTGGAGCGAGACACGCCGAACAGATCGGCGATCTGCTGGACCGTCTTGACCCGCGCGTCGTACAGCTCCTGGGCGAGGGCGGCCTGCTCCGCGGAAAGCCTCGGTCGGCGGCCGCCGACCCGGCCGCGCGCCCGCGCCGAGGCCAGGCCGTCCATCGTGTTCACCACGATCAGTTCGCGCTGGAGCTCGGCCAGCACTGAGAGCATGCCGAACATGGCGCGACCTTCGACCGTCTCGGTGTCGATGCCCTGTTCGATCACATGCAGGCCGATCTTCCGTTCACGGCGGTCCGCGCCGAGCGTCACCAGGTGCAGCACCGACCGCGACAGCCGATCCAGCCGGGTGACCTTCAACGTGTCGCCCTCACGCAGCAGCTGCAGCACCAGATCGAGCTTCGGCCGCGAGGCCTTCGCCCCGGACGCCTTGTCGATGTGAATGTTCTCGCGAGAGACTCCGGCGCGCAGGAGGGCGTCGATCTGGTGGTCGGGGTTCTGGTCCGCGGTCGAGACCCGCGCGTAGCCGAACATCATGTGTCGGAATCTACTCTGTGGACCGTTATCCGACGTTGAAAGTCGGCGCGTGTTGTCGACCCATTCGACCTGGGCATTTTGATCAGCCTCCAAAGTGTCGACAGACGGCCCTTTGTCGACACTCACGGGACGAGGGGCGCGGGCCGGAAGTGGGAGCGTGGTTGTGGAACAAGGTAGGGCCGTCGGTTCCCTGGGCGGCCGTTGCACTGTTCCCACCTTGTGATGTTCCCGCAGCTCAGGCAATTGGGTAGCTCGGCCGGCAGATAGCCGGCCGAGTGCGTCACACGGCCTCTCGCGGTGGGGCGGTGCCTGGGCCCGGCAATCGTACGGTTACCACCAGGCCGCCGCGGTCGCGAGGGACGGCCGTCACCGAGCCGCCGTGACCGCGGGCGATGGAGCGCACGATGGAAAGGCCGAGGCCGAATCCCCTCCCGCCACCGGTACGCTCGCGGTTGAGCCGCCGGAACGGCTGGAACAGCGACTCGATCTCGTAGTGCGGCACGATGGGCCCCGAGTTGGCCACGGTCAGCACCGCGTCCTCGCCGACGGTCCCCGTGGTCACAGAGACGAGCCCGGAGGGCACGTTGTGCTCGACGGCGTTCTCGATCAGGTTCTGCACCAGCCGTTCGAGCAGGATCGGATCGCCTCTGGTGATCGCGGAGGCCGCGCCGTAGCAGGGCACGCCGAACTGGTCGCAGACGTGGCCGGCGATGTCGGCCAGGTCGACGGGGGTGCGCTCGGTGATGCTGTGCTCGGAGTCGGCCAGTGTGAGCAGGCCGTCTATCAGCCGTTCGTGCCGTTCGTTGACGGTCTGCAACGACGTGCCGAGCTGGATGCAGTCCTCCGAGGCGCCCGGCCTGCTGACCGCGAGCTCCACCAGCATCCTGTTCATGGCCAGCGGGGTGCGCAATTCGTGAGAGGCGTTGGCGACCAGCCTGCGCTGTCCGTCGAAGGCCGCGTCCAGTTGCTCCACCATCAGGTTGAAGGCGTCGGCCAGGTCGCGTACCTCGTCTTGCGGGCCGTTCATGACGATCCGTTCGTGCAGTCCCCGCCCCGCGCCCACGGACAGCCGCCGCGCGGTCTCGGTGACGCGGTGCAGGGGCTGCAGCGCGCGGCCCGCCACCAGCCAGCCGAACCCGACCGAGGCTGCGCCGACCAGCAGCAACCCGATCGCGCCCTGCGATATCAGGGAGGTGGTGGTCGCCGTACGGATCCGTTCGCTCAGCATCTGCCGTCCCTCGTCCATCGGCGGTTCAGATGGCGTGGACGACAGGATGTGCTTGCCGCTGATGGCCGATGGCACCTGCTGGGACACCAGCAGGGTCGTGACGCCGAGCAGCACTACTCCGCCCACCAGGAAGAACGCCGCGTATACCAGGGTCAGTCTGGCCCTGATCGTGAGCTTCTTCATGCGATCTGGTACCCGGCTCCAGGAATGGTGTCGATCACGGGGACCTCCAGCTTGCGGCGCAGCTTCAGAATCGTCACCCGCACGACGCCGGTGAACGGGTCGGTGTGCTCATCCCAGGCCCGCTCCAGCAGGTCCTCGGCCGACACCACCGCCCCGTCGGCGCGCAGCAACTCGGCGAGTACGGCGAATTCCTTGCGCGACAGCGCGACGTAACGCCCGTCGCGGTAAACCTCCCGCCTGGCCAGATCCATCCGGATGCCACGGCGGTTGAGGACCGGAGGCGTGACGGGCCCGGTGCGCCGCAGCAGCGCCTGCACTCTGGCCGACAACTCGGCCAGTGCGAACGGCTTGGGCAGGTAGTCGTCGGCGCCGAGTTGGAGGCCCGCGACCCGATCCCGTACGGCCGCAGCAGCGGTCAGCATGAGAACGCGGGTTCGCGTGGCCGATTCCACGATCGATCGGCACACGTCGTCGCCATGGACGGCAGGAAGATCGCGGTCAAGGATGACCACGTCGTAGTCGTTCACTCCGAGTCGCTCGAGCGCCGAGCCGCCGTCGTTGACCACGTCAACGGCCAGCGCGTCGCGACGCAGCCACTCGGCGATACCGTCGGCCAGCACCGGTTCGTCCTCAACGATTAGAACACGCACGCTCAGAAGTTCTATCCGGCTCGGTGTATCGCCACCGTTAACGTTCGCGCTAACGCCACGGTAATCGGCTCTGCGATGAACTTCGGGGCTATGAAGACGAAGGCGCTGATCACGCTTCTCACCGTGGGCCTCACCCTTACCGCCTGCGGCGCCCAACCCGAGACCAAAGTCGCCACCGTGAGCGGAGCCACGGCGAGCGGGGCCGCGAGCCCTTCGGCCGCCGGTGACGGCGAGCTGGCATTCGCCCGCTGCATGCGAGGTGAAGGCATCGACATCAAGGACCCGACCGACGGCCGCTTTCAGGTCAGCAGCGACATCGCCGAGAAGAAGAAGATGGACGCCGCGATGGCCAAGTGCGGTTACCTCCTTCCCGGCGGTCAGGGAGACAAGCCGAGCCCGCAAGATCTCGACAGCGCGCGCAAGCAGGCCAAGTGCATGCGTGAGAACGGATACCCCAAGTTCCCCGACCCCGACTCCAGCGGAAGGCTCAAGCTGGATGTCGGAGCCCTCGGAGCCAGCCCTGACGACCCGAAGTTCAAGGCCGCCATGGAAAAGTGCCGCGCGGCATGACCGGCCGGCTCGCGGCCGGGTCGCTGATCCTCGCGGCGGCCTGCGCCATCACCGCGGTGATCGTGCTCAGCGGGCGCGGAGACGAACCGGCCACCCGCGATGCCGCGCCCGCCGCCGTCGCCGAGGTCACCAAGCAGGACCTGGCCGACACCACGACGGCCACGGGTATCGTGGGCTACGGCCGCGAGCGCCCGCTCGCCGCGGCCGCTCCCGGCACGGTCACCGCGCTCCCCGCCGTCGGCTCGACGGTCCGTCGTGGTGGCGTGCTGTTCAAGGTCGACCAGGCCCCCACCGTGCTCTTGTACGGCAAGGTGCCCGCCTACCGGACGCTGCGGTCCGGAGTGCGAGGGGCCGATGTCCGGCAGCTGGAAGAGAACCTGCGTGAGCTCGGCTATCGCGGATTCACCGTCGACGACGTATTCAGCAAGGAGAGCACGCGGGCCGTACGCAGATGGCAGAAGGACCTCGGCGTCAAGCAGACCGGCGTGGTCGAGCTCGGCCGGGCCGTCTTCCAGCCGGACGCTGTCCGCGTCAACGACCAGACGGCAGTGCCCGGGACGCTCATCCGTCCGGGCTCTCCACTCCTGACCGTCACCGAGACCGCGCACTTGGTCACCGTACGGCTGGATGAGACCGAATACCGGCTGGCCAAGGTCGGCGCGACGGCGACGGTCAGGACGCCGGCCGGCGAGCAGGTCCAGGGAAAGATCGCCACGGCGCAGTTCGTGGTCAATTCCGATCAGGGAGGCACGACCACGAAAGTGGAGCTGACCGTGGCGATCGGGGCCGTCGGTTACGACCGGGCGGCGGTCGATGTGACGCTCGTCTCCGAGGTGCGCAAGGGCGTCCTCACGGTGCCGGTCGCGGCGCTCCTGGCACTGTCCGAGGGCGGGTACGGCGTCGAGCTCGCGGACGGCCGGATCGTTCGGGTCCGGACGGGGCTGTTCGCCGGCGGGCGTGTCGAGGTGTCAGGACAGGGACTCACCGCAGGTCTGAAGGTGGGGATGCCGACATGATCGCGCGGCTCGAGGGCGTCACCAAGGCCTACCCCGGGGGTGTCATCGCGCTGGATGACGTCTGGCTGGAGATCGAGGAGGGCGAGCTGCTGGCCATCGTTGGGCCATCCGGGTCGGGCAAGTCCACCATGTTGCACGTCCTCGGTACCTTGGACCGGCCGACCAGCGGCCGGGTGCACCTCAACGGCCAGGATGTGGCCGCGCTGCCGGACCGTGCCCTGTCGGAGCTGCGGGCCACCAGGATCGGGTTCGTGTTCCAGCAGTTCCACCTGACCACAGGGGCGTCGGCGCTGGACAACGTGGCCGACGGGCTGCTGTATGCGGGGGTGCCGCTCGGGCAGCGGCGCGCCCGCGCGCTGGAGGCGCTCGACCAGGTGGGCCTCGGCCATCGCGTACGGCACCGGCCGCACGAGCTGTCCGGCGGCGAGCGGCAGCGCGTGGCCATCGCCAGGGCGGCCGTGCGCAGGCCTGTCTTGCTGCTGGCCGACGAGCCGACAGGCAACCTCGACTCGGCGGCGGGCGCGGGCGTGCTCGCGCTGCTACGGGAGCTGAACGCGTCAGGGACCACGATCGTGGTGATCACGCACGATCTGGAGATCGCGCATGCCCTGCCCAGGCAGGTGCGCATGCGGGACGGGCGGGTGCTGCCATGACGGCGCTGTCGGCCAGGGACGTGATCAGGGTGGGCGGGGCCGGGCTGCGCACCAGGCCGCTGCGAGCCCTCCTGTCGGCCCTCGGCATCGCCATCGGGCTCGCCGCGATGGTGTCGGTCGTCGGGATCTCCGCTTCCAGCAGAGCCGAGCTGGACCGGACCCTGGCCAGGCTCGGCACCAACCTGCTCACGGTAGCGCCGGGCCAGACCGTCTTCGGGAAGCAGGCGCAACTGCCGCAGGAAGCGGCGGCCATGATCCGCAGGATCCCCCCTGTGACGGGTGCCGCCGCCACCGCGCTGCTGCCCGACGCGCACGTGTACCGCAACGATCGGATCCCTGCCGCCGAGAGCGGCGGCATCGCCGTCGTCGCCACAGAGCTCACCGTCCCCGATCTCATTGGGGCGACCGTGGCGCGAGGCACCTGGCTCAACGCCGCGACGGCCCGGTACCCGGCCGTCGTGCTCGGCTCGACGGCGGCCGAACGGCTGGGCGTCACGGCACTGGGACGGCAGGTGTACCTGCGCGGACACTGGTTCACCGTCATCGGCTTACTGGACGCGGCGCCGCTCGCGCCGGAGTTGGACTCCTCCGCGCTGATCGGCTGGCCCGCTGCCGCAAGATACCTGTCCTTCGACGGGCATCCGACCACGATCTACACCCGCACCGAGGACTCGGCCGTGGAAGCGGTGCGCGCCGTGCTGGCCGCCACCGCCAAACCTCAGGTGCCCGGCGAGGTGAACGTGTCCAGGCCATCCGACGCGCTCGCCGCTCGCCAGGCGACAAACCGGGCCCTGACCGGCCTGCTGCTCGGCCTCGGCGCGGTCGCCCTGGTCGTCGGGGGTGTGGGCGTGGCCAACACCATGGTCATCTCGGTCCTGGAACGCAAGGCCGAGATCGGGCTGCGCCGGTCACTCGGCGCTACGCAGGGGCAGATCCGCGTCCAGTTCCTGACCGAGGCGCTGCTGCTGTCCGGCCTCGGCGGTCTCGGCGGCCTGTTCCTGGGCGCCGCGGTGACCGGTGTGTACGCGGCCATCCAGGCCCTGCCGATGGTGATCCCCGTCTGGGCGCCGGCCGGCGCTCTGGTCGCCACGTTGCTGATCGGCAGCCTGGCCGGGCTCTACCCCGCCATCCGTGCCAGCCACCTGGCCCCGACAGAGGCGCTGGCCTCGCCCTGACCAGCTGTTCAGCATCGGTCACCTCGCCGCTGCTCTACGACGGCCTGGCGCGACCTCCCACCTCAGGGTCACCATGAAGGAATGAGCGCCGAACCACCCGACGCCGCTCCCGCTGCCCCGCCAGGCGACACCTCTGCGGGCGCACCCGACGCGACACCGGTGGCGCTGGCGCGGTACCGGGTCCTGGTGCCGCATCTGTACGACGGGGTGACGCTCAAGGCGGCCGCGGCCAGCGCCGCCGTGCCGTACCGGACGGCGCAGCGGTGGCTGGCCGCGGCCTGGGTATGGGTCCGTGCACGACATCGTGACCGGCATCGACCCGGCACTACAGGTCATGGCGCACGAAGGGACCAAACGGTACCGGGAGGTGTATGAGCTGGTGCACCGGCGGGAAGCGTCCAAACCGAACGAGATCTGGCAAGCCGACCACACCGAGCTGGACATCTGGGTGATCGACTCCTCCGGCAAGCCCGCCCGGCCCTGGCTGACGGCCATCGAGGACGACCACTCCCGCGCCGTCGCCGGCTACGCCGTCAACCTCGAAGCCCCCTCCGCGCTGACGACCGCGCTGGTGTTCCGGCACGCAAGAAGGGCCAGCCGCACGGCCACGGGAAGATCGAGCGGCTGATCGGCACCGTCAACCAGATGTGTCTGGCCCATCTGCCCGGCTACGCCCCCCGCGGCACCCCCGACCCACCGAAGCCAGCATCCGCCGACTCCGACACCCCCACCGGCGCACTGCACTACGCAAGCGACCGTCTCCCGCCACCCGAGCCCGCCGGGCACACCCATGCCGCGAATGGCGGCACCCCACCCGGACTCGCGCCGATCATGGCGACCAAGGAACATAAACGGTTCCTGGAATTCGCCGACGCCGTCCGCCGCAAACGCTACGTCGGCCTGTGCTTCGGCGCCCCCGGCGTCGGCAAGACCGAATCGGCCCGCACTTACGCCGAGTGGGACCAACTCGCTCCTCACCTCGCCGGCGTCCGCGCCACCGGCAGCGACGCGGGCGACGCCGACGTCCACGACGTGCTGTCCGCCCGCGCCGTCATGTACACCCCCCAAAGTCCACTCCGCCCCACAAAACCTCGATAAGGAGATCTCCTACCTGTGCGATCGGCTTGGCTGGACCGTCGAACTCATGCTCCAGACCGGCCGCGGCAACGGCGACCGCCCCGGCCCTGGCGGTACCCCGCCCAGCGCGGGACACGCCGAACTTCTCATCGTCGATGAAGCCGACCGGCTCAAGACCGCCGCCCTCGAACAGCTCCGCGACCACCACGACCGCACCGGCATAGGCCTCATCCTCATCGGCATGCCCGGCATCGAAAAACGCCTCGCCCGCTACCCCCAGCTTTACTCCCGCGTCGGCTTCGTCCACCACTACAAGCCCCTGTCCGCCGACGAACAAGCCTTCGTCCTCGCCCGTCACTGGCCCCACCTCGGCCTCGGAAACTCCAACGACTTCGCCACCACCGAGGCCATCGCCGCCATCACCCGCATCACCAACGGCAACTTCCGCCTCACCACCCGCCTCGTCGACCAGATCGAACGAGTCCTGGAAATCAACCAGCTGAGCACCGTCACCAAAGAAGTCGTCGAGGCCGCCCGCGAGAACCTCGTCATCGGAATCATGTGAGGCCACCGCTCACCAACAGCCGAGATCCACCAGCCACCACCCCGTCGGGCGGCCCTCTGTGCTCAGGGCCGCCCGACGGCGTTATCAACGAACCCTCTGCACAACCCGGCTCGGCCGTGAACGCCAAATACCGCTGGGTAACTCACGCCAACAATCCATCAAAGTCACAGCTCCGGCAGGCCGCGGCCTCATCCCTTGACCGCTCCGCCGAGCAGCCCGGAGACGAACTGCTTCTGGAAGACGAAGAAGATGAGCATGAGCGGGAGCGTGGCCAGCAGCGCGCCCAGCATCAGGCCCGAGTAGTCGACGTGGGTCAGCCCGGTGAGGTGGCTGAGCGCGACCGGCAGGACGTACTTCTCCTCGCTGGTGAGCATGAGCAGGGGCCAGATGAAGGAGTTCCACTGGCCCATGAAGGTGAAGATGACCAGCGCGCCGAGCTGCGGCCGGACGACGGGGAGCACGATCCGGTAGAAGATCCGCAGGTCTCCCGCCCCGTCCAGGCGTCCGCTCTCGATGAGCTGGTCGGGGAAGTCGAGGAAGGCCTGGCGCATGAGGAAGATGCCGAACGAGTTCGCCAGGAACGGCACGACGATCGACTCGTAGGAGTCGACCCAGCCGATGCTGGCCATCATCTGGAACAGCGGCACCAGCAGCACCTGGAACGGGATCATCATCGTCGCCAGGATCACCGCGAGCAGCAGGCCGCGCCCGCGGAAGCGGTACTTGGCCAGGCCGTACCCGCCCATCGCGCTGACCAGTACGGACAGCGCGGTGTAGACGACGGCCGTGCCGAGGCTGTTGAGCACCACGCGGGAGAAGCCGATCGTCTCCTCCAGCGAACTCAGGTTGTCCAGCAGGTCGTCGCCGGGCAGGAACGGGGGCGGGCTGCGGAACAGCTCCGTCGTGTCGTGCGTGGAGGCGACGAACATCCAGTAGAACGGCGCGATGCTGATCAGCGCGCCGGCCGCCATGAACAGCCAGAGCAGTAGGCGTTTCATGACTTCTCCTTCCCGAACCACCTGAACTGGGCGTAGGAGAGCACCCCGATGAGCAGCACCACCACCCAGGCCATCGCCGCGGCGTAACCGAAGTCGAACTGCCTGAAGCCGACCTGGTAGAGCAGCAGGATCGGCGACGTGGTCGCGTCGTCGGGGCCGCCGTCGGTGAGCAGCTTGTTCTCGTCGAACAGCTGGAGCGTGCCGATCGTGGAGGTGATCGAGCAGAACAGGATCACCGGCTTGAGCTGCGGCACGATCACGCTGACGAAGGAACGGAACGGGCCGGCCCCGTCGATCGAGGCGGCCTCGTACTGCTCCTTGCCGATGGCCTGGAGCCCCGCCAGCAGGATGATCATGTTGTAGCCCGTCCACCGCCAGGTGATGGACGCGATCAGGGCCACCCGTGCCCAGGCCGGGTCGTCCAGCCAGGCGATCTCGGCGCCGAGCAACTGGTTGACCATGCCTCCGTCGGTGCGCAGCAGCACCCGGAAGACCACCGCGTAGGCGACCAGCGTCGTCACGGCGGGCAGGAAGTACGCGATCCGCAGCGTGGCACGGAACCGCAGCCACGACTGGTTGAGCACGTACGCCAGCGCCAGCGCCAGCCCGATCATGATCGGCACCTGGACGACCAGGATCAGCCCGACGTTGATCAGGGACTGCAGGAACCTGTCGTCGTGCAGGAGGCGCTGGTAGTTCTCCAGGCCCGCCCATTCCGTCAGGCCGTCCTCGGTGCGCTGGAGGCTCTGCAACAGGCTGGCCCCGAGCGGGTAGGCGAAGAAGAGCGCCAGCAGCGCGGCGGCGGGTCCCGCGAAAACCCAGGGGACCAGACGGCGCCGAAGGATCATGCGATCTCCCGCTTCGTGGCGGACGCGATCTGCTCGGCCGCCTCGTCCAGCACGGCCTTGGGGTCCTTTCCGCCCACCACCGCACGCTGCAGCAGCTTCTTCAGCAGCTCACTGGCCTCGGCGTCGTCGTCGGTGGACTCCACGGCCGGGATGTTGCGCACCTGGTCGGCGAAGATCTTGTTGACCGGCTGCCCGTCGAAGTACTCGACCGGCTCGGAGAAGTACGGGTCGGCCAGCGCGGGCAGGTAGGCCGGGAAGAGCGACTCCTGCTTCATCATCGACAGCTGGCTGTCCTTGTTCGCCGTGACGAACTCGACGAACGCCCACGCCGCCTGCTGGTTCTTCGTCTGGCCCGTGACCGACAACATGGAACCGCCGTTGGCCGAGGTGCGCACCCCGCCCGGCTCGAACGCGGGCAGCGGGATCACGCCGAACTTGCCCTTGAGCTCCGGCATCTCCGACACCAGCGTGCCGGTCCACCAGACGGCGGTCGGCGCGACGGCGGCCTTGCCCTCCTTGGTGGCGGTGACCCGGCCGTCCCAGCCCTGCTCGTTCTGGAGCAGGCCCTTCTCGTTCAACGTCTTGATCACCGTCAGAGCCTTGACGGCGGCGGGCGTGTTGACCGCGACCTTGCCGTCCACGAACCGGCCCTGCTTCTGCTGCTGCAACAAGGTGGTGAACAGCGGCTCGCTGTTGCCCAGGTCGGAGACCATGAGCTTCTTGCCGGTCTTGGCCTTCAGGGTCTCGCCGGCCTTGATCAGGTCGTCCCAGGTCTGGATGTCGTCGGCCTTGATCCCGGCCTGCTCGAAGTAGTCACGCCGGTAGAACAGGCCGACGGGCGCGGAGTCCCACGGCAGCGCGAACAGCTTGCCGCCCTCGCCGGAGGCCGTCTGCCACTTGGCCGGGTCGAAGTCGGCCTTGAGCCTGCCGGCGACCGGGGCGAGGTCGGCCAGCCCGTCGGGGAAGTTCTTGGCGTAGCCGGCGACCCGCTCGTCCTCCAGGTGCACGACGTCGGGCAGGCCCGTGCCCGACTGCATGCCGACCGTGACCTTCTCGTAGATGTTGTCGTAGCCGACGTCGATCACGTCGACCTTCACCTTCGGGTGCAGCTTGACGAACTCGGGCGCCAGGCGCTTGAGCGCGGTCGCCCCGACGTCGAACGACCACACCTTGACCTCGCCGGACAACTCGGCGGGGGTGGACGCGGCAATCGTGGGGGCCGGCTTCTTGGCCGTGCCGGTGCCGCCGGTGGCGCATCCGGCGGCGAGAAGTCCGGTGGCCAGCAGCCCGGCCGCGATTGTGTGGATCTTCACGGTGACCTCTTGCATCTGTAACATGTCACACTCTGAATACTGAGTGCTGAGTAACGTACGCTGAATACGCTTGATGCACCAGAGGTGAAATCGAACCGTTCCCGATGGGTGTGACCCGGCGAGGCCGTTGCGTCCTACGCGCCCGATTCGCGATGATCGGCCGACATGGGGAACGTGCTGCTGACCGGGGCCACCGGAGGCATCGGAAAGACCCTGGTCGCCGCCCTCGGCGAGGCCGGGCACCGGGTGATCGCCGTCGTCCGGCTCACGCTGCCCGCGTTGCGGCGCGCCAAGGGCCATGTGATCTCGTGAACGCCTCCCCCGGGCTGACCGGGGTCCCGCGCTGGTCGGCGTTCGTGGCCAGCAAGGCGGCGCTGAACGGGCCGGCCGACTCCTACGCCTGCGAGCTGTCGGTGCTGCCGGGCTGAACCTCGCTCAGGGCGTCCTGACTGATCGCGCGCGTCAGTGCCCTGTCCCGACGCCGAGCTCGACCACGATGTGGGGTGACAGCGCCCGCAGGAAGTCGGCCGCGTCGAAGATCTTCCCCGCCGAGGCGACCCCGGCGGCCCTGGTCCGGCCGGTGAGGATCCGCTGGACGGCCTCCACCGCGAGCGGCGCGGTGACGGCGTAGATGTCCTGGCCGCGGGCCGCCGCCCGCCGTTCCTCGGCCCCCGAGCGAACGACCACGTCCACGACGAACGGCTGCGCCGACCGCCCGTGCTCGTCGGCCGCGACCGGGGCCGGCGTGTCGGGGCTCGCCACGTCCGTGGCCGCCTCGACGGTCATGTACGTGCGCACCTCGGGAACGTCCAGATGGCTCGGGACGGTCACGATGTCGGCCATCGAGAACTCGGCGATGACGTCGCGCGTCCCGGTCGGCTCGGGGAAGGACCACTTCTCGGCCGGCGCCTGGTCGTCGCGGTACTCCAGCCGGCCGCCGGCGTGGCGGACGCGACGGCCGCCCCGCCGCTCCCGGGAGACCCGGCCCGCGACGCGGGTGCCGGTCGTGGGGTGCCAGCTGTCCAGGCCGTAGGCCACGTGCACCTGGTCCGCGCCGGTCCAGTCGCCCATCGCCGCCGTGACCAGCAGGTCGCCCAGGCCGCCGTAGAAGGCCATCGCGGGGACGATCACCGCCCCCGAGTCCTCCGCGCGGCCGGCGAACTGCTCGAAGGTGTCGACGTTGGCCTCGATCTCGGCGGCGACGTCCACGTACGGGATCCCGGCGCGCAGGGCCGCCTCGATCACGGGGGCGGCCGTGGCGGCGAAGGGCCCCGCGCAGTTGATCACCGCCGCCACGCCGTCCAGTGTGCGGTCCAGGGACACGGGGTCGTCCACCGACGCCTGCCTGACCTCCGTCCGCGGGATCGACTCCGCCAGCGCCTTGAGCGCGTCCCCGTCCCGGCCCGTCAGGACGGGTCTACGGCGCGTACGGGCCGCACGGCCACCCCCTCGGCGACCTGCTCGCCTGGACGGGCCGGCACCTGGACCGGCCCCTGACGGTGGAGGACCTGGCCCGCCGGGCGAACATGAGCTCGCGCCACCTCGGCCGCCACTTCAGGTCCATGACCGGCACCACCCCGTTGCAGTGGCTGCTGACCCAGCGGATCCGCCGTGCCCAGGAGCTCCTGGAGACCACCGACGACAGCGTGGACGCCATCGCCGAGGCCACCGGCATGGGCACCGCGGCGACGCTGCGCCGGCACTTCAACCGCACGGTCGGCGTGCCCCCGGACGCCTACCGCCGCACCTTCCGCGCCCGCCGGACGACGCCGGGTCAGCGGTCGGCGGGGTGGAAGTCGTAGGGCTTGGAGTCGTACACGTAGTAGACGCAGTCGGCGCCCGGGGCGCACTTGCCCGAGTGTTCCGCCTTCGACGGGTAGTACAGGTAGTCGCCCGCGCCGATCCGGTAGGTCTTGTGGCCCTTCACGTTCCAGAGCATGACGCCCGAAACGCCGACGACGTGCTCGGGGCTGGTGTGCCAGTGCGGGGCGAAGGGGGTGCCGGCCTTGAGGGGCTCCGCAAGTTATCGGACTGCGGTCCGGTTCGTCAACCGGCCCTTCGTCGCGTGCCAGACTCCTGGCCATGGCGGATTCGACCGGGCCCGACAGCGGCGACGACGGGCCCGTGCGCGTGGGCGTCCTCGGCCCCCTCACCCTGGTGACCGCCGACGGCCCGGCGGAGGTGGGCGGCGCGCGGCTGCGGGTGCTGCTGGCCAGGCTCGCCCTGGACGCCGGGCGTGCCGTCCGGCCGGAGACCCTGGCCGAGGCCCTGTGGGACGCGGCGCCGCCGGAGGCTCCCTCGCACGCGTTGCAATCGCTGGTGTCCCGGCTCCGGCGCGTCCTGGGGCACCCCGGGCTGGTCACCTCCGGCCCGGCCGGGTACCGGCTGGCCGTCGAGCCGGACGCGGTCGACGCCGTGCGGTTCGAGCGGCTGGCCCGGGCCGGGCGGCGTTCGTCCGCGCGGTCCCGGCCCGCCGAGGCGGCCGCCACCCTGCGGGCAGCCCTGGGTCTGTGGCGCGGTCCGGCGCTGGCCGACGTACGGGCGGCGCCGTTCGCCGCCGCCGAGGCCGAACGGCTCGAACGTGCCCGGCTGGCCGCCCTGGAGGACCGCGTCGAGGCCGACCTGACGCTGGGCGCCGGCTTCGACCTGGTCGCCGAGCTGGAGTCGCTGGCCGCCGCGCACCCGCTGCGCGAGCGCCTGCACGCCCAGCTCATCCGCGCCCTCGCCCTCGACGGCCGGGGCGCCGAGGCGCTGGCCGCCTACCAGCGGATCCGCGAGCTGCTCGCCGAGGACTTCGGCGGCGACCCCGGACCACACCTCCAGGCAGCCCACCTGGCGGTCCTGCGCGGCACCCTCCCCGGCCCCCACGCGCGGCCCGGGCCTTCCGGGACGTCCGGGTTGTCCGAGACGTCCAGGCTGTCCGAGACATTCGGGCTGTCCGAGACGTCCGGGCTGTCCGGGCGGCGTTCTCGGGGGGCGCGTGGGAATCTCGACGTTCCGCTCACCAGCTTCGTGGGCCGTGACCAGGACGTGCACCGCGTGGCCGCCGTGCTCGGCCGGGCCCGGCTGGTCACGCTGGTCGGCCCTGGAGGGGCGGGCAAGACGCGGCTGGCGAACACGGTCGGCCGGCGGCTCACGCCGTCCGGCGGGGTGTGGTTCGTCCCACTGGCCGCGATCGGCCCGGACGACGTCCCCCGCGTGGTGCTCGACCTGTTGCGGACGCGCGAGGACGGCACGCCCCCGCGGGCGGCGGTGCTGGACCACCTGGTCGAGACCCTCGCGGACGACGACGTTGTCCTGGTGCTGGACAACTGCGAGCACGTGATCGAGGCCGTCGCCGGGCTGTGCGAGGCCCTGCTCGGCCGCTGCCCGAGGCTGCGGGTGCTGGCCACCAGCCGCGAACCCTTGCGGATCGACGGAGAGACCCTGCACGAGGTGCTCCCGCTGGACCTGCCCGAACCGGGCGCGACACCGGACCTGTCCCGGTCCAGCGCGGCGGTCCGGCTCTTCCACGACCGCGCCGCCGCGGTACGGCCCGGCTTCACCCTGGAAGGCGGCGCGCTGGCCGCGGCCGTCGAGATCTGCCGCCGCCTCGACGGCCTGCCGCTGGCGATCGAGCTGGCCGCCGCCCGGCTGCGCGCCCTGCCGGTCGAGGCGGTCGCGGCCCGGCTGGACGACCGGTTCCGGCTGCTCACCGGCGGCAGCCGTACGGCGCTGCCGCGCCACCGCACCCTGGCCGCCGCCGTCGCCTGGAGCTGGGACCTGCTCGACCGGGTGCTCCAGGTCACCGGGCCGGCCGATCCGCAGGCCCGCGCGCTGGTCGCCACCGCCCACGCGATGGCCACCACCGAGGCCGCCGGCCCGGAGCAGGCGGACGCGGCCTTCGACCGGATCAGGACGGCCCTGGCCCATGTCGCCCCCGGCGCCCATCCCATCGTCGAGATGGCCCGTCTGGCGCTCGGCATCGCCGCGAAGGGCGACCACGTCGTACCGGACGAGGGGACGGATCGGTGGAGCCGGTCGCTGGCGCTGCTGGTCGGGGGCGTGCTGGCCATGAACACCGGCCACCTCGACAAGGCGAGGGACGCGCTGGCCCGCGCGCTGGACGGCTTCGAGGAAGCCGGCGAGCGGTGGGGCCTGGCGATCACGCTGAGCGCCCTGGGCTCGGCGATGATCCGGTCCGGAGAACCGGCCGCCGCGCCCGCCCTGGCCGAGCGCGCCACCCGGTACTTCCGCGAGCTCGGCATGCCCGAGCACACCATGGAGAACGAGGTGGCCGCCGCGCTGCACCGAGCCGAGTCCGGCGACGTGGACGGCGGCCGGCGGCGCCTGGACGCCCTTCTCGACCAGGCCGGGCGGAGCTGGTCGGCGGAGTCGCACACCCAGGTGCGCCTGGGCCTGGCACGGCTGGAGCTGGCCGCCGGGCGGCCGGCGAGGGCCCGCGAACACGCCCTGGCCGGGGTGGCCGCCGCCCCGCCAGGCCGCTCCACCACGCCGCCCCTGACCGCGCTGCTGCTGGGCGTACTGGCTCAGGTGGACCTCGCGGAGGGATTCCCCGACCGCGCGGCCCGCCGGCTCGACCATCCGGCGGTGCGCCTGACGCTGACCTGGCACACGCCGGTCGCGGCCGCGACCGCGGTCCTGGCCGCCGCGATCGAGCTGTGCCGCGGTCGCCCGGAACGGGCGGGACGGCTGCTCGGGGCCGCCACCGGGCTGGGCGGCTGGACCGGCCCGGGCGCCGCCAACGCGCCGCGGCTCGCCCGGCGGGCCGAAGCCGCGCTGGGCGCCGCCGGGTTCGCCGCCGCGCACGCGGGCGGTGCGGCGATGTCGCGGGCCGGGGCCGAGGGCCTGGTGGCCGCGGTCATCGCCGCGCTGCTCAGCTAGCGCCGGGCACGGGCTTGCCGAACATCGTGCAGGTCACGGCCATCTGGAGGGCCTGGGCGGCCTTGGCCAGCTTCGGGTCGGACTCGAACTCGGCCCAGTACTCCGCGGTGATGAGGACGGTCGCCGTGCGCCCGCCGGTGCGGTCGGTGAGGTTGGTGGTCAGGTAGCCGGGCATGCCGCCGTCGTGGCCCCAGAACGTGCCGCACGGATGGGCGGCGGTCTGGATGCCCAGCCCGTAGCCGGGCCCGTCCGGGTCGCGCGGGTCCATCGGCACGGTGGTGCGGAGCCGGGCGAGCTGGGCGGCGGGCAGCAGCCTGCCGGACATGAGCGCGGCGTGGAAGCGGGACCAGTCGCGCGTGGTGGACACCACCGCCCCGGCCACGCCGCCCCACCCGGGGTCGTGGCCGGAGACGTCCACGTGGCCGTCGTGGCGCGGCCCGGCGAGCCGCCGGAACGCGGCCGGCACCGCGGGCGGCAGGTGGGCGGCGTCCGGTTCGTAGCCGCGGGCGTGGGAGCCGCGCCAGGCGGGGCCGGTGGCGTAATAGGTGTGATCGAGGCCGAGCGGCCGGGCGATCCGGTCCCTGAGCAGGTCGGCCACGCTCGCCCCGGTGACCCGCTCCAGGACGGCGCCGAGCGCGGCGTAGCCGGTGTTGCTGTAGGACCACTTCGCGCCGGGCGCGAACAGCGGGGGGTGCTTCACCCCGACGGCCAGCAGCTCGGCCGGGGTCCACCGCCGCCGGTCCCTGCCGAGCATCGAGGGCCGGATCGCGGGGTCGTCGGTGTAGTCGTACAGGCCGCTGGTGTGGTTCAGCAGCATGCGCAGGGTGATCGCCCCGCCGCCGGGCACCTTGCCGGGCAGCCACTTGTCCACCGGGTCGGTCAGGGCGAGCCTGCCCTCGGCGACGAGTTGCAGCACGAGCACGGCGACCATGGTCTTGGTGTTGGACCCCATCCGGAACTCGTCCCCGGCCTTGAGCAGGTGGTCGCGTCCGGCCCAGGCGGCCTGCTCGGCGATCTCGACGGGCCGGCCGCGGCCGTCGTCGACCCGTACGATCACGCCGGGCGCCCCGGCCGCCACCACGTCCCGTGCCAGGCGCGTCAGCAGGGCCCGCGTGTCGTTCCCGGCCGGCCGGGCCGTCGCGGCGGCCGGGAAGAGCGCGGTCACGGCCAGGCTCACGACCGGCACCGCGGCCGTGAGCGCGCGCGGCCACCGTGGCCGCGCCGCACGACGGGACGGGACATCACATGGGAACATGAACCGGTTCCTCCTGAGCTGGGTGACGCGAACGCCCCCACCCTCCGACCACCCGCTCACAAACCGCACACATCCCGCTGTCAACCCGCCGATGAGTTTCGGCCGCGGGCGCGGTCCCTCTCGTGGAACGACAAGAAGGAGTGGTCCGGGTGGATCTGTACAGCGTGGTGTGCGTACGCGACCGGGCGGCGGCGCAGAAGTGGTACGAGGTGTTCTTCGGCCGCCCGGCGGACGAGATCGTCGGCGAGGAGCACCTGTGGCAGGTCGGCGAGAACGCGTGGGTCGTCATCGACGACCGGCACATGCGGGCCGCGCGCGTGGGCGGAACCATGATCACGTTCGGCGTGTCCGGCCTCGACGACATCCTGGCCAGGCTGGCCGGGCACGGCATCGAGCACGGGCCCGTGGAGACGTACGGCAACGGCGTGCGCCACGTGGACGTCCTCGACCCGGACGGCAACAGCCTCTCGCTCGCCGAGGCCCCGCCGGGGTGATCCGGTTAGGCTCGGGACGTGTTCGACTCGGCTGACTTCGATCTGGCGCCCTACGCCGGTCTCGACACCTCGGCGTACGTGCGGCACACGTACAACAGCTGGGACGACGCCGGCTGGCGGTCACTGCTGGTGCAGAGCTTCCGGCACGCGCCCGAGGCCGAGCACTTCACCCTGCCCGCCGTGTCCGACCTGCATCTCGTGCTCTGCGTGGCGGGCAACGCGGACCTGCGGACGCGGTCCGGCGGCAGGCCGGTCCGGCGGCGCTGGGTCCCGGGGCACCTGGAGCTCATGGTCCCCGGCCGCGCCGGGTCGATGAGCTACCGGGCGGGGGCCGGGCTGAGCACCGTCCAGGTGCACGTCCCCGCGGCGGCCGTCCGGCGGGCCGCCGACGCGCTGGGCGGGCGCGAACCCGATTTCGAGGCGTCCGCCGCCGCCCTGGCGGCAGGTGATCCGGTCGTCGAGCAGTTGCTGCGCGCGCTGCCGGGCCGAGCCGGAGCCGGCGACCTGTACGCGGAGTCCGCCGCCGCCTTCCTCGTGACGCACCTGCTGACCCAGGGCCGGGCCGAACGCCTGCCGGGCCCCGAGCACGCCGCGGTCCGGGCTGGCGTCGCCATCATGACCGAGCGCCTGGCGGAGCCGCTGACGCTGGCCGCCATCGCGGCCGAGGTGCATTTGAGCGTGTACCACTTCGTCCGGGTCTTCCGGGAGGGCACCGGCCAGACGCCCCACCGGTACCTCACCCGGCTGCGCATCGAGGAGGCGCGGCGGCTGCTGTCGTCCACGTCCCTCAGCGTCGAGCAGATCGCCGGGCGGTGCGGGTTCGCCAGTCCGGGCGCGTTGTCGTCGGCCTTCCTGCGCCGGACCGGCGTACGGCCGTCGGCGTACCGCAAGAACTGATCGATCGTCGGCAATCGCGCGCATGGCCCCCGGCTGTGGCCGGTGCCTACGTTGGGGCTCATGCCGTACTCCTTCGCCGTGACCGCGCGCTCGCAGGCCGCCCCCGACGCCGTCTTCGCGGCGCTCACGCACGCCGCGACCTGGCCGTCGTGGTCGCCGATCGACTCCGCCGACGTCGAGGGCGGCGATCCGGCGGCGCGGCAGCAGGTCGGGGACACCAGGGTCTTCCGCACCGGCCGCAACGTCTCCCGGGAGCGGATCGTCGAGCTCGTCCCCGACCGGCGGTTCGTCTACGACAACCTGGGCGGCCCGTTCCGCTCCTACCGGGGGACGGTCGAGCTCGCCCCGGCCGCCGGTGGCGGCACCGACATCCACTGGTCCGCCGCCTTCGAGCCGAAGCTGCCGCTGTCGGGTGGTTTCTGGCGGTGGTACCTGACCCGTTTCATGCAGGGAACGGCCGACGGCCTCGCCACGTACGCCGCCCGCACGACGAGCTGAGATTCCATGTTTGCCGGGGCTGGTCCGGGAAGAGTGGGTGGGCAACGTACTCGAGATCATCAGGAGGAAACGCCTTGTCTCAGGACATGTGGAGCTACGGTTCCGACGTCTACGGCGACAAGACTCTGGACGTGGTCGGCTTCGACGTCGAGGCCACCGACGGCTCGATCGGGTCGGTGGACGAGGCGAGTCACACCGTCGGCGACAGCTACCTGGTGGTCGACACCGGCCCGTGGATCTTCGGCAAGAAGGTCGTGCTGCCGGCCGGCACCGTCACGCGGATCGACCCGCAGGAGCGCAAGGTCCACCTCGCGCGGACCAAGCAGGAGATCAAGGACTCGCCGAAGTTCGACGAGGACGCCACATACAACGACGACGTCCACCGCGACGAGGTGGGCGCGTACTACAGCCGCTTCAACGGCACCGTCTGACCCCGGGCGACCGGGTGGCCCGTCGGGGCCGCCCGCCGGGCGCGACACGCGCCGCGGAGGCTGTCAAGGCCCCACAGCCTCCGCGACCGGCGGGCCCCCGAGGGGCCCTTCTCATGACGCCGTCCTGTCAGCGGTCGGCCTGGTGGGTCAGGATGCGCAGGGCGTCGGCCGAGGGCGGGTCGGCCGGGGTGTAGATCTCGACCCGGTGGCCGGGGCTGTCGGGCTGGAGCCAGACCTGGTAGTCCACGTCGACGGCGCCGACGGTGGGATGCCGAAGACGCATCGTGCCCACCGTGCAGTCGGAGACCTCCCCCACCGCCCACAACGTCGCGAACTCGTCGCTGCGCATCGTGAGCTCCCCGATCAGCTCGGCCAGGCGGGCGTCCGTGGGAAAGCGGCCCGCGGTGAGCCGCAGGTAGGCGACGTGGACGCGGGCGAGTTCGTCCCAGTTGCGGTGCAGATCGCGGAAGAGCGGGTCCAGGAAGAACATCCGCGGGACGGACGGGCGGTCCGCCGGCTCCCCCGGCGCCTCGAACGGCAGGTGCTCGCCCATCAGCGCGTGACCCGTACGGTTCCACGCCAGGATGTCACCCCGCCGGCCGAGCACGACCGCCGGCGTCGTCTCCTTCAGCGACTCCAGAAGCGCGAGGACCCGCGGATGAGGCTCCTCGCCCGGCGGCCGGGACAGCCGGGCGCGGGACGGCTGCCGGGCGAGATTGTGCAGGTGGACGGTCTCGATCCGGTCGAGCCGCAGCACCCGCGCCAGGGCGTCGAGCACCTGCTCGGAGGCCGTCTCCGCCAGCCCCTGCTCCAGACGCGTGTAGTACCCGGCGCTCACCCCGGCGAGCTGCGCCAGCTCCTCACGCCGCAGCCCCGGAACCCGGCGGGCCGTCCCGAAGGTACGCAGCCCGATCGCGGCGGGCGTGACCCGATCACGACGGCTCTTCAGAAACGCTCCGAGGCTCTCCACACCGTCGAGCCTAGGCCGACGGACGGATCCGTGGGTGTACCTGCCGGGTGCACCCACGCCAGGGGGATGGTTGCCGGGCGCGTCCTGCCCGAGTGTCGGCCGCATGTCCCGACAGCACACGCACACTCCTCCGGGCCCGCGGGCCTGGCTCGGCCTCCTGGTGATCCTCGGGCCCGTCCTGCTGGTCTCCATGGACGGCTCGATCCTGTTCCTGGCGATGCCCCGGATCAGCCAGGCCCTCACGCCGACCGCCGGCCAGGCCCTGTGGACCCTCGACATCTACGGCTTCGCGGTCGGCTCCCTGCTGATCGCGTTCGGCAACCTCGGCGACCGGTACGGGCGGCTGCGGCTGCTCCTGATCGGCGCCGCGGTCTTCGGCGCGGGCTCCACGGCGGCGGCGTTCGCGCCCGGTGCCGAGTTGCTGATCGTGGCACGCGCACTGATGGGGGTGGCCGGCGCGACCCTGCTGCCGTCGGCGCTGGCGGTGTTGAGCGAGCTGTTCGCCGACCCGCGGCGACGGGCGCAGGCCATCGGCGTCTTCGCCGCGGCGTTCGCGGCAGGGTTCGCGGCCGGGCCGGTCGCGGGCGGCGTCCTGCTGGAACGGTTCTGGTGGGGGTCGGTCTTCCTGATCAACCTGCCGGTCATCGCGCTGTTCCTGATCTTCGCGCCCATCCTGCTCCGCGAGGTCCGCACGACGCGCGTCGGCCGCGTGGACGTGCCCAGCGTCGTGACCTCCGCGGCCGGTCTCCTGCTCACGATCTACGCCCTCAAGCACGCCGCCGCCGAAGGTCTGTCGATCGTCCCGGTCCTCGCGGGAGCGGCCGGGCTGGGGCTGCTGGCGTGGTTCGGCCGCAGGCAGCGCAGCCTTCCGCAGCCGTTGATCGACTTCTCGCTGTTCCGCGACCGGGTGTTCACGGTGGCGATCGTCACCGGGCTGCTGCCGCTGGCGGCGTGGTCGGCGACGGCGTACCTGTCGGGCGTCTACCTCCAGTCCGTCCTCGGCCTGCCCGTGCTGGACGCGGCGCTGCTCGCGCTGCCCGGCGCGGTGGTGCTCACCGTCACCTGCGTCGTCACCCCCTTCGTGGTGGAACGCGTCGGCAAGCGGGCCGCGCTCGCCGTCTGCCACTTCTCCGTCGCCGCGGGGCTGCTGGTCCTGCTCCCCACGGCTGTCACGGGCGGGGTCGGCTGGTACGTCGCCTCGACGGTCGTCGCGGGCGTCGGCTACGGCATCTCGTTCAGCGTCGTCGCCGACACCGCCGTCGGGGCCGTCCCGCCGGAACGGGCCGGGGCCGCAGGGGCACTCGCCGAGACCAGCAACGAGATCGGCAACGCCCTGGGGATCGCGCTCCTCGGCTCGCTCGCCGCCCTGGTCTTCCGGCTCCAGGGGCCGGACCTGGCCCCCACCCTGGACGAGACCCTCCAGCTCCCCGCCCTCGTGCCGGCGGCGGTCACGCAGGCCAGAACGTCTTTCGTCGCCGGGCTGCACGTCGCGGCGGCGGTGGCCGCGGTCCTGCACGTGGTGCTCGGCGTGGTCGCCCTCCGGCGGGCGCCGGTACGGAACGTCGCGCGGCCGGTCGGCCAGGGGCTCTGAGGCGCGCGTTCACCTGTCCGTCAGGAAGGCGAGGGCGTCGGGGGCGAAACGTCCGTCGGTGAAGGTGCCGCTGTGGGTCCGGCCGGGGTAGACGACGAGCTGGGCGTCGGGGATGCCGTCGACCGTCTGACGGCCGGGCCGAGGGTGCAGGCCGTGCCCGCCAGGACGAGGCGGTCGATCAGGCCGGGATGGTCGGCGGCGAGGCCCGTCGGGTCGGCTGCCCGCGGGGTGTGGATCAGGACGATCAGGGGCGGTCCTTCACCGGCCGACAGGTACGGCAGGTCGTTCAGCATGGTGATCCCTTCCGATCGCCACTATATCCGTATGAACTTTCTGGTTTTTTGTTCACAGAATACGACCCGGCAAGGACGGCCGACCGATGGGCTACAGTCGTCCGCCATGGCCGAATCCTCTTATCTCACCGTGACGGCGGACGCCTACGACGCCGTCGCCGAGCTCTACGCCGATCTCGCCCGGGACTCCCTCGCCCGCCTGCCGCTGGATCGCGCGATGGTCTCCGTGTTCGCCGAACTCGTACGGGCCGCCGGACCCCGGCCCGTCGTCGAAGCCGGTTGCGGCCCCGGTTACATGACGGCGCACCTGCGTGACCTCGGACTGGATGCCTTCGGCGTCGACCTGTCCCCCGCGCTGCTCGACATCGCCCGCAAGGACTATCCCGACCTGCGGTTCGAGCTCGGTTCGATGGACGCTCTGGACGTGGCCGACGGTGAGCTGGGCGGGCTGGTGTCCTGGTACTCCTTGATCCACGTCCCGCCGGGGGAAATGCCGGCGTACCTCGCCGAGTTCCGCCGGGTGCTGGCGCCCGGCGGTCACCTCCTGCTCGGTTTCTTCGAGGCCGAGGGCGATCCGGTGACGCAGTTCGACCACAAGGTCACCCCGGCCTACCGGTGGCCGATCGACGACCTGGCCGACCTGGCGCGCAAGGAGGAGTTCCTCGAGGTGGGGCGGATGCTGCGCGAGCCCTTGGAGGACGAACGCTTCCGCCGCGGCCACCTGCTGCTGCGCACCCCGGCCCCCGGCACCACACAGTGGACAGGCGGGCACGCACCGCGTTAACCCGCTCTGCGGGCGCGTTCGGCCAGTTCGGCGTACTCCCTTCCGGACGTGGCGAAACTGGTGGCCGTTCATGAAGCGCAATTCGGCAAGACGTCGATCTTTTTCGCGGCTGTGATCGCGTGAGGACAGGTCCTAGGCTGACGGGGATGACGGGATCGGCGGCGGGCGCGCGGACGCAGGAGCAGATGCGGCAGCGGAACCTGAGTGAGGTGCTGCGGCGCGTCCACATGGACGGCGCGGTGTCGCGGGCCGCGCTCAGCCGCCGGATGGGCCTCAACCGCAGCACCATCATGGACCTGACCGCCGAACTCACCGCGGCCGGGCTCGTCCACGAGGGGATCCCCACCGGGCGGGGACGCGCGGGCCGGCCGTCCATCGTCGTCATGCCCGAGCAGGGGACGGTGTACGGGCTCGCCTTCGACGTGGCCGTGGATCGGCTGCTCGCGGCCCGCGTTGGGCTCGGCGGCCGGGTACTCGACCGCCGCGAGGCCGTACGCGCCCGCGCCGGGGTCGACCTGGAGGACGTCGTCGGCGTCCTCGCCGCCTTCGGCCGCGAACTGGTCGCCGAATCCGATCCCGGCGCGTTGTGCGTGGGCGTCGGCGCGTCGTACTGCGGGTTGATCAGGCGGGCCGACGGCACGGTCCGGTACGGGCCGCACCTCGGCTGGGTGGACCAGGCGTTCGGCGCGGAACTCGCCGCCGGGCTCGGCCTCGGGCTGCCCGTCGAGGTGGGCAACGAGGCGCACCTGGGCGCGGTCGCCGAGCACGTGCGCGGCGCGGGACGCGACGTCGACAACCTCATCTACCTGCACGGGGACGTCGGCGTCGGCGGCGGCATCATCGTCGGCGGCGAACTCCTGGACGGCGACTCCGGCTACGGCTGCGAACTCGGGCACATGCTGGTCAACCCGTTCGACGGGCGGCCCTGTCTGTGCGGGTCGCGCGGTTGCCTGGAGGCCGAGGTGGGCGAAGAGGCGCTGCTCGACTACGCGGGACGCTCCGGCGGCCTCATCGGACGCGACGGCATCCGGGCCGTCGTCGCCCTCGCCGGAACCGGTGACGCCCGGGCGCGGGACGCGCTGGACCGCGTCGGCGACTGGCTCGGCGTCGGCGTCGTCAACCTGATCAACCTGTTCAACCCGGCGCTCGTGGTCTTCGGCGGGATGCTCCGCGACGTCTACCCGGGCGCCGCGCCACGCGTCCGCGCCCGGATCGACGCGCATGTCCTGCCGGTGTCGCGCGAACGCGTCCGCCTGGCCGTGACGGCCCTGGGCGGCGACACCACGCTCGCCGGAGCCGCCGAACTCGCCTTCGCCGGCCTCCTGGACGACCCACTCACCACCTTGGCCACCTTACGGTGACGTCCGCGGGCGCGCGGCGGCCGGTCGGCGCGGACGATTTGAGTTCGCCTATGGGCGAACTTCTAGCGTCGTCGCCATGACGGAGAACATCATCGACGCCCGCCTCCGAATCGCTGTGATGATCGGGAGCGTGCGCAAGCCCAGAATGGCCGACCCGCTCGCCGCGTGGCTGGAGCACGAACTCACCACCATCGACTGGCTCGATCTCGACCTGATCGACCTGGCCACGGTCTCGCTGCCGATGCACGAACTGCAGCCCGGCGGTGCTGGACGTCACGATCGTCGCGGTGGCGCGGCCACGGCTGATGACGGCGTTCGGCGATACTGGACCTGCGAGAGTCGGCTGCGAAGGCGGGAGGGTGCCATGACCGTCACCGACCACCCCGGCTTCGAGGCGGGCGCGGCCTCGCTCACGGTCGGGCAGGTGGCCAGGGCCGCCGGGGTGACGCCCAACGCCGTCCGCTTCTACGAGCGCTACGGAGTGATCACCGGCCACCGCAACAGCGGCAACGCCCGCCGGTTCACCGTCGACGCGATCTGTCGGATCAAGCTCGCCCTCGCCGCCCAGCGGGTCGGCATCACCCTCAAGGAGAGCGCCGGCATCCTCGCCGGCATCTCGCCCCTCTCCCGCGATCTCGACCAGTGGGCCGCCGCCGGTGAGGAACTCGTCCGGATCGGCCGCGCACGCATCGACGAGCTGCAGACCACCGTGAACGACCTGGCCACCCTGGGATTCCTCCAGAACACCCCTTGATCGCCCTCCGGGCATCGAGCGGCACACCACCGGCCACCCGTGGCCGAGATCACCGCCTGGCGCGCCCTTGTGGGCTCCACGCTGCCGGCAGGTGACCCATCCCCACCGACAGGAAGACAACATGCGCAACCTTCATGGCAGGACCGCGCTCGTCACCGGCGCGAGCAGAGGAATCGGCCGGGCCATCGCGCAGCGCCTGGCCGGCGACGGCGCGCGCGTCGCCGTCCACTACGGCGGCAACGAGCGGGCCGCCGCGGAAACCGTCGCCGCCATCGAGGCGGCCGGCGGGCGGGCCTTCGCCCTGCGGGCCGAACTGGGCACGCCCGGCGATGCCGAACGCCTGTGGGACGCCTTCGACGTCCACGCCGACCGGCTGGACATCCTGGTCAACAACGCCGGTGTCCTCAACGACGAGCCCGGCATCGAGCACGTCACCAGACAGCAGTTCGAGCGGATCTTCGCGATCAACGCCACCGCCCCGTTCTTCGTCACCCAGCTCGCCCTCCCCCGGCTGCGTGACGGCGGCCGGATCATCAACATCTCCACGATGCTGACCCGCGGCTCGGCGATGCCGCAGTCCATCAGCTACGCCATGTCGAAGGGCGCGCTCGACGTGCTCACCTCGACGCTCGCCAAGCAGCTCGGCCCACGCGCGATCACCGTCAACACCGTGGCGCCCGGCGTCATCGACACCGACATGCACCAGGGCAGGCTCGTCGGGGAGGCGCTGGCCTGGCTGTCCTCCCTGTCCCCCATGGGCCGCGTGGGCACCCCCGCGGACGTGGCCGACGCGGTCGCCTTCCTGGCCTGCGACGACAGCCGCTGGGTGACCGGCCACTGGCTGGACGCCTCGGGCGGCACCCTGCTCTGACGGCGCGCGCGGGCAGGCGCTAGCCGAGCAGCCGCAGAACCCGCGCGGCCTGGGCCTCCAGCGTGCCCGCCGGGTTGTGCGGTGCCGCCGGGCCGCCGGGACCGAGCTGGAGGAACCAGCCCAGAGCGATCAGGCGGCGGAAGTCCCTCACCCGTTCGGCCTCGCCCGGAGCGAGGTCGACATGGGCCAGCAGCCGCCGGGCGTCCAGGGAGCCGTCGAGGTGGGAGATGTGCTCGCACAGCTCGCCGAGCTCGAAGGCACGATCGTTGCGGCCGGAGTCCTCCCAGTCGATGAGCCGGACGCGACGCCCGTGCTCGTCCCAGAGGTAGTTCGCGCGGTTGCCGTCGGCCAGCCCGAGAACGGGTGACGAGGGAGCGGCGACGAGCCTGTCGGGGGCGGCGGAGGCCAGCCAGGCGACGCCCGCGCGGTACGCCTCTCGCACCACGGGGTCGCCGCCCAGGTCCGGCCGCCTCCCGGCCCAGGCACGGGTCTTGGTCACGGCCGCGACGGGTCCCCAGGGGGCGGGTTCGACCGCTTCCACCACCCGGCGCGGCACCCGGTGCAGCCGGTCGAGGGCGGCGGCCACCGCCCGGATCTGCTCGTCGGTGGCGTGCTCACCGCGGAGGACGCGTCCGGGCAGCCGGCTCATCACGATCACCGGCGGACGAGCGTCGAGCGCGGCATCCACGGGGGTGGGCGCGAGGCCGGGGGCGTGCTCGGCGAGCAGGGTGAGCGCCTTCCACTCCCGGTGCGGCTCTCCGCGCTCCCACGAGGCGTACCGCTTGATCACGACGTCGTCGTGGAGTTCGAGGTCGTGCGTGCATCGGCCGGCCGTCATCTGCCCGCGTCACCCTTTCCGTCCTCACGGCTGCGGCCGGCCAGGGGAGTGACGTCTCGCGCGGCGGCAGGGCGTAGCCCCGACAATGGGAACATTATGGACAATCACCTCACCCCATCCATGAGGGGACGCGCGCGGGCGCGCGACCTGGGCGTAGTCGTCGGCGCCCTGCCGACCGGGCCGTTGAACGCGATCACCGATGTCGAAGGCGTCCTGGTGGGCCACACCACCATCGACGACGGCGCCGACCTGCACACCGGGGTCACCGCCATCGTCCCACGGCACCTGACCGCCGAACGGCGAGGGCTGCCCGCGGCCGTCTACTCCGGCAACGGATACGGCAAGCTGGTCGGCTCGACCCAGATCGACGAACTCGGCATGCTGGAGTCGCCGGTCGTCCTGACCGCCACGCTGTCGGCGTTCCGGGCGGCGGACGCGCTGCTCACCTACCTGATGGACCGCAGCCCGGAGGGGATCTCCTTCAACCCGGTCGTGGGCGAGACCAACGACGGTTACCTGTCCGACATCCGGCGCCGCCCGATCACCGAACGGCACGTGCTCGACGCGCTGGAAGGGGCGTCCGGCGGGCTGCCCGCGGAGGGATGCGTGGGCGCGGGCACCGGGACGACGGCGCTGGGGTTCAAGGCGGGCATCGGCACCTCGTCCCGGCGGCCGGTGGTGGACGGTGCTCCGGTCACGGTCGGAGCGCTCGTCCAGGCGAACTTCGGCGGCGTGCTGACCGTGCGGGGCGTCCCGATGCCGGTCGAGGAGCTCATCCCGGGAGCGGTGGACGAGGAGCCCGTCGGCAACTCCTGCATGATCGTGGTGGCCACCGACGCGCCGCTCGACGCACGCCAACTCGGCCGCCTGACCCGCCGGGGGATCTTCGCGATGGGCCGCGTGGGGGCGTCCTACTCCCACGGGAGCGGCGACTACGCCATCGCCTTCACCACCGCGCCACCGCAGCTCCCGGCCATGCCCGACGCCGGGCTGAACCCCCTGTTCGCCGCGGTCATGGACGCGGTCGAGGAGGCGCTGCTCAACTCCCTGTTCACCGCGACGACCACCACCGGCGTCCGCGGCCACGTCCGTCATGCCGTTCCGTACGACCGGCTGCCGGAGACGGCGCACGGCGAGGCGGTCGTGTAGTCGTCAGGCGTCCTTGACGTTGCGTTCGGCCGTGACGCGTTCGCCCCGGCCGGCGGTCAGGAGGGCTGGACTTCGTCGAAGAGGGCGAGGGCTTCGGCGGGGTCCGGGCTCACGAGGCGGTCCAGACCGGCCGCCGTCATCTTCGCCCACCTGGCGGCCCGTGCCCACATCTGTTCCTCGAACGCGCGGACGGCCTCGTCCAGGTCGCCCGGGGCGGCGGCGACGGACTCGGCGAGCTCGGCGCCTTCCAGCATCGCGAGGTTCGCGCCCACCCCCAGCGGGGGCATCAGGTGGGCGGCGTCGCCGAGCAGCGTCACCCCGGGCACGTGGGCCCAGGTGTGGGCCACGGGCAGGACGTAGAGGGGGCGGTGGACGAACGCGGTGCCGTGGCGGAGGAGGTCGAGGACGGGAGCGGCCCACCCGTCGAACAGGGCCAGCAGACTCGACCGCACCGCCTCGACACCGTCCGCCGCCGGGGCCGCCGGGTCCAGCCCCGCGCCCCGGTCGGGGGCCGTGTCCAGGTCCGGGTGGCCGTCCGGGGGGGTGCGGAACTGGGCGTACACCTTGACGTGGCCGCCGCTGTTGCGCTGGGCGACGAGGGCGCGGTTCGCGCCGTACACGGCCAGGGAACCGTCACCGATCAGCCGGGCGAGGTCGGGGTGGCGGGTGTCGACGTCCTCCAGGGAGGTCTCGACGGCGGTGACGCCGGTGTAGTGCGGCGTCACGGACGAGAGCGCCGTGCGGACCCGGGACCAGGCGCCGTCCGCGCCGACCACGAGGTCGAACGTCTCCTGTCGCCCGTCCGCGAAACGGACCAGCACGCCGTCCCGCGTTCCGGGCACCACCTCCGTCACGTTCCGCCCCCACCGGACGTCCAGAGGGCCGAGCAGCAGGTCGCGGAGTTGGCCGCGGTCGATCTCGGGGTTGGCCCGGTCATCCGGACGGGGTCGCCAGTCGCGGAGGACGGTCCCGTCCGTGTCCAGGATGCGCATGGCCTGCCCCTCCGGACGGGACAGCTCCCGGAACTCAGCCAGCAGCCCCGCCTTGCCCAGCGCGAGCTGGCCCATCCCGTCGTGCAGGTCCAGCGTGCCGCCCGGAGGCCGGGCGTCGGGGGCCGGATCACGTTCGAGGACGGTGACGGGGTGCCCAAGGCGGTGCAGGACGCGGGCGAAGGTAAGACCGGCGGGCCCGCCGCCGACCACTGCAATACGATGTCTCATGTCGATACACTGTATTTTGCTGAGACGCTGTATCGCAACAGTACGATGTAGGCCATGACCGTGTGGGACCGTCCGGAGCCGCCGACCCGCCCCGCGCCGCTCGACCGGGAGCGCATCGTCGCCGCCGCCGTCGCGCTGGCCGACGAGGGGGGGCTCGACGCGGTGTCGTTGCGCAAGGTCGCCGCCCGCCTGGACGTCGGCCCGATGCGGCTGTATGGATACATCTCCACCAAGGAGGAGCTGTTCGACCTCATGGTGGACGAGGTCTACACCGAGATCCGCCCCGAGGAGCAGCCCGGCGACTGGCGGGAGGCGCTGCGCCTCCACGCCGACCTCACCAGGCGGGCCGCCCTCCGGCACGAATGGCTGGCCGACCTGCTCGGCGGACGCCCGAGCCTGGGCCCGAACGCCCTCGCCGCGACGGAGGGCATGCTGTCCGCCCTCGACGGCCTCGCCGACCTCGACACCGTCATACGGGCCGTGGAGACCGTCAGCGCGTACACCACCGGTGCGATCAGGCGCGAGGTCGCGAACCTGCGGGCCGAGCGCGCCACGGGCCTGTCCAAGCTCGACTGGCAGCGCGCCCACGGCCCGCATGTGCGCAGGATGCTGGCCACGGGCCGCTTCCCCACGCTGGCCAAGGTCGTGCACGACGGCACGGACGTGGACGCCGAGGAGACCTTCGCGACCGGCCTGCACTGGATCCTCGACGCCGTGGCCGCCAAATTCGTCCGGCCCGCAGGCGTGACACCGGCCGCCCGGTCCGGAAACCGGCCCGCCCCCGCCGGCGACCCCCCGCAGCCGGGTCCGGAGGGCGTGCGATGACGCCCCCCGCGTCGCCCCCGTCGGGCCGGCGGATGTGGCCGCTGTACGCCGCCGGGTTCACCACCGCGTTCGGCGCGCACGGCATCGCCGCCAACCTCGGCGGGTTCTCCCACGACGCGGTCACCTCGCTGCTCGTCCTCGGCGCGCTGCTGGCCCTCTACGACGGCGCCGAGGTGCTGCTCAAGCCGCTGTTCGGCAGCCTCGCCGACCGGGTCGGCGCCCGTCCGGTGCTGCTGGGCGGGCTGGTGGCCTTCGCGGTCGCCTCCGGCCTGTACGTCGTCGCCGACAGCCCCGGCTGGTTGTGGGCCGCCCGCCTGGGCCAGGGCGCGGCGGCCTCGGCGTTCTCCCCGTCGGCCTCCGCGCTGGTGGCCCGGCTCAACCCGGCCGCCAAGCTCGGCCGGGCCTTCGGCGGCTACGGCTTCTGGAAGTCGATCGGCTACACCCTGGGCCCGCTGCTGGGCGGCGTGCTGGTGTGGGCCGGCGGCCTGCGGCTGCTGTTCGCGGTCATGACGGTGCTGGGCGTGGCGGTCGCCGTGTGGGCGGCGCTGGCCGTGCCCGCGGTGCCGCCGCTGCCCAAGGCCCGCCAGACGGTGCTGGACCTGGCGCGCCGCCTGGCCGATCCGGCCTTCCTCGCCCCGACCGCCGCCCTGGCCGGGGCCACGGCCGCGCTGTCGGTCGGCGTGGGATTCCTGCCCGTGTCCGGCAGGGTCACCGGCCTCGGCACGGTGGCGACCGGCGCCGCGGTGTCCGTCCTGGCGGCGTGCGCGGCGGTCGTGCAGCCCAGGGCCGGGCGCGCCCTCGACGCGGGACGTCTGACGACCCGTACCGGGCTGCTGGCCGGGCTGCTGGTCACCGCGGCCGGACTGGCCTGCGCCATGCTGCCCGGTCTGGGCGGGATCCTGTCGGCCGCCGTGCTGATCGGGGCCGGGACGGGGCTCATCACTCCCCTCGGGTTCGCCGCCCTCGCCGCCCGTACCCCCGCCGAACGCATGGGCCAGACGATGGGCGCCGCCGAACTCGGCCGGGAGCTGGGCGACGCGGGCGGCCCGCTGCTCGTGGCCGGCGTCGCCACCCTGGCCTCGCTCACCTACGGCTACGCCGCCCTCGCGATCCTGCTCGCCATCGGCCCGCTCATCGCCCTCGCCCTCCGCCGCTCCCCCACCACCGGGCACGAGCGCCGCTGAAGGACCATGTGACAGCAGCGTGACAGGCGCCGTTCCGGGCGTGTTAGGCACCGACCCCTATAACCGAAGGCATGTCGATCAACGACCTCCTCCGGCGGGAATGGGCCGTCTTCCGCCGCCCCGGCCGCCTGACCGCCCTGACCCTCGCGGCCCTCGCCGTCATCGGGCTGGGCCTGATGTCCGCGTTCGCCGGCCGTTCCTCCTGCGACGGCCCCTGCCCCGCCGCCCCCGTCGCCGCCGACGGCTCCCCCGTCAGCGACACGTTCTGGTTCCTGCACCGCGCCCTGGGCCGCGAGGGCAGCATCACGGTCCGGATGACGTCCATGACCGGGACGATCACCTACCCCCCGCCGAACCACGACCAGCTCGTGGCCGGGCTGGTGCCCTGGGCGAAGGCCGGGATCATCGTCAAGGACGGCCTGCGCCAGGGCTCCCGCTACGCGGCCCTCGCCACGACCGGCGCCCACGGCCTGCGCTTCCAGTACGACTACGCGCACGACGTGGCGGGAAGCCCGGACCGGCTCCCGCGCTGGCTGCGCCTGACCCGCTCGGGCGACACCGTCACCGGCGCCGAGTCCGCCGACGGCAGGCAGTGGCACACCGTGGGCACGGCGAAGCTGGCCGGGCTGCCGGACACCGTGCAGGTCGGCCTCTTCGCCACCTCCCCCGGCGACCTCACGCTCCGCGAGACCGGTCTCGGCGGCGCGATCGAGGAGTCCCGGTTCACCCAGGCCGTCGGCGTCTTCGATCACCTCACCGTCGAAGGCGGCCGCGACGACGCCTGGGCCAGTGATCCCGTCGGCGAGATGAACCACACCGACTGGGAGAAGTACCACAATCCCTCCGGAGCCGTACTGAAGGACGGGGTCGTCACGATCAGCGGCACCGGCGACATCGGCCCGATCGGCGAGGATTCGCCGCGCGTCGCCGAGAACCTGCTGGCCGGGCTGGTGATCGTGCTCGTCGTCGTGCTCGTCGTGGCGGCCCGCCACGGCTCCCGCACGGCCGGCGGGGCGGGCTCGCGGCGGGCGGTCGCCGCCCGCGCGGCCGTCGTCGGGGCGGCGGCCTTCGTGACCGGCCTGGTCGCCGCCGGGGTCGTCCTGCCGGTGGGCGTCGCGATCATGATCGGGAACGGCGTGCCGGCGCAGCCGCTGCCGGTGCTCACCGGCGCGCGGATGATCGTCGGTGTCGCCCTGGTGCTCGCGCTCAGCGCCGTCCTCGCGTACGGGCTGGGCGTGCGGCTGCGCCGGGGCCGGGCGGCGATCCTCGTCGCGCTCGCGCTGGTGGCCCTGCCGTACGGCGTGACGGCGTTCCCGCTGCTGCCCGACGCCGTCTCCGGCTGGCTGCTGCGGCTGACCCCGGCGGCGGGCTTCGCCGTGTTGCAGACGCGGATGGAGTATCCGCAGGTGACCGCCCATTACGCGCCCTCGGCGGGGTACTTCCCGCTGCCCGGATGGGCCGGGCTCGCCGTCCTGGCCGCGTACGCGGCGTTCGCGATGTGGACGGCCCTGCGCCGTACGGCGACCCGTGAGGCCGCGCCGGGACGGACCACCCGCCCCGGCTCTGGCATCATCGCCGGATGATCCCCATGACGACCGACCGGCTTCTCCTGCGTCAGCCGGACGACGACGACCTCGCCCCCTTCGCCGCCATGAACGCCGATCCCGAGGTCATGCGGTACATCGGCGACGGTTCCGTCCAGCCCCCGGACCCCGACCGCGCCGCGGCCTGGATCGCGCGCGCCCGGCAGGAATGGGACGAACGCGGCCACGGCCCGCTCTCCGTCGTCGTGCGCGAGACCGGGCGGACGGCCGGCTGGGTCACGCTGGCGGTTCCCACGTTCCTCCCCGAGATCCTGCCCGCCGTGGAGATCGGCTGGCGGCTCGGACGACAGCACTGGGGGCACGGCTACGCCACCGAGGCGGCC
Organism: Nonomuraea sp. NPDC052265; assembly: GCF_044547985.1. Classification (NCBI taxonomy): domain Bacteria; kingdom Bacillati; phylum Actinomycetota; class Actinomycetes; order Streptosporangiales; family Streptosporangiaceae; genus Nonomuraea; species Nonomuraea sp. NPDC052265. The sequence continues at coordinate 99,353 of NZ_JBIUBJ010000018.1, forward strand.
CGGCGGTTGCTGGAGTTCGGGTTCGCCGAGTGCGGCCTCGACCGGATCGTCAGCATCCGTCACGTGGACAACCAGCCGTCCCGCCGGGTGATGGACAAGCTCGGCCTGCGGTTCGCGTTCGAGACGGTGGTCCCCGCCCACGGACGGCCGGTCGCGGTGCACGAGATCACCAGGCCGGAGCCTCACCCGCGCCTGCCGTAGAGGCGGAGGACGAGGGGCGCGCACACCGCGGTGACGACGGCGGTCGCGACGTGGCTGAGCGGGTTGACCTCGACGAAGGCCCTCAGCCAGCCGGACGAAGATGTTGCCGGCGAACGAGAGCGGCATCAGCACGCGACCGGCCGTGAGCCGCTAGGGTTCGGACGGCCAGGCGACGTCGTCCACCGCGAGGAACGGCGAGAGCGCGACCGCGGCCGGTGTCACCCCCGCGAAGGTCATGACGTCCCTGTGCAGGTGCGACTGGTCGGCGTAGCCGCTCTCGGCCGCCACGTCGGCGGCGCGCTCACCGGCGGCCAGACGGTGGGCCGCCCGGTCGAAGCGGATCAGCCGGGCGACCCGCTTCGGGGTGAGGCCGACCTGGGCGCGGAACCGCGACCACAGGCGCTTGCGGCTCCAGCCGGCCTCGGCGGCGAGCCGTTCGACGGGTACCCGGCCCCCGCTGGCCGCCATCCGCCGCCACGCGAAGGCGACCTCCGGATCGACGGCGCGGCCCGCCTCGGCGCGCCCGGCCAGCGCCTCCTCCGCGATCGCGAACCGGTCCTCCCACGACCCGGCGGCCCGCAACCGCTCCTGGAGGCGTACGGCCTCCCGCCCCCAGAGGTCGTCGAGCGAGACCACCGTGCCGCCCAGCTCCGAGGACGCGCCCAGGACGGCGTGCGCGACCATCGGCGACAACCGGATCTGGAGGCACTCCATCCGGCTGGTCAGGCCGTGCCCCCGTACCTGCCCGGGCGCGAGGCCGGCGACGACGCGTTCGTGCTGCCGCGAGCCGCGATCGTCCTCGACGACGAACGGCTCGTCGCCGAGGTCGAGGAGCAGCGTGACCGCGGGGTGCGGGACGAGGGCGAGGTCGCGGAGCTCGTTGGCCCGGTCGCTGAACCCCGCCATCATGACCCCGGGCAGGCGGCCGGGCCGCGACGGGACGGTGATCTCCCATCGAGGCACATGGGCGTTTACCCGCTCGGCCGACCGCACCCCGACATGCTACGAGCCGCCGTCGCCAAACGGCGGCCTGGCCGGTCCCGGCACCGGCCACTAGACTCGGCGGCAGGCCGCCCCGGGGCCGACGGCCACCTGGGAACCACGGCCTCGACTGTGTGTAGGTCCTCTTCAGGCGTCACAGCCTGCTCGGATCGCGCGTCGTTCCGGGCGAAGCGTCACCCTCCGGGGGTTCCGTCCCCCGGAGGCCGCCTCACGTCACGCCGAGGATGCCCTGGATGGCGGTGACCACTCCGGCCAGCGCGGTGCCCGCCGCGCCCGCGTCCGCGGCGATCTCGAAGATCGTCTTCAGCCGGGCCTTCAGCCCGCCCTCGCTGCGCTTGTCCGGCGCCTTGTCCAGCTCGCGCTGCACGCCGCCGGCCGCGTCCTCGACCGCCACCGCCTGCTCCTCGGGGAGCTGGTCGCGCAGCACGTAGACGGCGTCGAGCAGCTCCTCCACCAGCGCCCGCAGCCCGGCCGCGTCCTCGCCGGAGGTGTTGTGCACGGTGGCGTCCCCGCTGCCGGTGCTGATCGCGCTGTTGTTGAAGGTGCCGCGGTTGAACGTGGTCACGTTGACCTCCGGGGAGTAGTGGAAGGGCCGGTCGGACCCGGCGGCGGCCATCAGGACGCGCAACTGTTCGACCCGGGCGGCGATGACCGGATTCCCGGACGAACCGGCCAGGAAGTCGAGGGTCTGCACGGTGTCGGCGTAGACCTCGCGGGTGCGGGCGAGCATCTGCGCCAGCATCTCGGCCGCGGCGAACCCGTGCCGCGAGGGCCGCAGCAGCAGGTCGAGCGCCCGCATCAGGTAGCGCTCGACCTCCGTCCGCCGCACGTCCAGCCGGCCGTCCTCGCACAGCGCCAGCACCTGTTCGACGGCCGCGTACTCGGCGTGCAGCCGCGACAGCAGCACGCGCATCCGCCGCAGCTCCTCGTCCGGCCTGTCCTGGTCGTGGGACGGGATCACCTTCCACATCGACACCCGCAGGCCCGCCTCGCGCACCCAGGCGTGATGGACGGCCTTGTAACGCCAGTGGTAGTCCTCCACCACGACGGACGGCGCGCCCGCGACCACCCACCACTCCTCCGGGTCCGCCACCGCCGACGTGCGTTCCAGCAGGTGCCGCGCGAACCTCGGCCCGAACGCCACCAGCGGCGCGTGCGCCCCGCGCTCGCCGCGCAGCCAGGTGGTGGCCGACATCGCCAGCCGTACGGCGTTCTCCTCGCCGTCCCAGACCTGGTCGGGGTCGAGCCATCGCCGCTGGAAGCCCACCTCCAGCCGGTTGACGACCCGGTCGGCGTAGAAGTTGCGCAGCACCGGCGTGACCGTCACCGACCGGCGGATCCCCTCCTTGTGCCGCTGCCGGGTGAGCCGGACCAGGTTGCCGACGTCGACGTAGTACGACTCCGAGATCCAGGGGGCGACCCCGCCGCGCAGCCGAGGCCGTACGGCGCCCAGGCCGCGTACGTGGTCGGAGCGGTGGTGTTCCGGCGAGCGGCTCGGGAAGGCCCGGTCGGGCCGCGGCCAGCGCGGCGGCTCGCGCCGCCGGGGATCGGCGGGCAGCAGCGGCCTCAGGTCCACGATCGGCAACTGCACGGTGACGTACACGTACCCACAGTGACGCGAAGCACGGGTGACCTCAAGCCCGTCCGACGTCGCCTCGGGCGCGAGGTCGGCGCCGGCCCGTGTCCTGGCCGCCCACGAGGCGCTCCCCCGCGCGCTCGGGCCGGCGGTCCGCGCCCTCGACCTCGAACACGGCAACACGTACGCGTCCACGATCCTGCGTCTCCGCCTCGGGGCCCAGGTCGAGCGTCCGGGCCGGTTTGGGGGTGTTTCGTTGCTATGGTCACGCGCATGTGATCGAGTTACCTCGCCTGGGACGATGCGGTTGACCTGTTCGAGCGGCGCGGACTGCCGAAGGAGACGTACCAGAACCTGTACGAGGAGGAGTACATCCTCGTGCCGGGTCCCGCCACGGTGACCGGCGAGCTGCCCCTCGACGAGCATGCGCGCACGCCGTGGCGGGAGGGCACCCCCGGGGCGACGACCGGCTACATCATCGACGGCGACCTGGTCGTCGACGGGAACGTCACCGACGTGGACGACGGCTGCGCCGCGCTGATCGTCCTGGGGAACCTGCGGGCGAGGAACGTCTACCTGGCCGGCGACGCCAAGCTGATCGTGCACGGCCACGTGACGGCCGAGACGTTCGTCGGCGACATGACCGAGAAGCTGGTGATGATCCACGGGGACCTGCGCACCACCGTCTCGATCTTCTGGGACGAGTTCTGCCCCGACCTGGTCGCCGGCACCCTCCACGGCAGGATCCTCGCGCCGGCCTACCTCGACCTGTCCGAAGCCCCCGTCGGCGCTCTGGCCGACCCGTCGCCGCTGGCCCCGCTCGGTGACCTCCTCGTGCCCGAACTGCTGATCACCGGCGCCGACCAGGTGTACGACACCGCCTGCCTGCGACCCGTCCAGGTCTGGGGCAACTGACCCCCGTCCCACGCGCGCCCGGGGCCGAGGACGCCCCTCGGCCCCGGCGCGATCACAGTCGCCGGTACAGCAGGCACATCGCGCCCGCCAGGACGACGAGGAACCCGCCGATGACACCGACGCCGAACGCGCCGACCAGCGCGCCCGCCACCGCGCCGGGCAGCACCGCCCCGGCCGCCGAGGACGTCGCCATCTGCAGCCCGATCACGCGCTCCGCCGCCGCCTCGCCCACCCGTTCGGACGTCGTCAGCGTGAGCAACGGGAACATCGGCGCCGCCGCGAGCCCGATCACGACCACACCGGCCGCGGCCGGCCAGGCAGGCCCCGGAACCGCGACGAGCACCGCGCCGAGCAGCATCCCCGACACGCCGAGCAGGAGGGAGCGCCGCGTTCCTCCTTGTTTCGTCCCGTGCCCGACGACGATGCGCCCGACGAACATCGCCCCCCAGAACCCGGCGACGGTCAGCCCCGCCGGGCCGTCCGGCATGCCGCGCCCGGCCGTGAGGTGGACATACGCCCAGATCCCCGTCCCCGCCTCGATGCCGGACTGCAACGCGAACGCCGCCAGGCTGGGCCACAACGTCCGTGGGCCGGATCTCGGCCGTTTCGCTCGGTGAGCCGGTGCGGGCGTCGAGGACGGGATCCAGCGCTTCGCGCTGCCCGCGAACGTGACCGCGAGCAGCGCCTGTAAGGCCGCGAGCCCGGCGTAGACCCACCGCCATGACCGGCCGTCGGCCAGCAGCCCGGTGGCCGCCACCGGCCCGGCCGCCGCGCCGACGCAGAAGCAGGCATGCATCCAGCTGATCCGGCGGGCGCCGAAGTGCCGTACGGCGTAGGCGTTGAGCGCGGCGTCGATCGCGCCGGAGGCCAGCCCCCCGAGGAACACCGCGAACAGCACGACCCAGAACGCCTGCGCGAGCGCGTACACCGCCAGCGCTCCCGCGGACAGCGCGGCGCTCAGGGCAAGCAGCCACCCGACCCCCGTCCGGGCCAGGAGAAACGCGGTCGAGGAACTGGAGACGACATATCCGGCGACGCCGAACGGCACGACGACGCCCAGCGCCTCGATCGGCTGACCGAGGTCGAGCCGGACCAGCGGCCACGTGATGCCGCCCACGTTGTCGGGCAGAGCGATGGAGACATAAGCCACATAGGCCAGGAAGAACAACGGCACGCGAAGGCCACCCTTCCGGGCTGCGCATCACGCGCGGAGCGGGCGCAGCACGCGTCAGACGAGATCAGGGATCCGAGTCAGCGCGTGCGCGGGCGACCGGGCAGGGCCGCACCGGCCGTTCCGGTGGTGGACAGGTCCTCCATGGCAGGTGACGTTAGCACCTGGATCCCCGCATTCCCGCACGAAGACCGACCAGCTCGCCGCCCCCATGCCAGGTTGCTGATATCTCAGTGTGCTCCTACTGTGATCCCAGTTGTTCGCGAAGGAGATTCATCCCGCTCCGTCGCGATCCCCGGAATCCCTGGACGGAGCGTGTCGTGACCACTGCACTCATCATCGGCGACATCCAGCGGGGCATCACGGGCGGTTTCCCGTTCGCCCGGCAGGTCGTGCCACCGCTCACCGAACTGCTCCCCCGCGCCCGCGCGGCCGGCGCGCTCGTGGTGTTCGTGCACTTCGCCTTCCGCGCCAACGGGGCCGACGTGCCGCCTCACAGCGCGTTGATGAAGTCGTTCTTCCAGGCCGGGGACGCCTTCCACGAGGGGTCGGCCGGGACCGAGCTCGACCTGCCGGTCACCGACGAGGACGTCGTCGTGTTGAAGCGCCGCGCCAGCGCGTTCGCCGGCACCGACCTCGACCTGGTGCTCCGCGCGCGCGGCGTCACCACGGTGGCCGTCGCCGGTGTCGCCACCAGCGCGATGGTGGCCGCGACGTGCTACGACGCGGCCGACCGCGGCTACCAGGTGACCGTGCTGCGGGACGGCTGCGGCGACGGCGATCCGGCGATGCACGACTTCTTCATGGACGCCGTCTTCCCGAGCCGGGGATTCGACGTGGTGTCGTGCGACGGCTGGCACCCGGGGGCCCAAGCTTGAGCGCGGAGGCGTCCCGGCCGCTCCATCCCGTGACCGCCGGGATGGCCCACCTCCCGGCACTGCTGCTGGTCGGCCAGGAGGACGCCGGCCTCGACCGCACCGGCCAGGCGTACCGGGCGATCAGGCGTCAGATCATCGACCTGACGCTGCCTCCGGGCAGCAGCTTCAGCGAGGCGTCGCTCGCGCGGCAATGGCGCATCAGCAAGACGCCGGTACGCGAGGCGCTGGCGCGTCTGCGGCGCGACGGGCTCGTGGACGCGCTGCCCCGCTCCGGCTACGTCGTGAGCCCGGTGACCCTCCAGGACACCGACGACCTGTGCGCGCTGCGTACGCTGCTGTCCGGCGAGGCCGCCGCCACCGCCGCGCGCCCGGGCGTCGGGGCGCCGGCGCTGGAGCGGCTCGAAGCGCTGGCCAGGGTGCCCTTCGCGCTCGCGGCGGGCGAGGCGGACCTGGAGGAATCGCTCCGGGCCGGGATCGAGTTCGAGGCCGTCATCGCCCACTCCGGCGGCAACGACCGTTACGCCAAGGCGATCGTCGGCGTGCTCGACGAGCTGGAGCGGGTCCTGCGGATGGCCGCGTTGATCGCTCCCGAGGTCGCGAGCCCGCCCGGGGAACTGGAGGGCATCCACGAGCACCTGCGCGCCCGGGACGCGGACGGCGCCCGCGAGGCCATGCGCAGGCGGTGCGAGCGCGTACGCCGCGACGTGCTCCAGGTCCTGTCGCAGAGCACGTCCGTCAGCAGGGCCAACATCGAACTACCGCCCCCACCGGCACAGGCCCGTCACTGACACCTCCCCCGCCCCTCGATGGCCGGACTGCCGGGGATACCGTCTCGATGAGCAGGGGCGGGCGCGCTGGTGCGAGCCGACAATCCGGCTCGTGCGCCCCTGGCCATGTTCGGCCGCACCGGACCCGCCCGTCAGCCCTGACCGAGTGTCCCGCCTGCGGCCCACCGGTGGCGTCCCTGCAGGATCGCAAACACTTCTTCGCGAATGACTCTTTGCGAAGAAGTCTTTGCGGTCTAGGCTTCGAGGCATGACCGAACCCCGCGAGAGCGTGGTCGTCCTCGACGCCAAGGGGCTGCGGGCCCTGGCCCACCCGGTACGGGTGCAACTCGTGGACCTGCTGCGCAAACACGGCCCGTCCACCGCCACCCGCCTGGCCGAACGCCTGGGGGTCAATTCGGGCACCGCCAGCTACCACCTGCGCAGGCTCGGCGCCGCCGGGTTCGTGGAGGAGGACGCCGAGCGCGGCAACGCCCGCGAACGCTGGTGGCGCTCGGTCCACCAGATCACCCGTCTCAGCGACGACGAACTGTCGGAGCGGGAACCCGAGGCGGTGCTGGCCTACATGCAGTCCATCGCCGCCCTGTACAGCCTGCGCACCCAGCGGACGCTGAACGAGCTGCATACCATGCCGGCGGAGTGGCGGCGCGTCCTCGACCTCAGCTCCGTCGCGCTGCGCCTCACCCCGGAGGAGGCGGTGCGGCTGCGCTCGGACCTGGATGAGGTCGTCGCCCGCTACCGTCCCGACCTGCCCGGCCAGGCGGCGCCCGAGGACGCCGCACGGGTCTCACTGATCACGCAGCTCCTGCCCGAGCTGCCCGAGGGGGCGTGATGGGGTCGCGCGGGTCATTACGCCCGATGGCCGGGCTGCTCGCGGCCATGACGGTGTCGCTGACCGGCACGCGGGTGTCCGCCATCGCGCTGCCCTGGTTCGTCCTGACTACGACGGGCAGCCCGGCGCAGACGGGGGTGGTGGCGTTCGCGGAGATGGCCCCGTACGTGCTGGTCAAGGCGCTGGCCGGGCCGCTGGTCGACCGGGTCGGGCCGCGCCGGATCTCGTGGGTCGGGGACGTGGTGAGCGCCACGGCGGCCGGGACGGTCGTCCTGCTGCACGCGCTGGACCTGCTGCCGCTGGGCGCGCTGGTCACCCTCGTCGCGGTGGTCGGCGCGGCCCGCGGCCCCGGGGACCTGGCCAAGGAGATCATGATTCCCGAGGCGGCCGAGCGCGGGCGGGTGCCGCTGGAGCGGGCCACCGGCTTGATGGGCGTGACCGAACGGCTGGCCCAGACGGCGGGGCCCGCGGCCGGGGGCGCGATGGTGGCGCTGCTCGGGCCACTGGCCGGCCTGGCCATCAGCGTCACCTGCTTCGCACTGGGTTCGATGATCGTGGCATGGGCGCTGCCGCGCGGCATGGGCCACAGCGCGCCGGCGCAGGAGGCGCCGGAGGCGGGACAGAAGGGGCAGGAGGCGGGGCAGGAGGGGTACTGGCGGCGGTTCGGCCAGGGCTTCACGTTCCTGCGCGGCGAACCGCTGCTGCTCTCCGTGGTCGTCATGGTCGGCATCACGAACCTGCTCGACGCGGCCTTCAGTCAGGTGCTGGTGTTCGTGTGGGCCAGGGAGTCCGGCCACGACGCCGCCGTGGTCGGTCTGAACAGCAGCGTGGCGGGGGCGACGGCCGTCGGCGGCAGCCTGGTCGCGGCCGCCGTGGCGCACCGGATGCGGCGCAGGCCGGTGTTCTTCGTGGCGTTCCTGCTCGCCGGGCCGACGCGGTTCCTCGTCCTGGCGGTGGACGCGCCGGTGTGGGCCATGGTGACGGTGTTCGCGGTGGGCGGGTTCGCCGCCGGGTTCCTGAACCCGATCCTCGGGGCGATCTCCTACGAGCGGGTGCCCCGGCACCTGCTGGGCCGGGTGAACGCGCTGAGGGACTCCCTCGCCTGGGCCGGCATCCCGCTCGGCGGTCTGGTGGGCGGGGCGGCGGTGGTGGCCGCGGGGCTGACGCCGGTGCTGCTCGCCGGCGGCGCGGCCTACGCGCTCACCACGAGCCTGACGGGACTGCGGCCCGAATGGCGGCAGCTTGACCGGCCGCGCCGCACGGGCCCGTCCGTCGTGCCGGCGCCACGGGAACGTGCCGGCACGACGGACGGGGGCCGCGCCGAACGTTCACCCTGACCCGGCGCCCGCGGTCAGACCCCTGCGGCGATCTTGAGGAGCACCACGCCGCCGATGATCGCGGCGAACGACGCGAGCTTGGCCGGGGTGATCTTCTCCTTGTAGATGAGCGCGCCGAGGACGACCGTGCCGATCGACCCGATGCCGGTCCAGATGGTGTAGCCGACGCCGACGTCCAGGGTCTTCAGGGCCAGGCTCAGGGTGAAGATGCCGCCGGCGGCCGACAGCAGGGTGAAGACGGAGGGCCACAACCGGGTGAAGCCCTGGGTGGCGTTGGTGCCGAGCGCGAAGCCGATCTCGAAGACGATCGCGATGGAGAGGTAGATCCAGGCCATGATGACGTTCCTTGGGAAGTGGTGGGCGAGTGGTCAGGCGGCGGCGGACTGCGACGTGGACAGGCGGTCGGCGAGCTTGAGCCCCAGGACGCCACCGATGATCAGGACGAAGGCCAGCCCCTTCCAGACGGTGAGCTCCTCCCCGAAGATCACCGAACCGAGCAGCACGGTGCCGACCGAGCCGATGCCGGTCCAGACGGTGTAGCCGACGCCGACGTCCAGGGTCTTCAGGGCCAGGCTCAGGAAGAAGATCCCGCCGGCCGCGGCGGCGGCGGTCAGCAGGGACGGCCACAACTGCGTGAAGCCTTCGGTGGCGTTGGTGGCCAGGGCGAAGACGACCTCGAAGACGGCGGCGATGAGCAGATGGATCCAGGCCATCTCGGGCCCTCCTTAGTTGTATGTATATGCAAGCTTCTTGGCGACAGAGAGAAGCTTGCATGTGCATGTATGCTTTTGTCAATCCCGCGTCCCAGGGACCGGGTCCTCGAAGAAGGAGGAGGCTTCCATGGCTCCGACGGCTCCCACCCCGCCCCCGGCCCCGGCGCCCTCGGCGCTGTCCAGCTCCTGGAACGACGTCCTGCTGCTGCACGCCCGCGTGGAGAACGCGCTCGCCGCCGCCCTCCAGCGGCGGCACGGCATCGGCCTGTCGGAGTACCGGGCGCTCGGGCATCTCGCCACCTCGGCGGCCGGCGAACTGCGCATGCAGGAACTGGCCGACAAGATCGGGCTCAACCAGAGCTCGGTGACCCGGCTGGTGACGCGGCTGATCACGGCGGAGTTCACGTACCGGGACCTGTGCCCGGACGACAAGCGCGGGGTCTACACCGTCATCACCGAGTCGGGCCGGACCCGCTACGCCGAGGCGAACGCCACGTACGAGGCGACGCTCAGGAACGTCCTGGAGGAGGCCGGACAGGCAGACCCACGCCTCGTCCCGGCACTGTCGGCCCTGGGCCTGCTCGACGGCTGACCTGTCTGTTGTGAGATTCGAGGAGTCGAACGTGCGCACTGTACGGATCACCCGCTTCGGCGGCCCGGACGTCCTGACGATCGCCGAGGCACCGGCGCCCCGGCCGGAGGAGGGCGAGGTCCTGGTACGCGTGGTCGCCTCCGCACTCAACCCGGTCGACGACAGGACCCGTGAAGGGGCCATCGGCGAGGGCGCCCCTCCGCTGCCGATGACGTTGGGATGGGAGCTGGCGGGCATCGTCGTGGACAGCCGGGACGAGTCGTTGCCCGTGGGTGAGCGGGTCTTCGGCATGTCCCATCAGCTCGGCACCACGCGAGGGACCTGGGCCGATCTCGTGGCCATGCCGGTCGGCTCGCTGGCCGTCGCGCCCTCGGCGGTGAGCCTGGTGGAGGCGGCGACGCTGCCGTTGCCGGGGCTCACCGCCCTGCAGACGCTCGACTGGCTGGACCTGCGGGCGGGCGAACGGCTGCCGGTGGCGGGCGCGTCCGGTTGACCGGCAAGATCGCCCTCGTGCTCTGAGGCCACGGCGCTCAGATCATGCGTCGCAGCGCGGTCTCCACGGCGTCGATCAGCGCATCGCCCTCGGTGCGCGGATGCCGGGTGAGGCCGAGCTCGACGTCCGGCAGGGCGGGCAGCGCGTCCGGGTCGTGGCAGGCCATGTCCGGTTCGAGGTTGCCGGGCATGAGCGCCGTGACGCCGAGCCCGGCCCGCAACCCGGCGAGCACGCCGGCCAGGCTGTTGCTCTCGAAGGCCGTCCGCCAGCGCCGGCCGGTGCCGTCCAGCGTCTCCACCACCGACCTGCGCCACGCGCACGTGCCGGTGAACAGCACCACCGGCAGCGGATCGGCGGCCGGGTCGACGCCCTGGCCGATCGCCCAGACCAGCGGGCGGCGCACGGTCCAGCGTGGCGGCCCGGGCAGGTCCGGCAGCTCGTCGAGCACGAGCTGGACGCGGCCCGCGTCGTAGGCCTCCCGGATCGCGGGGCCGGAGAGGCTGAGCACCTCCAGCGTCGCGCCGGGGTGCAGCCTGGCGAGGTCGGCGAGGGCCTGCGGAAGCTGCGCAGCGGCCAGGTCCTCGAGCAGCCCGACGCCGCAGCGGCCGGTGAGCGCCCGCCCGGTCGCGGTGAGCGCCTGCGCGGAGAGCGAGAGGATGCGCTCGGCGTACGGCAGCAGCTCCTCACCCGCCCGCGTCAGCGAGACGCCGGACGGCGACCGGTGGAGCAGCGGGCGGCCGACGGCGCTCTCCAGCTTGCGCAACTGCTGGCTGAGCGCGGGCTGGGTGTGCCCGAGCGCGGTCGCGGCGCGGCTGATGCTGCCCGCCCGCACGGCGGTGACGAACGACCGCAGCAACCCGGTCTCAAGATCCCTGGCCATAAGCATCCATTATGGGGGCTCCAACGAAACAACGCCTTCCTATGGCCTGGAGGATGGCCTAGCGTCGCCCGGGTGACCGGATACCGACAGGTTCTCGCCGTTCCCGGAATGGCGGCGCTGCTGGGCGTCTCGCTGCTCGCCCGTGCCGCGATCACCGCCGACGTGACGGCGCTGACCATGTACGTCGTGCTGCGCCTGGACATGGGCTACGTGGCGGCGGGCGGCGTCGCGGCGGCCCTGACCGCCGGGGTGGCGCTGGGCGGGCCGCTGCTCGGCCGCATGATGGACCGGCGGGGCCTGCGCGCCGTGCTGCTGACGACCGTCGCCGCGCAGGCCGTGTTCTGGGCGAGCGTGCCGGTCCTGCCGTACGGGCTGCTGCTGGGCGCCGCCGTCGTGGCGGGGCTGCTGATGGTGCCGGTCCCGACGGTGATCCGGCAGGCGATCGCCGCGACGACGACGCCGGGACAGCGGCGGGCCGCGTTCGCGCTGGAGTCGGTGCAGGGCGAGCTGTCGTACATGGTGGGGCCTGCGGTGGTCATCCTGTGCGCGGCGCAGCTGTCTCCCGAGGTGGTGGCGTGGGGGCTCGGCGCGGTGATCGCGATCGGCGGGCTCGGGATCGCCCTGCTCGACCCGCCGCTGCGGGCCGAGGGCGAGCCGGACGCCGGTGCGCCCGCGCGCCAGGCGCGCCGGGAGTGGCTGGACGGCCGGATGATCGCCGTGCTGACGATGGGGTTCGGTGTCACGACGCTGCTCGGCGGCATCGACCTGGCCATCGTCGCCACGCTCAGGGAAGCGGGTCAGGTGTCCTGGGCCGCCGTGGTCGTGGCCGTGTTCGGCGTGATCTCCGTCGCCGGCGGGCTGATCTACGGCGCGCTGCCCCGGTCGCTGCCCGCGGGGCTGCTGCTCGGCCTGCTCGGGCTGGTGACGATCCCCGCCGGGCTGGCCCACGACTGGCGCTGGTTGTGCCTGGCCGTCGCCGCCGCCGGGCTGCTCACCGCGCCCGCCCTGTCCACGGTGGCCGACGCGGTGAGCAGGCTGGCGCCGGCCGGCGTCCGGGGGGAGGCGACGGGTCTGCAGTCGTCGGCGGCCGGCGCGGGTTTCGCGCTCGGAGCGCCGCTCGCCGGGCTGGCGATCGACGCCTCCATGCCGGGTGGCGGCTTCGCGGCCGCCGGGCTGGCCGGCCTCGTCGCCGCCCTGGCCGGCGGCCTGCTGTCCCGCTCCCGTCCCGCCCCCGGAAAGGCCTTCGCCGATCGCGGCACCCCGGTCGCGGTACGGGAACCGACGAAGGTCTCCGGAGGGCGTGACGCGATGTGACGTCCTCCGGAGACCGACGTCCTGAACCTAGGGACCGATCAGGATGAAGGAGAAGTCCTGTTTCGTCCTGCGGTTCGGCGGGATGTCGATCTTGACCTGGCGAGCGATCTCGTTCCGGCTGACGCCCAGCCCGAGGCCGATGAGCCGTTCGGGACGCACAGGCACGGGATCGTCGAAGGTGACCGTGATCCGAAGGGGCCACGGATCCTCGGGGACGGCGGGCGCGTGGAGTTCCCAGCACCCGTCCCAGTCGAGCGCGTACCGGTTGCGGCGGGCGGTCAACGGGTCGAGGAGGACCTCCGCGGCCAGGGACGGCGAGTTGGCCGAGTAACCGGCCAGCAGGCCGGCGTCCAGCGACCGGACCGGAACCCGGTCGTGGACGGTGAGCTTGCCGGTCCGGTCACAGGACACGCAGTTGACCAGGAGCCAGACGTCGAGAAGCTTGCCATTGGCGTTGACGCGGAACCTGCCGTCACCGACGGCGGCGCGGCCGGACGGGCAGGCCACGCACCGCAGCACGAGCAGGGGCAGGCGGGTGCGGCGCACCACCCAGGGCAGCACGATATGAGGATGTGAAGACATGATCTCTCTGAAGACCTGACGAAGAGCACGGAAAACAGAGCCGACGGCGTCCGTCGGCGACCGATGCGCGGGAAGGTGTCAGGTCTAGAGAGCAGGCGGCGTCATGCGCGCGAAGTCCTCACAAGGGGATGGGGTGACGGTGGGGGCGGATGCTCAGCTCAGGCGGGCGCGCAGCAGGCAGAACTCGTTGTCTTCGGGATCGGCCAGGACGTGCCACGGCTCCTCGCCGGTCTGGCCGTCGTCTGCCGGGCGCGCTCCGAGCTTCAGCAGGCGTTCGAGTTCGGCGTCCTGGCATCCTCGGTGTCGAGCACGACGAAGTCCAGCACCTCGCACCAGAAGGCCGCGAGCCGGTGTGGATCCCGGCAAGGGACGATCAGTTCGGAAATGCGACTAGCCATGATCGGCACCCTACCGGTGGCCGGACGCACCCGGCCAACGCTTGACGGCCCGGCCGGCGTCCACCATCGGCCTCCCGGCGATCACTTTTGCAGTGACTTGATCACCGGAGTCCTCCCTCTGGGTACGTGAGCTGATACACCCTGTAAGAGAGGGGGCGGGCGATGACCGTGAGGATGGCATGGGTCTGCGCACTGCTGGCAGTGATCGCCGCAGTGGTTCCACCGGTGCTGAGCACGAAGCCGCGGGAGGAGCCGTCCACCGCCCGCCCTGATCTGTCCGACGTGCCGTTCGGGGTGTTCCTCGCCTCCGACTGGCGCGGGCCGCACCTGCTGGGCGCGTTCGAGACGTGGCTGGGCGCGGAGGTCCGGGTGGGGCGGACGTACGTGCCGGGCGAGGCGTGGAACGCTCTGGGCGGGCCCGACTTCGTCCTGCAGCCCTGGATGCGGTGGCGGGCGGCCAAGCCGTCGCGCATGCTCGTGCTCAACGTGCCGATGGTCATGCCGAACGAGGGCGACCTCCCGGACGACGCGGTGTCGGTGCTGCTGAACGCCGGCGCGGACGGCGCGTTCGACCCGTACTTCGACCGGCTGGCCCGGACGCTGGTCGCCGGGCACGCGCCGGACACGGTGATCGTCCCGGGCTGGGAGATGAACGGACTCACCTACTCCAGCCGCTGCTCGGCCGATCCGCAGGCGTGGATGGCGTACTGGAGGCGGATCGTCGCCGTGATGCGGGCCGTGCCGGGGCAGCGTTTCCGCTTCGACTTCAGCCCCAACCGAGGCCCGGACGCCATCGGCTGGACCGCCTGCTACCCCGGCGACGACGTGGTGGACATCATCGGCATGGACAGCTACGACCAGGGGCCGGGCCACCGGTTCGCCGACTACGTCGACCAGCCGTACGGGCTGGAGGCGCAGGCCGAGTTCGCCTCTTCGCACGGCAAGAAGATCTCCTTCCCCGAATGGGGGCTGTTCCGGTACGGCGACCGGCCGGAGTTCGTGCGCGACATGCTCGACTGGATAGCGCGGCACGACGTGGCCTACCACTCGATCGTGGACTACTGCCCGCACGGCGTCTGGCGCTGCCCGGCCAACCCGAGGTCGGCGCGGGTCTTCCGGCAGATCCTGCGCGACCCGGGCTTCCGGCCGGGGCCGTCCCCGCCTCCGGCGACCTCGCCACTGCCGGCGTCCGTCACCCCGGCGGGCCCGCCGGACGCGTCCGCCACTCCGGCGTCATCGCCCGTCACGTCCGCCGCCCCGGCCGCCCAGGCCGCCGCGCCGAGCGGGAGCGCGCCGCCGACGCCTCAGCCGAGCCCGGCCGTCACCTCGGCCACGGTCGATTCCGCCACGGTCGATTCCGCCGCCGTCACTTCCGCGGCCGTCATCTCCACCCCGGTGGCGACGGGCTGATCCGGCCGGGCCAGGCGCAGCGTGTGCGCGGCCAGCCGGTCGAGGGTGACGCCGAGGTCGAACTCGGCCGCGCGCGACGGCGCCGCCCGCTCCTCCTCGTGCCGGACGGCCGGATCGGCCAGCCGGGCCACGATCGCCGCGGCCAGCGCCGCCGGATCCCGCGCCTCGACGAGCGCTCCGGTCGCCGGGGTGACCACCTCCGTGAGACCGGGGACGGCGGCGGCCACCACCGACCGTCCGGTGGCCATGGCCTCCAGCACGGTGAGCGGCAGCCCCTCCCAACGGGACGGCAGCGCGACCACGTCGGCGGCGGCGTACCAGGGCCGCGGATCGTTGCTCGCCCCCGGCATGAGGACTCCGGGCGGCGCGTCGCGGCGGAGGCGGCCGAAGTCGTCCCCGTCCCCGACGAGCGCGAGGCGGGCGTCCGGAAGGCGGGCGGCGACCCGCGGCCAGGACTCCACCAGCAGGTCCTGGCCCTTCTGCCGGGTGATCCGGCCGACGCAGACGACCAGCGGCGCTCGCGGGGAGAGGCCCAGGTCACGGCGGGCGGCGAGGCGCTCGTCCGGCGTCGCGGGCGGGAAGCGGGTCAGGTCGACGCCGTTGCGCACGACGGTCAGCGGGCCGCCCACGCCCGCTTCCTGGGCCTGCCGGTACTCCCCCCGGCCGACGCAGAGCCCCAGATGCGTCCACCGGGTGGCGGCGCGTTCCCAGGCGGTGGACGCGGCGGCGAGCGTCCCCCGGCAGGCCAGCCAGGACCAGCCGTGCGGCTGGAACAACGTCGGCACGCGGCCACGCAACACCGCCCGGCCGACCAGCCCGGCCTTGGAGGAGTGCAGATGCACCACGTCGGGACGGAACCGGCGCACGATGCGGCCCAGGACGACGGCGGCGGCCAGATCGGCCGGGTGCGGCGCCCGTGCGGCGGGCCAGGCCAGGTGCGGCAGCCCGAGGACCGCCAGCCGCTCGCCGAGCCGTCCTCGGGGCGGCGCGGCGACGGCGACGGTCCAGCCGCGCCGGCTCTGGTCGGCGCAGGCGCTCTCGACGTAGGCGGCGACGCCGCCCTCGGTGGGCTGCGTGACGTGAAGCACGCGCGGTGGAGTGTGCGGTGAGTGCGGAACCGAGGTCGTCATCGCGGCCCGCGCAGGACCCGGTCGAGCACGTCCCACCGCCCGCGGAGCGTCCGGGCGCCCACCCGGGCGCGGGCCGCGAGGGCGTAAACCGTCGCGGCCGGCGTCCTGGCCAGCAGGAGCCGGTTGCTGACCGCGAGCCGGCCGCCCCATTTGGTCTTGTGGGACTCGGCCCCGCGCAGCAGCGACATCGTCGGCCGGCCCAGCCCGTGCGCGAGGCCGAGGTCGGTGCGGAGCAACAGGGTCACGACGTCCACATGGGCGCGCAGGTCGGGATGCGTGCCGTACAGGTAGCCGCCGACGAAGTCCTTGCCCACGACCGCCAGGTCCACCGCGACGATCCGGCCGTCGAGCTGGTATTCGGTCAGCCGCGCCTGCTGCTCGTCCACCAGCCGCCGGGCGGCGCGGGTCAGGTGGGCGTGGAAGCGCGGCCTGGTGTGCTCGACGTTGATGCCCCGGCCCCGCCATTGCAGGGCGTGCAGGTCGAGCAGGCGGGCGACGGCGTGCTCGGCCTCGGCGGCCGGTACGTCCCGTACCTGGATGGGGGCGTCGTCCACGCGTCTGAGCTCGCGGCGCAGCTTGGTCCCGTTCTTGCCGGGCAGCCCGGCGAGCAACTGGTGGAGGGGGACGCCGGGCAGTTCGACGCACGTCGAGGCGGGCAGCCGCCAGGAGCGGCCCGGCCAGGCCGCCACGAGCCGCTCGGCGTCGGCCCCCGGCCGTACCTCGGGCAGGTCGAGCACGTCCCATCCGGGCAGCCCGGCCAGAGCCCGGCCGAGCGCCGCCGGGAGATCGGGGTCACCGTCCTCGATCAGGACGTCGGTGTAGTCGGACTGATCGCCGCCGAGCGGCCGCAGGACGCGCAGCCCCGCCCGGCGTACGGTCATGACGGGGGCGGCGGCCACCAGCCGTCCCCGCCGGCGCAGCAGGACGGCACTCAGGTTCGTGCCATGGCCGTAGGTCTCCCACCACGACGACAGCCAGGCGTGCGACTGGAACGGCGTCGCGGCCGGGGAGCGGTCGTGCAGGTCGGCCCACTCCCCCGCCAGGGCGCGCAGGCGGCCGGAGCCGGTCACGATCTCGGTGGCCAGGTCCGGGGCCTGGCGGATGGTGGTCGTCATGCCGACGTCGTCTCGACCGGCCGGCGCGCGGGGGCGGCCTCCTGGCCGTCCCGCCGCGG
This sequence comes from Nonomuraea sp. NPDC052265, assembly GCF_044547985.1. Taxonomy (NCBI): domain Bacteria; kingdom Bacillati; phylum Actinomycetota; class Actinomycetes; order Streptosporangiales; family Streptosporangiaceae; genus Nonomuraea; species Nonomuraea sp. NPDC052265. The sequence continues at coordinate 116,736 of NZ_JBIUBJ010000018.1, forward strand.
CCCGGCGGGGACCGCCATCCAGACCAGGGCGGCCAGCAGGAGGCCGGCGGCCGTGCTGACGGCGGTGGCGAGCAGGGGTTGGGGCGAGCTGGGCGACGCGGGCGGCACGGCCGGGGCGAAGCTGGACAGGCGGACGCCGGTGTCGGCGCTGTGCCGGTTGGCGTAGGCGGTGAGCGCGCTCGCCGCACTGTTGGCCCGCCTGGCGGCCTCCTCGGGGGTGCCGGCGATGGCGGCCAGCCGGATCAGCGGCGCGTCGGGCGAGGCCGACGCCTGGAGGGTGGTCCGCAGCAGCTCGCCGTCGGCCAGGTAGGCGTCGCCGTTCCCGGCGAGCAGGCCGGGGTGGACGGTCACCCTGGCGTAGGCCTGGGCGAAGTCGGCTTCCTGCGTGGGAACGCCCTGCCGCGCCGCGCTGACCACCGCGTAGGCGTCGGCGGTGTAGACGGGCTCCTGGACCAGCGAGTACGTCAGCCCCGCCCCCATGCCGATCAGCGGGAGCGCGAGCAGGGACCAGGTGCGGAACGCGCCGGCGGCGCGCTGGACCGGGTGAGTCATGACAGCCTTTCCTGGTGGCGCCTGGTGAGCAGGCGGTCGTAGAGGTCGTGCAGGCGCCGGGCTTGCCGGCGCACGTCGTAGCGGTCCAGGGCGAGGGGCGGCGGCAGGCGCGTGCGGGGGGCGTCCAGGAGCGCGGCCAGCTCGGCGGCCAGCCGGTGGGGCGGCACCCGGCGGGCTCCGGGCGCCGCTCCGGGCGGCAGGTCGTCGATCGCCGGGCACGAGCCGTACAGCACGGGCAGGCCCGCGGCCAGCGCCTCGACGACGGCCAGCCCGAACGTCTCCTCCTGCGACGGGGCGGCCAGCACGTCCATGGCCGACAGCAGGGCCGGCACGTGCGCGGTCTCCCCGGCGAAGACGACGCGCCGCTCGACGCCGAGCCGCGCGGCCAGGCCGCGCAGGCGGGGGTGTTCCGGCCCGGCGCCGACGAGGAGGAGCACCGCGCCGTCCAGCCCCGGCAGCGCCTCGACGAGCAGATGGAAGTTCTTGCCCGCCACCAGGCGGCCGACCCCGCCGACGACGAACGCCTCCGGCGGGATCCCCAGGCTCAGCCGGGCCTGGCCCCCGGCCTGCGGATCGTGGCGGAAGGCGGCCAGATCGACGCCGTTGGGGATGGTGACGACGCGCGAGGGCGGCAGTCCCCAGCCGTGCAGCCGGTCGGCCACGGTCGGCGAGACCGCGACGACGGCGTGCGTCAGGCGGGCGGTCGTGCGGTAGAGCGTGCGGATCGGGCGCGTGACGGGCCGTCCCTCGATGTGCCGGGCCCCGGCCGAGTGCTCGGTGGTGACGACGACCGGCACGGCGGCCAGCCGGGCGGCGAGGGGCGCGTAGACGCAGGCGCGATACAGGTGCGCGTGCACGACCTGGTAGCGGCCGGCGCGCATGAGGGCGGTGAGCCGGGGCAGCGCGCGCAGGTCCCGGTTGCCGCCCATGCCCACGGCGCGTACGGGCGTCCCGCCGGCGCGGATGGCGTCGGCCAGGGCGCCGGGCCGGGTCAGGACGGCGACCTCGCTGGCGCAGTCCATGTGGGGCAGGAGCGTCCGCAGTTGCTGCTCGGCCCCGCCGGCGGCCAGCCCGGTGATGACGTGCAGGACCTTCACCGCGCCAGCCCCCAGCGCAGCCGGTGGCAGGCGGTCTTGGCGAGCAGCCGGACGGCGGTGTCGCGGTCGCCGACGTAGCGGCGGGGCAGGGCGTGCGGCCCGGCCAGCCTGCCCGGACGGACGGCGCAGGCGTGCTCGTACCCGGCCTGGCGGACGGCGGCGATCTCGCGGGCGGTCAGCTCGCCGTAGGGGTAGGCGAAACCGGTGACGGGGGTGCCGAGCACGTCCTGGAGCATGAGTTTGCTCGTGGTCAGCTCGTCGGCGAGCTCGCCGGGGGCGGCGGCCGGCAGGTGGAGGTGGCTGCGGGTGTGGGAGCCGATCTCCATGCCGGCGGAGGCCACCCGGCGCAGCGTGGCGGCGTCCATCAGGGGGCGGGGGGCGACGTCGCGGTCCCAGGCGTTGTGGCCGCCGATCCGGCCGGCGACCACGTACACGGTCGCGGTGAAGCCGTAACCGGCCAGCAGGGGGACGACGTCGGTGGCGAAGTCGGCGTAGCCGTCGTCGAAGGTGAGCCCGACGAGCCTGCGCCGGTCGCCCGGGTGGTTCAGCAGTTCGCGTACCGACACGCCGCGCAGCCCGCGCCGGGCGAGCCAGCGCAGGTGCGTGGCGAAGCGCTCGGGGGTGACGACGATGTCGAAGGGGTCCTCGCCGCGTTCGGCGACGGAGTGGTACATCCAGATGAGCGGCAGCGCGCCGATGCGCGTGCTCATACGCGCTCTCCTTCCCTGACGGTCGTGACGGCCCTCCGGAGCGGCGACAGGCCGAGTCGATGGAGACCAGCCAGCAGGAGCGCGGCGGTCACGGTGATTCCGGCGGCGTTGGCCAGGGCGATGCCGCCCTGCGCCATGCCCGGGACGAGCGCCGCGGCCAGCGCCGCGGTCAGGGTGAGGCCGGCGGCCATCGCCAGGGCCGGGTACCACAGCCCGCGCCCGCCACCGGCGCAGAAGTAGGCGCGGCAGACCACGCCCACGACGGTGTGGCCGAGCAGGCCGATCGTGTACAGCCGCAGGACGTGCTCGGTGGCGGTGGCGGCCTCGTCGTCGAAGGCGCCGCGGTGCAGCAGCACGCCCACGATCGCCGGCGCGAAGGCGAGCAGCAGCGCGGCGGCGGTGACCGTGACGGCCGCCGCCGTCGCCAGGTCGCGGGCCAGCAGCCGCCAGGCCCGGCCGGTGTCCCCCGCGGCGATGCTGCGGGCCAGGTGCGGATAGGTGACGGTGGCCAGCATCAGCGAGACCACCATCGGCACCTGGGCGATCTTCTGGGCGTAGTTGAGATGGGAGATCGCGCCGGCGGGCAGGTCGGCGGCGAGCACGCGCTCGACGAGCACCTGCCCCTGCCGCAGCAGCGTGAAGGCGATGATGGGCAGCAGCCCGGCGACCGGCAGCACCAGGCGCCGGGGCAGCCGCCGGGGCAGCCCGACCCGCCGAAGGTACGCCGGCGCCTGCATGCCGACCATGAGGACGGCGCCCCCGGCGACGCCCCACGCGGCGGCCCGCACCCCGAGCGAGTCGTGCCAGACCGCCAGGCAGCCGACGAGGGCCACGTTGTAGGCCAGGCCGGTGGCCGCGGGCGGGCCGAAGACGTGATGGGCCCGCAGGGCCGCGCTGGCGTACCCCGCCAGCGCGAACGGCAGGATGCAGCCGCAGCAGATCCGCCAGCACTGCACGGCCAGCCCGGCCTGCGGGAGGCCGGGGGCCAGAGCCGCCACCAGCCAGGGCGCGCAGGCCGCGGCGCACACGGCGACGGCGGCGAGCGCGGCCGACAGGGCGGGCAGCGTCCGTTCCACCAGTGCCGCGCGCTGCCCGTCCCCGGTCGCCGTGCTGAACAGCGGGACCAGCCACAGGGCCATCGCCCCTTCGATGAGCAGCGGCGCCGCGGTCTCGGGGACGGTCCAGGCGACCAGGAAGGCGTCGGTGTCGGCGTTGGCGCCGAACAGCGCGGCCATCAGCAGGTCGCGTACGTATCCGAGCGCCGAGCCCGCGCCGACGAGCATCGTGGTGAGGGCCGCGGCGCGCAGGTCTGCCGCGCCCCTGCTCAGCACGCGGGCCGCCGCGACGGGAGCGCGGCGGCGCCGGTCCATCCCATCGCCAGGCCCAGCATGACCGACATGACCAGGCTGGTCGCGCCGCCGATGTCGGCGTAGGCGAAGTCCACCGCCAGCCAGGTCATGAAGCCCGCGGCGGCCAGCCCCGCCGGGCGGGACCGTCCGGGCCGGGTGAGCGTGCGTACCAGGACCCCGCCCACGAGCAGCGCGAACGCCGACAGGCCGACGAGCCCCTGCTCGCTGAGCACCAGCAGGTACATGTTGTGCGGGGACAGCAGGGGCTGGCGGCGGTAGCCGCCGGCGGCGTCCTCGATGTCGCTGCCCGAGGACAGGGCCAGCGGCGCGTACGTGTCACGCCAGGCGGCGAACCCCTTGGGGCCGACGCCGGTGACCGGGTGGTCCTGCCACATGCGGGCCGCCGCCTGCCACAACTGGTACCGGTCCGACACCGACCTGTCGGGCTGGGCCACCGAGGAGGAGATGGAGGCGACCCGCTCGGCGACGATCCCGCCTGCGGCCCCGCCCAGGAGCGTCAGCAGCACGGCCCCGGCCACGGCGGCGACGACGGCCCGCGCGGCCGGCCGCGCGCCGCACAGCACGAGCATCACCGCCACGGCGCAGGCCACGGCGAGCCAGGTGCCGCGGCTGAGGGACATGACGAGCGGCGGGCAGAGCGCCGCCGCGGCGATCAGGGCGGCGGCGCGCCGGGCCGGGGCGCCGGCGAGCGCGACCGCCAGGGCGATGATCAGCCCGAAGCTGACCATGCTGGCCAGCGCCATGACCTCGCCCGCGCCGAACGTGCCGACCGCGCGGATCGGCCGGCCCGCGTAGGACGCGCCGCTGCCCGTGAGGGCCTGCCAGCAGCCGAGCCCGGCCTGGACGAGCGCCACCGCGGCGACCGAGCCGCCCACCAGCAGCAGGTCCGACCGCCGCCGTACCGCCACCGTCACGGCGACCGGGACCAGGACGAACACCTGGAGGAACCGGGCCAGGCCGGGCAGCGCGAGCAGGACGTCGGACGCCGCGAGGGCGGCCGCCGTCGCCGCGAGCGCCGCGGGCGCGACCAGCAGGGTCCACCGGCCGGGACGCGCGCCGCCGCGCGCCAGGCTCACCGCGACGGACACCAGCAGCGCCACCGACATCAGGTCGGCGACCTGGGGCTGGACGACGTCCGCGGCGTGCGGTCCGGCGGGCACGCACACCGCGATCACGGTCAGCGCGGCCCAGAAGCTGGGACGGGCCGGCAGGCGGCCCAGGGACGGCAGGAACGTCCTGATCACGATCGTCCCGGCCACAGCAGGCAACCGACCGTCCGAATCATGATCTTGATGTCCCGGCGCAGGGACCAGGTGTCGATGTAGTGGTTGTCCAGCCGCGCCCGGTCCTCGATCGAGGTGTCGCCCCGCAGGCCGTGGGTCTGGGCCCAGCCGGTGAGGCCGACGGGCAGCCGGTGGCGGCGCCCGTAGTGGTGGTCGCCGCGCGAGAACAGCTCGACGAAGTGCGGCCGCTCAGGCCGGGGGCCGACCAGGCTCATGTCGCCGCGCAGCACGTTCCACAGCTGCGGCAGCTCGTCCAGGGAGCAGGAGCGCAGCAGCCGGGCGGCCCGGGTCAGGCTGGGATCGTCGTCGATGCTCCAGCGGGTGTCGGACTCGCCGGCGCGCAGCGGGGCGAAGGTGCGGAGCTTGACGATCTCGATGGGCGTCCCGGCGAGCCCCACCCGGACCTGCCGGAACAGCACGCCCGGCCCGCCTTGCCTGCGCAGCAGCACCATGCAGGCGGCCAGCACGGGGGCGCTGACGACCAGCCCGGCCGCCGCCAGCACGACGTCCAGGGCGCGCTTGAGCGGCCAGGACGCGCGCCGCTGCGGCAACGGCCGCATGCGCAGCACCGGGAACCCCCGGATGTGCTCGCCGGCGGGGACGAAGTCGACCAGCACGCCGCCGGGTTGCGGCGCCAGGTACACCGGGTACCCCGCCTGCCTGGCCTGCTGCGCGAGCCGGTGGGTCTGCTCCTCGCCGCCGGGAGGCGGGGCCAGGACGACCACGCGGGCCAGGTGCCGGCGTGCCATGGCGAGCAGGGTCTCCGGGTCGTCCACGATCGGCGCGTACGGGGCCTGGCCCAGCACGTCACAGGCGCCGCCGACGGGCAGCAGGCCGTACTCGGTGTGGCGCAGCAGGGTCAGCGCGAGGTTCCTGGCGTGCGCGCCGGAGCCCGCCACCAGCGTGGGCACCCGTGCGCCGCGGCGGCGGGCCTGGCGCAGGACCGCGTAGACCAGCCCGCGTCCCGTCAGCGTCAGCCCGAGGTAGGCGACGACGACCCGCGCCGACTCGCCCGTCCAGGCGATCAGCGTCGCCTCGTGGTCCAGGGCCACGACGGTCAGCGCACCGGCGATCGCGGTGGCGCATCCCCCGCGCCACATCCATCCGTCCATCACGGACGGCGACAGCCGGATCCGGTACGTGCCGCCCGCCAGGTTCAGCAGGACGAGCAACCCCGCAGCCAGGAAGGCGAGCAGCGCGCCGTAACCGGCGTCGAGGACGGGCGCGGCCAGCGCGGCGGCGTCGACGCTCGCGTCGGCCAGGGAGCAGATGGTCCAGCATGTCACCGGACGCCGCCGGCCGGGGGCGTGGCGGGGGGCGCCTCGCTGCGACAGCAGGATGCCCTTTGACGGGGAGTGCGGGAAGGGTTCCTCTTCCCGAAGGGGTGTGACCATATCTGCTCCATTGCGAAAAAACAACGGCGATCAATTCAGAGCGTGATATCCACGAACAGGGGGTGGATATGGCTGTCCTACTTATCGCGAAAATTCGCTCATCTTTGGCCTCCATTCTGATAATCGCCCTGATTCGCGGGCAGCGACCAACTTACTTGGAGCGTTCACGGGTATGGCCGTGTGTACGGGATGGCGTCCCACAAAGATTGAGAATTTTCAGGTTCGCGAAGCTCTGCTATTTGTCCCGGTTCGCCGCTCAGGTAGCGATGACGATCTTTGCCGGGCCATGGCGGCGCTATGACACGGCCGGACGGGCGGGACCGGGCGGCGGCTTTCGGGAGGTCCGCAGGGGTCCGCGCCCGCCCCTCGCCGTCCGCGGGCGACCCGATGACGTAGACCGAACGAGCATTACCGCCACACTTGGGGAGCCGGGCGGCTACGATCCCCAATCGCCACTGGCCCCCGTCCACCGATTTCAGTACGTTTTCACTGGTCCCTACGGAAGCCCCCCATGCCGTCATTACGTTCGCGTGAAGACAACTCGCACGACGGTGAGGGCGACAGCCCGCCGCCGCGCCAGGACCACCCGCGTGCCATCGTGGTCGAGACGGTGCTGAGCACTTTGGCGGGTGTGATCGTCACCCGGGTTTGGACGGATTTCACCGCATTCGTGGAGCAGATGCCCGGCGGCTACTACGTCGGGGTGTCGCTGCTCACCGGGGTGGTCTTCCTGACGATCTGGGCCGCTTCGAGGCTGAGCCCGGCACGGGTCCGGGTCGCCGCCGCCGAGCGGGGCGCCCGCCTCTGGCGGTGGATCTGGCGGAAAATGCCCCAAGGCCTGCGCCGGGCCGCGCGGGCGCTGCGCCTCAACCGCGTGGCCCGGCTGCTGCTGGCGGCCTACCTGGCCGCCGTCGCGGGGGCGTGCGTGGTCGCGGTGGGCGCGGGCGGCGTGTGGGCGTACCGGCGGCTGGGCCTCGGGCAGTGCGACTCCCCGCAGGAGCTGACCGTCATGACGGCGCCGGAGAACGTGAGCGCGCTGCGGCTCAGCGCCGAGGAGTTCGTCAGGAGCCGGTCGGAGCGCGGTTGCGCGTTGCACCGCGTCTCGGTTTATCCGGAGGCCTCCGTCGAGGAGCTGGCCTACGGCTTCGAGAACGACTGGCAGCGGGACGGCTACAACCAGAACGGCGACCCGTACACGCGGCTGCTCACGCCGCGTCCCGACCTGTGGGTGGCGACCACGGCGGCGGAGATCGGCCTGGTGTTCGGCGGGGACGACAAGGCGCGGGCCGCGCCCGTGCGGATCGAGCCCCTGGGCGACGCGGGCGCCGATCGGCTGACCCTGGCGGTGTCGAGCTCCCGTTACGGCGTACTCAACCAGATCCTGCCCGCCCGCGGTCCCGGCCGCGGTCTCGACGTGGCGCTGGCGGCCGCCCGGCGCAGGCAGCGGATGCGCCTGACCTACCCCGAGCCGAGCCTGTCGGTCGCCGGGCTGGTCGCCGCCGCGCGGGTCGTGGACACCGACAGCGGCAGGGAGATCGCCCGCAGCGCAGGTCTCGGTGGCACCGTCGCGGAGACCTTGTGCCGGTTCCGCAAGGGGCCGGAGGGCGAGCGCGACGACCTCGCCTTCCTCGTGCCGTCCCGTGCCGTCGTGGACCTCAATGCAGGTCTGCCGGGCTCGACCCCCTGTCCGGGCAGTCCGCTGAGCGGCGGCGACGCCCTCATGGACGTCAAACCCGAGGCAGGCACCCTCATCACCCATCCGGTCTACGGGGTGAGCTGGCCGGGGGACGTGTCCACGCGCATGGAAGCCGTACGCGACCTGGCGGGCTGGCTGGCCCGGACGCGGCCGCTCGACACGCACCCCGGCCCGTTCGGCAGGGCGACGCAGGACGACCTGGGCGAGGTCCGTGAGCGGATCGACGCCAAGCTGCCGTCGGTGAGCGTCCAGGTGGCGCTGGACGGCTCGGGTTCGATGGCGGAGTCGCCGTCCTCGCTGCTGGCCAGGATCCGGGACGCGCTCTCGGCCGTACGCGGCTCGCTGGGCAATGACGACCGGCTGTCGGTGAGCCTGTTCCACCGTCCCGAAGACGGCGGGCGGGTGGTCAGGTTCGATCCCGAGGTCTACCACCGGCGGGACTGGGACCGGCTGCTGTCCCGCCTGGCCGAGGTGCCGCGCGGCGCCAGGGACGCGCCGATCTCGCAGGCGTTGAGTGACCTCGGCCACGAGCTCGACCCGCCCGGCAGGCCGGTCGTCGTGATCACCGACGGCGGCCCCTTCAGGTCCGACGAGAAGGACGACGACAAGGTGGCGCGAGCCGTCGAGCGGGCGGCGCGCGACGCGGACACCGTCCTGGACGTGCACGTCCTCGTGGTCGGCGACGCCGCCTGCCCGCCCGGACTCGGACCGGGGCCCGTCCCCGCCGGAGGGGTGACCTGCACCGCCGTGGCCCACAACAACCTGGAGGACGCCTTGCGCAACCTGATCTCGGCGATCAGAGGGCGGCCCTGATGGCCGGCCGGCCGGTCGCCGAGCGGGTGGTGGCGGGCGTCGCGTTCCTGGTGACGGTGTGCCTGCTGGCGTACCTGCTGGTGGCCGACCGCACCGCCCGGTCGGACCGCGTGTGCCCGCCCCACCTCCAGCAAGGGCTGCGGGTGGCGGCCGGCGACGACATCAGCGCCAGCACCTACCGGCGCGAGCTGTTCGACGAATGGAACGCCCACCACCAGCCCCGGGTGACGCTGGTGGAGATGGGCGAGACCACCGACGACGAGCGCAAGGAGATGGTCACCGCGGCCCAGGCGGGCCGATGCGCGTACGACGTCCTGGTCATGGACGTGGCCTGGGTGCCGGAGTTCGCCCGCAACGGCTTCCTGCGGGAGACCTCGCTCACCCAGGAGGAGCGCGCGGCGTTCGTGCCGCAGGCCCTGCGCACCGGCGAGGTGGACGGCACCCAGTACGCCGTCCCCTTCGGCACCAACGTCCCGCTGCTGTACTACAAGTCGGACCTGCCCTACCCCCGCACCCTCGACGAGTTCCTGGGCCTGGCCTCCCGGCACCGCTACGCCGCCCAGCTCGACGACTACGAAGGCGGAACGGTCAACCTGCTGGAGGCGATGCTCTCCGGCGGCGGCCGGATCATGCGGGGCGACCGCGTGGTGCTGGACGAGCAGGACAACGCGGACAAGGCGCGCTCGGCGCTGGAACGTTGGAGCGCGATGACCCGCGCCGTCCTGGAGGACCGTCCGGACTACGCGGCCCTTCAGGAGCGTACGAGCATGCGCGAGTTCCGCCGGCCGGACGTCGGCTACCTGCGCGACTGGGCGTTCTCCTTCCACGAGCTGGCCGCCGGCCCCGCCCTGCACCCCACCCCCGGGACCCTGCGCTTCAAGGTCGGCAAGTTCCCCACGCACGGCACCCTGGGCGGCTTCAACCTGGCCATCGCCAAGGACTCCCCGCACGCGAAGGAGGCGATGGAGCTCATCCGGTTCCTGACCGAGCAGAGGCGCCAGAGCAGGCTGTTCGCCTGCGGCGGCTATCCCCCGGTGATCGAGGCCGTGTACGCCGAGTTCCGCGACCGGCCGACGGCCTGCCGGAAGACGACCACGGACCCGCCCGGCGACACCGTCGGCCCCCGGGAACTGAGCGCGCTGGCCGGGGCCATCCACGCCGGTCTCCAGGACACCGTCACCCGGCCCGCCTCCCCCTACTATCCGGCCTTCAGCGAGGTGTTCCGGAGCTGCGTCCGCCAGGCGGTCCTGAAGGGCCCGGACGCCCCGCCGATCGACTACCCGGCCTTCGCCGCCGCCCTCCGCGACGCCCTGAACGGCCGTCCCACGGACCAGAACGCCTGCTCAGGCTCCAGCTGAACCGTCGCGCCCCGCGCCGGGCGCGGGCCACAACCACCGGGCGCCCAGGACGGCCGCCAGGCCGCCGACGACGTTCATGGCCATCTTGATCAGGGAGGCGTCCCAGGGTTCCGGACGGCTGAAGTCGCTCAGCAGCAGGAGCATCATGGGCATCCAGATCGACCAGTACGTGTAGTTCGCCGCCCGGTAGGTGTGCGCCAGCACGCCCGCGCCCCCCACGCACAGGGCGGTGACCACCGCCGACGGATGGCCGAGCAGGATGAGCGCCGTGATCCCGCTGCCGAGCACGTTGCCCAGCAGGCGCTTGGCGTAGCGCGTGCCGGTGGCCTCCGTGGTGGGCTGCAGGGTGTTGAGGATCGACGTGACCAGCCAGTGGCCCTCGGCGACGTGCAGGCCGAGCACGGCCATGAGCGACATGGACGCCCCGACGAGGACCCCGAGCCGGGCCGCGTGCCGCCGCCGGCGGGGAAACGGCTCGGGCGGCAGACCGGTCGCCGACAAACGCCCGAGCACGAGGACGACGGCCGCTCCCCACACCGCCCCCGCCAGCTGGACCGTGCCCGGCAGCGCGATCAACGCCCGTCCGGTCGTGGCGGGAGTTCCCATGATCGCTATGAGAAGGGCCGCCAGCGCGCCCGTCGTCCCCAGGAGCGGCCACAACGCTCCGGCGACGGCCGCCGCGGTCACGCCCGCCGCCAGCAGCCAGGGATGGCCGGTCGAGAGCCAGGCGAACACGCCCGCGCAGGTGACCGCCGCGGTTCGGACGAGCATGAGCGGGAGCAGGCGGAAGGGCGCGGGGTAGAGCATGAGGGTGGTGGCCAACGACATGGCGGCGCCGTACGCGGTCTGCCCCAGCGCGGTTCCGGCCAGCAGCGGCAGCATGATCGACACGCCCGCCACGAGCCCGGCCGGCACGTCCGGCTCGCCCTCGGGCCGCAACAACTCCCAGGCCCGGTCGAACCGCCGGAACACCCACCGCAGAAGCCGGATCAGAATGCCCGCCGGACGAGGGCGAAGGGTGCCGGTGGGATGGAAGCGGAGGGCGCGCGTGGGATTGGGGCGGAGGGCGCGCATGGGATTGGGGCGGAGGGCGTATGTCCGGCGGGAGCGGAGAGTGCGTGCCGGACGGGAGCGGGCTGTGCCGGGCGTCGGCCTGCGGCCCATGGCCCCTCCAGGGGCGGGCGGGCAGCCGGGGATCCCCGCTCCGAAGGTCGGCGCGCCTCTTGGGGCGCGGTACGGACTCCGCTGCACCCCGCCGGGCCGGTGACCGAGACGTCGCGGCAGGCGGTGCGGGCGTACCGCTGGACCGTCGCGGCGCCGAGGCGGACGAACCGTGCCCGGTGGACCTCGGCGTGCACGAAACCCCGGGTGCTCGAACGTGGCGGCATCAGTAGACCTCTCTCCCTCCCGGGAAAGTGATCGGCCGAGCCCGCCCCGAAACGGACCGCGAACCGCCTTTGCTCGAACTATTCCTCGATCAGGACCGCACAGCGTCCCGTCCGCCGGCCGTCCGCGTCCCGTCCCGCCCGAAGCGCCTGTGAAGCTGTGGTCGGCAACCAAGTATGAAAAACCCTCATACATTCCGCCTTATCCAGAAATCCCACCCGCTACCTGCGCAACCGTGCGGCTCCTAGCGTCTACGGCATGAGAGCAATGGTTGCAGAACGCCTGGGCGGACCCGATGTCCTGACCCCCGCCTACCTTCCCGACCCGGTGCCGGGCCCCGGCCAAACCCTCCTCGACGTCGAGGCCGCCGGTCTCAACTTCGCCGACGCCGAACGCCTGCGCGGCACCTACTTGCCGCCACGACTGCCGTTCATCCCCGGCGGCGAGGTCGTCGGCCGTGCCCCGGACGGTCGCCGCGTTGCCGCCCCCATCGACCCCGGGGTCCTCAGCGAGCGCAACATCGCCGTCGGCGGCCACTGGCTGGGCGCCCACCTGCGCCTGCCCGGCAGCCGTGCCGCCGCGCCGCTCCACGACCTGCTCGCCCTGACCGCCTCGGGACGCATCCACCCCATGCTGGGCGCCGAGTACCCTCTCGACCAGGCCGCGACCGCCCTCACCGCCCTGACCAACCGCTGCACCACCGGCAAGGTCATCCTCCGCATGGCGTGAAGCCCTTCTGCGACAGAAGCCCGCTTTGCGGCAGTCGCCTCGATGCGTGCGGCCGGGACGGGGCTTGTGGGCGACGATCGCAACCTGTAGGTTGCGATAAATGGCAACCTACAGGTTGCAAAAGGGGAGGCATGGGTTCGGACGCGATCGAACGTGTGGTGGTGCTGCGGCACCCCGCCGAGCGGGTGTGGGCCTGCCGAAGGCTCTTGCGGCGGTTCGGCTCGGAGGCGGAGCGTTCTTCCGTTGGGACGGCCTCCCAGAGAGTGACGCACCCCCAGACGCTTGTGGACTTCACCCTGCGCGCTGGACGTCACCCAAACGAAGGAGTCAAGAACCATGAACAAGCCTGAATTCACAGCCGGCCTGAACATCGCCATGAAGATCCCCAAGGCGCAGTACGAGGCCACCGTGGCCTTCTACCGCGACACTCTGGGCTTCGACGTCAAGGAGGACGACGTCTCCTACGCTCCGACCGTGTCGAGAACTCATTCGGTGCGGTTCGGGCCCAATACGCTCTGGCTGGACTGTGTCGACAACTACAGCCGGCCCGACCTGTGGCTGCAACTGCACACCGATGACCTGGACGCGGCAACGGCCAAACTGGCCGACAGCGGTATCCACCCGTGTGACGAGGTCGAGCCCCTGGAGGGTCTCGATTCCAGAACCCACTGGATCAAGAACCCGGCCGGTGTCGTGCATCTGCTCGCGGAATCCGGCTGATCCCGAGGTCGCGATGAGGCGTCCCGTCGAGGTGAGCAGCCACCTCGGCGTCGACACCAGGGCGCGGGCCTGGCGACAGGCCGTTTCCGGGCCGCGGGCCGTACGGCCCCCAGCGGGTCAGTTGCGGACGGCTCGTTGCAGGACGGCTTGGATGTGATCAGGGTCGGCGGGGGCGTTGTCGAGGAGGAGTGCGGTGCACAGTCCGTCGGAGGCCGCGACGAGGGCGGCGATGGCGGCAGGGTCGTCGGTCAGCGTAGTGGCGAGTTCGGCGATGTTCTCCCGCCAGCGGCGTGCCACGGGTCGCAGTGCGGAGCGGCGGGCGGCCAGGGTTGCCGGCTCGCGTTCGGCCAGGGCGCGTTCACGCCCGGGACCGGCGGACTCGGCGATGAGGTGTGCCAGGCCGTTGAGCTTGTCGCCGGGGGTGTCGATGATGTCGCGGATGCGGGCGGTGTAGGCGTCGGCGACGCTCGTGAGGGCGGCGCCCATGACCGAGCCGGGGCGGAAGCGCCGGGCGACCAGGGGGCCACCGATGGCGGCGGCGAACATCGCCAGCGCCGGTGGTCCCATCCAGAGCCCCGCGTCGAAGGGTGTGAGCCCTTCGACGAGCTGGAGGTACCGCGTGACCAGGTACATCGAGCCCCCGCGCTCGCGACGGCGGCCACGGAGGGCGAGGTCGTCCGGCCCGGCCGGTTGCCCTACCCGCCGCCCAAGAGCACCCGTGGCGCGGCCCGGGCGAGGCCGCCTTGCTCGACGCCGACGCGGTCGGTGGGGCGGTCCAGCGGATGGAGCAAGGCCGATCCAGCGGAATGGCCTACCTCGCGCAGCGCCTGGCCGATCAGGGGGTGCTACGTCCGGACGTCACCGCCGACCAGGCCGCCGACTTGCTCTGGCTGCTGACGAGCTTCGACAGCTTCGACCTGCTGTACACCGGCCGAACCCCATCCGTCGATGAGGTCGCAAAGACGCTGATCACGACCGCCGAGCGCAGCCTGTGCCGACAGGGAGCGTGGCCCTGGCGGCCTGGCAACCTGGGCTTGTCACGCGAGCGTCTGCGCAAGACTGAAGCCTTACCTTCCGCCTTTCCTGTGACACAGAATTCGTATTACCTGTCCCACTGCCTGCCGTGCCGGGAAGACGCCCAGCCCGCCATCGGGCGGACCGGAGCCGACTCGGCAACGTTATGTGTCACATCAGCGCGGGAGGCCCCAGGGCGGCGATAACTCCGCCTGACCCGACCCACTAATGCCGTTTTCCGTTCGGTTGCAGCTCAAGCCGCCAAAACGACCCCCTCAACCGCCGCAGTCACCGTTTCCCCAGGACGTAGTCCCCCCACAGGGCCACACTCCGGTGATCTGCCCACCGTCCCTTTCCGGCTTATCTTGTCTGCCCCTCGAGGAGAGCCCTCACCTGCGGTAAAGCTTCGTCAAACCCCGATTGACGCCTGCTTCCGGAGGAAGTATCCGGCTCTGCGCCGAAACGGGGGATGGGCGATGACCGATCAGCTGCTGGGAGTATGGTCCGAGGTCGGCACGCTGCGTAAGGTCATCGTGCACAGACCTGAGCTCAGCTTCCACCGACTCACTCCCAAGAATATGGAAGAGCTGCTGTTCGATGACATCCTCTGGGTCGAGCAGGCGCAACTGGAGCACGACGCCTTCGTCGCGGTGATGCGCGAGCATGGTGTGGAGGTGTTCTACCACCAGCAACTGCTGGCCCAGGCGCTGGACGCGGACTTCGAGGCCAAGCAGCACGCCATCGAGCAGACCGTCACGCACCTGACCGTCGGGCCGTCGCTGGTCGACGTCGTTCGTGAGACGCTGGCCGGTTGGAGTGGCGAGAAGCTGGCCAGGCACCTGATCGGCGGGCTGACCAAAGAGGAGTTCGGCATCGCCGACCTGGACGTTCACTCCCTGGTCGCGGCCTCGGCGGACCCGCGCTCGTTCATCTTGCCGCCGCTGCCCAACTCGCTCTACCAGCGCGACCCGTCGGCCTGGTTGTACGGCGGGGTCTCGCTGAACCCGATGTTCTACCATGCCCGCCTGCTGGAGACGATCAACCAGTCGGTCATCTACCACTACCATCCGATGTTTGCCCATGAGGACTTCGCCTTCTGGTATCCGTACGCCGGCGAGGACGAGCGTTTCAACGAGGAGTCCTACGGCATGGCCGCCATGGAGGGCGGCGACATGATGCCCATCGGGAACAGCACGGTGGCGATCGGAATGAGCGAGCGCACCAACGCCCGTACCATCGAGCACATTGCGGTCTCGATGTTCGCGGCGGGCGCGGCCGACCGGATCATCGCGGTCCACGTTCCCAAGAGCCGTTCCTACATGCATTTGGACACGGTCTTCACCTTCCTGGACGTCGACAAGGCCACCGCCTATCCGCCGTTCCTGGACACGGCCACCACTTATTCGCTGCGTCCAGGCGACAAGGAGGGGACGGTGGAGGTGCACCGCGACGCGAGCTTCGTCGCCGCGTTGCAGGACGCGCTCGGGCTGACCCGCCTGGAGGTCATCCCGACCGGCGGCGACGATTACCAGATGACCCGCGAGCAGTGGGACTCGGGCAACAATTTCTTCGCCGTGGCGCCCGGCGTCGTGATCGGCTACCACAAGAACGTTTTCACCAACCGCAAGCTGCGCGACCACGGCGTCGAAGTGCTGGAGATAGAGGGCTTCGAGCTGGGTAAGGGTCGCGGCGGCGCCCGATGCATGACCTGTCCTATCGAACGCGACGCCATCTGAGCAGCGCGGCCGGTCAAGGAGGTGAGCGAGGCCGTCTCCGACGCCGACGCCAACCGCGCCGTGAGCCTGGCGCTGCGGGTGGGAGAGTTGCTGCTCGCCAACGGCGAGGGGACCGAACGCGTTACGGCAACGATGCCGGCGATCACGCGAGCGTACGGCCTGCGCCGGATCGAGGCGGATGTGAACCCTGTCGGCGCTGACGCTGTCGCTCGTTCCGGACGACGGCCGCCTGCCGGTCACCGCTGAGCGGCGGTGGTCCGGTGGTGGCACTGGCGGCGGTCATCTCCGGAATCGGCACCATGCTGGCCGTCGCCGTCAAGGCCGGGGTGCTGCTGTATCGCGGGAGGTTGAAGCTGAGCCTGGGCGACGTGCAGGGCGGCTCACGCTATCTCGTCGAGGCGTTGTCGGCGGCGTTGGGCATCGGAGCGAGTGTGATCTTGGGGATCGACGTGCTGCGTGCTCTGCGTCGTCGCGACGTGACCCGGCGGATCCGCCCGGCCGCCCGCCGTACCAGGGGCTATTGATCTGCCGTCGATCCACCCGATTCGCCTATTGTTACATTGGGTAACTATATAAACGCTTTGAGTGCTTTTCGGACGACCGGGGGTCATGGTGAGCCTGAACGACGAATGTCGGCACGAGGGCGTCCGATGAGCAGCCACCCGGCACTGCTGCTGTTCCTGGCCCTGTTCGGCCTCTACAGTCCGGTCGCGGCGCTCGCCTCCTACCTGCCGATCGTGCGGCCCTTCGACCAGGGGCAGGTCCTGCGCCTGGCCGTGGGGCTTGCGCTCAATGTCGTCGTGTTCGTACTCCTCGCGCTCTGGGTCGGCGAGCCGCTCCTGGAACTCCTCGGCATCAGCACAGCCGCCCTCACCGCCACCGGAGGCATCGCCCTGGCCTTCGCCGCCATCCCGTTGATGCTGGGCAAGGCGGGTGTCGTCGAAGAACTCGACAAAGAGCCGCCCGATGAGGAGCCGCAGGCGGCCGCGCCGGAGAACGTGAAGTCCGTGCTGTTCACGCCGGTGACCTTTCCGCTCACCGTCGGAGGGACCACCTTCGCCTTTGCCGTCGCCGCGTCCGCCTCCGCCGCGACCCTCCTGGACAAGGCTTTCCTGTCGCTGGCCGCAGCCGCTTTCGCCGCCGTCACGGGAACCACCATTTACGCTGCCGGGCATGTGCAACGGCGCATCTCCCTGAAGGGCGCCATGCTGCTGGATCGCATCGCCGGCATCCTGCTCACGGCCATCGCCGTCATCCTTCTGGCGAACGGTTTCACCGATCTCGTTTCCGACCGCCTTCGGGGCTGATCCCGGTTCGTCTCTGCCGCGCGGCTGTTCATCCTGAGCCGGGGCACCCTGTCGCGGTGCCGGCCGGCTCGTGGCCTCACCAGCGGAGCAGGGCGGCGACCCCCTTGTACGGGGTCAGCGGCTCGGCGGCCTCCGTGCCGAGGACGGTGATGCGGGCTCCGTTGTCCAGGGCCGCCTCGATCATGCGTTCGCCGAGGTCAGGCTCCTGCTCCAGCACCATGGACCGCGGAGTCTGCTCGTCGTAGAGGAAGCCGTCGGCTCCCCGGAACCCGCTCCAGCGGCCGTTCTCGTCGAGGAGGAGATGGTCCACCCGGCCCTCGTTCAGCAGGGCGAGCGTCTGGTTGAGGCCGAGCACGCCCTTCCCGCCGGACAACGCCGCGTCCCGCGCCCGGGTCACCAGCGCCGCGTCCCGTCGCTCGCGGGCGGCGGCCAGCTCGGCAGCCACATGCTCGGCCGCCTCCGACGCCGACTGCGTGTCCACGATGGTGTCCACCTGGACGACCTGCGTCGAGTGCAGCGCTCCGGCCAGGATCTCGGTGAGGGCCGGATCGCCGACCAGCAGTACGTCCGTCCACGACAGCGCTTCTGCTCGATGCCGGACCTCAGGTGCGACCCCGTTCAGGAACCGCCTGAGGTGGTCGTCGATTCGCCGCTGGTACCTGTCGACCTGCGTGGAGTCGGTCTGCGTCGTTCCGCCGGGGCCGGGGCCGCGCATCTGGCGCCAGTCCTCGGTGTTCAGGTCGAAGGCGATCCGGGTGACATCCTCGGCCGCACCGTACCGGTGGTCGATGAGCCGCACCCCCTCGCGCGAGACCAGCACGAGCCCGGCGGGCGCGCTGGTGGCCATGGCGGTGACCAGCGGCCGCACGTACGCCGTCGACTCCAGCACCGCGCAGTCCTGGACGGGCACCTGGAGCGAGACCTTGCGAACGTCCTCGTCGCTCACGGCGGCGAACAGCGCCCGCCCGAGCCCCGACTCGGCCGCGTCGACCAGGTCGCGGATGTCCGGCTCCAGTGCCTCCAAGCGGGACAGTACGGCGGCGCGGCGGTCCCTGTCCGGCCACGAGGCGACCTGCTCCCGGATGGCGCCGAGCTCATTGCGCAGACGGATGCCCCAGGCGGGCCGGGCCGAGGCCTCTTCCGTCGGGTCGGCGGTCGTGTACAACGACACGACGCCCACCTCATCCTTCAAGGTCACGAGCTCGCGTAGGAAGGCCTGGTCGTTTTCCACGCTGGGCTTCCTTTCCGCGTCGAATGCCGTGCATCCCACTGCCGCCGGACATTTACACAGACTTGGTCAAGGCGCGGCGCGTTCAGGAGCAGAGGCCGTTTCACGAAACGAGGTGGAAGGTAACCGGAAAGAGGGGTACCGGTAAGGATCGTGTCTCACGGCCCAAACGACGGCGCCGTCATCGCCGGCGGCCGCGTCGTGGGGCTGATCGGCTTCGTTCACGACTGGAGCGGCGGTCGTGACATCGGTCAGGCCGGTGCCGGGTTCTCCTGGGCCTGGCCTGGGAACCCGGCACCGCGTACGTGTCAGGCGCCGGTGATCGCCTTGTCGGAGCTCAGGGTCTCGGTCCGGGTCCGCAGGAACGTGCGCAGGGTCTGCGCCTCGGCGTCGACCCTGGCGGTGTCGGCCCCGTCGTTGCGCTTGTAGGCGGCGACGAGGTCGTCGAGCAGGCCGGAGGCCGTGCCGTCGCCCAGCAGCTCGGTGTACAGGGCGCGGTACTGCTCCTCGTAGAGCTTCTTGAAGGCGGCGTTCTTGAGGAACTTCTCCTTCAGGGGGTGGCCCATGCGCATCATGCCGCCGCCCGGACGCTCCGGGCCGCCGCCTTCGGGCGGGGTGACGTCCTGAGGCGGCCGGCCCTGCTGCGGGGGCTGCTGACCTTGCTGCTGTCCCTGTTGCCGGGGACGTCCCTGGCCGAGGCCGCCCATGCCGATCGTGTCGTTCACCCCGCTCTTGGCGTCGCCGCTGAAGGCCAGGTTGAGGTCCCAGGTGATGACCTTGAACTTCTTGGTGCCCGTCTCGTACCACAGGTAGTAGTTCTTGCCGGGGCCGGCCATGTCGTCGAAGTTGACCATGATGTGCTGCAGGGCCAGGTAGCGGGCGAACGACGTCACGTCCACGCGGTCGGCGAGGCCCTGCGCGAACTCGGCGTCGGAGGCTTCGTCCACCCATTCGACCAGGCCGATGACTGGCTGAAGGTCCTTGCCGCCGACCTTGTTGACCTGCTTGAAGTCGGTGGTGTACCCGGTCTGGTCCTCACCCTTGTAGGTGAACGTGCCGCCGGCCAGCGACTTGTACAGCACGCCGTCGCCCAGGCCCTCCGCGTAGCCCTCGTCCAGGTACTCCACCACCAGGCGCGGCGTCGAGGAGCGGCCGTTGACGGTGAAGGAGCTGTAGGCCGAGCGCTGGGTCGGCTCGCCGGAGGCTCCGACCAGCGCGATGCCCAGGGCCTCGTTCAGCATGGTCGTCGAGCCCATCGCGGCGGGCCGCACGGCCACCTGGCTGTGCCCCTGGTAGCGGCGGCCGTCCACGAACTCGTCGAAGCTGATCAGCCACGGCAGGTTCTCCGGCTCCTCCGCCTTCAGGGACGAACCGAACATGCCGCCTCCGGGCGGACCCGCCCCGCCCTCGGGCATGCCTTCCGGCCGCGGGCCTCCGCCGGGCACGGCCCGCTGTTTGGACTGCCCCTTCCAGGTCAGTCCTTGCAGAGTGGAGTTGCCCTTGAGCCGTACGCCGACGCTGGGGACGCGGGTGCCGTCGATGGTCAGGTCGGCTTCGACGTACTTCTTCTCGCCGTCCTTGAAGTACTCGCTCAGCATGTCCTCGTAGGCCTCGTCGGTGAAGGTGAGCTTCACCTCGTGCGCCGTGGAGGCGTCGAACAGGTTCTTGGCGCCGGTCAGGTTCGTGGTGACGGTCCTGGCCTCGGCGGCCTGGGCGGTGGTGACGTACGGACGGATCGTCCCGCTGCCGAACACGCCCCAGCAGCCGGCCAGGAACGCCGCGCACAGCGCGACCAGCTTCCAGTTCTGCCGGAGTTTGACGGGGACGCGGTGCTTGAGCTGCTTGGATTGCGCCATGGGCCGGGCCTACAGGTCGGTCTGGTCGTATCCGGTCAGGACGGTGACCGACTGGCCGTGGTTGCGTTCGCGCAGGGCGGCGATGAGGTCGGCCGGCTCACCGCCCTTCTTGATCTTGACGGTGTACATGAGCTCGATGAGCGCGCCCGCCCGGATCGACTCCATGCTGACCAGCTCGAACTCGTCGGTGTGCCGGACGAGCACGTCCTGGATCGAGGCGGTGAAGTCCTCGTCCGACGGGACCTGGACCTTGACGACCTGGCGCCGCACGTTGAGCTGGAACCAGTCGAACCGGTGCATGACCATGACGATCAGCGAGATCGCCACGGCGGCGACGATGCCCAGCAGGTAGAAGCGGGTGCCGACGGCCATCCCGACGCCCATCACCAGGAAGATGAACCCGACGTCCCGGGTCTCCTTGATGGCGTTGCGGAAGCGCACCACCGACAGGGCGCCGACCAGCGCGAACGCGCGGGCGATGTTCGAGCCGACGACCAGCATGATCAGCGAGATCAGCATGCCCAGGACGACCAGCGTCTGGACGTAGGACTGGCTGTAGGACACGTTGCGGTGCGTGGCCCGGTACACCCAGCCGATCATGGCGCTGAGCACGAACGACAGGGCCATCGCGATGGCGATGTCGGCCACGCTGAACGTTCCGGACAGGTCCTGGAAGGAGAGGTCCATGGGGTCATGCCTCCGAGAGAACGGTCGGCCGGCCGCGGCCGGGATCGAGGTCGTGGTCGGGAACGTGGAAGATCGAGCGCGGGGCCAGCCCATGGGCCTCGACGCTCTGGCAGTACTTGGAGACCCGAACCACCTGCAGGTTCCGCCTGGCGCTCAGGTCGGTCAGCCAGTACGGCACCCGCTCGTCGGCCTTGACCTCCACGATCGACTTGCCGGCCGGGACGATGAGCCGGTTCTCGGCGTCGGCGCCGAGGTGGAAGTCCCGATCACGGCCGCGGATGCGCTGGTCGAACGTCACCCGCAGCCCTACGTCGGCGTCGCGGCCCAGGTAGGCGTGCCGCTGGTAGCCGGTCACGGCGACGGGCCGCAGGTCCAGCCGGAGCACCAGGTCGAGCACCTCTTCCAGGAAGGCCCGCTGGGAAGGGTCGTGCTCGACCGGCTGCCGTCCGTCGCACAGGCGCAGCGCGTCGGCGTACGGCAGGCACACCCGCCGCTTCTGGGTGACCCGGTTGACCCGCTGCTTGATCTCGACGAAGACCGGCGTGGCGTCGTCCACGGCGAAGCGGTCGCCGTAGTGGCGCACCCGCAGTTTCCTGCGGAACTTCAGCCCCTCGATCTTCTCCCAGTAGAAGCGCAACTGCCGGGTGTCGTAGTAGACGCTCCAGATGCCGTAGCCCGCGTCGCCGCTGTGACGGTCGCGATCGAGCCGCTGCTCGATCTCCTCCCGCAGCGCGGCCGCCTCCGGAACGTCCACGAGGTACTTGATCTCGTAGCGGTTGAAGGCGTGCAGCCTGCTGGGGGCCCGAAGCCGGTGCCCCTGGTCACCGGCTGACTCGGCGGCGGACACCGGCTGATCGTCGCTGCCCGCCGCCGAAGCGGCTGATTTGCGGAACCTTTTCAGCAATGTCCCTCCTTTCGTCGGCACACATCTGACTGCACGAAGCTGGGAATAATGTGTGAACCCCGCCTGACGGAAGGGTGAACGGCCGGGCGGTTCAGCCGTCCTGAGACTGGTCGAGCGGCAGCAGCACCCGGAACGTGGTGCCGCGGCCCGGGGCGCTCGTCACCTCGACCCGGCCGTCGTGCGCCTGCACGAGCGCCGCGGCGATGGCCAGGCCCAGCCCCGTTCCGCCGCTGTCACGGGAGCGGTCGGGGGCGGCCCGGTAGAAACGGTCGAACAGGTGCGGCAGGTGTGCGGCCTCGATGCCCCGCCCTTCGTCGCGCACCTCGACCAGCGCGGCCCTGGTGTGCGCGGCGGGCCCGGAACCGGCGTGCACGACCGTGGGAGCGGGAACCCCTGCGACGGCACGCCAGGCGACCTCGACCCGGATCTCGGCCCCCGGAGGGGTGTGCTGGAGGGCGTTGCCGACCAGGTTGGCGATCACCTGGTGCAGCCGGTGCTCGTCGCCGAGCACGAAGACCGGCTCGTCGGAGACGACCAGCCGGATCGGCCGCTCGCGGTCGCGCGCCTGGGCGGCGTGCACCACGTCCCCGGCCAGCACGTGCAGGTCCACGACGGTCGGCTCCAGCGTGGGCTCCTGGTCCAGCCGGGCCAGCAGCAGCATGTCCTCCACCAGGACGCCCATCCGTTCGGCCTCGGCCTCGATCCTGCGCAGCAGCCGCTCGGCCGCCGGGTCCCGGGGGCCCTGGCCGTGGTGGTAGAGCTCGGCGAAGCCCCGGATGGAGGTGAGCGGTGTGCGCAGCTCGTGGGAGGCGTCGGCGACGAAATGGCGGAGCCGCTGTTCCGACTGCTGGCGGGCGCGCAGGGCGGTGGCCAGGCGTTCCAGCATGGTGTTGAGCGTCTGGCCGAGCCGTCCGATCTCGGTGCGGGGGTCGGTGTCGGCGACCCTTCTGTCGAGGTCTCCGGCCGAGATCGCCTGCGCCGTACGTTCGACGCGGGTGAGCGGGCGCAGGCCCAGCCGTACCATCGCCCAGGCCACGGCGCCGAGGAGCACGAGCACCAGCGTTCCCGCGGCGACCTCGATGACCAGCAACTGCTGCACGGTGGCGCGGGTGGCCTCCAGCGACATCGACAGGGCGACGCGCTCGCCGTTCGGCAGCTTCCTGAGCAGGACGCGCCAGTCCTCCTCCCCCGCCTCGTCCTGCACGGTGACGGGCCGATCCGGTACGGACGAGATCGCCTCGGCCGAAACCCGCGGCCCGCCCGTCGCGTCCGCGGGGATCATCCGGACCAGCCTCCCGGACGGGTCGTAGACGGCGATCCGGAACTGGGTGGGAAGCTGGACGCTCCCGGGCGGCGGCGGAGGCATGGCCGGCGGGCGCCGGGCGGGGGTGGTGGCGGAGAACTCGGCGAGCTGCGCGTCGACGCGGGACAACAACGACCGCTCCAGCATCACGGTGCCGGCGACCGCGAAGACGGCCAGCCCCGCCGCGGACAGTCCGAGCAACGCCACCAGCAGCCGCAGCCGCAGCGGCCACGGACGTCGTGCCACGCTCACGACGTGCTCTGGAGTCGGTAACCCACGCCACGCAGGGTGTGGATCAGCGGCGGGCCGTCGGCGTCGATCTTCCGCCGCAGGTAGCTGATGTAGGACTCGACGATCCTGCTCTCGCCGTCGAAGTCGAAGTCCCATACGCGGTCGAGGATCTGCGCCTTGCTGACCACCCGTTCGGCGTTGATCATCAGGTACCTGAGCAGGCTGAACTCGGTCGGCGACAGGTGGATCGGCCGCCCGGCCCGCCTGACGGTGTGGGCCTGCTCGTCCAGCTCCAGGTCGGCGTACCGCAGCACGCCGTCGTCGAGCTGGTCCGCGGCGGGTCGCATCCTGCGCATGATCGCCCGCAGCCGCAGCACCACCTCCTCCAGGCTGAACGGCTTGGTCACGTAGTCGTCGCCGCCCGCCGTCAGCCCGGCGATCCGGTCCGACACCGCGTCCTTGGCGGTCAGGAAGAGCACCAGAGGGCTGTCACCGGTTTCGCGCAGCCTGCGCGCGACCGCGAAGCCGTCCATGCCGGGCATCATCACGTCCAGCACCAAGATGTCCGGACGCTCCCGGGCCACCTCCTCCAGCGCCCGGCGGCCGTCCGAGGCCGTCCGCACGGCGAAGCCGTTCAGCTCCAGGGCCTCCGACAGCAGTTCGCGAATGTTCGGCTCGTCGTCGACCACCAGCACTTTCGCGGCACGTTGTTGGTTCACGACATCGTTCTACCGGCCGACCGTGAGAAAAAGGTGTGAGCCGCCACGCCCTCCCACCATCACCCTTTCCGACACGCTCGACACGCGTGCCGTCTGGCGCCGTGGCACCCGCCTCGCGACCTGACCTGCCGCCCGGTACGGTGGCCCGCTCTGCCCCGGCGTCAGCGGCGGCCTCGGTGAAGTACGGGAGCTTCCTGGTCATGACGCGGGATGGTCAATTCCTGTTGTGTCGCAGTACAAGATCGTCTACCGTGGACCGGTGCCAGGAAGCAGCTCGACGACCTGGACGGCCGCCTACACCCGACAAGTCGCCGAGAACATCCGCCACCATCGCAGACGCCAGGGCTTGTCCGTGCAGAACGTCGCCGACCGGTGTGCCGCCCAGGGGCTCCCTCTGGAGCGCAACAACCTCGCCAAGCTGGAATCCGGCCACCGCGCGTCTCTGACCGTCGCCGAACTGCTCGTGCTCGCCCGCGCGCTCAACACCCCGCCGGTGCTCCTGCTCACTCCCCTCGGCCGCTCCACCGAGTCGGTGGAGATCCTGCCCGGCGTCGACGCAGACCCGGGAGAGGCCGTCTTCTGGCTCGACGGCACAGCACCGCTCCCCGACACCCCGTACGAAGAGGGAGCCGGCGCCCGTGCCGAGCTGCAGGCCCTGCGGACTCACCGGCTCCTGGTCGGTGAGTGGACCGCCCGCGCTCGCGCCGCCGCAGAGGCCCGCGGCCGCGCGAACGACGAGACCGAGCCCCTCCCGGAGGCGTGGAGGGAGGCGGCGCACGGCCACGCCGAGCAGGCAGCGCACGCCGCCGAACGCATCGGCCACCTCCGCGACAACATGCGGCTACGTGGCCTCCCCCTACCGGACCTGCCGCCCGGCCTGATCCACCTCGACCTGTGGCCTGAGTAGTCCGGGCGCCGGCTCGGCATGACCGTGCCAGGTGGGGCGGAGCTCGGCGTGTCGAGCCCGGCCGCGCAGTGCAGCAGCGTGCTCCTGCCCGAGCCGGACGGGCCCATCATCGCGACGAACTCGCCGTCGGCGATCTCCAGCGTGACCCCGTCGAGCGCGGCCACCTTCCCGTACGTCTTGTGGAGCTCCTCCACCCGAACCGCCAACGCAGCCCCCCATCGATCTTTCCTGGACCGCACCAGACGTAGGAGCGAGGGACGAGGGGGCGACATCCCACCGGTGGGCGTCTTGGCGGTGGTGCGGGCACCACCATGCAGAATGTCGGCCATGAACGTCCTGACGGCCACGCGGAACGCCGCGCTCTTCCTGATCCTCGGGTCGGGCGCCGCGCTGCTCGCACTGCCGCTGTTCTGGCTGGTCGTCTGCGTCACGCTGCTGAGCCTGGCCGGGGTCGGCCTGCCCCTGATCACGCCGGTGACGCGTCTGGTCAGGCGGCTGTCCGGGTGGCAGCGCCGCCGTCTGGGGGTGCCGGCTCCGCCGTACCTGCCGCTTGAGGGGCCGCTGCCGGTACGCGTGCGCGCGGCCCTGGGCGACCCCGCCACGCCGCGGGAGGTGCTCTGGCTCCTCGCGCACGGCCTCACCGGCGTCGTCCTCGGCTTCCTGGCGCTCGGCCTGCCCCTGGCCGCGCTCAACGCGGCCACCCTGCCGCTGTGGTGGCGGCTCACGCCGGGCAGCCCGCCGTCGGTGCTCGGCTACGCCGTCGCCAGACCGCGTCAGGGAAGCGCGGTCTCGATCTGGGCGAGATGGGCGGCGAGGATCTCGTCGAACGCGCCGCGGCGGTCGACTCCGAGGGGCCGGATCTCACGGGCGAAGTGGGCCAGAGCGGGGAAGCGCTCGGGATCGGCGCCGAGGACCGCGACCCGGAACTGCTCCATGCCCTGTTCGTACTCGTCGGGGGTGAGGGCGTCGATGCCGGCCTCGGAGGCGATCAGTGCGGCCACGAGGATCACGATCCGGTGGTAGCGGGACGGGATCTCCTCATCGGGCAGGCCCGAGGCCCGCAAAGCCTGGAGCATCTCCTCCATGACCACCCGGGAACCGGTGCCGCCGGACCCGTAGCGTCCCCAGATCACGGCGAGTTGGGGGTGCTGCCCGAACGCCTCCCGCAGGCGCAGGGCTGTGGCGGTGATGCGCTGCTTCCAGCCGTCCGGGGGGTGGTAGCCGTCCATCGCGGCCGCGATGGTCCGGTCGGCGACCGCGCGCAGCAGCTCGGTCTTGTTGCGGAAGTGCCGGTAGAGGCTGGAGGAGTCGGTCCCGAGCGTCGCGGCGAGCTTGCGCACGCTGAACGACTCGGCATCGCTCGTGCGCAGCAGCTCCGCCGCCGTGCCCAGGATCTCCTCTGTGGACCAACGCCTTCGGCCTGTCATCGTGCCCCCCTCGTCCGCGTCCAGCCTAGCACCAGGCGATGCACTTGCTGTTGCACGCAGTGCGTGCATAATGAGGGCAGGCCAGATGAGGAGAGATGGAGACATGAGCGAGACCACTGCTGTGAAGCGGCCACCGGAGCCGGACCTGTCGACGATGACGACCGAGCGACTGATCGCCTACCGCGCCGCGGAGAACAGCTGGCGGGCGTCCGGCGTGGCGCGTGCGATCCTCGGGGAGCCGGACCCCGGAGCCGCGATCGCGTGGCAGGACGTCGCGCTGCCGGGCCGCGACCTCCCGGTCCGGGTGTACCGGCCGGTGTCGCCGGGCGGCGGCGGGGCCCGCCTGCCGCTCGTGGTCCATGTGCACGGAGGCGGCTTCGTGGGCACGGCGGCGCAGTGCGACTGGACCAACAGCCATCTCGCCGCCCGGCTGCCCGCGCTCGTCGTCTCGGTCGAGCACCGCCTCGTCGCCCCGGACAGCCCGATCGCGAACGCCGCCGACGACGGCTGGGACGTACTCCGGCACCTGGTGGAGGACGCCGCGCAGTGGGGCATCGATCCGACGCGCACGGCCGTCTTCGGCGAGAGCTTCGGCGCGCTGATCAGCGCGCTGGCGGCGGTCCGTGCCCGGGAGGCCGGCCTGCGGCTCCGGGCGCAGGTGCTGGTCAACCCCGTGGTGGACGTGACCGAGTCGATGGACGACCACCCCTCGGTAGCCGAGTACGCCTACCAGCCGAGCCGCGCCCTGCCGCTCCTGCGGTTCCTGCGGCGGCTCGCCGTCCCGCCGGGGACCGACGCCCGCGCGTTCTCGCCGCTGCACGCGGACGATCTGAGCGGGCTCGCCCCCGCGCTGCTCGTGGTGCCGACCCAGGACGCGGTCGCCGATCACGGCCGCCGCTACGCCGAGCGGCTGCGGGCGGCCGGGACGTCCGTGCGGCTCACCGAGTACCCCGGAGCGCGGCACGCGTTCCTCACCCTGCCCGGCGTGGAATCGCAGGCCGTGGACGCCCAGGCGGAGATCTTCGAGTTCCTCCGCGCGGCCCTGGAAGGGTGACGCTCAGCACTTCCCTCGGGCCCGCCGGCCCCGAGGTCTCCCGGCTCGGCCTCGGCTGCATGATCGACCGATGAGGCCGAAGACGCGGTCGGCCCTCAGGACGGGCAATCGTAGCGGGCGGCGACCGCGGTGGCGCGGGCGCGCAGAGAGGTGCGCAACCACTGTGGGGCCAGGGCCTCGGCGTCCATGCCGAGCTGCCACAGCGCCCAGACGGCGTGTCTGCGGTCCTGGAAGGTCACCTCCAGCCGCAGCCGGCCGTCCGCGTCGGCCTCTTCGGTGAGGACGGCCAGCGCGGTGCCCAGCAGTTCCTCCCGCCGCGCCGGGTTCATCCGTACCAGTACGGCGACCTGGTCGCCGCCGGTGCGGAAGCGGGTGCTGCGTTCCTGCCAGGCCCGGTCCAGATCGACGCGGTCCGGCCGCTGGGCGGGTTCGGGGAGCTCCTCGGCGGCCACGATCCGCGACAGGCGGTAGGTGCGGTCCGCGCCGGACCTCGTGGCCAGCAGGTAGCCCCGGTCGCGGATGGTGACCAGGCCGATCGGGTCGATCGTGCGCCACTCGGGGACCTGGTCGACGGCCGCGTAGTGGATGCGCAGCCGGCGTCCGGCGAACACCGCGCGCAGGACCTCGGCCGCGATGGCGTCGGGCACCTCCTCGGTGGCCAGCCGGCGTGAGAGCAGGTCGGTCTCCGGATCGATGAGCAGTCGCTCGGCCGCGCCGGCCGCGGTGTCCCGGTAACTCTCGGGGAGGGCGTCGACCACCTTGAGCATCGCCGAGGCGAGCGCCGAGCCGAGGCCGAACGCCTGCGCGCCGCGCCGCGATCCGGCGACCAGCAGGGCGAGGGCCTCGTCGGGGTTCAGCCCGGTGAGCTCGGTCCGGAAGCCGGGCAACAACGCGAAACCGCCGTGCCGGCCGCGTTCGGCGTAGACGGGCACGCCCGCCGCGGACAGCGCCTCGATGTCGCGCAGCACCGTACGGGTGGACACCTCCAGCTCGCGGGCGAGCGTGGCCGCGGACAGACGGCCGTGCTGCCGCAGCAGCAGCACCAGCGAGACCAGCCGATCGGCACGCATTCGAAAACCCTACCGAAATACACGACACAGGATGTCGTGATTCGTTGGGAGGCTGATCACCATGACATCAGAAATCGTGACATCGAATGGAGCTGGTGTGGCAATGGAACGAACGGCGATCAACCCGGTGACGTGGTCGGTGGAGATGGGGTTCAACCAGGGCGAGCTCGTCTCCGGGCACACCCGGACCCTGTACTGCTCCGGGCAGACGGCGACGGGCGACGACGGCAAGCCCCTGCACGACGGTGACATGGCGGCGCAACTGGCGCTGAGCCTCGACAACCTTGAGGCCGTTCTCGGCGAGGCCGGCATGTCCCTGGCGGACCTCGTCCGGCTCAACGTCTACACCACCGACGTCGATCTGCTCTTCCAGCACTACGGCGTGCTGGCCGCGCGGCTGGGCGGCGCACGGGTGGCGCCGGCCACCACGATGCTCGGGGTGACCCGGCTGGCGATCCCCACCCTGATGGTCGAGCTCGAGGGCACCGCCGTCGCCTGACGTGACCGCACCCGCCTCCGGCGCGGCCGGCGAGGCTGTCAGTCGAGGGACAACCCCGCGGCCGGAGTGACCCGCGCGGCCCGGCGCGCCGGGAGAACGGCGGCGACGAGCCCGGCCAGGACGGCGACGAGGACGACGACGGCGAGCGACGTGCCGCCGACCTCGGGGTAGCCGTGCACGATCGCGGTGTGTGATCTTCGCCGTCCGCGTCGCCGAGGCCCTGAAGCCCAGCCGGTACGCCCTCCCGGCCTCCACGGCGATGCCGCTCTGCCCGCTGCCCACGCCCGGTCTGATCGCGACGGGCGATCAGCCGTACCTCGCCTGCGCGCCGGCGACCGCGAGCCGGGCGTGGCAAGGGCGGCCCGTCGGGGTGCGTTGACGAGGTGGCGAGCGTGGGGGGTTCGATCCCGCTTGAAGGCTGTGGCAGCATGGCAGCGCGGAAGTCCGGCCCTTGGCCATGTCGGGTCGCGTTGGTCCGATGGATGCCGTCGATGCAGATCACGGGCGGCGAAAGCGCGTTGCTCGCCTTCCCGGCCTTGGCCCGAGGTCGAGCCGAGGAGAGGATCCAGCCGGGGCCATGGTGCCGCGCCCTCTGTCCGCCGGTCTCCAGGTATGGGAGTCCTCCACCGGCGGCCGGCGAGGTGGACCGACATGGACAAGAGATCCACTCGTGGTGAAAGGCGGTCAGGTGGATGTGAACCTCGCGGAGCTGCGCGCCCGTGTCGACGGCTCCCCGATGTCACGTACCCAATGGTCGGCCGTCGCCGTGTGTGTGCTGCTCAACGTGGTGGACGGGTTCGACGTCATGGTCATGTCCTTCACGGCCGCCGCGGTGTCGCAGGAGTGGTCGTTGTCGAGCTCACAGCTCGGCCTGCTGCTCAGCGCGAGCCTGGCCGGGATGGCGGCGGGATCGCTGCTGCTGGCCCCGCTGGCCGACCGCGTCGGGCGGCGGGCCCTGATCCTGGCCTGTCTCGTGGTCGCCGCCGCCGGGATGCTGGGCTCGGCGCTGAGCCAGGACGCCGTGCAGCTCGGCCTGCTGCGGGTGCTCACCGGCCTCGGCACCGGCGGAATCCTGGCCGCCGGCAACGTCATCACCGCCGAGTACGCCAACAGCCGCTGGCGGGGCCTGGCCGTCAGCCTGAACGTGACCGGTTACGCGGTCGGCGCGGGCGCGGGCGGCGTCCTGGCGGCCGCGCTGCAGGGCGGGACCGGCTGGCGGTCGGTGTTCGCCTTCGGCGGCGCCGCCACGGCCCTGCTGATCGGCGCGGTGTTGTGGCGGCTTCCCGAGTCCCTGGACTTCCTGCTCACCCGCCGCCCGCCGCACGCCCTGGGCCGTCTCAACGGGCTGCTGCGCGCGATGGGCCAGCCCGGACTGGAG
Organism: Nonomuraea sp. NPDC052265; assembly: GCF_044547985.1. NCBI lineage: Bacteria > Bacillati > Actinomycetota > Actinomycetes > Streptosporangiales > Streptosporangiaceae > Nonomuraea > Nonomuraea sp. NPDC052265. The sequence continues at coordinate 147,164 of NZ_JBIUBJ010000018.1, forward strand.
TCCCTGCCCGGCGCGCCCGCCAGGCAGGCGTCCCGGGTCCGGCGGCTTCTCACCCCGCGGCTGCGCCGCGCCACGCTGCTGATCTGGGCCGGGTTTCTCATCGCCATGTCCACGTTCTACTTCGTCTCCAGTTGGACGCCGAAGCTACTGGTGGAGGCGGGCCTGTCGGCCGAACAGGGCATCGTCTGGGGGGTGGCGCTCAACCTCGGCGGCGTCGTCGGCACCCTGCTGCTGGGCCTGCTGGCCGCCCGGTTCGGGCTCAGGCGCCTGCTGGTGGTCTACACCCTCGCCGCGGCCGCGCCGCTCGCCGCGTTCATCCCGGCCGTCTCCCTGTACGGGCTGTCGCTCGCGCTGGGCGTGCTGATCGGACTGTTCGTCAACGGCTGTGTCGCCGCCCTGTACACCCTCGCCCTGTCCGCCTACCCGGCCGAGGTCCGCGCGACCGGCCTGGGCTGGGGCGTCGGCGCCGGACGTGTCGGCTCGCTGGCCTCACCGCTGCTGGCCGGCGGGCTGCTCGACGCGGGCTGGGACGTGGCGCAGCTCTACCTGGCGGCGGCGGTCGTGTTCACGGCCGGTGGCCTGCTGGCGGCGCAGGTGGCCCGTGTCCCGTCCGGCGCACCGCGCTGACCGCGCAGCGGCACCGGCGGCTTGCTCGCCCATGCCCGCGTGACCTGCGCTGATATCGCAATCTGGATGGTGGAGAAACCAATATCAATATTGGACACCCAGCCGCCGTCCGTGGTCTTCTGATCGCCGCCATGAAAGATCAGGACGAAGACCAGGGAGCTGACATGAGGCATGTCCGTCACGGCCGGCCAGGCTTGGGGGGATCGATAGTGGCGATCGCCACGGCGCTCGCGGCCGTCGCCGGTTTGGGCGCACCCGCGGGAGCCGAGACGCGCCCCGCGTCCGCCGCGCAGCCCGTCACCGGTGCGGCCGAGGTCAAGAAGCAACTACGCGCACTTGAGCTCTCCTACCAGGGACGCATCGGGGCCTACGCGATCGACACGGGCACCGGCAAGACCCTTTCCTACCGGGGCGGCGAGAGCTTCCCCAGCCGCTCCACCTTCAAGGCCATCTTGTGCGGCGCCGTCCTGGCCAAGGCCCGCACCACCGACCCCGGCCTGCTTGAGCGCACGCTGCGCTGGACGGCGCAGGAGGTGGTCACCAACTCCCCCATCACGGGACTGCCGGCCAACACCAAGAACGGCATGACCGCCGAGCGCCTGTGCCACGCCGCGATCACGGTCAGCGACAACACCGCGGGCAACGTCCTGCTCAAGCAGATCGGCGGGCCTGCGGGCCTGACCCGCTACTACCGCTCGCTCGGCGACCCCGTCGGACGGCTCGACCGCTGGGAGCCGGAACTCAACGACTGGAAGCCGGGCGAGAAACGCGACACCATCAAGCCGGCCTTCATGGCTCGCAGCCTGCACAAGCTCACTGTCGGCCAAGCCCTGCAGCCCAAGGACCGGCAGCGGCTCAACGACTGGCTGCGGGCCAGCACCACCGGCCCCGAGCGCATCCGCAAGGGGCTCCCGTCCACCTGGACCGTGGGCGACAAGACCGGCGGCGCCGCCGGCGCCTACGCGCCGGGCAGCGACATCGCCGTCGCCTGGCCGCCCACCGGCGCCCCACTGATCATCGCCGTCTACACCAACCGCGACGACCCGGCCGCGGCCATGGACGACAGCGTGATCGCCAAGACGGCGACCCTGCTGGCTCGCGGCCTGGGCCGCCTCTAGCAGGCGCGCCGCGAGCAGCAGGACCGGGAACTCCGGATCAGCCTGACCGACGGCGAGCGCGACCCATCGGCCGGTGTCCGATGGCCGCCAGACGAGACACCAGTTCCTGGAGGGCGGCGTCGATCTCCTCCTGGGCCGCCTCGACGACCTGGCCAGGACCGGGAGCGCGGCCGTGGTGGCCGTGCCGCTTCCGCAGCCCGTTCCGGTGGCTCGAACCGGTTTCCGGGTGGCGGTCTGGCCATTCCGCCGGGTCCTGCGGTTGTTCGCCTGGATCGGGCGGATTCTGTCCTCGTTGGGCGATCTGTAGTGGTCGCGTTCGTGGGCGCCCTCACGGCGAGAGCCGCGTGCGGTCGCTGCCGCCTCCCGGGGTCGGGGGCGTCATCCCTGAAGACGATCTTCGTCGAGCTCTACCTTCCTGGGTTGAGTCGGATGTCCTCCTCACGCCAGAGGTGGCGGCCGTACGCGATTGGCACCGTGAACAGGGTGAAACGTGCACTCATCATCAGCGCCCTGGCCCTCACACTGGCCGGATGCGCCTCCACCCCACCGCAACGCCTGACGGTCCCGAAGCCGACGGGCCCGCATCCGGTGGGGACCGTCTCGGTCCACCTGGTCGATCAGTCCCGGCCGGATCCCTGGAACGGCTCCGGCAGGAAGCGGGAGCTGATGGTCGGCCTGTGGTACCCGGCCAAGGACGTGCGGGCCCACCCGGTCGCCCCCTGGATGCCGAAGGCGGCGGCGGAGCGGTACCTGAAGATGAACGACCTGGAGCCGGGCTCGGTGCTCCTGGACAGGACCGACGGCCACGAGGGCGCGCCCGCCGACACGAGCCTGGGCAAGCTGCCGGTCGTCCTGTACTCGCCGGGCGCCAACGCCTCGCGCGCGTACGGGACCGGCGTCGTCGAGGAGCTGGCCAGCCGGGGATACGCGGTGGTCACGATCGATCACCCCTATGACGCGGCGGTGGTGGAGTTCCCCGGCGGCCGGGTGGAGACGGGTGCCGAGCTGACCGACTTCGCCAAGGCGGTCGACGTCCGGGTGGCCGACGTGCGTTTCGTCCTGGACAGCCTGCCCTCCCTGGAGGAGAAGCTGCCCGGCCGTGACGGGAAGCCGCTCTTCGACCTCGCGCGGATCGGAATGTTCGGGCATTCGCTCGGCGGCGCGGCCACCTCCTCCGCCATGTACGCCGACCCGCGCATCAAGGCCGGGCTCGGCCTGGACGGCGCCGTCTTCGGCAAGGTCGCGCAGTCCGGCCTCGACCGGCCGTACATGGTGGTCGACACCGACGGGAAGGGCGGCATGGCGACCAATCCGACACTGCGCACCTTCTGGGACGGATTGCGGGGCTGGCGGCTCAACGTGACGCTCAAGGGGGCGGCGCACAACTCCTTCGGCGACGACGTCCTGCTCATCCCCATGTCGGCCGAGCCGCTGGGGCTGGGAAAGGAGCAACTTGAGGAGGTCGTCGGCACGATCCCGGCCGAGCGGGCGCTGGCCTTCCAGCGCGCCTACCCGCTGGCCTTCTTCGAGCAGAACCTGCGCGGCCGTCCGCAGGCGTTGCTGGAGGGCCCGTCAGCCGCCTTCCCCGAGGTCTCCTACCGCCGCTGACGGCGCCTGCCCGCCGGCCGTGACCACGCCACCCTCGTAGGCGGCGATGACGAGCTGCGCCCGGTCGTGCGCGGCGAGCTTGGCCAGCAGGCTGCGGATATGGGTCTTGACCGTCGCCTGCCCGACGCCGAGCCGCTCGGCGATCTGCGGGTTGGTCAGCCCTCGCGCCACCAGCAGGAGCACCTCCCGCTCCCGGCCGGACAGCCGGGTCAGCCCCGCCGCCAGCCGGGCCGGGATCCCGGTGGACTCGCGCCGGGCGAACTCCCCGATCAGTCGCGTGGTGACCGACGGGGCCAGCAGCGCCTGTCCTTCCCCGACAATGCGCAGCGCCTCCAGCAGGTCGCCCGGCCGGGTGTCCTTCAGCAGGAACCCGCTGGCTCCGGCCCGCAACGCCCCGTAGACGTACTCGTCGAGATCGAACGTGGTCAGCATCACCACCCGCGTCCCGGCGGTCATCGGGTCGGCCCGGATCAGCTCGGTGGCCTTGATCCCGTCGAGGCCGGGCATGCGGACGTCCATGAGCACCAGGTCGGGCCGGAGGGCGCGGGTCAGCTCCACGGCCTGCTCCCCCGTCCCGGCCTCGCCGACGGTCTCCAGGTCGGGGGCGGTGTCGATCAGCCTGCGCAGCCCCGCGCGCAGCAACGCCTGGTCCTCGGCGACCAGCACCGTGAACGTGCTCACCTCTCGTCCTCCCCGGAACCGCCCGGCGACGCTCCTGGCAACGGCAGCGTCGCGCGAACGGCGAAGCCGCCTCCGGGCTCGGGTCCCGCCGAGAACGTGCCGCCGTACAGGATCACCCGCTCTTCCAGCCCGGCCAGCCCGTGGCCGTCCGCACGCGGCGCTCCCCCGCGACCGTCGTCGACGACCTCGACCACCAGTTCGCGTTCCGCCCGGGTGCCGACGGCCACCCGGCACCGGGCCGGGCTGGCGTGTTTGAGCACGTTGGTCAGCGACTCCTGCACGAGGCGATAGACGACGAGGGCCGCCTCGCCGCCGAGCGCGAGGCCGGGCTCGACGTCGAGCTCCACCCGTACGTCGCCGGCCGGAATCGCCGCGACCAGCCCGCGCAGCGAGTCCAGCATGTACGGCGGACCGTCCTGATCTCCTGGGGCGTCGCGGAGCAGGCCGAGCAGGCCGCGCAGGTCCGCCAGCGCCTTCCGGCTGGTCTCCTCGATGATCGACAGGGCCTCACCCGCCTCCTCCGGGTGCGTGGCGGCGACGTGGTTGGCGATGCCGGCCCGCATGGAGATCAGGCCCATGCTGTGGGCGACGACGTCGTGCACGTCACGAGCCACACGCAGCCGTTCCGCCGTCGCCGCGGCCTGCGCCGACCGTGCGACGGCCTGCGCGGCGTACGCGCGCTGCTCCCGTACGGCAAGCCCGATCGTCCACGCCAGACCGAGCGCCAGCCAGGCGAATCCGCACGCCGACGCCGCCTCCGTCCAGGAGGGCGAGTCGATCGCGGCACCGGCGGCGGTCACCGCCAGCGCGGCCACCAGCGCCGCCACCGCCGTCCGGCGCGCTTCCAGCAGCGCCACCGCGTGCAGCGCGACCGCCAAGGGCACGAACGCCTCCCCCCACCCGGCGAACGGCGCGAACACCGCCGCCACCAGGACCAGCGCGCACACCGGCACCGGCCACCGCCGCCGCCCCGCCGTCGGCAGGCAGACCAGCGCGATCACCGGCACGGCCGCGTACGGCGACACCCCGGCGGACTCCGGCACCAGCACCGCCGGCACCGAGAACCCGGCGGCCAGGGCAACGGCCGCGAACGCGTCGACGGCGACCCAGTGTCCCGGCCGCAGCCTGCGCGCGATCAAGGGACGCCGTTCGGCCATGCGCCCACCTTAGAGCTCGCGCAGATAGGCGTGCCCTCATGGGCAGCGGTTCGGCTGCTACCGTACGTTGTTCCTGTCACGGCTTGCCGGGGGGCCACAGCGGAAAACTGTGTGCGTTCGGGTGGGCTGGGGCGTAATGATGTGCGTATGTCACGTCCTTTTGAAGAGCTTGTCGCCGAGGCTGAATCGGTTTCCGTGGAGGGTTGGGATTTCTCCTGGCTGGATGGCCGGGCGACCGAGGAACGCCCGTCGTGGGGCTATCAGCAGGCGATGAGTCGGCGGCTGGCGGTGGTGTCGGCGGCGCTTGATATTCAGACCGGTGGTGGTGAGGTCCTGGCTGGGGCGGAGAAGCTGCCTCCCGCGATGGCCGCGACGGAGTCCTGGCCGCCGAACGTGGCCAAGGCGACCAGGCTGCTGCACCCGCGCGGGGTGGTGGTCGTCGCCGACCCGGACGAGCCGCCGCTGCCGTTCGCCGATGAGGCATTCGACCTGGTGACCAGTCGGCATCCCGCGACGGTGTGGTGGTCGGAGATCGCGCGCGTGCTGCGACCGGGCGGGACGTATTTCGCCCAGCACGTCGGGCCCGCCAGCGTGTGGGAGCTGGTGGAGTACTTCCTGGGGCCGCAGCCCGAGGCGCGGCGGAAGCGACACCCTGACGACGAGAGCGCGGCGGCGAAGGCCGCCGGCCTGGAGATCATCAACGTGCGCACGGAACGGCTGGGGATGGAGTTCTTCGACGTCGGCGCCGTGATCTACTTCCTCCGCAAGGTGATCTGGACGGTGCCCGGTTTCACCGTCGAGCAGTACCGCAGCCGCCTGCGCGAGCTGCACGAGAAGATCGAGGCCGAGGGCCCGTTCATCGCCCACTCCACCAGGACCCTCGTCGAGGCGCGCAAGCCCGGGGGCGCGTAAGAGCTCGCGGAGACAGGCGTGCCCTCATGGGCGGCGGTTTGGCCGGTTGTCCTAGCGGTGGGTGGTCCATGCCCGGCGGATCAGGCTACGCACGGTAATGATCGTGTCGGCGAGGTCGAAGAAGGCGTTGATGACGGTGGTGCGGCGTTCGTAGCAGCGGGTGAGCCGGTGGAAGGCGTTCTGCCAGGCATGGGTGCGCTCGACGTGCCACCTCCGGCTCGCCTGGATCGGCGCCTTCTCGCCCTTGTCCGCGATGCGCCAGTGCAGGTTTCGGGCGGTGAGTTCGGAGCGGGTCTTGTCCGAGTCGTAGCCGGCGTCCAGGTGCACGGTGATGTCGTCGGGCAGCGGCCCGAGGTCGTCCAGCAGGTCCAGGGTCGGGGCGAGCAACGGGGAGTCGTGGCGGTTCGCGGCGGCCAAGACCCTGCCGAGGGGGATTCCATAACCATCCGTCATGCCCGAGCGTTTCAGGCCCTGTTTGCCACGATCGACCGGTGAGCGTCCGGCGACCTCACCGCCGCCAGGGGCCTTCGTGATGGAGCCGTCGATGGCGATCTGGTCGAGCACGAGCCCCACGATCCGGTCGTAGGACTGGAGCGCGATCTGCTTGAGCCGGGCGAAGACGCCGAGACGGATCCACTCGTCGCGACGGTTGCGGATGGTGGTCGCCGAGCACGTCGTGTCGGCGATCCCCTGGTAGGAGCAGCCGAACCGGAGAAGTTGCAGCAGTTTGTCGAACACTATCCGGTCGTTGATGCGGGGACGGTGGCACCCCAGCGGATGGCCCGGGTCGACCATCGGGCGCTCGGGCAGCAGCGCCGCGAACTGGTCCCAGAGCGGGTCGGTCAGCCATGATGGCAGGACGGGCACGGGTCTCCCCAGTGATCACAGAGCATCGCAACTCCATGATCACCGGGACCTGCGCCCGCCTTGCTGCCGGGTCCCCCACGCCGCCTATCTGCGCGAGCTCTTAGACGGGCGGACCATGGCCGCCGCCCGCTCCCTCGGACGACGGCCGCCAGGGCCCACAGACGTGTTGTGAGGGCTGGAGCCGTCGTAGACGTTCCAGGCGTCGTGGCCGCTTGGTCTCGATGACGCTGTCACTGACCATGATCAGGGCTTCGCGGGCCGCTTGCGGGCAGGAGTGGGCGTCAATAGCCGACAGGGCGCCGGCCACTCTGCGGGGGCGGCGCCTTCCTTCTTGCCGTGCTGCTCGCGACGGCCGTCGCTCCCCGATGTCCGGCCGCCTTCAGGCGGCGCTGATCGGAGCCGGGTTCTCGGGGAGCTGCCAGCCGCCGCCGCGGTCCTCCTTCGAAAAGCGCGCGGCGAGTTCGGGGACGTGCAGGAAGCAGGCCAGTGCGGTGGCGGCCTGGAAGGCGTCGATCGCACGCTGGGTCGTCGGCATGCCCAGGCGGAGGAGGCGCGGAATCACCTGGCCCTGGATCTCGTCGACGAAGGGCCGCAGCACGCTGTCGTAGTTCGCCAGTGCGGTCGGCAGGTCGTCCGGGTGCCGGTTGATCTCGCCGGCCAGGACGTAGGCGCCGACCAGGCCGCCGGAGACGCCCATGCCGCTGTAGGGGGAGGCACAGTGGGCGGCGTCGCCGGCCAGGACCACGCGGCCCTTGGACCAGGTGTCCGTGCGGACCTGGACGATCTCCTGGGAGTAGAAGAAGGGGCTCGTCCGCATGCCGTCGATGAAGCGCTCGCTCTGCCAGCCGGCGTCGCGGAACCTGCTCGCCCAGAACTTCCGCTGGCGCTCGACGGGTTCCCGGTGGATCGCCGAGGCCTCCTCGGACTCCTCCCGCATCACGAAGTACACCTGCGTCTCGGTCGGGTTGTGGCTGCGGCGCATGATCTGACGGCCACCCGGGACCATGTAGGTGTCCCGGATGTCGCTGTCGGACGCGATGCGCGGGATGAACCAGTAGGCCATGTGGATGCCGACCCGCCAGTACGGGTCGCGGCCCGCGGGGAGGATCGCCCGCCGGATGCGCGATCCCTGCCCGTCCGCGCCGACCAGGAGGTCGAACTCGCCGGAGGACCCGTCGGAGAAGTGCGCGAGGACCTTCTGTGCGTCCTGTTCGAAGCCGTCCACGCTCACGCCGAAGACGTGCTCGGTGTCGTCCTTGGACGAGTCGTACAGGATGCGTACCAGGTCGCCGCGCATGATCTCGTACTCGGAGGTGAGGGTCTGCCGGCCCTGGCCGGAGGTGTTGGCCATGATCGTCGCCTTGGTCCTGCCGCGCGCGTCGACGAAGGCGACACCCGGCTCGTCCACCAGCTTGCCGCGGACGGCGTCAAGAAGCCCCATCCGTTCGGGTTATCTATCAGTGATAGATTTGTCAACGTGACCAAGGTGAACCGAGAGATCGTCGTCTCCGAAGCCCTCGACCTGCTCGACGAGGTCGGGCTGGACACGGTCAGTACGCGGCGGCTGGCGAAACGGCTGGGCGTCGAACAGCCCTCCCTCTACTGGTACTTCCGCACCAAGAAAGACCTCCTCGCCGCCATGGCGGAGGCGGCGATGGCACCGCATGCTGCCGCCCCGCTGCCGACCCCGGGCGACGACTGGCGCGACTGGTTCCTGGACAACACGCGAAGCTTCCGGCGCACCCTGCTGATGCGCCGGGACGGCGCACGCCTCCACGCAGGCAGCACCCCTGCCAACGACCTCGACCGGATCCGCCGCAAGATGGACTTCCTGGTCACCTCCGGAGTGCCCGAGCGGGACGCCCAGATGGGGATGCTGGCCGCCGGTCGTTTCACGGTCGGCAGCGTCCTGGAGGAACAGGCGGACGCCGGCTCCGGCGACGGCTCGGATCCACCGGCGGACATGCCTGTGATCGACCACGAGTCGGCGTTCGAGACCGGCCTGACCCTCATCCTGGACGGCCTGGTCCACCGCACCGCAATGTGAACCGCCTCCCCGTCGTCAAACGAGCTGGGGCTCAAGTGATCAGTGCATCACCATAAGTAGGGATCGGACAGATGGTGGTGCCGGGTACACCCCGCGATTCCTTGTACATCCTGGACTGCTTGATCAACCTGGATGCCGGGCCGAAAACCCGAGGTGGTCACGACGGATCAGGCCGGCGACAGCGACATGGTGTTCGGGATCTTCTCCATGTCTCCTGCTCGGCCGGGTCGTTGTCGGCGATGACGCCGTCGTTGCCGATCGCAGCGCGGGGTCGGCGAGGGAACGCAGCAGCGCCACGGTGCGCACGCTGCACCCGTGAACGTCCCTTCGAGAAGGCCGCTGACCCACAGTACGGGCCTTCCAGCTTGGGGCGCCCCGTTCTCGCCGACCGGACGGTCGAGCGTCATCCTCTGGGACGACGCCGTCGCGACCTCCGGAGGAGACGGCCGAGACCCGGCGACGATGTGCTGGGCACCCCAGCGGCAGCAGATTGGGCCGGGTGAACACCTCTCCCCCACGAAACCGTCCCACAATCGTGCCGACCCTGATCGTCGCCGTCTGGTCGGTGAGCTATCTGCCCCTCAGCCTGCTCTGGGCTGTCGGAGGGCCCGCATATCCCTTCGACGCCGGCCGTACGAGCGCGGGCAGCACCCTGCTCGACCCTCTTCCAGCGGCAGCCGGCGGGGCCGTGCTCGCGGTGTCGGCGCTGGTGGCCGGCGTCGTGGCCGTGCTCGCCGGCAGAGGTCCGCTCGACCGGGCCCCCGCCGTCGTGGCCGTCGCGCTCGGCGCCGGCCTGGCGGTGCTCCTGCCTGACGTGCGCATCATGATGACCGCTGGATATCTGCCGGTGATGCTGGTTGCCGCGCTCGCCGGCCAGGCCGAGTTCTCGATGATCGCCACCATGCTCACGTGGCCGAGCGTCAACCTGCTCATCCTGATGGCGGCCGGCGTCAGCCTGATGCTCCTGGGGACGCGCGCGCTGATCGCAGGGACCGGGCGGCCCGGCAGCGCCGCCCGCGCGCTACGGGTCGGGCAGTACGCGACCGCCGTCGCGGTCGCCGTCCCCGTCGTCTACGCCGTCACCCGCTTCGGCTGGCTGCTGGGCGTGCCTGTCGGGCTCAGCGACCAGTTCCTGGCCCACATCGCCGAGATCACCCCGATCGGCGCCGGTCTCAGCACGCTCGGTCTCATCGGTGCGGGCCTGACCTTTGGCCTGGTCCGGCCGTGGGGCGAGATCTGGCCGCGCTGGGTGCCGTTCCTGCGCGGGCGTGCGATTCCGGCGAGGCTCCCGGCCTACTCGGCTCTGGCCGTCTCCCTCCCCGTCACCTCCGCCGGACTGATGTACGTCCGCAGGAAGCTCACCGGCGAGCAGGTCGGCCCTGCGGGGGCGAACACCGAACTGGGGGCCTGGCTGCCAGAAATGTTGTGGCCGCTGTGGGGTGCGGCTCTGGCGGTGGCCGCGCTGGCGTACCTCTCCCGCCGCCGGCACCTCGTTCACGCACACCGACCATAATGGTGGGCGTGCGAGAGTCCCCGTCATCTTCCGATGCCGCGGTGGACTCGTTTCTCGACCGGCATCAGGTGAGCACCGATGCCCTGCTCGCGGTCCTGCTCTTCCTGCCGCTCGGCCTGGTCTCGTTGAGCCTGCTCCGGGCCTCGGACAGTCCTCTGCCGCCCCGCCTGCTCGCGGGTCTCGGCCTGCTGGTGCTGCACGGGTGCGTCGTTCCGCGTCGGCTGCGCCCGCTGGTGGCGTACGGCCTGGCCGCCGCGGCGATGCTGCTGCTGCTGGCACTACCGCCCCTGCATGACCCGGGCGGCGCCTACTATCCGGCGGTGCTGCTGCCGAGCACGCTGGTCTTCGGGCTGCTGCTCTACACGGCCTGCGGCCGGCTCGACCTGCTGCCCAGCCTGGCCTGTCTGGGGGTCGCCCTGACGGGTGTGGCCCTGGTCCTGGCACGTCTGTGGAATCCGGCCTCATGGGGCGGCTCGTCGGGCTCCTACGAGCTGGTCGCGTGGCGGATCGGGCTGTCGGTCGGCCTGGTCGCCGCAGCGGCATGCCTATGGTCGCTGGGCCGCCTCAGCCGGATCCGGGTGTTGTTCCTGTCCGAGCTCAGAGCGAAGGCCGAGCGCGCAGAGGCCGACCGTGCGCGGGAGCGGCAAGAGGCGGCGCGGGCGGAGCGCGACCGGATCAGCCGCGAGATGCACGACGTGGTGTCCCACTCGCTCGCCGTCATGGTCAGCCAGGCGGAAGGTGGCAGGCTGTCCGACCTCGGCTCGCCCGGGGCGGATGTGTTCGCCACCATCGCCGGGGTCGGGCGCGAGGCCCTGCGCGACATGCGCGGGCTCCTGGGCGTGCTACGCGCCGACGGCGGCACCACTCCGCAACCGGGCCTCGGCGATCTCTCCGACCTGCTCGACCAGGTACGCGACACAGGCGTCCGGCTCGCCGTACAGGAGGTGGGGGACGCCCGGCCGCTGCGCCCCGCCGTCGACCTGACCGCCTATCGTGTCATCCAAGAGGGGCTGACCAACGTGATCAAACACGCGGGGGCGACGGCCGCCGCCGGCATGACGCTGGCCTGGCGCGCGGACAGACTGCACATCACCATCACGAACGACGGCGCCGGGCCGCCCGCCGGAGAGGCAGGCGTCGGGCTGACCGGGATGCGCGAACGTCTCAGCATGGTGGGAGGCACCCTGGAGGCCGGCAGACGCTCCGGCGCCGGCTTCGAGCTGTCGGCCACCCTGCCTTATGAGCCGAGGAGTCTCCCATCATCCGGATCATGATCGTCGACGATCAGGAGCTGCTGCGCAACGGCCTGACCATGGTCGTCAGGTCCCAGCCCGACATGGAGGTGGTCGCCGAGGCCGCTGACGGCCTGGCGGCCCTGTCGGCGCTGGAGTCGCGGCACGTCGACGTGGTGGTGATGGACATCCGCATGCCCCGGATGGACGGTGTCATCGCCACCAGAGAGATCCAGCGGCTGGACGACCCGCCGAAGGTGCTGGTGCTGACCACGTTCGATCTCGACGAGCACGCCCTGGCCGCGCTGCGCGCCGGTGCGAGCGGGTTCATGCTGAAGGACGCGCCAGGTGAGGAGATCATCGCTGCGATCCGGCACGTGCACCGGGGTGACTCGATCATCGCGCCCGCCACGACCCGCCGGCTCATCGGGCGGCTCGTCGCGAAGGCCGACACCGACCCGGACGCCGTGCTCAAGGTGCTCACGGAGCGTGAGCGTGAAGTCTTCCTCAGCCTGGCCGGAGGCGCGTCCAACGCCGAGATCGGGGTCGAGTTGTTCTTGTCGGAGACCACGATCAAGACCCACGTGGGGCGCATTCTGACGAAGCTCGGGCTGCGCGACCGGGTCCAGGCGGTGGTGCTGGCGTACGAATCCGGCGTTGTCACTCGGGGTGAGCGTTAGGCGCCGACTCACGCGCATCGCGTCCGTGCCCCTGGGTTGAGGTCGACGGGGAGTCGGCGTCGGGGTCCTGTACTGGTGCATATCCGGCTGGGACTCCCGCCAAGCCTCCGAGCGCCGAGCGAACTCGGCACGGCGGCGTTCCATCTTGTCGCGCATCCCGAGTTGGACCTTGAGCACTACATCGGCGAGACCGTCGCATCGATTCGGAGGATGCATCAGGACCGCGCCCGACTCCCCCGGCGCGCGCTCGTCCGTACCGGCCACCACGCGGACAAGATCTTGGTTGCCGCCACGAGGGCCGCGGCCAGCAGCACGGCGGTGAATACGGGACGAAGACGGGTCACATGGGCTCCTGCGGTCAGGTCGCGGGGTACGCGAAAAGGCGTCTGTGACGCCACCGGATGCCCCGATGATCCCCGAGGCCGCACTGCCGATCGTCGGCGAGTGACAGAGTTCCGGACTCCTCCCGGAAGGCGATCCTTCGGCCTGACGGAGGACCCGTCCCGGCCCGGAGCAGGACGGCACCTCGATCTGCCCGGGGACGCCATCGGAAGGAGCATGCCTTCTCCGTCAGGCGCGGCCGATGGCGTTCAGGGCAGACGGACAGGAGACGCCGGGGATCAACCTCGTCGAGAATTTGTTCGTTGCTACTGGGAGCCAAGGAGCCCGGCAGACCGCAAGGCGTTCCTGCAGGCGACCGCCGACTGGCGTACGGGCCGCTGGAGACGATCGCCCGTTAGGTGCAGACCCTCGGCGAGGTGTCGCTGGTAGAGCTGACCACCGAGTACAGCGTCGGACGCTCCACCATCCACCGCAACATCCACGGGCCAGAGACCTCCGGTTAGCATCGCGCGCGATCCGTTGAGCAGCGGGACATCGGTGACAGCGATGGCGTTCGCGGGGGCGAAGCCCGAGTTCGCGACCAGGGCCATGGCGAGGGCCGCTCCGGTGAGGGCGCGAGGCGGGGAGCGAGGGGGTGCAGGTCAGCATCGACGCGGCAGGGCGGCCCTGATCCCGGAAGCCCGTGGACCCTTGGCGAGACTGACCATCAGAACCAATTTGGTCAGTACGTTCGTTAGCATGTCCCCGGAAGTCCATGAAAGGAGTTCGCCATGACCAACGTCGGCAGGACGGCCGGTCGCGCGCTGGTGGCCGGGCTGGGGATCGCCCCCGTCCGCTGCTGCGCGGTGACGTGGAGCGTGGCCTGTTCACGGCGCTGCCGGACGATGTGGAGATCCGCTACTCCACCGTCCCGACCCGCATCGTCCAGGACGACGCCGCGGCGGAGGTGACGCTGCACGACACCGCCTCCGACACCACCGTGACCGAGCGGTTCGACCTGGTGATCGGCACGGACGGCATGCGCTCGACGGTCCGCAGGCTCGTCTTCGGCCCCGACGAGGAGTACCTGCACCCGCTGAACTACATGGTCGGCGCCACCGTGCTGGACGGCCCGGTCGACGGCTTCGGCCTGCACGAGGGGCTGGTCCTGGCCGAGCCGGGCCGCTCGGTGTGGGCGTTCCCGTTCGCCGACCATGCCCCGAGCCTGCTGTTCTCCTACCGCACCGGCGACGTCGACGCCGAGTTCCGCCGCCCGCCGATCGAGTCCGTCCGTGCCGTCTTCGGCCCCCAACCCACCGGCCCCCTGCTGGAGGGGCTGCTGACGCGCTTCGAGCAGGCGCCCGACGCGCTGTTCGACTCGGTGCAGCAGGTCAGGATGCCGCGCTGGCACCGTGGCCGGGTCGTCCTGATCGGCGACTCCGCCTGGTGCGTCACCCTGTACGCGGGCATGGGCGCCTCCAGCGGCATGGCCGGCGGCGAGCTGCTGGGCACCATGGTGCAACGCCATCCCGGCGACCTGCCCCGGGCGCTGCGGGCCTGGGAGGCGCGCATGAGGCCGTTCATCCACCTGCAACAGGAGAGCGCCCTGCCCGGACGGCGCATCTTCACCCCGCATGATCGTAAGGAGCAGCTCCTGAGAGCTGGGATGATGCGCCTGATGCGGATGCCGGGCGTCGGCAGGGTCACGGGCAGGAGAATGTTCAACAACAAGGACATGCGGGCCAAGAACCTCGACGTCGCAGCCCTCTGATCCCAGACCGAACACCGCGACAGCACGACAACGGAGGACAGCGCAGTGAGCCGGCTGATCGAACACCACTCGCACAAGGCCGCCCGCATTCTGGACAGCGCGCGCGAGCTGGTGGCCGACCACGGCGTGCGCAAGGTCACCGTCAGCGAGATCGCCGCGGCGGCCGGGGTCGGCAAGGGCACCGTCTACCTCTACTGGCCCACCAAGGAGGACCTCATCCTCGGCATGTTCGCCCGCGAACTGCTGGCCTTCCTGGAGACGGTCATCGCCCGCGTCACCGCCGACCCCGCCGCCGTACTGCCGCGTCATCTGGCTCCGCTGCTGATCCGCACCGGGCTGAGCTCCCCGCTGGCCCGCCGCCTCTCCACCAAGGACGCCGACCAGATGCGGCTGCTCACCGAGCAGGCCGGCGACCGCGACCTGTTCGAACGCACCCGGCCCAGCGCGATGTGCCAGGCGGTCATGCCGATCCTGCGCCGCCACGGACTGCTCCGCCAGGACCGCCCGCTGGCCGACCAGTCCTACGCCATGCACGCCCTGCTCACCGGCTTCGGCACCTCCATGTCCGTCCCGGACTCCGCCCCGCCCAGCGCCGGCGACCCCGCCGACGTCCTCGCCGACACCGTGGCCCTGCTCCTGGAACCCGGGACCGCGCCCGCCGACCAAGCCGTCACCGCCGCCGCCGACGACACCGCAGCCGCCTTCCGCGAAACCAGGAACGCCGTCCTGGCCATCATCGACCGCAGCCAGACCCCCCAGCAATGAACCCCGGCAGGCCCCATCCGGGGCCGTGGCCGCCTGGGGCGGAAGGAGCTCGCCTGCGATCATCGGAACATGACGATCGCTGCGATCTACGCTGATTTCGCCGCGCGCGAGGCGCACGGTGTGTCGCCCATGTACGAGCGCCTGGCATACGCGGTGACGCGGGATCTCGAACTCCTGGCTCTGCTCGCCGAGCTTCCGCCGGCCAAGCGGCAGCCGAACCTGCTGTTCGGCGTGGTCCGGTTGCTCGGCGGGCCGGTCGAGGATCCGGCCGCGTTCCATGAATTCACGGTGACGAACTGGCCGCTGATCGAAGCGGAGATGCGCACACGGACCACACAGACGAACGAGGCCGGACGGTGTGCCGTCCTGCTGCCGGTGCTCGCCGCGCTGCCGCAGCCGCTGGCGCTGCTGGAGGTCGGCGCGTCCGCCGGGCTGTGCCTCTACCCCGACCGGTACGCCTACCGCTACGGCGATCACCTGGTCGGCTCCGGTGACCCGGTCCTCGCCTGCACGCCCACCGACATGGCGCCGCCGACCAGCCTGCCCCAGGTGGTGTGGCGGGCCGGGCTGGACCTGAACCCGCTCGACGTGACCGACCCCGCGGATCTCGCCTGGCTCGACGCCCTCATCTGGCCCGAACACACGCACCGCCGCGCCAGACTGCAGTCGGCGGCGGCCGTCGCCGTGGCCGACCCGCCGCTGCTCGTACGGGGCGACCTGGTGGACGACCTGCCGGCACTGGCCGCGCAGGCCCCACCCCATGCGACGCTGGTGGTGTTCCACAGCTCGGTGCTGTACCACGTGCCGATGCCGCGACGGGCGGCGTTCGCCGAGGCGGTACGCGGGCTACCCGGACACTGGATCGCGAACGAGGCCCCCGACGTGCTGCCCTACGACACGCTCCCGACGCCGCCGGGCGAGGCGCTGTACCACGTGCTCGCGCTGGACGGGAGGCCGCTCGCCTGGACCCGATCGCACGGCCAGGCGATCACCTGGTTCCCGCCCCAGGGCGGCGCGGCCGGGAGCTAGCGTCGGCGCGGGTGACGGCGCGGGTGACAGCGTGACGGCCCGGGAAGTCGACCAACCTCAGATCGAGGACGATTCCGCTGGATCCGCACCTTGAGCGGTGGTGTCGGCGAGCCCTCCCCGCCGCGCATAGGGTGCCATCCCCTCACGGACGGAGACGCCATGATGCAGAGGACGGCGTAGTGTCCCAGGACCTTGGCGACGACCGGGCTGCCGAAGAGGTTCAGGCGGGCTTCCATGATGTGCTCCTTGTTGCTGTCATTGGCTCGACCATGAGATGCCGGAGCCCCGGGCCCTGTGACAGACGAGAACGTGACAAGCGCCACACCGGTGCGGGCCCCCGGGACAGCCGAGCCCCGCCCTCCCTGACCCGTGAGCGGGAGGCATACTTCCGGCTTATGGATCTCGGCATCCTGGTCGAGCGCACGACGCGTTACGTGATGCTCGTCCACCTCCCCATCGACCGCAGCGCCGAGCGCATGCGCGACGCCCTCCGGTCAGTCCGTGGCAGCGCGGCTCCAACGACTCCCCGGCCGAGCGCCTGGCCACGCCACTCACCGCAAGCACCTAGACCCTAGGTCTACGCGTGCGTTCTGGTACCAGGCTCAGCGACGGCGGTCCCGGCCCATCGGGGCTGCCTGGTCGTTGATCTGCTGGGCGTTCTTCCTCAAGCAGCCGGGGCTCGTCTCAGACTGCCCCGCCACCGGGTCAAGGCAGCCGCGGCGGTGAAGGCCAGGGCCGCACACCCGAGCTGGGCAAGGGCCGTGGAGGTGGGCACCGACGGCAGGTCCCCGAGGTCGCCCAGGGCCGCCGCGGGCAGGAACAGCAGCAGCGCCGCCCGCCGACCCACGGTCGACCGGCACGCGTACCCGGCCGCCAGCGCGACCACGATCAGCCACGGCACCGGCTTCCAGCTCGTGATGACATGGTCGGCGATCACGTCTACCCAGCGCGCGCGCACGATGGCCTGCCGACGATGAGCCCCATGAGGGCGAGCGGCCCCCACAGCAGGAAGGCGCCCCGGGAGATCAGCCCGACCGCACGGTAGGCCACCGGCATGAAGGCGATGACCAGCGCCATCACCTCGGCCACCAGGAGGGGGCCGTAGTTCGGGACGAACAGCATGTCCAGATTCAGTTCAGGGCCCGGGGAGCCGGCCTGACGCAGCGCGAACGCGACGACGGCGAGCACGGCGATCCACCGGCGGCCGAACAGCACGGCCAGCGCGGGCAGGGCCGCGACCAGGGCCGGCTCGGTCAGGAAACGGATCGAGCTTGGTTGCTCCAGAAAGGCAGCGCCGTGACGCAGGGACTCGGCGGCTCGCAGCGACACGGTCGCCACCTCGGCGACCAGCATCAGGAACGGCCACAGCGCCACGGCGACGGCCAGCCCGTCGCGCCAGGCGACTGCCGAGACCGCGCCGAAGGCCCGCCGGGCATGCACCCGCGCCGCGCCCCACAGCAGGTCGGCCACGTCGGCCAGGTCCGGGTGGGTCTGTTCGGGCCGTGCCCCCGCCTGCAGCACTCCCATCTTCTCTGCTTCGTGCCGCGCCCGGTGGTCGCGGGGATATCAGGCCAGCAGCCGCCGGTAGCGGGATTCGAGCGGGGTCATGCCGTTCCTCCCGAGCCGATCGCGCGCAGGCGTGCGGTGGCAGCCGTGGCGTGCCTGCGCATCCGCTCGGCCTCCGCCGCCAGCCTCGCGGCGCCGTCGCCGGTCAGCCGGTAGTAGCGGCGCACCCGGCCGTCGACGATCTCTTCCCGGTCCTCGGTGATCAGGCCCTCGTCCTGGAGGCGGTCGAAAGCGGCGTACAGGGTGCCGGCGCGCAGGCGAACCTGGCCGTCCGAGATGCGCTCCACGTCGGTGATGATGCCGTATCCGTGTTGTGGACCGGCAGCCAACGCGGTCAGGATCAGGAAGGTCGGCTCCTGCATCTGTCTCATGTGATCAATATATACCGGTCACCTACCTATAGAGCGGACGGCCGTCACAACCGATCAGGGGTCAAGATGACTCCCATGACGACGCCCTCGCGAGAGGCACGGCCAGGCTGCTGACCGTACTGGCGCTGACGGTGAGCGGGTGCGGCGGCGCATCACCGGCCAAGCGTCTCGCTCTGCTCCTCCAATAGTTGATCATCGTGTTGCGACGACCGCCGGAATTCGCCCGCGAACGGCGGTGGCACTTCGATCGGGTCGGTCAGCGTGGTTTCGGCTGGGTGCGCCGGGCGTAGGCGCGGGCGGCGCGGGCGCGGTCGCCGCATCTGGTGGAGCACCAGTGGCGGCGGCCGTGGCGCAGCAGGAAGCGGTTGCAGGGAGGAGATCCGCAGCTGGTGAGGCGTTCGGCGTCGGGGCCGGTGAGCAGGTCGGCCGTGTTGGCGGCGATGGCCGCCAGGGCTCGGTCGAGGATCTCGTTGGTGGGGCACGGCGCCGCACGGTAGGGGCCGTTCTTCTCGTCCCAGTACAGCAGGGCGGCCGTGGGGGCCTTGCTCAGCGCGTCGTTGACGGCGGACAGGGCCGCGGGCAGGGCGGGCAGCGCGGCGACCCGGGCGGCGAACAAGGCCCTGACGTGCTCGCGCAGCGAGCGCAACTGCGTCGCGCACATCTCCTGCACCCCGGCGTCGACCGGCGCGAGGCCGCGTTCGGCGAGCCAGCGATTCGTCGCCGCGGGGGTGCCGAGGAAATCGGTGAACTGCCCTCCCGGCAGCGCGACGGCGCTGTTGACGAAGTCGAGGGCGAGGTAGTCCTCCGCCCCCGGCGCGGGGGGCAGCACGGACTCGGCGGTCGGGGTCTCGCTCATGGTTCTCATGGTACGGCTTGCATTAGTCCGTGAGACACCGTTACCTTCATCACGGATAAACCGCTTCTCATCCGTGAGGTGTCCGCATGGCCAGTTTCAGCACGACCACCGGGCAGATCCCCGTACGCGTCTTCGGCGGTCCGACCGCCCTCTTCGAGTACGGTGGCCTGCGATTCCTGACCGACCCGACCTTCGACGCCCCCGGCGACTATCACGTACCGGGCGGCCGGTTGACCAAGACGGCTCCCGCCTCCGCCGTGCCCGCCGACCTCGGCCGGATCGACGTGGTCCTGCTCTCCCACGACGAGCACCCCGACAACCTCGACGACTCCGGCCGCGCGCTGCTCGCCGACGTCCCGCTCACGCTCACCACACCCGGCGGCGGGCAGCGCCTGGGGGACGGCGCCAAGGGGCTGGCCGACTGGGAGCCGGTCGAGCTGGGCCGTCCCGGCGGCGGCACGATCACCGTCACGGCCGTGCCCGCCATCCACGGCCCAGGCCCGCGTGAGGAGGTCGAACCGATCACCGGCCAGGTCGTCGGATTCGTCCTGACCGGAGAGGGACTGCCCACGATCTACGTCAGCGGCGACAACGCCTCGCTCGACCTGGTCGAGCAGATCGCCGCCCGCTTCGGCCCGGTGGACACCGCCATCCTCTTCGCCGGAGGACCCCGATTCCCCGTCCTGTTCGACGGCGAGCTGATCGTCATCGACAGCGCGCAGGCCGTCGAGGCGGCCAGGATCCTCGGCGCCCGCCGGGTGGTTCCCGTCCACTACGACAGCTGGGCCCACTTCACCGAGGGCCGCGACGAACTGGTGGCCGCCTTCACCGCCGGCGGCCTGCTCGACCGCCTGGACCTGGGCGTCCGAGGCTGAACGCCCGTCGGACATCTCCCCTCTCGAAAGAACCCTCTCGTGACGACCAACGTGCCTGTCCGGATACACGACGTCGCGCGCCTTCGGGCACAGCGCCGCTCGCTGATCGTCCTGGTCATCGCCCAAGTCCTCAGCGGTGTCGGACTGGCGGCCGGCGTGACCGTCGGCGCCCTGCTCGCGCAGGACATGCTCGGCTCCACCGGCCTCGCCGGCCTGCCCAGTGCCGTGGGCACCGCCGGCTCCGCCCTGGCCGCCGTCGCCGTCGGGCGCGCCTCCCAGGCCCGCGGGCGCCGGTCCGGCCTGGCCCTCGGGTATGCCGTCGGCGCCGTCGGCAGCGTCGGCGTCATCGTCGCCGCCGTCGCCGGCGACCCCGTCCTGCTGTTCCTCGCATTGTTCGGGTACGGCGCCGGCACCGCCACCAACCTCCAGGCCCGCTACGCCGGAGCCGATCTCGCCGCCCCGGAACGCCGGGCGGGCGCCGTGTCCATCGTGCTGGTCGCCACCACCCTGGGCGGCGTGGTCGGACCCAACCTCGCCGCCCCCACCGGCGGCCTCGCCCGTGCCTTCGGCATCCCCTACCTGGCCGGGCCGTTCCTTCTGGCCGGCGCGGCCTACGCGCTGGCCGCCCTGGTCCTGGCCATCTGGCTACGCCCCGACCCCCTGCTGCTGGCCCGCGCCCTGGAGGCCGGACCCGCCGCCGAGCCGCACGCGCCGCCGGACGACGCCGACAGCCGGACGCGCCCGGCCGGCGAGCGGCGCCGGCCCGGCGTGCTGGTCGGGGCGCTGGTCATGGTGATCACCCAGCTCGTCATGGTCGCGATCATGACCATGACACCCGTCCACATGCACGACAGCGGTTCCGGGGCCGCCGCCTCCGGTCTCGTCATCGCCGTCCACATCGGCGCGATGTACCTGCCCTCGCCCCTGACCGGCTGGCTGGTCGACCGCTACGGCCGCCTCACGATCGCCACCGCCTCCGGGCTGGTGCTCCTGGCCTCCGGACTGGTCGCCGCCGGCGCCCCCGACGACTCCGTCGCCACGTTCGCGGTGGCCCTCGCACTGCTGGGGGTGGGCTGGAACCTCGGTCTCGTCACCGGGACCGCGATCATCACCGACGCCGTCCCACTGGCCACCCGTGCCAGAACGCAGGGCCTGGTCGACGTCTCCATCTCCGTCGCGGGCGCCGTCGGCGGTCTGGTCTCGGGCCTGGTCGTCGCCGTCGCCGGCTACCCTCTCCTCGCCGTCGGCGGCGGCCTGCTGGCGCTGGCCATCGTGCCGGTGGTCGTCGCCGCGGCCCGCAACCGGTGAGCGCCGCCCTTGCGGGTGGCTCATGCGGGCAGGTCCGCCGGCGTGGGCGCACCCGCCCACAGTGTCAGGGCCTCGGTGAGGCCGGAGACGTCGGCGACGGAACCGGCCCAGCAGACATGGCCGTCGGGCCGTACCAGCACGGCGTCCGCACCGAGCTCGGCCTGCACGTGGGCCCGGCCGACCCTGGCCGACCACGGCTCGGCGGCCTCGGCGAACGCGGACTCGTCGGCGGTCGTCAGCAACAGGGCGCGGCCGTCGCGCAGCAGCTCCGCCACGCGGCCTGGCCCGGACGGCGTCACCAGGTCGAGGTCGGGGACGCGGCGTCCCAGCAGGTCGTGGCGACGTCCGGGCAGGTCGTAGCGGACGTCCAGCCCCGAGATCATCCCGGCGACGATCCGGTTGGCCTCGGGGACCCGGACGAGCTCCTCGACGATGTCCCGCAGGGCCAGGTTCTCCTCGTCGTGGACGATCAGGACGGCCTGGGCGCGGGTGTTGGCCAGGACGCGCGCGCCGACCGGATGCCGTTCGGAGTGGTAGGTGTCGAGCAGCCCCTCGGGCGCCCAACCGGCGACCTCCCCCGCGAGCTTCCAGCCCAGGTTGAACGCGTCCTGCAGACCGAGGTTGAGCCCCTGCCCGCCCATCGGCGAGTGGATGTGCGCGGCGTCCCCGGCGAGCAGGACCCGCCCGTGACGGTACCGCTCGACCTGACGCGAGGCGTCGGTGAACCGGGAGGCCCATCGGACGCCCGTGAGCCGTACCCCCGGGCCGAACTCGTTGTGCAGGGCCCGCTGCACCTCCTCCTCGGTAATCGGGGTGTCGCGGGACAGCCTCTGCTGTTCGGCCCCGTAGAACAGGAACCGGTGGACGCCGTCGCCGATGGGAGCGATGTAACCCTTGCCGGTCTTGTCGGGCGTCATGACGGGCAGGGTCCAGGTCTCCGGCACGGCGCCGTCCGGGTCGGCGATCGTGATGTCGGCGACCACCGACAGCAGCTTCCCGTCCAGGCCGGGAAAGCCGACGCCCAGCAGCTCGCGGACGGTGCTGCGGCCGCCGTCGCAGCCCACCAGGAAGCGGGCCGTGAGCCGTGCTTCGCCCGCGGGCCCGAGCAGGGTCGCCTCGACCGCGTCGGCGTCCTGCGACAGCGCGGTCACCTCGTGCCCGCGCAGGACCTGGACGCCCAGCTCGCCGAGCCGATCCTCAAGCAGCGCCTCGACCCGCCCCTGGGGGATGCCGATCGAGTACGGATGCCGCGTGTCCCAGGCGGTGTAGTCCAGCCGGAGCCCGGCGAAATGCCCGCCGGGCACCCGCTGGATCGCCCGGTCCATGAGGGGTTCGAGGAGCCCACGTAATGCGAGCGCCTCCGCGGAGCGGGGCTGGATGCCGAGCGCCTTGGACTGCCCGCCGCGCTGCGCCAGCCGTTCGACGACCACGGCTCGCACCCCGGCCAGGCCCAGCTCTGCGGCGAGCATGAGCCCGGTCGGCCCGGCTCCGACGACGATCACATCGACGTTCATCACGGATGCTCCGTTCGACAGGGATCGGTGATGAGGTCACCGACCGCTGCGCAGACGGTAGCGACGGGAGTGCCGGTTCCCGCAACGATAGTCGCCCCGACGGGCCGGGCCCGGTCATCCTTTTTTCTGAATCTTCTCCGGCACGGATGTCGAGACCGAGGAGGCCGCCACGACTCCCCCATGAGGCGTTCCCATCCGGGGAGCGTCCGACGGCAAGGAGTCCACATGGGAACCCTGGAGAACAAGAGCGCACTGGTGACCGGCGGGTCGCGGGGAATCGGGCGGGCGATCGTGACGAGGCTGGCCCGCGAGGGCGCGACGGTGATGTTCACCTACCTCCGCGACCGGGCCGCGGCCGAGGACGTGGTGGCCGAAGTGGCGGCCTCCGGCGGCCGGGCGATCGCGGTACGCGCGGACCAGGGGCGCCTGGAGGACCTGAAGCACCTCTTCGGTGAGGTCGACCGATGCCTGGACGGTTTGGAGGTGGTGGTCAACAACGCGGCTGTCAATCCGATGGGCCCCATTTGCGACGCCACGGAGAGCGACTTCGACGACGTGATGGCCGTCAACACCAAGGGGCCGTTCTTCGTCATCCAGGCCGCCGCCGAAAGGCTCGGCGAGGGTGGGCGGATCGTCAACATCTCCTCCGCCGGTGCGGCGCCGGGGCTGGCCCTGTACTTCGCCAGCAAGGCGGCGCTGGAGTCGATCACCGTGGTCGCCGCCCGCGAGCTCGGCCCGAGGGGCATCACGGTCAACAGCGTGTCCCCTGGCGCCACCGACACGGACATGATGCGCGCCGCCGCAGGGGAGAACCTGCAGCAGGCCATCGACCACGTCCTGACCCTGACGCCACTGCGACGGCTGGGACGCCCCGAGGACATCGCCAACGTCGTCGCCTTCCTGGCCGGGCCCGACTCGCAGTGGATCACGGGCCAGAACCTGCGCGTCTCCGGCGGCCTGATGATCTGACCGGGCCCCGCCACCGGCCACGACGGCACGGCAGCGGCCGGCCGGCAGGACGCTGCGCGGCGACCAGACGGGGGCCTTCCCCGTACGGGCGCCGTGCAGGAGCCTTCCGCACCCGCTCACGGTGGGTGATCGGCCGGCGAAGGCCCTGTGCGTACTTTTACATGGAACGCCGGAGGCGGGAGGGCCGATCATCTGGTGTGCTCCTCAGCAACCGTGCCGTCTTCGCCGGCTCCGACCTCGACGAGGTCCGCGGCGAGGTCGCCAAGGTGTTCTGCCCGCACCGGCTGGACCTGGCCGGGGACGCGAACCTGCTGTCGGCCCGGTTCAACTCCGTGCAGCTCGGCTCGGTCCGGGTCAGCTACCTCGACTACGGGGCCGACGTCCACATCGAGCCGGGCGACCTCGACACGTTCTTCCTGGTCATGATCCCGCTCGCCGGACGCAGCCTGATCCGCGCCGGCGGCGAGGAGACGGGCTGGCCGGCCACCCGCTGGCCGTCGCGCACCTGGAGAACGCCCTGATCACCCTGCTGCTGACCATGCAGCCGTCCAACTACCTGGAACGGCTGACGGCGCCCAGGCCGCCCGCGCTGCCGAAGGTGGTGCGCCGGGCGATGGAGTTCATCGAAGGGCACGCGCACCTGCCGGTGAGCACCACCGACA
Source organism: Nonomuraea sp. NPDC052265 (assembly GCF_044547985.1). NCBI lineage: Bacteria > Bacillati > Actinomycetota > Actinomycetes > Streptosporangiales > Streptosporangiaceae > Nonomuraea > Nonomuraea sp. NPDC052265. The sequence goes on from NZ_JBIUBJ010000018.1 coordinate 171,613, forward strand.
TCGCCGGCGCCGTCGCGGTCAGCAGCCGCTCCCTCCAGGAGGGGTTCCGCGCGCATCTCGGCCTGTCCCCGATGGCCCATCTCCGGCAGGTACGGCTGGCGCGCGTGCACGACGAGCTCAGGACGGCCGACCCCGCCAGGGCCACGGTGACCACGGTGGCCGCCCGATGGGGGGTTCCTGCACCAGGGGCGTTTCGCCGCCCAGTACCGCGAGAGGTACGGGCAGTCGCCGTCGGAGACGTTGCGAAGGGGTCCCGCGTCAGGCGGATGAGATCCGCGCTCAGTGGATGGCCCGGGCGCACCCTTCATGGCCAAGGAGGAGGCCGCGTCCCTGCTGCGACGCAAGGCCCCTGGCGCCGACCTGCCCGCCGAGGCCGTCAGCGGCATCCGCACCCACGCCCGTACCGGCGCCCCGCCCGAGAAGGGCCGCCACCCGCTGGTGGTGCTCTCGCCCGGGCTCGGCCTCCCCCGCGCCAGCCTCACCTCACTCGCCGAGGACCTGGCCGGCCGCGGGAACGTCGTCGCGTCGATCGACCACGCCTACGAGTCCTCCGGCACCGTCTTCCCCGGCGTCGGCCTGCTCACCTGGGCACCCCTGTGCGACCAGCCCCGACCTCCCGAGGGCGGCAAGGCCACCATCACCAGGAACCGCGCCAAGGACGTCTCCTTCGTCCTGGACCGGCTGACCGGCCGCCACCCCGCCTGGGAACACGCCGGACTGATCAACGCCGGGCGCATCGGCATGGCCGGCCACTCGATCGGCGGCGACGCCGCCTCCACCACCATGCTCACCGATGCGCGGGTCAAGGCCGGGGTCAACCTGGACGGCACCATCGACGCCGCCCTGCCTGCCACCGGGCTCGGCAAGCGTCCCTTCCTGCTCATGGGCAGCCAACGCGACCACACCCCCGGCAAGGACGACACCTGGGACAAGACCTGGAACGTCCTGGGCGGCTGGAAGCGCTGGCTCACCGTCGCGCGGGCCGAGCACAGCTCCTTCACCGACCTGGCCCTCGTCCAGAGCAGGCTCGGCCTGTCGTCCCCGGACGCCATCGACGCGGAACGTGCGGCAGCGCTCACCCGGGCCTACGTCGGGGCCTTCTTCGACCGGCACCTCAAGGGCAGCGGACAACCCCTGCTGGACGGTCCCTCCCCCGCCAACCCCGAGATCACCTTCCACCAGCCCAGGTAGCCGAGGACCCGGGCGCCCGGCTCGGGGCGTCCCCCGTCCCGAGCCGGGCGCTCGCCGTCCCGGGTGAGCCGCCGGTGTCCGGGGCGGCGGGCGCTACTTCTCGGACTTCCCGCTGATCGACTCCTGATAGATGTCGGCGTAGGTGCGCGAGTCCTTGATCAGGTCGTCGGCGAAGGCGGCGACGTCGGTGCCGATGAGTTCCAGGACCCCCTTGCCGCCCGCGACGCCCTCCTCGAAGAAGTCGACGATCCCCGAGAGCAGGGACCCGTCAGGCAGGTCGGTCGGTCCGACCTTGAAGAAGTACCGCTGCATCTCCTTGTAGACGATCTGGTAGTCCGGCGGGAGCGCCCTGACCCGCGCCATGTGCGCCCGCCACTGCTTCTTGCCCTCGATGATGTCCTGGATGCCCACGTCAGCCTCCTAGCCGGCCCAGTTTCCTTGCGACGTTCCTGTTCAACTGCTCCCGCCACCGGTCGCGATAGCCCCGGGCCCCTTCTCCGCCGGCCAGCGCCGCACAGAAGCCCCCGACGTCGTCACCCAGCACCTCGCGGATGCTCTGCCCGTCGGCCGCCGCCTCCTCCAGCAGCCCCAGGGTTCCGTCGAGAATCGGCAGCAGGTTCCGGCCCGTGAAGTCGCCGTAGGGGAAGAGGTGACCTTTGATCTCTTCCCACGCCGCCCGGTAGTCGGCCGGCAAGGCCGCGGCCCGAGCTTCGAACGCCTTCCACTCCCTATTGAGATCGCTTCCCGTGATGGTCTCCCAGAAGTTCATCTCCCGCCCTCCTTGAGGCTGTCGATCCGTGATGAGACGTACTCCCATTTCGCCCAGAACGTCGCGAGTTCCGTGCGCCCGGCGTCATTGAGCGCATAGAACTTGCGCGGCGGCCCCAGCCCGGACGGTCGTTTCGTCACCTGGACCAGCCCGTTCCTCTCCAGCCGGAGCAGGATGGTGTACACCGTCCCCTCGACGACATCGGCGAAGCCGAGTTCGTTCAGCCGGCGCGTGATGGCGTACCCATAGGTCTCCTCGCTGTCGATGATTTCGAGCACGCAGCCTTCGAGCGTGCCCTTCAGCATCTCCGTCAGGTCGTCCAACGTGGGTCCTCTTCGATTTCCCCTACTACTCTGCACCACCAAGTACTGCTATACGGTACCACAGAGTAGCGGGCGCGGGGTGCTGGTGCCGAAGGTCAGCACACCCATCGAGGTACGGCTGGAATTCGCCGGGCGTCGGAGTGCGCCCGCACCATCAAGCAGGCCGTTCCGGCATCAGCGCGTGATGAGTGCGTCCGTCCTCATCGCGTCGATGTTCGGCTGGTGATGGCCTCCTCGATCCGCTCCACTGCGGCGATGGCACCGAAACCGAGCAGGCGTACCAGATGGGTGTCGTCGGCGGAGGTCGTGGTGCGCCATGCGGTGACGTCCGCCTCGGTGATGTCGTGTGGTCTGAGAGCGGCCAGTAGCGCGAGTTTGGCGGCGGGTCGGTCGGCCTCGGGAGGCCGGGTCAACCGTTGTGTCAGCCACGTGCCATGCGGGAGCGGGCCGGTGGCGATGAGTTCGGCGACCGTGGCTCGGAGAAGCTCCTGGCCTGGCTCGCTCGGGAGCGTGGCGCCGGCGGCTGCCGCGCTGCGCAGGGCGGCGTACGCGGCCCCGATCGGTGTGTCGCCGGCCCAGGACGGCCGTGACGCCGTCGGGATGCCGGCCAGCAGTGGCAGGCTGTCACCCCGGGCGAGTTCCTGGTGAACGGTACGGCGTGAGGGTAGGTCGGGACTCGGTCGTCGAGCAGGTCCTCGGCGAGTTGGTGTTCGCCGAGGGCGTGGATCAGGATGGTGTGCGCGTCGATGCAGAATCGGCACCCGTTGGCCTGTGACACGGCCACGGCCACGACTTCCTTGTCGGTGCGGGGCGCGAGTCCCGCCAGTTCCGACTCGCGCAGCATGGCCCAGGCCGCGGCGTGCAGTTCGGGCGCCGGGGACAACATCATGAACGCGGCCTGCCCGAAGTCGGCCGTCGATTGGGCGTACACCTCGGCGACTCGACCGGTGGCTGATCTTCTGGGCACAGGCACAACGTGGCGGAAGGACATGCTGAACTCCTGGATGGTTGAGGGATGACGTGAGTTGTCTCAGTGACCCGGTCAGGCGTGGCTCGGTGTCTTGGGGCCGTTGCCGATCGCGCGGGCGATCCGCCGCGCCTCGATGGGGAGTTGCCGGAGGCTGCCCTCGATCGCCGGTCGGTAGCCGATGAACCAGAGTCCTGTGGTGGGCCGGTGTCCGCCCGCGCCGCGGTGGGGACGTCCGTCGTGGTCGAGAACGTCGAGGTGTCCGACCAGGTCGGCGAGGCCGGGGTCGTAGCCGGTGGCGGTCAGCACCATGTCCGGTTGCAGCCGGGTGCCGTCTCGTAACACGACATCGGCGCCGTCGAGGTGGTCGACGGCGGTGACGACGCGCAGCCGGCCGGCGGTGAGATGCCCGACGAAGCCTTGGTCGATCGCGACGGTGACCCCGGTGGTCCGCATGCGCTCGAACGGGCCTTGCCTCGGGGTGGGGAGGCCGTGTGCCCGTAGGTCGCCGAACGTGTGGTGCGCCACGGCGCGGGTGAGACGGTCGCGGATCGGCTCTGGCAGGAGACGCAGCGCGAGGGTGAGCGGGTGCAGAGGGACGCCGTACAGTTGCCGGGGCAGGATGGTCGGTGAGGTGCGCACCGACATCCACAGGCGCTGGACACCCGCGTCGACGAGATGGCCGGCGATCTCGACGCCGGAGTTGCCGGCGCCGACGAGCAGGACTCGGGAGCCGGCGAGGTCGGCGGCGCGGCGCAAGGTGGCGACGTGCTGGGCACTAAGCAGCAACCAATCGGTCAGTGGCGGTAGCGGGCCGACGCGATGGGACTTACCGCCATCCAGCGGTCCGATGCAGATGAACTGCAGCATGGCGGCGAATTGAGTAACGGTTCGACTACTTTCGGTTCGCTATGGGCTGGCTGGCCATACTTTTCGGCGTATGCCGGTGGTGGAGTTCCTTATCGATGACGAAGCGTCCGCGTACGGCCGATACGGGGAAGTGCCGTCGCGCGCGGACCTGGAGCGGGTGTTCTTCCTCGATGACGAGGACCGGGAGCTGGTCGAGCGTCGTCGTGGCGACCACATGAAGCTCGGCTTCAGCCTTCAACTCGTCACAGTTCGATGGGTCGGGGCGTTCTTGGAGGACCCGCTGGAGGTGCCGACATCGGTCCTCGACTTCGTGGCCGAGCAGCTGGGCATCGCCGACCCGTCGTGCGTGAAGAAGTACACCGAGCGGACCAAGACGCGATTCGACCACCAGTGGGAGATCCGGCGGGTGTACGGCCTCAAGGAGTTCGGGAGTGTCGAAGCGGATCTGCGCGCGTGGGTGGAAGCCAGGTCCTGGACCACGGGGGATGGACCGAAGGCGATCTTTCTCGACGCGGTGAGCTGGCTGCGGGAGCGGGATGTGCTCCTGCCCGGAGTGACGACGCTGGCCCGGCTGGTCACCAACGTCCGCGATGAGACGACCCGACGACTGTGGGGTGTCCTGGAAGGGTTGCTGACCGTGGGCCAGCGCTATGTGCTGGACCAACTGCTGGAGGTTCCGCCAGGGTCACGGGTCTCGGACCTGGAGCGCTGGCGCAAGGGCCCGGTCCCGCGCGGGTCCGGGCCGACGCTGATCAAAGCGCTGGAACAGGTCGCCGAGGTCGCGGGGTTGGGCATGACGGAGCTGGAAGCCGACCGCCTGGTGCCGCCGCGCCGGCTGGCCGAGCTCGCCAAGTACGGGATGAGCGCGGACGCCTCCCAGATCCGCCGTCACCGCGATGGCCGCCGCCTGGCGACGCTGCTGGCCACGGTCGCGTTCCTGGAGGCCAAGTCGGTCGATGACACCCTGGAACTGCTGGACCTGCTGATGACCACCGAGCTGGCGGATGTGGCCGGATATCCTGCGCGTGGTCGCCTCGATCTACACCGGAACCGTCCGCGCCTACGACGTGGTGACCATGCTGCAGCGCGAGGGCCACCCCACCGCGCTGGGCGAGGCAATCGCCGCCTACGGCCGGATCTTCAAGTCCCTGCACATCCTCGCCTACATCGACGTGGACGAGACCTACCGGCGCGACATCAAGCACATCCGCAACCTGCAGGAGGGCCGCCACGCCCTGGCCCGCAAAATCTGCCACGGCAAGAAAGGCGAGCTCTACCACCGCTACGAACGCGGGCTGGAGAATCAGCTCGGCGTTCTCGGGCTTGTTCTCAACTGCGTCGTTCTGTGGACGACTGTCTATCTGGATGCGGCGGTTCGGCAGCTGAAGGCGCAGGGCTATCCGGTCCGCGATGAGGATATGGCCCGGCTCTCGCCCTTCGTCAACACCCAGTTGGGGGTGCATGGCGCCTACACCTTCCTGCTGCCCGATCTGGCGCCGGGGGCGATACGTGCTCTGCGTGACCCTGACGCACCCGATGCCGACGATGACGAGATCTGAGCTCGGGTCGGCCGGGTGCGATTCCTCCTGGGCGACCCGACTTCAGTGGGTGTTGAACACCCGCCGATCTTGGCTGGAGCTGTGTGTTGAGTGCGGAGATATCTCCACGCCTGGAGCCCCTATCCCCGCGTCAGTCCGCCCGACCCCAGATGCCCAGCAGATCCTTACCCGGGCGGAAGCCGTGCGCCTCCGCCATGTGCGCCGCCGCATCGTCGTGTCGGTGCTGCATAACTTTTAGTGCCAATATCCGTCGTAGTGGTCGACCAGGTGCTGGGCGTCTGGGCCGGCCGAAGCGGCGGCGACTGTGAGGTCGGCCTCGCGGAGAATCTCCGATCGCACCGGCGGCGGCACCGACGCCGCCGGCACCCTTCGGCCGTCGCGGTGGAAGGTCATCGGGTTGGTCGCGCACAGCACGTCCGGCTCCCAGCCCTCGTCGGACATGCCCTCGATGACGCGCAGGAGCCAGCGGGCCTGCCAGCCCGCAAAGTCGCGCACCACCTCACCCTTTCCCTCGTAACAGTCGTTCTCCCAGTAGCCGATCGACGCGCCGGTCCAGCCGTACCGGATCAGCTCCGTCCGGGCCAGGTCGTAGCGCACGACGTGACCGGCGACACGGTCCGGCTCTTGCGCGTACACCTCGCGGAGGACTTGTTCGAACGGCTGCGCCAGACCCCTCTCGCGCCACGTACTCACTTCCTCGGCGCTCGCGGCGGCCGGGTGCCCCAAGACGACAGGGCCCTCGGGACGGCGCCCGGCCAACTCCCAGCCGTCGACGGTTCTGACGGGCAGGCCGGCGGGGCCGCCGGGGATCCGCCACACCAGGGCGCGGGCGTAGGGGCCAGTGACGGGGTGGTCGAGGAGATGGTCACCGACCTCACGCCAGGTCCATGCACGCTGGTGGATGAGCGCCTGCTCCAGACGGTAGCGCGCGGCCGTGCGCGCCTGCTCGATCTCTTCGGGCGTCGCGGCGGTGGCGGGCAGAGAGCGGTCGAGCAGCTGATCGCGGGTCAGCGCGGCCGCGTCGGCAAGCGCATCGAGCGCGCGAGTGACATTCTCCTGTACGGACGCCACCCGCACCCGCGCCTGAATGAGCGCCAGGGGGGTGATGGTCTCGAGCCCGCCCCGGCGGGCCAGCACGCCGACAGCCCCGTTGGCGACGCTCTCACTGCGGCAGGTGGAACCGAGGCCATCATGGCCGGTGCCGCAGGTGACGGCGACGTCGGCGAGCAGCGACGGGACCCAAGGTTCGTCAATGACCTCGCAAGTCCACAGCAGGCCGCGCGCCGCCGAAACGGTCCGGCCTTCAGGAAGCGGTCCTCGCTCCAGCTGAAGGCGGCGTGGTGGCAGACGAACGGGCCGCCCCGATAGGCGGCCAGGCGGGTGACCAGCTCGTGGACCAAGCCGATGGCCTCAGGAGTGAGCAGGTCGCAGACGACTGGCAACCAGCCGTCGCCTGGGGCCGATGTGTCGGCGGTGGCCCAGTGACGCAGCAGCGGCAGCATTCCGGCCAGGCGAAGGCCGTACTCTTCGGCCAGCATGGCGCGCCCGGCCACGGTGCGGACCAGGCGCAGGACGCGCTCGTCGTAGTCGTGACCGCCCTGCGGGCTGAGCCAGAGCTTGGTGTGGGCATAGGTGCCGTAGAGGCGCCAGTCGGTGTCAGGCCCGGGGTCCAGGCCCTGCTCGGTGAGGGCGTCGAAGCGCTGATAGGCCTCCCTGATTGCCGGTTCCATATGATCCCAATTGCCCGCAAACGTCATCCGGTGATCGTAGTCGCACGATGTCCGAATGAAGATCGCCGTTCTGGACGGCTACCATCGTTATCTTGGGTTATTGATGCCTTCCTGCAGGTCAGGAAGATGTGATCTTGTCAGGCACGTAAGGCACATGAGCTGGCGTGCACCGCTACCTGCTCGAAGGCGCGCTGCCCGCTTCGGACATCACCTGTTCTACGCCGCGTCCTGAATCTCCTCCCAGGTAGCGACGTTCTCCGCCGGCGGCGGTGTGATGTGCAGGCCGGTTCCCCAGTCGAAGTACCGAGAGTCCGTGCGCGTCGTCATCAGGATGTCGTCATTGGTCCGGACCGTCCACGTGGTGAGCAGCCGCTTGACGAGATCGCGGTCGTCCAGCCAGAGCCGCCAGTGCACCCGCACCTCGCCGTCTATGCCGTACTCGGCTCCGGGGTGGTGCCAGCGGACGGTCGGAGACACTTTCGACAGGGCCTTGAGGGTGAGAGAACCGCGATACTCGGCGGCGGTCCGCTTGCTGGTGGCGAGTAGCTTCTTCAGCGTGGCCGGTTCGAACACGTTGACCGCCTGGTTCTCGAAGGCGGCGTCGGCGGGCAGGCCGCGGCTGGGCGCCCAGAGCTTGGCGGCGGGCAGTCCTTTGGTGGCGGTCCCGCCGTTGACGTACAGCCTGTCGCCGATGCTGACCGTGTAGACCCGTTCGAGTTCGGTTTCCATCTGCTGGGAGTCGCCGAGCTCCTTCGTCTTCTCCAGCAGCTCGGCGCTGATCGTGGGCGTACGCGTTGACTCGGCGGCCACGACGCCCTTGGCGCCCAGCTCGATCTTGCCTTCGGTCTCGTTCCCGAACACGTACGTGCCGTCGAAGTGCACGCGCGTGGTCTCGCGGAACATGACCCCCTGACCGCGCACGAACTGCTTCTTCACCGCCGCCACCGGGTCGGTGACGGCGGCCTGGGCCGGAGCGCGGTTGCGTCCACGGAAGTGGTGTACGAGTTTGACCTGGTCAACAGGTGTGGCGCCGTGAAATGAGTACGGCCATCGCGTGATCCTTCGTAGCAAC
>NZ_JBIUBJ010000019.1:0-158889 GCF_044547985.1 Nonomuraea sp. NPDC052265
GTTGCTACGAAGGATCACGCGATGGCCGTACTCATTTCACGGCGCCACACCTGTTGACCAGGTCAAACTCGTACACCACTTCCGTGGACGCAACCACGATAAGACAGCAAAGAAGCTCCAGGTTGGGGCATCGGATCTTCGCTACTACTGCCTCATCGGGAGCCTCTTCTCACGCCAACCCGCTCCTGGCGGACCCGTGATGACCTACACAATCAGGTTGGCGAGGCCTCAGCGCCGATTCACCCCAACGCCAACCAGCTACTGCCTTGCGCCATCCAGCTGGAAGACTCAGCGATCCGCCGCAGAATCGCTCATCCGGAGCGTCCCCTTCCGTTAATCCGGAACGAAGAGATATGAGCCGCGACGTAGCCATCAGCCTAGAGTTCGAACACGACATCGACTTTGTGGATATCCTCGATCGGCTCACCCGGGCGGGCTGGGAACTGCTCCGCGAAGAAGATGTCATCTGGTACATGACCGACTACGACTGGAAGCACATGCCACAGGGCGGCTTGGCCAGGGCGAAGCGCGCCATGCGCACCTGCTATGAGGCCGGGGAGGCGGTAGGCATAACCGCCAGGGTGCCCGACGGGAAAACTCGCGCGAACGTGCTGTTCCACGAAGAGAAAGAACGTCGGTCTCTCTGATTCCCCTGCTGGATTACCGCACTATCGCCCGCATGCCGGAGTTCGTCGATCTGGGCTGGTACCTCGAGAGGTTCCTGGCGCCATGCAGAGATCTGCCCATCATACGAACGGAAGCCAGCGACCAGCGGTGACGATGCAGGACAGGCCAGCTTTGAGAGAAGACTGACCCGCGAACCTTCATCGGTGGGATCAGGTGCGTGGCGCTTGATCAGCGGCCAGATGGAGTCACCGTGGAACGAGGCAGCTGACCTGAAGCGGCTTCCGAGGAGTCGGGTGCGGGGCCGGCGGTGATTGCAGAGCCGATACAACGCCTTCCTGCATGGAGGTGGAGTCGCAGGCCAGGAAGCTCCTCCACAGCAGAGAGACCCTGGTTGCGGAGCCTCGGAGGCTCTCGTCCACGTAGACGCCGCGGCGGGTTCGGCAGGTTCGGCGGATGAAGTATTGGCCTCCGACTTGGCAGAGCTCGTAGGACGTGGGCAGGCAGGCGCAGGTGTAGGCCTGAACCCGGACGCGTTCGCGGGCTGCGCGCACGGGATACCAGCGGATACATATGCAGTGTGGATTGGGGTCGGGGAGGTGGATGCCGAAGCAGTCTTCGTAGTGCGTGGGGAGTTCGGCCATGTTCCGAGCATACGTCTGGTTGTATCCGCTCGTCCGTCTGGAAAGAGGACTCTGCCTTATTGGGCAGGAGGATATGGGCGGGCTCGTACAGGTTCGTCTATCTTGCCGATGTGCTGGACTACGACGGCGACACTCATATCTACGTGCAGATCGCGGAGATCCTTCGGCGGCGGGTCGAAGGGCTCGCGTCCGGGCATCCCGTGCCGAGCGAGGCCGACATTCAGAGCGAGTTCGGGGTTGCGCGGACGACAGCCCGTCGGGCCATCCACGTGTTGCGCGAGGAAGGGCTCATCTACACGGTCCAGGGCGAGGGGACGTTCGTCGGCGTACCTGACGAAGCGCCGCGTAAGCAGCGGAAAGAGCCGCTCTATCGGCAGATCGCGTCGGATGTGGCTGACCAGATCAAGGCGGGGCAGTTCCAGCCCAAGCGGCCGATTCCGGGTGAGACGGCGTTGGTGCAGCAGTACGACGTGGCGCGGGAGACGGTGCGGCGGGCCATGGCGTTGTTGCGGGAGCAGGGGTGGATCTACACCGTGCCGCAGCGTGGGAGTTACGTGTCGCCCGAAGAGTCGTGGCCCCAAGATTGAGGTTTGCTCATCTGCTTGTATCCAGACGTCTAAGGTGTGAGCATGCTCGACCGAGACGGGCCTGTGCCGATCTATGTGCAGATTGCCGAGATGATCCAGGGTCAGATTCTGCGGGGTGAACTACGGGCCGGCGAGGCGGTGATGAGCGAGCTGGCCATGGAGGCCGAGTTCGACGTGGCGCGGTCCACCGTCAGGAACGTGGTGCGGGAGTTGCGGAGGCGGCAGCTTGTGCACACGGTCAAGGGGAAGGGGACGTTCGTCGTCGGGGGCGGGGGCGGTGGTTCGGGGGCCAGCGGGGGCGGCGGTGGGGATCGTGAGAGCCGGGTTGGGCCGGTGTCGCCGGAGGTGCCGACACGAGAGTGACGGCAGCGCGGAAGTGCAGGGCGGCGCCGGGACAGGGCCGGTGCACAGCGAGGCTGAGGCGGGGCTTGATGCACGGCGAGCCTGGGGCGGGGCTGGGAATGAGAGGCGGGACCGGTGCAGGGCGGGAGCGGAAAGGCGGTAGCTCGGGGGTGTGGGGCTGGGGGTGGGGCTGGGGGTGGGGCGAGGGCGGCTTGAGGGTGCTGTGCGGTGGGGGTCATGAGGGCAGGACGTGGTAGTGGAGGCAGACGATCGTGGAGGTGTCGTTCACCTCGTGGCCCAAGGATGACCAGTAGCGGTGATGGACTTCCCGCCAGTGCCGGATCGAGGTGAACCCTTCGCCTTCCGCCTCGGCGAACTCCCACGGCACCTCGGCGAAGGGCACCAGCGCCACTGAGGTGATCTCGATGGTGGCGGCCTTCTCGCCGGCGTCGTTCACGAGGATCAGGTGTTCGCCGACGTGTTCGACCTCCTCACCCTCCGCCTCGTAGTCGAGGGGCAGCAGGCCGGCGGTGGCGGTCTTCGCGCCCGAGAGGGTCAGGTCGGTCAGCAGGGTACGCACTTTGCCGGGCGTGCCGAGGGCGAGGACTCCGCGTCCGTCGATGCGGGGCCACATATGCGCATCCTAGAAGACGGGGATGATCTCCTCCGGGTCGATGAAGTTCACCTCGACGCCTTCCAGGTCCAGTTCGGGAATGGCCGGGAAGGCAATGCCCCACCGTTCGACGATCGCGCGGACCTTCGCCATGGCCACGCGCCAGTTCTCCTTCTGCTCCTCGTACGAGAGCACGCCCAGCCCCGCTTCCCTGGCGTGGTCCATGAGGACGCGGTGGTTGTCGAGGAAGTACGGAGGCAGTTCCCAGAAACCTTCCGGCGGCTCCCAGAGAATCATGGAGAGAAAGACGAAACCGGCTCGGAGCTGACGGGTGATGAGGCCGCGCGTCTCGTCGGTCAGGCCCGGCCATTCGTTCTCCAGAATGGTCATGCAGATTTGCAGATGGCGGGACTCGTCGAGGCCGATGCGCTGGAACATCTCGCCGAAGACCGGATGCCGGGTGCCCGTGGCCATGCCTCTGAACAGCGTGGACGCGGCCATCTCGCCCATCATGAAACTCGTGAACAGGACCGGGAGCGAGTATCTCCCGACGGCGCTGGTGTAGCCGGTCCAGTAGCGTCCGCCGTTGTGGTAGAGCCAGCCGATGTTGTTGTGGGCGGCCTTTTCCAGGTCGTCTTCGGGGGTCCAGTCGAGCGGGCCGCCGGGCCACAGCCGGGCGATGGTGCGCTGGCAGCACTCCTCGTGGTTCATCTCGTCGCGGGTGATGGAGAAGAAACACTTCCTGACCGGGTCCTCCTCGTGTTTCTCGAAGGCCTGGATGGTGGCGCGGGCGAAGACGGCCGGGCCCGAGGCGTCGAAATTGGCGAGGACGGCGAACCAGTACATGATGCCCAGGCGCTGTTCGCGGGTGAAGTCCTCCGGGTTCAGGCCGTCCCAGGGGAGGTCGGCCGGGTTCCAGAGTTTGCGCTTGGACTTCTCGTAGATGGCCGCGAGTTTCTCCGTCTCCACGCGCCATTCCATCGGGTAGATGTTGGGCTGCGGGATCTCCGGCGCGGGCCAGAATCCGCCCTCCGGGATCGTGAGGTCCGCCATGGTTGTGACACCTCCGCTCCCATCCTGCGTGGGGGCGTTACGCCATGCAAGCATCGCCGCGGCCCGGTGCGTACGTTGCCTCTCCAGGTTCGTCCTAGGCGCGGGTGCGCTGCGTGACGGCGACACAGGCCAGGACGGCGAGCGCGGCGGCCACGGTGGCCGGGCCGAAACGCTCGCCCATCAGGACCCAGGCCCAGACGAGGGTCAGCAGCGGCTGGGCCAGCTGGGTCTGGCCGGCTCTGGCGATGCCGCCTCTGGCCAGACCGGCGTACCAGGGGATGAAGCCGAGGAACATCGAGATCAGGGCCACGTAGGCGAAGCCGGCGAGGGCGGGGGCGGTCGGTGTCACGGGGGTGGTGACGGTCAGGATCGCGGTGATCACTGCGGTCAGCGGGAGGGAGAGGACGAGGGCGCGGCTGATCACCTGCCAGCCGGGGGTCGTCCTGGTCAGGCGGCCGCCTTCGGTGTAGCCGAGCGCGGCTGACAGGAGGGCGCCGAGCAGGAGCAGGTCGGGCCAGGCGGCGCCGTCCTGGCCTCGGGTGAGGGTGAAGGCGATGATCGCGGCGGCGCCGGCGGCGCAGGCGGCCCAGAACAGGGGGCGGGGGCGTTCGCCTGCCCGTACGACGGCGGTGGCGGCGGTGGCGGCGGGGAGCAGGGCGATGACGACGGCGGCGTGGGAGGTGCTGGCGCCCAGGTCGAGGGCGAGGCTGCTGAAAACCGGGAAGCCGAAGACGACGCCCAGGGAGATCACGGCGTACGCGGGCCAGTGGGGGCGGGGTGGCAGGAGGGGGAGGCGGGCGGCTTTGAGGCAGATCAGGGCGATGACGCCGGCCACGGCGGCGCGGCCGATGGCGACCAGCCACGGGTCGAGGCCTCGCATCGCGTAGACGGTGCCGGGGAAGCTGCCGGAGAAGGCCAGGACGCCGAGGAAGGCCAGGATCGTCCCTTGCCGGGCGCGCGCGGCGGCCCCACCAGTTCTTGAGGGGGCACCGCGAAGACCACCGGCCCTGGTCGAGGTGCTGGTCCCCTTGGGGGTGGCGGGCGAATCGCTGGGCCCCTCGGAGCTGCCGGGCCCCTCCAAGGTGGCGGGTGGGGTGGCGGTCTCGCTCATGGTGCTGGGAGGGGAGGGGACGGGCCCCTCGGGGGTGGTGGGGGTGGAGCCCTTGGAGGGGGTGGGGGGAGGTTGGGTGGGGGGTGGAAGTGCTACTGAGGGAGGGGTGATAGCGCTATCCTTGTCCTTCATGAATCATGATAGCAGTATCGCCCAGATTGCTGCGATATTGCGGGAAGAGGCCGCACGTCTGGGGCCCGGTGCGCGGCTTCCGTCCAGTCGGGAGATCATGCGGCGGCACAACGTCAGCCCCGTGACGGTCTCGCGCGCCATCGGGCAGCTCGCCGCCGAAGGGCGGGTGGTGTCGCGTCCGGGCAGTGGCGCGTTCGTGGCGCCGCGCCAGGCCGTCCGCGGCCAGGACCCCGTGGACCTGTCCTGGCAGACGGTCGCCCTCGGCGACCGGGTGGTCGACGACGGGCCGGTGGCGGCGCTGCTCGCCCAGCCGCCCGAGGAGGTGGTGCCGCTGACCGGCGGCTACCTGAACCCGGGGCTCAGGCCGGACAGGCAACTCGCGGCGGCGGCGGCGCGGGCGGTACGCCGTCCGGACGTCTGGGCCGTGCCGCCGGTCAACGGCCTGCACGAGCTGCGCGGCTGGTTCGCCCGGCAGGCCGGGGGCGACGTGACGGCGGCGGACGCGCTGATCGTCAGCGGCGGCCAGGCGGCGCTGACGCACGCGTTCAGGGCACTGGCGGCCCCCGGTACGCCGGTGCTGGTCGAGACGCCCACCTACCCGGGAGCCCTGGCGGCGGCCAAGGCGGCCGGGCTGCGGGCCACGGCCGTGCCGATGGACCGCGACGGCGTGCGGCCGGACCTGCTGGCCGAGGCGTTCGCCGTCACCGGCGCGCGGGTGTTCTTCTGCCAGCCCACGCTGCACAACCCCACGGGCGCGACGTTGCCCCCGGACCGGCGCGCGCAGGTGCTGGAGGTGGCCAGGGCTGCGGGGGCGTTCGTGATCGAGGACGACTACGCCCGTTACCTGACCCCCGCCGCTCCCCCGTCACTGGCCTCCATGGACGCGCACGGCACCGTCGTCAACGTGGGCTCGCTGACCAAGATCGCCTCCCCCAGCCTGCGGGTGGCGGCGGTGGTGGCCCGCGGGCCGGCCGCGCACCGGCTGCGGGCCAGCCAGCTCGTCGAGTCGTTCTTCGTGGCGCGGCCGTTGCAGGAGACGGCGCTGGAGTTCGTGGGTTCGTCGGCCTGGGGCAGGCATCTGAACACGGTTCACGCCGAGATCGTGGCCAGGCGGGACGCGCTCGCGGCGGCGCTGGCGGCCCACGTCCTCGGGGCGGAGGTGCACCTGATGCCGATCGGCGGCCTGCACCTGTGGCTGCGGCTGCCCCCGGAGGTGGACGAGAACGCGCTGGTCGAGGCGGCCAGACGGCACGGGACGCTGGTGAGCCCTGGACGCATGTACTACCCGTCGGAGCCGCCGGGCCCGCGGATCAGGGTGACGCACATGGCCGCCGCCAACCTGACGGTCCTGACCGAGGGGGTGCGAAGGCTCGGACGGGCGCTGGACGCACAGGTCCCATGATCGGATGCCCGGTAGGGTGTCGGGCATGCCGTTCTCCGCGGAGCTCGTACGCGACTTCGTGAACACCTACGACGCCGACGCGGACGAGCTGTCCTCCCCCGCCGAGGTGGCGCTGTGGCTGCGCGAGCGCGGCCTGGCCGGCCCTGGCGACCGTGCCGGCGACGACGATCTTGGCACCGCCCTGGCCCTGTGTGAGGGCCTGCGGGCCGCGCTCAGGCGCGAACCGTCCGGCCTGCCCGCCCTTCCCCTGCTGGTGGTGGCGGGCGCCGGGCGGCCGGAGCTCGTCCCGGCGGGCGAAGGGGTGCGGGCGGGGCTGGCCGCGATCGCCGCCGCGTCGGTCGGCGGCTCCTGGGATCGGCTCAAGGTGTGCGCGGAGGGAACATGTCAGCGGGCGTTCATCGACACGTCGAGGAATCGTTCGCGCTCATGGTGTTCGATGCGGGTATGCGGTAACCGCACCAAGACACGCGCTTACCGGGCGAGGAAGCGGGGTTCGCGTCGTCTCCAAGGCTCAAACACCGATACGGTGTAACTCGTGCCTTGTGGCACGAACGGCAGGCGAAGGAGCGGGCCGAGATGGCAGACGTAGGCGTCCGGGCGGCCCGGCGCGAGGATGTTCTCCAGGTTGCGAATACTCAGGTCCGCGCCTGGCGCTACGGATATCGGGAGTTCCTCCCGGAAGGCCCACTCGAGCAGATGACGGGGCCGGCGGCCGAGAAGATGTGGCTGCGCCAGTGGGACGAGGCGATCGTCGCCCCGCCCAGCCCCATGCACCGGGTGCTGGTCGCGGTGGAGACCATCCTCGACACCGAGGGCTTCCCCGCGTTGGGCGCGGGCGGCAGCGCGGCGCTGACGACCCCGCGCGGCGGCGAGCGCGTGGTGGGGCTGGCCTCGCACGCCCCGGCCGAGGACCCCGACCTGGATCCCGGCAGGGTCGCCGAGATGCTGACGCTGCTGGTCGATCCCGACTTCGTCCGCCGCGGCCACGGCAGCCGCCTGCTCAACGCCACCGTCGACTACCTGCGTGAGGACGGCTTCCGCCAGATCGTCACCTGGGTGTTCGCCGACAACTACGCGGTGCTCGGCTTCCTGGAGTCGGCCGGCTGGGGCGAGGACATGGCCGAACGCGTCCTCGACATGGGCCGTCCGATCCGCATGGTCAGGCTCACCACGGATATCAGCTAGAGGTTCGACAGCATGGCTACCCCCGGTCAGTGGATCGCGGGCGCGCGCCCGCGCACCCTTCCCAACGCCGTAGTCCCCGTCATGGTCGGCACGGGCGTGGCGATCGGCGACGGCGGACTCGTCTGGTGGCGCGCGGTCCTGGCGCTGCTCGTGGCGTTGTCGCTGCAGATCGGCGTCAACTACGCCAACGACTACAGCGACGGCATCCGCGGCACCGACGACCAGCGCGTCGGCCCGATGCGGCTCGTGGGCTCGCGGGCGGCCACGCCCCGGCAGGTCCTGACGGCGGCGCTGGGCAGCTTCGCGCTCGCGGCGGTGCTCGGGCTCGTGCTGGTGGTCGTGACGCGGGCGTGGTGGATCCTGCTGGTGGGGGTCGCGTGCATCGCCGCGGGCTGGTTCTACACCGGCGGCAAGCGCCCGTACGGCTACCGCGGTCTCGGCGAGCTGGCCGTCTTCGTGTTCTTCGGCGTGGTCCCGGTCATGGGCACGGCGTACGTGCAGACCGAGCAGCTGAGCTGGACGGCCTTCCTCGCCTCGATCCCGGTGGGGCTGCTGTCGTGCTCGATGCTGGTGGTCAACAACCTGCGCGACGTCCAGACGGACGGCACGTCGGGCAAGCGCACCCTGGCCGTGGTGCTGGGCGCCGAGCGCACCCGGGCGCTGTACGTGGTGTGCCAGGTGGTGCCGTTCGTGGTGGCGCTGGCGATGATCGCGGTCACGCCGTGGGCGGCACTCGCGGCGCTGGCCGCGCCGCTCGCGGTCACGCCGATCAGGACCGTCCTGGGCAGGGCCGTCGGGCCTGCGCTGATCGCGGTCCTGCAGCAGACGGGCAAGCTCCAGATGGCGTACGGCCTGCTGTTCGCGGTCGGCTTGGCGATCACTTTGTAGCCAGGGCACAACTGACTCCCGGCACGCTCGTATGTCTGGATAAATCACCAGGTCATCCCCCTACGGTTCACTGTGTGCGCACACACCAGCGACCCTCAGGAGGGGCCATGGAACAACGCGGGATCGAACTGGTCTCGGCCGGCGAAAGGTACGGCCGCCCGCGTGACCTGCTTTTCCTCTGGTCCGGGACGACGATGGGCATCTTCACCCTCGTCTACGGCATCACGATCGTGGCGGCGTTCCAGCTCAGCTTCACGCAGGCGGTCGTGGCGATCGTCATCGGCAACCTGCTGTCGTTCCCGCTGGTCGGCCTGACCAGCCTCCAGGGTCCGGCCACCGGCACCTCCACCATGGCGGTCTCCAGGGCCGCCTACGGCCCCAAGGGCGCCCGTGCGCTCAGCTTCTTCGGCTGGCTGAACATGGTGGGCTTCGAGGCCGGCGGCATGGTGCTCATCACGTTCGCGGCGCTGTCGCTGCTGGAGCAGGCGGGGGTGAGCGACCAGGGGCTCGGGCTCAAGATCGTGGTCATCCTGGTGGCGGCGGCGATCCAGCTCGTGCTGCCGCTGATCGGGCACGCCGCGGTGATGAAGGCGCAGAAGTACTTCACCTGGGTGTTCGTCGTGCTGTTCGGCCTGATGGCGATCCTGATCGCGCCCAAGGTGCAGCTCGGTGGCGGCGGCGGGTCGGCGGACTTCGCCACGTTCACGATGGCGATCGCGATGATCATGTCGGCGGGCGGCCTGTCCTGGGGGCCGCTGGGCGGCGACTACTCCCGCTACCTGCCGGCGAACTCCTCCAAGAAGGCGGTCTTCGGCTACGCGGCCCTCGGCGGGTTCGTCCCGTACGTGCTGCTGATGGTGCTCGGCGCGGCCGTGGCGACCGTGGTCAAGGACAACACCGACCCGATCTCGGGGCTGCCGAGCGCGCTGCCGCAGTGGTTCGTGGTGCCGTACCTGCTGCTGGCGATCGTGTCGCTGTTCGCGGTCAACACCACCGACCTGTACTCCTCGGGGCTGAATCTTCAGGCGGCCGGGATCAAGGTCAAGCGCTGGGTGGCGGTCGTGGGCGACCTCGTGCTCTGCGTGATCATCACGTTCGTGGCGGTGACCTCGAACAACTTCAACACCATGCTCAACAACTTCCTCGCGCTGCTGATCATCTGGCTGGCGCCCTGGGCCGGGGTCTACCTCACCGACTGGCTGCGCAGGAAGGGACGCTACGACGCCGAGGCGCTGTTCGACGAGCACGCGCCCGGCCAGGTCCGGTGGCCGGCGATCATCGCGCAGGTCCTGGGCATGGTGGCGGCGGCTCTGTGGATCAACTCGGCCGTCTTCGTCGGGCCGCTGTCGGAGGCGACGGGCGGCAGCGACTTCAGCATCTTCGCGGGCTTCCTGGTGGCGGGCGCGGCGTACGCGCTGCTCGTGCCGCGGCCCGCCGTACGGACTGTGGAGGCATGATGGACCGCGACCTGCTGGACGTGGCGTACGGGCGGCGGCCCGCGGACACGATCATCACGAACGGCACGCTCGTCAACGTGCTGACCGGCGAGCTCTACCCGGCCGAGATCGGCATCGTGGGCGGCCGGATCGCCGCCGTCGAACCGGTGCTGGAGCGCGGCCCGGACACCGAGGTCATCGACGCCCGGGGCGGCTACCTGGTCCCCGGCCTGATCGACGGGCACCTGCACATCGAGTGCAGCAAGCTGTCGGTCACCAGCTTCGCCGACCTGGTGGTGCCGTTCGGCACGACGAGCGTGGTGTCCGGGCTGGACCAGATCCTCGTGGCCGAGGGACTGCCGGGCGTACGGCGTTTCCTGGACGAGTCGGCGGCGACCGGCATGCGAATCTGGTGGGGTGCACCCGCCAAGGCGCCCTACACCGTGCCGGAGTCGACCGTCGGGCATCCGTTCGGTCCGGCCGAGCATAGGGTCGCCCACGAATGGCCGGAATGTGTGGGGATCTGGGAGACCGTCCAGGAGATGGTGGAACACTCCGACCCCGCCGTCATGGAGGCCCTCGACCTGGCGCGGGAGCGGCGGCTGCCGGTGTTCGGCTGCGCGCCGCTGTCCGACCCGCGCCGGATCAGCGGGCTGGCGGCGGCCGGGGTGCGGCTGGACCACGAGTCGTACTCGCACGAGGAGATGCTGGAGAAGCTGCGCCGCGGCATGTACGGCATCATCCGTGAGTCGTCCGTCGCCCACTTCCTCGACGAGAACATCAAGGCCGTGGCCCTGGCCGGCTCCCGCAGGCTGGCGTTCTGCACCGACGACGTGCACGCCGCCGACGTGCTGGCGGGCGGCCACATGGACAAGCTCGTCCGGATGGCGGTCGCGGCGGGGGTCGACCCCGTGACGGCGATCCAGATGGCCACGGTGAACTGCGCGGAGATGTACCGCATCGACCACCTGGTGGGCAGCCTGTCCCCCGGCCGGTTCGCGGACGTGCTGATCGTGGACTCGCTGGAGGACTTCCGGGTCCGCGAGGTGATCGCGAACGGCGTGCCCGCCGCCAGGGACGGCCGGATGGTCACGCCGACGCCCGCCCCCGAGCGCGGCCCGGTGCGGCCGTTCCCGATCGGCCCGGTCACCGCCGACGACCTGGTGCTGCGCGCCGAGGGCGACCGGGCGACCGTGCTGACCCTCGGGTTCACCGAGCAGGTCTTCGTCCGCAGGAGGCGTGACGTGCGGCTGCCGGTCGTCAACGGCGTCGTGGAGCCGTCCGTGGAGCAGGACGCGCTGCTCGTCACGGTCGTCGAGCGCTACGGCAAGACCGGCAACAAGCCGGTCGCCATGGTCAGCGGCATGGGCCTGCGGGCCGGCGCGATCGCCACCAGCGCGGCCCCCGACGACAACAACATCATCTGCGTGGGCGCCTCCCGCCAGGACATGGCGCTGGCCGTCAACACCGTCGCCGAGCAGGGCGGCGGCCAGGCCGTGGTGGTGGACGGCGAGGTGCGGGCGCTGCTGCCGCTGCCGGTCGGCGGCATCGTCTCCGACCTGCCCGCCGCCGAGATGGCGGTGCTGGAGGAGCGGCTGGACGACCTGGCCCGCGAGCTGGGCTGCACGCTGCCGGCGCCGCTCATGTACCTGTTCTTCCTGTCGATCACCGCGATCCCCGACTACGCCGTCACCGACCTCGGGCTGATCGACTGCGTACGGCTCGAGGTCGTCGACCCCATCCTCACGGAGGTTTGATCATGAAGGACTTCATCGCCGGGCTGCCCAAGTGCGAGCTGCACCTGCACATCGAGGGCACGCTGGAGCCGGAGCTCAAGTTCGACCTGGCCCGCCGGAACGGCCTCGCGCTGCCCTACGCCTCGGTCGAGGAGATGCGGGCCGCCTACTCCTTCGACGACCTGCCGTCCTTCCTCACGGTCTACTACGAGGGCATGCAGGTGCTGCGCACCGAGCCCGACTTCTACGACCTGGCCATGGCCTACCTGCGCAAGGCCGCCGAGCAGAACGTGCGCTACGCCGAGATCTTCTTCGACCCGCAGGCGCACACCTCGCGCGGGGTGCCGTTCGACGTGGTGATCCGCGGGCTGCGGCGGGCGCTGATCGACGCCGACCGGCAACTCGGGGTGCGGGCCCAGCTCATCATGTGCTTCCTGCGCGACTTCCAGGCCGAGTACGCGATGGCGACGCTGCTGGAGTCGCTGCCGTACAAGGAGTGGATCGCCGGCATCGGCCTGGACTCCGACGAGAAGGGCAACCCGCCGGCCAAGTTCGCCGCCGTGTACGAGCGGGCCCGGCAGGAGGGCTACCTGCTGACCATGCACTGCGACGTCGACCAGGACAACTCGATCGAGCACATCCGCCAGGCGATCGAGGAGATCGGCGTCGACCGCGTCGACCACGGCGTCAACATCCTGGAGGACCAGCGGCTGGTCGACCTGGTGCTGGCCCGCGGCATCGGCCTGACCTGCTGCCCGATCTCCAACGGGTACGTCACCGACTCCATGAAGTCCGAGGGCATCCGCAAGCTCATGGAGCTCGGCGTACGGGTGACGGTCAACTCCGACGACCCGGCGTACTTCAACGGGTACGTGAGCGAGAACCTCGTGGCGCTTCAGGAGGAGCTGCAGCTCACCCGGGAGGAGCTGGCCCAGCTCGAACGCAACGCCTTCGAGATCACCTGGCTGCCGCGCCACCTGAAGGACGCCTACCTGGCCGAGGTCGACGCCTACCTCTCCTGAGGAATTCCCCCGGCGGGCGGGCTTAGAACCCCGCTGGAGGGGCAGGCTGACTGGTCGCAGGCGTGGGCCGCAGCCGAGCGCGAGGGATTTGTTGAACAGGACCGCTGTTCCGGCCGGAATCGACGAGTTCGAACGGGCACTGGCGCGGAGCGTCGTCGTCGCCGCCCGTGCGATGCCCGACTCTCCGCTGGTCAGCGTGACGTTGTGCACCGAGCGGGGCATCCGCTCGGCGGCGTGGGCGCATGCCCGGGCCAGAGTGCTCGACGGCCTGCAGTCGGCGGCCGGGCGGGGGCCGAGCTTCGACGCGATCGAGAGCGGCCGGCCGGTCACGGCGGCCGGCCTCGCGGCGGACGAGGCCCGCTGGGGCTCCTTCTCCCCGGGGCCGCACGGGGTCCGCAGCCTGCACGCCGAGCCGCTGATCTCGCAGGGGCGGCTGCTGGGCACGCTGAACCTCTACTCGGCCGGCGTGGCCGGCTTCGCCGCGCAGACGCACGTCGCGGCCGAGGTGAGCGCCGCGCTGGTCGGCGAGCTGTTCGACGTGGCGATCGACGCGGCCCGCACGCGGGAGGTGGCGGCGCAGCTCAAGGAGGCGCTCGGCACGCGCCCGGTCATCGACCAGGCCCTCGGGATCGTCATGGCGCAGCGCCGCTGCACCGCGCGCCAGGCGTTCGAGATCCTGCGCAACGTGTCCCAGGACCGCAACCTCAAGGTGCACCACGTCGCGGCGACGATCGTCCGGTCGGTGAGCGGCGGCCCGCCGCAGCGGCCCCGGTTCGAGGATCCGCCGCCGCCCGGCGATCGGGGACACCCGGCATAATCACTGCATGCCCTCCTTTCTCGCGCACGACGGGACCAAGCTGGCCTACCACGTGAACGGGACGGGCGAGCCGCTGGTGTGCCTGCCCGGCGGCCCCGCCCGCGCCTCCCGTTACATGGGTGACCTCGGCGGGCTGCCCCGGCGGCTGATCCTGCTGGACGGCCGGGGCAGCGGCGACTCGGCGATCCCGGCGGATCCCGGGACGTACCGGTGGGACCGGCTGGCCGAGGACGTCGAAGCGCTGCGGGAGCATCTGGGGCTGGCACGCATGGACCTGCTGGCGCACTCGGCGTCCGCGAACGTGGCCGTCCGCTACGCCGGTCTGCACCCGGCCCGCCTGAGGTCCCTGTGCCTGGTCGCGCCCTCGCCGGTCGCCGTGGGCTTCGCGCCGACGGAGCAGGACTGGCAGGCCGGCGTGGAGCTGCGGAGGGACGAGCCGTGGTACTCCGCCGCCCTGGCCGCGTTCCGGGCGGACGAGGGCGTGGAGCGCCACCGCTTCTTCTACGGCCCCTGGACCGAACGGGCCGCGGCGCACGCGGCCGGGGCCGAGGACGAGTGCGCCGAGGCCGCGGCCGACGGCTTCTACGCGCCGTCCCCGGTGACGCCCGAGGAGGTCAGGGCCGGGCTGGCCACGCTGGACGCGCCGGTGCTGCTGCTGACCGGCGACCTGGACGCCCACCCCTGCCGCCTGTACGCGCGGCCCTTCGCCGGCCTGTTCCGCGACGCCGGGCTGGTGACGATGCCCGGCGCCGGGCACTTCCCGTGGGTGGACGACCCGGGCGCGTTCGTCTCCGCGGTGTCGGCCTTCCTGGACGGGCTTCCTGGACGAGGCGGCCTGACGCGCAGGGCATGATGGGGGTGGACGTCGGGACAGGAAGGACTCACCACGTGCGGCAGGAACTCGCGGTGACCAACGGGCAGGCCGCCGGGGTGCGCGGCGCGCTGGCCGGCAACCTGCGCGGCACGCGGCTGGCCCGCGGGTTCAGCGTCCGCGAGCTGGCCGAGCTGACCGGGGTGAGCAAGGCGCTCATCTCGCAGATCGAGCGCGGGGTGGCCAACCCGACGATCGAGGTGCTGACGCGGCTGGCGGCGGCGCTGGAGCTCACGTTCGCCGAGCTGACCCGTACGCACCTGGCCGAGCCCGAGGTGCTGCGCAGGGGCGAGGGCATGCCGGTGACCGTGGGCGACACGACCGTGCGCAGCCTGTTCGCCACGCCCGACCGGCGGCGGTTCGAGCTGGCCGAGGGCGATCTGCCGCCGATGACGCGCAGCGCCAGGAGCGCCCACGGGCACGGGTCCGTGGAGCACGCCTACGTGGTGTCCGGCGAGGTGACGGTCGAGAGCGACACGTGGTCGGTGCGGCTGGGCGAGGGTGACGCGGTCCGGTTCGGGGCCGAGGTCGACCACGTCTACGCGACCGGCGAGCACGGCTGCCGGGTGCTCACGCTGATCTCCTACGACTAGGCCGGGGGGCGCTCAGCCGGGCCAGCGGCTGCTTCCGTCGGGCACGCTGGCCAGCAGCTCGCGGGTGTAGGGGTGCGCGGGGGCGTCCAGCACCCGGTCCACGTCGCCGGTCTCGACGCACTCCCCGGCGCGCAGCACGTACAGGCGGTCGGCGAGCTGGCGGACCACGGCCAGGTCGTGGGTGATGAACAGCAGGCCCATGCCGAGGCGTTCCCTGAGCCCGGCGAGCAGGGTGAGCACCTGTGCCTGCACGGAGACGTCCAGGGCGGAGACGGGCTCGTCGCAGACCAGCAGGCGGGGCTCGCCGGCCACGGCCCGCGCGATGGCCACGCGCTGCCGCTCGCCGCCCGACAGGCCGGCCGGGCGCTTGCGGGCGAGGGCGGGGTCGAGGCCGACCAGGCGCAGCAGCGCGCCGACGTCCGTGGGGCGTCCCTCGGCGGCGAGCGCCTCCTTGAGCGTCGCCCCGACGGTACGCGCGGGGTTGAGCGTCGAGTACGGGTCCTGGAAGATCATCTGCGTCGTCCGGCGGGCCCGGCGCACGGCCTGACGGGACATGCGGGGGTAATCGGAGCAGTCGAGCCCGTCAAGAGTGATGACGCCCGCGTCGGGGCGTTCCAGGCCGGTGACGCAGCGGGCCAGCGTGGTCTTGCCCGACCCGGACTCGCCGACGACGGCCACCACCTCGCCCGGCG
The DNA here is from genome assembly GCF_044547985.1 of Nonomuraea sp. NPDC052265. Lineage (NCBI taxonomy): Bacteria > Bacillati > Actinomycetota > Actinomycetes > Streptosporangiales > Streptosporangiaceae > Nonomuraea > Nonomuraea sp. NPDC052265. The sequence goes on from NZ_JBIUBJ010000019.1 coordinate 15,749, forward strand.
CCACGGTCAGGTCCACGCCCGCCAGGGCCGGTCGCGACCCGCCCGCGTACGTCTTGCGCAGGCCCACGACCTCCAGCAGCGGCTCTGCGGCGGTGCGCGGCGGCGACGGCACGCCCGGCGGGGGCGGCGGCGCCTCGGGCAGCGCGGCGGCCCGTACGCAGGCCGACAGGCGCGCCTGCCCGCCCGGCACGGGAACCAGGGCGGGCACGCCCGCGCGGCACTCCTCCACCGCGTACGCGCACCGGTCGGCGAACCCGCAACGCCCGGCCACCGTGTCATGGGCCGGCACCGAGCCCGGCACGGACGGGATGACCGGCAGCCGCCGGTCGGCGGGCGGCTCGGCGGCCAGCAGCGCCCGCGTGTACGGATGCCGCTGCCGCTCCCGCAGCTCGGCGGCCCGCCCGACCTCCATGACCCGGCCCGCGTACATGACCACGACCCGGTCGCACATCGAGAACGCCAGCCGCAGGTCGTGGGTGATGAGCAGGAACGTCATGTCCCGTTCGCGCTGGATGCGGCGGATGAGGGCGAGGACCTCCCGCTGCGTGGTGGCGTCGAGGGCGGTGGTCGGCTCGTCGGCCACCAGGATCCGCGGCGCGGCGGCCAGCGCGCAGGCCAGGCCCACCCGCTGCCGCATGCCGCCGGAGAGCTGGAACGGGTACCGGCCCGCCACCTCGCCCGGCAGCCCCACCTCGGCCAGCAGCCTCGGCACCTCGGTCCTGGGGTCGGCGCCCTCGGGCAGGGCGTCGGCGATCTGCTTCCCGGCCCTGCGCAGGGGGTTGAGCAGCGTGAACGGGTCCTGCATGAGCAGCGACACCGTGCCGCCGCGCTGCCGCCGCCTGGTTCCGGGGTCGTCGTCGACCCGCCGCCCGTCGATCTCGACCCGCCCGCCGGACTCCAGCCCGGCGGGCAGCAGTCCGAGCAGCGCCCGGACGGTCAGCGACTTGCCCGAGCCGGACTCGCCCACGATCGCCACCGACTCACCGGCCGCGACCTCGAAGGACACCTGCGACAGCAGCGTACGGCCGGTGTCCGGCTGCCGTACGGTCAGGTCCGTCACCCGCAGCATGGTCACCGCGCCCTCCGCTCGAAGCGTTCGTGCAGCCAGTCGCCCACCAGGTTGAGCGCCGCGGCGGTGACGATCACGGCCAGGCCGGGCGCGATGACCGCCCACGGGTTGGCCAGGAGCTGGGTGCGGTTGTCGGCCAGCGTGCGCCCCCAGTCGGGCGAGCCGGCGGGCACGCCCAGCCCGAGGAACGACAACGACGACAGCGACACCAGGGCGAAGGCGAAGTTCAGGAAGGCCGAGGCCAGGCTGACGGGGACGATGTTCGGCCAGATGTGCCGGGTCATGATCCGCCAGGACGACAGGTTCTTGAGCAGGGCCGCCTCGACGTAGGGCCGGTGCCGCTGCTCCAGGACCGCGCCGCGCACCACCCGCGTGTCGGTGGGCGCGAACAGCACGACCAGCACGGCGACGGCCAGGCCGTAACCGCCGCCGAGCACGCCCGCCACGACGATCGCGACCAGCAGCGCGGGCAGCGAGAACATCAGGTCGGCCCAGCGCATGACCAGGGTGTCGGTCCAGCCGCCGACGTACCCGGCGGCCAGGCCGAGCAGGTTGCCGATCAGCATGGAACCGGCCGCCACGGCGAACGCCCCGGGCACGGCGGTGCGCGCCCCCGCGACCAGCAGGCTCAGCACGTCGCGGCCCAGGTCGTCGGTGCCGAGCGGGTGGCCGGGGCCCGGCATGGAGATGCCGGTCATCAGGTCCTGGGCGGTGGCGCCGGGGACCAGCCAGGGGGCGAACGCGGCTGCGGCCACGACGAGCACGAGCACGGCCAGCGCCAGCGGCACCGCGAGCGGGAACCGGCGGAGCACGGCCCGCCCCCGCGTGCGGCCCGGCCGGCTCACGCCGCGCCCCCGCCGAGCCGTACGCGGGGGTCGGCCACCGAGTAGGCGACGTCCACCAGCAGGTTGACGGCGGCGATCAGCAGGGTGAGCAGCAGCGCGAGCGCCTGCACCACCGGCACGTCCTTGAACGTGACCGAGTCGACCAGCAGCGACCCGAGCCCCGGCAGCGCGAACGTGACCTCCACCAGCACGGTACCGGCGAGCATGCCGGTGACGACGAGCCCGGCCGCGGTCAGGACGGGCACCAGCGAGTTGCGCATGGCGTAGCCGAGCACGACGGGCGCGCTCAGGCCGCGGGCGCGGGCGAAGACCACGTAGTCCTGGTCGAGCTCGCGCACGAGCGCGGCCCTGCTGAAGCGCAGCAACATCCCGGCCGCCCCGGCCGCCAGCGCGACGGCGGGCAGCGTCAGGTGCCACAACTCGCTCGCGAACCCCTCCCCCGTGCCGTAGACGGGGAACCAGCCGAGCCCCAGCGCGAACACCACGAGCAGCAGCAGGCCGACCGCGAACGGCGGCGCGCTCAGCCCCACCACCCCGGCCGTCACCACCAGGCGGTCGCTCGCCCGGCCCTTGCGCAGCGCGCCGAGCACGCCCAGCGGCAGGCCGGCCAGCGCGGCCAGGAGCGTGCCGTAGCCGGTCAGGACGAGCGTGCGCGGCAGGCGTTCGCCCAGCATGGCGGCGACGGGCTGGCCGGTCCTGATGGAGGTGCCGAGGTCGCCGCCGAGCACGCCGCCGAGCCAGCGCAGGTACTGGACGGCGACGGGGTCGTCGAGGTGGTAGCGGACGCGCAGGGCGGCGATCGTGTCGGCGGTGGCCGGACGGGTGCCGAGCAGGGTCTGCTGGATGTCGCCCGGGGCCAGGTAGAGCAGGCCGAACACGCCCGCCGACAGCAGCAGCACGACGGCGGCGGTGCCCGCGGACCTGCGCAGCAGGAACCCGGCCCAGCCCATCACAACACCCCGCCCCCGGTCAGCCAGCCGATCACGCGCTCGGCCGCGTCCCTGCGGTGGGCGGGCTCGACCAGCTCGTGACCCTCCCGAGGGTAGAGGACCAGTTGAGTGCTCACGCCCGCCGCCGACCAGGCACGATAGAGCTGTTCCGCCTGGCCGGGAGGGGTGGTGCGGTCGCGCTCGCCGTGCAGGATCAGGGTCGGGGTGGCGGCCTTGGCGGCCTTGGCGGCGTGGTGGACCGGTGAGCGGGCGGCCAGGCGCTCGCGTCCCTCGGGGGTGGCCGGGTCGGCCCCGGCGTGGTAGAGCGGGTCGAAGCCGCCCGCGAGGTTGCTGGCGGTCGAGAAGCTCAGCCAGTCGCTCACGCCGGACATGACGACGGCGGCGCGGAAGCGGCTCGTGCGGGTGACGGCCCAGGCGGTCAGGTAGCCGCCGTAGCTCAGGCCCATGACCGCGGCGCGGTCCGGGTCGGCGACGCCGGTGGCGACCAGGTGGTCCACGCCGGCGAGCACGTCGTCCAGGTCCGCCTCGCCGGCCTGGCCGATGACCGCGCGGGCGTAGTCCTGGCCGCGGCCGCTGCTGCCCCTGGGGTTCGGCAGCAGGACGGCGGCCCCGGCGTGCGCGAGCGGCACGGCGAGCTGGTTGGACTCGGCGGGGGCGAACGAGCTGGACCACAACCAGGTGGGGCCGCCGTGCACCATGACGACCAACGGCCTGGGCCCCTCCCCGTTCTCGGGGGTGGTGAGGAGCAGGCCGCCGATCGGGAGGCCGTCGCGGCCCGTCCAGGTGATCTCCTCCTGGCGCACCGCCAGCTCGGCCAGGCCGGCGTTGAGCGCGGTGACCTGGCGCCACTCGCCCTCCTTCAGGAGGGCCACGGCGACCTCGGGGGGCAGCTCGGGGCTCTCCCAGCAGGCCGCGGCCACCGTGCCGGTGCGGTCCACGGACAGCGAGGGCTGGCCGTCGCGGCCGCCCAGCGTCCCTCGGGCCGTCCAGCGGCTCAGCACGCGGCCGTCGGCGGCGCCGAGCACCCCGCCGTGCACGCCGGTGCCCGACCAGCCGGTGAACCAGAGGGTCTCGTCGTCCAGCCAGCCGAGGTCGGTGACGTCGTCCACCTCGCCCAGGTACGCGACCTTCCCCGTGACCAGGTCGGCCCGCAGGACGCGGCCCGAGACGATCGACAGCCCCTCGACCACCACGGCGGCCCGCCCGCCCGGGGCCAGCCGGGGCCGGCTGAGCTGCCAGGACGTGCGGTGCAACGTCCGCACCTCGCCGTTGTCGACCAGGTCGAGCCTGGGCCGGTAGTACCCGGCGGGGGTCTCGTCCTCCGAGGTCACCGCGAGGGCGCGGTGGTCGCGCCAGTCGGCGTCCCACACGGTCAGGCCGGGCAGCGCGATCTCGCGCGGACGGTCGTCGCCGAGCTCGAACCAGGCCAGGCGGCGCAACCGCCCGCCCGGCGTGAGGACGAAGGGGTCGGACGGGTCGTGCACGCGCAGGCCCAGGTGGCTGCCGTCGCGGTCGCTGCCGGGGTCGGCCAGCCGGACCAGGACGGTGCCGTCCGCGCCGGGGATCAGGTCCTCGATCTCGCCGTCCACGCGGGCCCGCCAGCCCTCGACGGCCAGCTCGGACGGGGACGGCGTGCGCAACAACCGTCCGTCGGGGAGCCAGCGGACCGGGCCCTGGCAGTCGCCCGCGCTCTCGATGGCGCCGTCGAGCGTGACGACGTGCGCGACGCCGTCGATCACGCAGGCGACGCGGTCGCCGTCGGGGTGCAGCGACACCGACTCGGGATAGCGCACCCCGGCCAGCGCCTGGTGCACGTCGATGGGGTCACGCGTCCGCTTCGCGGCCTGGGGGGCGTCGGTGGGGTGGGTCATCAGCGCGCGGCCACCTTCGTCGCCCACGGGCCGACGAAGAAGTAGGGCCCGAAGCCCTCGGCGGCGACCGCCTTGCCGAACGCGGTGGCCGCCTCGCCCCACCACAACGGCTGGTACGGCACGTCCGCCGCCGCCCTGACCAGCGCCTGGCCGAGCAGCTTGCCCCGGGCGGCGTCGTCGGTGCTCGCCTTGGCCCGGTCCAGCAGGCCGGTCACCTCGGCGTTGTCGTACTCGGCGATGTTGGTGCCGTTCTCGCCGGTGGCGCCGCCGTGCAGGAGCTGCTGGACGTACTCGGCCGGGTCGCCGGTGGTGGCGAAGTACCAGCCGAGGTAGACGCCGGAGCCGTGCTTGCCGAGGTCGGCGATCCACTGTTCGAGCGGCACCTCCTTGACCTCCAGCGTGATGCCGATGGTCTTGAGGTTCTCGGCCAGGGTGAGCGCCGCCCGGCCGAGCTGCGGGCCGCTGCCGGGGTACGTGAGCGTGTCGGCGAACCCCTGCGGCGTGGCCGACTTCGCCAGCTCGGCCTTGGCCTGGGCCAGGTCGAAGCCGTACTGGGGGATGGACGCGTACAGGGCGGTGACCTCGGCCTGGTCCAGCACGCCGCCCCACTGGGCCGGGTCCGGGACGGCGGTGGCGACCTTGCCGTGGCCGCGCAGCACGCTCCTGACGATGCCCTCCCGGTCCACGGCGTGGGCCACGGCCCGGCGCACGTGGACGTCGTCCCAGGGCTTCTTGGCCGTGTTGAAGGCCAGCGTGACCAGCGAACGGTCGCCGGCGGTCAGCACCTGGGCGCCGGGCACCGCCTTCCACTGGTCGATCTGCTCGGCGGGCACGTTGAGCGCGACGTCCACGTTGTCGCCGCGCATGGCCAGCAGCCGGGTGGACTCCTCGGGGATGAAGTCGATCCTGATCTGCCGGAAGGCCGGCCGGCCGCCCCGGTAGGCGTCGTTGCGCTCCAGCGTGACGTGCGAGTCGGGGGCGAACTCGGCCACCTTGTACGGCCCCGTCCCCAGCAGCCTGCCCTCCGGCGTGCCGATGCGCTCGCCGGTGGCCTGGATGAACTTCGCGCTGGTCACCAGCAGCGTGCCGGGCGTGGGCACCCACGCGAACGCCGCGTCGGGGCTCTTCAGCTTGATCGTCACCTCGGCGTCGCCGGTCGCCTCGATCGAGTCCACGTTGGCGTAGGCGTAGGCGAAGGCGGTGGTCGAGCCCTTCTTCGCGTGCAGGTTCAGGCTGGCGACCACGTCGGCGGCGGTCAGCGGGCTGCCGTCGGAGAAGGTCACGCCACCGCGCAGCTTGTAGACGTAGGTGGTGGCGTCCTTCCTGGCCCAGGACTCGGCCAGGGACGGCTGGAGGCTGCCGTCCGGCCCTACGCCGACCAGGGACTCCTGCACCAGGAGGGCGACGACGTAGTTCATGATGCCCGCCTCCTTGGCCGCGTCCAGCGAGCCGATGGAGGAGGGCAGCGCGACCCGCAGCACGTCGAGGCTCTTCTTGGCGCCCGTACCCGCGGGCTCGGGCGTCCCGCAGGCCGACAGCAGGCCGGGCAGCACGGCGAGTGCCCCCGCGAAGGCGGCGGACCGCAGGACAGAACGCCGGGAAACAGGCAGATCGGCCACCGGGGGACCTACTTTCACGCGACCGGTTAACCCGCCTAGCTGCAGTGTCTACCGGTAAACTCCAGTTGGCACATGAGAGTATTCGGCGCCTGCGCCACCAGTCAAACCCACCTATCGAATCGGGAATACATGATCACCGTGTACAGCGCTCCCTGGTGCGGCCACTGTCACCGGCTGAAGGCGCAGCTCTCCCGCGCCGACATCCCGTACACCGAGATCGACGTGGACGAGACCCCCGGCGCCGTCGACCTCATCGCCGAGCTGAACGGCGGCTCCTGGCTCATCCCCACGGTCGTCTTCCCGGACGGCTCCGCCCTGGTCAACCCCGGTGTGGAGGAGGTGCGGGCGCGTCTCAGCGCATCCTGAGCGCCAGCATGAAGTCGACGCGCTCGTCCCAGGAGTTGAGCGACCTGCCGGTCAGCTCCTCGATCCGGCGCATGCGGTAGCGCAGCGTGTTGACGTGCACGTGCAGGCGTTCGGCGGTGGCCGCCCAGGAACCCGACTGCTCCAGGTACGCCTGCAACGTCTCCAGCAGGTCCGTCTGGTTGGCCGCGTCGTACGACTCCAGCCGCCCCAGCAGCCGCGACCGGAACGCCCGGCGCAGCTCCCCCGGGATGGCGGCCAGCAGCGTGCGGTGGGAGCTGACGTCGTCGCCGGTGATCACGCTGACCCGGTCGCCGCTCAGCGCGGCCAGCGTGAGCGCGTGCCTGGCCTCCTCGATGAGGCTGCTCAGCGCCGCCGGGCCGGTCGTCACGCTGCTCACCCCGAGCGTGATGCGGCCCTGGCCGAGCCCCGCCTCCAGGGTGCGCGCGCTCCTGAGCAGGTGAGCCGTCAGCTCCTCGGCCGTGTTGCCCGCCAGCGGGACCAGCGCGACCGCCCCGGCAGCGCCGGTGGCCGTGACGATGCCGGGTGCCAGCGGCCGCAGCAGCTCGTCCAGCACGGGCACGGCGACCTCGTCGCCGCCGCCGTCCAGCCGTGCCGACAGGGCGACGGCCAGCAGGCCGTGCTCGGTCTCCACGTGCAGCGTGTGCAGGCGCGAGACCACGCCCGGCAGCGCCGCGTCACCCGACTCCAGCAGCGTCAGGAGCTGGTCGAGCACCCGCCGCTCGATCCGCTGCGCCGCCTCCAGCCGCGAACGCTCCAGCGCCACGAGCGCGGCCAGCTCGACGATCAGGTCCTCGTTCTCCCCCTGCACCTGCTCGCCCGCGTAGGCCAGGAACCAGTTGGCGATCCGGTGCGGCGCCCCCTTGCTGACCGGGAACACCGACAGCGCCGTGCCGTCCTCCTGGGTCACCATCCCCGGCAGGAAACGCGCGGTCAGGAACGTGTGCGCCAGCCGCAGCCGGGCCGCCGCGCCGAGCGGCTGGGAGCCGACGATCACCCGGCCCGTCGGCGAGAGCACCCAGCAGGGCACGTCGAGCTCGCCCGCCACCGCCGTGACGAGCTTGGTGAGGCTGCCGCCGTCCACCAGGGTGCTGGCCAGGCGCCTGCGGGCGGCGTACGCGGGCCGCGGCGGCGTGCCCAGCTCGGCGATCAGCGCCCGCAGCACGTGCTCGGTGACCTGGCTGAACGGCACGTCCACCGGCAGGGTGAGCAGCGGCAGCCCGGCCTCGGCGCAGGCGTCGATGAGGTCGGCCGGCGGCACCTTGAGGGCGGTGCCCGCGACCAGCGCCGCCACGTCCCCGAGTCTGGTGACGAAGTCGCGGGAGGAGTCAGGGCCGGTGTGCCAGGTCAGCTCGGTGAGCACCAGCTCGCCCGTCTTGACGAACATGGCGGGGTCGGGCAGGTCGGTCGTCGCGACACCGCGTACGCGCCGGTCGAGCAGGTCGTGCCCGGTCAGCACCTTCAGGGCGAGCTGGTCGGCCTGGAGGAGGTCCCTCAGCCGCATGGCCAGCCTTCCCGGCGCCAGGCCGCGTCCCAGAACATCCACTCGTAGCGGGCCGTGGTCAGGGCGCGGTCGAGCAGCCGCAGCCGCTCCTCGCCGCTCGGCGCGAGCCCGTCGAGCAGGTCGAGGACCCCGGCCACGGTCTCCTGGTAGCCCTCGCCGCCGTAGGTGTCGATCCACCAGGCGTAGAGCGGGTCGGGAGAGGAACGGCCGAGCAGGGTCTCGCCCACCCGGGCGTAGATCCAGTAGCAGGGCACGATCGCCCCCAGCGCCTCGGGGAACGTCCCCAGTGAGCACGTGCGCACCAGGTACGACGTGTAGCCGACCGTCGTGGGCCCGGCGGGCGTCTTGCGCGCGTCGGCCTCGTCCAGCCCGAACGCGGCCAGCAGCTCCACCACCAGGCTGTGCTCGACCTCGACGGTCATGGCGGCGTCGCGGGCGAAACGCTGCACACCGGACGGCTCGGGCGAGCGCGCCGCGCACGCCGCCAGCGCCCTGGCGTAGTCGGGCAGGAAGTGCGCCTCCTGCACCACGTAGTGGCGGAACGCCTCCCGCGGCAGGGAGCCGTCGGTCAGCCCCGACAGGAACGGGTGGGCCAGGATCTGGTCGTACACACCGCCGACGACCTGCCACAACTCATCACGAAACCGGCTCACCCGTTCAGGCTATCGGCGCATCACGACCCTAGGCGCCACCTCGATGCCCAGCTCGCGCTCGTGTTCCACCAGCTCGCGCAGCTCCGGGCCCCACTCGGACTCGGGCAGCACCGCGAAGCCGTGCCGTTCGTACCAGGGGGCGTTCCAGGGCACGTCGCGGAACGTCGTCAACGTGACAGCCGGCGCCCCGACCGCCCGCGCGTGGTCGGCCACCGCCTCCACCAGCCGGCCGCCGATGCCCTGCCGCATGCTGTCCGGGTGCACGGCGAGCTGGTCGAGGTGCAGGTTGCCGTCGACCCACCCGATCAGCGCGAACCCGGCCGGCGGGTCTCCTTCGACCAGCACCGACGCCGCGTCCTCCACCTCTTCGACCATGGTCGTGCCGGGCGGGAAGACGATGCCGGCCTGCTCGAACAGCTTGTCGGCGGCCAGCTCCACGGAGATCAGCCCGGGGAGCTCGTCCGGGTCAGCCCATCGCACCATGACGACACGGTCTCATGTTTCGGGCGGACAACGCCGCTCGTATTAGTGTTGATGATCGTAGGCCCGGCTGTGCGGAGCCGGGACCCTCTCCTCACGGCGTGCCCATGACCCCATTCCCTTGCGGTCATGGGCACGTCGTGCAGCAGTCACAGGTCGAGCAGGGGCTCCAGGCCCACGGTGAGGCCGGGCAGCTCGCGCACCCGGCGCACGCCCAGCAGCACGCCCGGCGTGAACGCCGACCTGCTCATCGTGTCGTGCCGGATGGTGAGGATCTCGCCGTCGCCGCCGAGCAGCACCTCCTGGTGGGCGATCAGCCCGGACAGGCGCACCGCGTGCACGTGCACGCCGCCGACGTCGGCGCCGCGGGCGCCGTCGAGGGCGGTGCTGGTGGCGTCGGGCATCCCGCCGAGCCCGGCCTTCCCGCGCGCCTCGGCCACCAGCTCAGCGGTACGCCGGGCGGTGCCCGAAGGGGCGTCGGCCTTGTTCGGGTGGTGCAGCTCGATGATCTCGACGGACTCGAAATGGCGGGCCGCCCGCTGCGCGAAGTGCATCATCAGCACGGCCGCGATGCCGAAGTTGGGGGCGATCAGGCAGTTGACGCCCGGCGAACGCTCCAGCCACCCGCGCACGGTCTCCAGCCGGCCGGCGTCGAACCCCGTGGTGCCCACCACCGGGTGCACGCCGTGGGCGATGGCCCATTCCAGGTTGCCCATGACCACGTCGGGATGGGTGAAGTCGACCACCACCTCGGCGCCTTCGAGCCCCTCGACGGGATCATCCTTGTCGAGCGCGGCCACCAGCTCCAGGTCGCCCGCCGCCTCGACCGCCTTGCACACCTCGACGCCCACGCGACCACGCGCGCCCAGCACACCAACCCTGATCACAGCCCAACCCTATTACGACCGCCTCCCCCTCCCAAGCACCCCCAGGACCCCACGCCCCCTCAAACAGATGGGGGAGCACCTAAAAGGCACTCCCCCACCCCAAACCAACAAAGGCCCCAAAGCCCCCTCGCAAGGCCCTCAGCCCGAACGGAGGGTCAGGCGATGGCCTCGGAGAAGTCCTTGTCCCCGTACGGCCCGATGACGGCCAACGTCAGCGGCCGGTTCAGGACGTCCCGGGCGACCTCCCCGATCTCGTCGGGAGTGACCGCCTCGATCCGCGCCAGCACCTCGTCCACCGACATCAGCTCGTCGTACACCAGCTCGTTCTTCCCGATCCGCGACATGCGCGACCCGGTGTCCTCCAGCCCGAGCACGAGCCCGCCGCGCATCTGCCCCTTGCCGCGCATGATCTCGTCCGCGGTGAGCCCTTCGGCCACCACCCGGGAGACCTCGTCCCGGCAGATCTTGAGCACGTCGTCGATCTTCGAGGGCAGGCAGCCCACATAAATCCCGAACTGCCCGGTGTCGGCGTACGCGGAGGTGTAGCTGTAGGCGGAGTAGGCCAGCCCGCGCTTCTCCCTGATCTCCTGGAAGAGCCGCGAGGACATGCCGCCGCCCAGCGCGGCGTTGAGCACGCCGAGCGCGAACCTGCGGTCGTCGGTCCTGGACATGCCGGTCGTGCCGAGCACCAGGTTGGCCTGCTCGGTCGGCCGGTCCAGCACCCTGACCCCGGAGCGGGTCTCGGCGCCGGGCCCGCTGGTGCGCGGCTGGGCGAACTCGTAGGGGCCCTCCAGCGCGCCCGCCCGCTCGTACGCGCGGGCGACCAGCTCGACGACCTCCTCGTGCCGCACGTTCCCGGCCACCGACACCACCGTGGTACGCGGCCGGTAGTAGCGGTGGTAGTACTCGGCGATGCGGTCGCGGCCCAGGGCGTTGATCGACTCGACCGTGCCCAGGATGGGCTGGCCGATCGGCGAGTCACCGTAGAGCGCGGCCGCGAACTGCTCGTGCACCACGTCGGACGGGTCGTCGTCGTGCATGGCGATCTCTTCCAGGATCACCCCGCGCTCGGACTCGACGTCCTCCTCGGTCACCAGCGAGCTCGTCACCACGTCGGCGAGCACGTCGACCGCCACGGGCAGGTCCTCGTCGAGGACCCGCGCGTAGTAGCAGGTGTACTCCTTGGCGGTGAAGGCGTTGATCTCGCCGCCGATGCCCTCGACGGAGGCCGAGATCTCCATCGCGTCCCGCGTGGGAGTGCCCTTGAACAGCAGGTGTTCGAGGAAGTGGGTGGCCCCCATGTGCTCGGGGGCCTCGTCACGCGAGCCGATGCCGACCCACATGCCGACCGCGACGCTACGCACGGTCGGCATGGTCTCGGTCACCACTCGGAGCCCGCCCGGCAGGACGGTGCGCCTGACGACCCCGGCGCCGTCCTTGCCGGGGTGCAGCGTGGTGGTCATCACGAGGCCTCCTGCTTCGGGGGTGCCGAGATCTGTGGTTGCCCGGTCACGAGTTGCGGTCGTCGCCCTCGTTGGGGCGGCTGGTGCGCACGCGGGTCCGGGTGCGACGCGGCCGCTCCGACTTCTCCTCCGCGGCGGAGTCGGCCTCGGGCTCGGGGGCCTCGCCGTCCTCGGCGCCGGCCGGAGCCTTGGCCTCCTTCTCGGCGGCCTCCTTCTCGATGACCTCGACGGGCACGAGGGAGAGCTTGCCCCGGCCGTCGATCTCGGCGATCTCGACCTGGATCTTCTCGCCGACGCCCATGACGTCCTCGACGTTCTCGATGCGCTTGCCGCCGTGCAGCTTGCGGATCTGGGAGACGTGCAGCAGGCCGTCCTTGCCGGGCATGAGCGAGATGAACGCGCCGAAGGCCGCGATCTTGACGACCGTGCCCAGGTAACGCTCGCCGACCTCGGGCATGTGCGGGTTGGCGATGCTGTTGATCGCCGTACGGGCGGCCTCGGCCGAGGGCCCGTCGGTGGCGCCGATGTAGATCGTGCCGTCGTCCTCGATGGTGATCTCGGCGCCCGTGTCGTCCTGGATCTGGTTGATCATCTTGCCCTTCGGGCCGATGACCTCGCCGATCTTGTCTACCGGGACCTTGATGGTGATGATGCGCGGCGCGGTCGGGTTCATCTCCGCCGGGGAGTCGATCGCCTCCTGCATCACGTCGAGGATCGCCAGACGGGCGCCCTTGGCCTGCTTCAGCGCGCCGGCCAGCACGGAGGCGGGGATGCCGTCGAGCTTGGTGTCGAGCTGCAGGGCGGTGATGACGTCCTTGGTGCCGGCGACCTTGAAGTCCATGTCGCCCATGGCGTCCTCGGCGCCGAGGATGTCGGTCAGCGTGACGTAGCTGCCGCCCTCGCTGATCAGGCCCATCGCGATGCCGGCGACCATCTCCCTGAGCGGCACACCGGCGTCCAGCAGCGCCATCGTGGACGCGCAGACCGAGCCCATCGAGGTCGAGCCGTTGGAGCCGAGGGCCTCGGAGACCTGGCGGATGGCGTACGGGAACTCCTCGCGCGCGGGCAGCACCGGGATCAGCGCCCGCTCGGCCAGCGCGCCGTGACCGATCTCGCGACGCTTGGGCGAGCCCACGCGACCCGTCTCACCGGTGGAGTACGGCGGGAAGTTGTAGTTGTGCATGTAGCGCTTGGTCCGCTCGGGGTTGAGCGTGTCGATGTTCTGCTCCATGCGCAGCATGTTCAGCGTGGTGATGCCCATGATCTGGGTCTCGCCGCGCTCGAACAGGGCCGAGCCGTGCACCCGGGGCACCACGTGGACCTCGGCCGACAGGGCGCGGATGTCCTTGGTGCCACGGCCGTCGATGCGGACGCCGTCGTTGACGACCCGCTCGCGCATGAGCTTCTTCATCACCGAGCGGAACGCGGCGGAGATCTCCTTCTCGCGCCCCTCGAACTCGGGCAGCAGCCGCTCGGCGGCCAGCGCCTTGACCTTGTCGAGCTCGGTCTCGCGCTCCTGCTTGCCGGCGATGGTCAGCGCGGCGGCCAGCTCGGTCTTGATCGCGGCCTCGACGGCGTTGTAGACGTCGTCCTGGTAGTCGAGGAAGACCGGGTACTCGGCGGTCTCCTTGGCGGCGACCTGCGCGATGCGGGACTGCGCCTCGCACAGCACCTTGATGAACGGCTTGGCGGCCTCAAGGCCCTGCGCGACGGTCTCCTCGGTCGGCGCGACCGCACCCTCGGCGACCAGCTTGAGCGTGTCCTTGGTGGACTCGGCCTCGACCATCATGATCGCGACGTCGCCGTCGTCGAGCACGCGGCCCGCCACGACCATGTCGAACGTGGCCCGCTCCAGCTCGGGGTGCGTCGGGAAGGCCACCCACTGGCCCTCGATCAGCGCGACCCGCACGCCGCCGATCGGGCCGGAGAACGGCAGCCCGGCGAGCTGCGTGGACAGCGAGGCGGCGTTGATGGCCACCACGTCGTAGAGGTGGTCGGGGTTGAGCGCCATGATCGTGGCGACGACCTGGATCTCGTTGCGCAGCCCCTTGACGAACGACGGGCGCAGCGGCCGGTCGATCAGGCGGCAGGTCAGGATCGCGTCCTCGGACGGACGGCCCTCACGGCGGAAGAACGAGCCGGGGATGCGGCCCGCGGCGTACATGCGCTCCTCGACGTCGACCGTGAGCGGGAAGAAGTCGAAGTTCTCCTTGGGACTCTTGGACGCGGTGGTGGCGGAGAGCACCATCGTGTCGTTGTCGAGATAGGCGACGGCGGAACCCGCCGCCTGGCGCGCGAGACGGCCGGTCTCGAACCGGACCGTGCGCGTGCCGAACGAGCCGTTGTCAATGACGGCTTCAGCGGTGTGGACACCCTCCACGGGGGACCTCCTTGTGGTCGGTCACCCGCGCCCTCTTTTCTCACCGGCACCCTCGTGTCCATGGGAAGACCCGCTCGTCAGACCGCCGCCCACCCGTCGTGCCCGGTGGCACCGTGGCGGCAGTCCATCAGCTCGTCTCCCCATAGAAGGTGCAGCGCCGGTCTTCGATCGAAGCGCCCGGTCTTTCTTACCGGAAGCCACTACCGAGGACCGGCCCGCAGGCGTCGCGGGTCGCATGGTGCTGAATCGGACGCGGGGGCTGTGTGTCTCGGATATTCAGTTGTACGCCGACGGCGCGGCGGTTCGCCGCCACGACGCGCCGGTCGCGTGTGCTCCTACCCACATGGGCGGGACCATATGAGAAGGGAGCGGCGTACCGCGCCGCTCCCTTTCATGTTATCGGCGCAGACCGAGTCGCTCGATGAGCGAACGGTAACGCTGGATGTCGACCTTCTGCAGGTACTTCAGCAGACGACGCCGGCGACCGACGAGCAGAAGCAGGCCACGACGGCTGTGGTGGTCGTGCTTGTGCGTCTTCAGGTGCTCGGTGAGCTCGCTGATGCGCTTGCTGAGCAGCGCGATCTGCACCTCGGGCGAACCGGTGTCGCCCTCGACTGTCGCGTACTCACTGATGATGGTCTTCTTGGCAGCGGTGTCGAGGGACACGGCTCTCCTTCGATCTACGGACACGCGCGAATGAAATGAAGAGTGCGAACGACCGTGCGTGCCTACAGTCGCCGCGTGAAGGCCGTCATGGGCAGCGCAGCAGCGCCACCGTTACAGAGCCGACATGCAAGGTTACCATCGGAGTCAAGTGTTTCGCGCCCGCGACGACGGCCCCGCCCGGTGTCACGAGGTGATGCGGCGGGCGGCGTCGACGTCGGCGTGGATCTGGTCGATCAGCGCCTCGATCGACTCGAAGCGGGTGTTGCCCCGCAGCCGGGCGGCGAACTCCACCGCCACGTGCACCCCGTAGAGCTCCAGGTCGTCGCGGTCGAGCGCGTACGCCTCCACAGTACGCGGTACGCCCTCGAACGTCGGATTCGTCCCCACCGAGATCGCCGCCGGCCACCGCTCCCCCTCGTACGGCGCCGGCAGGTTGGCCACCGGGACGCACTCCAGCCACCCCGCGTAGACCCCGTCGGCCGGGATGGCCGTCTGCTGCGGCGTCTCGACGTTGGCGGTCGGGAAGCCGAGCTGCCGCCCCCGCTGGTAACCGCGCACGACCACGCCCTCGACGCGATGGGGACGGCCCAGCTCGGCGGCGGCCCCCTCGACGTCCCCGGCGACGATCAGGTCGCGCACGGAGGTCGAGGAGACGTCGTCGAGCATGGGCACCACCTCGACCTCGAAGTCGTATTTGTCGCCCAGTGCGCGCAGGGTCCCGGCGTCCCCGGCGGCGCCGTGGCCGAACGTGAAGTCCGCCCCCACGACGACGACCGCGGCCCCGAGGCGTTCGCTCAGCACGCTCTGCGCGAAGTCGTCGGGGCTCGTCCGCGACAGGTCGAGCGTGAACTCCACCACCTCGACGTCGTCGACGCCCAGCTCGGCCAGCAGCTCGGCGCGACGCTTGAGCGTGGTCAGCCGCGCCCGCCGGGTGCCCGGCAGCACCACCTCGTCGGGATGCGGCTCGAACGTCACCGCCACGCTGCGCGCCCCCCGCTCGCGGGCCAGCTCCACCGTCCGCTCGACCACCTTGCGATGCCCGCGATGGACCCCGTCGTACACGCCGATGGTCACCACAGACCCTCTCGAACCCCGCACGCCAGGCCCCATTCGTTCGCGGCAGATCAATCCGACACAAGCCTGCCATGTACCTGCCGCTCACCTCCAATCGAGGGGCGGAGCGCGGTATTCCCGCAAGTAGGATGAGCCATCATGCCTCGATACGCGCTCCTGATCCTGCCCGCCTTCAACCGGGTCTACGGCGAGAGCTCCTTGCGCCTGACCAGGGGCGAGCTGTCCGTCTTCAGCGACCGCGCGATCGAGAACACCGTGCTGAGCAGCGCGGAGACCACCATCGGCGGCGTCCCGTACATCACGTTCGAGACCGCCGAGCCGCTCTCCGGGGCCGACGTCGCGCTGCTGTCCAACCTCTCCTCCGTCTACGCGGTCTTCGGCGTCGAGGGCGGCCTGCTCCGGCCGCTGGCCATGCGCCCGCTCGACCGCCTGAGCAGCGACCTGCTCACCATCCAGAAATACGCCGGCAAGACCAACGAGCACTTCACCAAGCTGCTGCTCAACGTCACCGTGCTCGCCTCCGACCGCCCCCTGTCCGGCGGGCTGTCGGTGTTCGACCCGATGTGCGGCCGCGGCACCACCCTCAACCAGGCCCTCATGTACGGCTACGACGCCTACGGCCTCGACGTCGACGGCAAGGACTTCGAGGCGTACACGAACTTCATCAAGACCTGGCTGCGCAACAAGCGGCTCAAGCACACCGCCGAGACCGTGCCGGTGCGGCGGGCGCGGGCGCTGGTGGGGCGGCGGCTCAACGTCACGTTCGGGCTGTCTAAGGAGGCCGTCAAGGAGGGCGACGTCCAGCGGCTCGCCGTGGTCAACGCCGACACTCTCAAGAGCCGCGAGTTCTTCAAGCCCCACACGTTCGACGTCGTCGTGACCGATGCCCCCTACGGCGTCCAGCACGGCAGCAAGGGCGGCGGCGGCCTGTCCCGCAGCCCGCTGGAGCTGCTGAGGCAGGCCGTGCCGGTCTGGGCCGAGCTGCTGCGTCCCGGCGGCGCGATGGGCATCTCCTGGAACACCTACGGCGGCAAGAGCACCGAGCTGGCCGCGATCCTCACCGGCGCGGGCCTGGAGGTCGTCGACTACCCCGACTTCGAGCACTGGGTCGACCAGGCGATCATCCGCGACATCCTGGTCGCCCGCAAACCCGCCTGACCGCCGCCCCGCCCGGCAGGCGGGGCCCGGTTCCGGCCAGATCGACAGCGGCGCTCAGCCGGCGAAGACGGCCAGCGGTTTGGCGATCCGGCCCTGCTCCTCCACCAGCGCCAGCAGCTCGCCCTCCGGCCCGAACACGCCGATCGGCCCGGTGCCGAGCCCGGCCGCGGGCAGCCGGCCGCCGTGGCCGATCACGCGCGCCTCCTCGGCGGTCACGTCCCGGCGCGGGAACGCCGCCGCCACCGCCTCGCCGATCGGCAGCACCACGCACTCCTCGGCGAGCTGGTCGACGCTCCGGGCCAGCGACAGGTCGTAGGGGCCGACCCGGGTCCGGCGCAGGCGCGTCAGGTGGCCGCCGACGCCGAGCGCGGCGCCCAGGTCGCGGGCCAGGGCCCGGATGTAGGTGCCGCTGGAGCAGGTGACGACCGCGTCGACGTCCACGACGTCGCCGGCGGCCCTGATGTCGAGCACGTCGAAGCCGTACACGGTCACGGGCCGGGCCGCGAGCGTGACCTCCTCGCCCGCGCGGGCCATCTTGTACGCCCGCTGCCCGTTGACCTTGATGGCGCTGACCTGCGGCGGCACCTGCATGATGGCACCGGTGAGCGCCTCGACGCCCTTGTGCACCTCGGCCGCGCCCACCTCCGACGCCGACGCCGTGGCCACGGTCTCGCCCTCGGCGTCGTCGGTGTTGGTGGACACGCCCAGCCGGATCGTGGCCTCGTAGACCTTCTCGGTCAGCGCCAGGTGCCCGAGCAGCCGGGTCGCCTTCTCCACGCCGACCACCAGCACGCCGGTGGCCATCGGGTCGAGCGTGCCGGCGTGCCCCACCCGGCGGGTGCCCGCGATGCGCCGCATCCGGGCCACCACGTCGTGCGAGGTCCACTCGCCCGGCTTGTCGACGATGATCAGACCGCTCTCGGCCATCCAGCCTTCCCCAGCTCTCGTCTGAACTTGGCCATGGTCTCCTCCACGCTGTCGTAGGAGGTGAACCCGGCCGCGTTGTGATGCCCGCCGCCGCCCAGCGCGGCGCACACGGCCGCCACGTCGACCCCGCCCTTGGACCTGGTCGACACCTGCCAGTCGCCGTTGTCGTCCTCCTTGAGCACGACCGCGACCTCGGCCTCGTCGGTACGCCGGACGACGTCGATCATGCCCTCGATCTCCGAGTACGGCAGCCCGTAGGCGGCCCGGTCAACCCGCGGCACGTACGTCCAGACCAGCGAGCCCTCAAGCTGCACCCGGTCGAGCGCCCTGGCCAGCACCTTGAGGTAGCCGAACGGCGAACGGTCCCACAACTCGCGGGCGATCTCGTCGGTGTGCAGGCCGGTGGCCACCAGCCGGGACGCCATCCGGTGCACGGCCGGCGTGGTCGAGGCGTGGCGGAAGGACCCCGTGTCGGTCACCAGGCCCGTGTACAGGCAGGTGGCGATGTCCCGGTCGAGGCTGCCGCCGAGCCGGTAGATGAGCTGCTCGGCCAGCATGGCCGTGGCCGCCGCCCGCGGATCGATGAGGCTGTGCGTGCCGAACCCGGCGTTGGACGGGTGGTGGTCGATGACGATGACCTCTTCGGCCCTGGCCGCGTTGGGACTGAGCAGGCCCAGCCGCTCGAACGTGGACGAGTCGAAGGTGATCATCAGCGCCGGCGCCTCGGGATAGTCGGCCGGCGGGCACAACATCTCCTGCCCCGGCAGGAACCGCAGGATCCGCGGGACCGCGAAGTACTGGTCACCGAAGGAGGCCACGACCCGCTTGCCGATCGAGCGCAGCACGTAACCGACGGCCAGCATCGAGCCGAGCGCGTCGCCGTCGGGCGACACGTGACAGGCCAGGGCGACCTCGTCGACCTGGTCGATGAGCTGGATCGTGCGCTCCCAGGCGGCCTTGGGGATGCCCAAGGCCTCGGCCTTGGGGATGTCCGCGGCCTCCTGGGAGGGCTGCTCGGCTCGGGCGCGCACGTGCGACGTCACCCCTGGTCGTCCTCACCCTCATCGGGCTTCTTGTAGGGATCGGCCTCGCCGGCGTAGGCCGCGCCCTCGGCCCGGCGCGCCACCTCGGCGTCCCGCGCCCTGGCGGCGTTGATCAGGTCGTCGAGCTGGCGGGCGCTGTCGGGCAGCGGGTCGTGCCTGAACGTCAACGTCGGGGTGAAGCGCACACCGGTCTGGCGGCCCACCTCGGCGCGGATGATGCCCGTGGCGCTTTCGAGGGCCGCCGCGCTGTCGGACCGCTCGGCGTCGGAGCCGAACACCGTGTAGAACACCGTCGCCTCACGCAGGTCAGCCGTGATCCGCGTGTCGGTCACGGTGACGAAGCCCAGGCGCGGGTCCTTGATCCGGCGCTCCAGCATCTCGGCGACGATCTGCTGGATGCGGTCGGCGAGCTTGCGCGCTCGTGCGGCATCCACCATGTTCGCTCCCCCTCACGCACGACCTGGCCGTGCTGTCGTTCAATCTTCGTCGTTGTAGAGGCGCTGTCTGGCTGACAGCAACTCGATGTCAGGGCGGAAGGCCACCATCCGCTCGCAGGCGTCCATCACCTCTTTGCAGTTACCCGCCGAGGCGGAGATCACCGCGACGCCGACCTCGCACCTGCGATGCAGGTCAAGATGACCGGTCTCGGCCACCGCGATGGACGGATAACGTCGCTGCAACTCGGCGATCAGAGGCCGGACGACAGAGCGCTTCTGCTTCAGCGAACGCACGTCGCCGAGCAGGATGTCCAGGGTCAGAGCACCCACATACATCGTGTGAAACCACCGCTTGGCCTGGTGGGGTGGAAGCACGACCGGTCCACTGCGGTGGGGAGGGGGCCCGGGCGTGCGAGAGGCGCCCGGCGGAGGTTCCGCCGGGCGCCCGGCCGCGGGTCAGACCCGCGGCTTCTCCCGCATCTCGAACGTCTCGATCGTGTCGTCGAGCCGGATGTCGTTGTAACCGACACCGATACCGCACTCGAAGCCCTCGCGGACCTCGGTCGCGTCTTCCTTGAAGCGACGCAGGGACGAGACGGTCAGGTTGTCGGCGATGACGACGCCATCGCGGATCACCCTGGCCTTGCTGTTGCGGACGATCGTGCCGGAGCGGACCAGCGAACCGGCGACGTTGCCGATCTTCGGCACCTTGAAGACCTCGCGGACTTCGGCGGTGCCCATCTGGACCTCTTCGAACTCGGGCTTGAGCATGCCCTTGAGCGCCGCTTCGATTTCCTCGATCGCCTGGTAGATGACCGAGTAGTAGCGGATGTCGACGCCCTCGCGCTCGGCCAGGTCGCGCGCCCGAGGCTCGGGGCGGACGTTGAAGCCGATGATGACCGCGTTGTCGTCGGCGACGGCCAGGTTGACGTCGTACTCGGTGATGGCGCCGACCGCGCGGTGCAGGACACGGAGCCTGACCTCGTCGCCGACGTCGATCTTGAGCAGGGCGTCTTCCAGGGCCTCCACCGAACCGGACACGTCACCCTTGATGATGAGCTTGAGCTCGTCGACGCGACCCTTCTCAAGGTCGCTGAACAGCTCTTCGAGGGTGCGACGACGGCTCGACTTCGCCATGTCGGCGCTGCGCTTGCGCGCCGCGCGCTGCTGGGCGATCTGGCGGGCCATCCGGTCGTCGGTGACGACGATGAAGTTGTCACCGGCGCTCGGCACGGCCGTCAGACCCATCACCAGGACCGGACGGGACGGCGTGGCCTCTTCGACCGGGTCGCCGTTGTCGTCGAGCATCGCGCGGACGCGGCCGAAGGCCTCGCCACACACGATCGAGTCGCCCACGCGCAGCGTGCCGCGCTGGACCAGGACGGTCGCGACGGGGCCGCGGCCCTTGTCGAGGTGGGCCTCGATCGCGATGCCCTGGGCGTCCATCGTCGGGTTGGCCCGCAGGTCGAGCTCGGCGTCGGCGGTGAGCAGGATGGCCTCGAGGAGGTTGTCGATGCCCGTGCCGTTCTTCGCCGAGATGTCGACGAACAGGGTCGAGCCGCCGTACTCCTCGGCGACCAGGCCGTACTCGGTGAGCTGGGCGCGGACCTTGTTGGGGTCGGCACCCTCCTTGTCGACCTTGTTAACCGCGACCACGACCGGCACGTCGGCCGCCTGGGCGTGGTTGAGCGCCTCGATCGTCTGCGGCTTCACACCGTCGTCGGCCGCGACCACCAGCACCGCGATGTCGGTGGACTTGGCGCCTCGGGCACGCATGGCGGTGAACGCCTCGTGACCCGGGGTGTCGATGAAGGTGATCTTCCGGTCTTCGCCCTCGTGCGTCGCGGCGACCTGGTAGGCACCGATGTGCTGGGTGATGCCACCGGCCTCGCGCGCCACCACGTTGGTCTTGCGGATGGCGTCGAGCAGCTTGGTCTTACCGTGGTCGACGTGACCCATGACGGTCACGACCGGCGGACGCGCGGCCAGGTCGTCCTCGTCGCCCTCGTTCTCGCCGAACTCGATGTCGAAGGCCTCGAGAAGCTCGCGGTCCTCCTCCTCCGGGCTGACGACCTGGATGTTGTAGTCGAGCTCCGCGCCGAGGAGCTGCAACGTCTCCTCGTTGACCGACTGGGTCGCGGTCACCATCTCGCCGAGGTGCAGCATGATCTGCACGAGCGAGGCGGGGTTCGCGCCGATGCGGTCGGCGAAGTCGGACAGCGAAGCGCCGCGCGGCAGGCGGATCGTCGCGCCGTTGCCGCGAGCGACCTGCACACCGCCGATCGCCGGCGCCGACATGTTGTCGAACTCCTGGCGCCTCTGACGCTTGCTCTTACGACCACGCGCGGGACGGCCGCCGGGACGCCCGAACGCGCCCGCCGTGCCACCGCCGCGACCACGGCCGCCGCCACCCGGACGACCGGCGAAGCCACCGCCGCCGCCACCGGGACCACCGGTGCCGGTACGGGGACCGGCGCCGCCGCCACCGGGACGACCGGCGAAACCGCCGCCACCACCGGGACGACCGCCGCCACCGCCGGGACGGCCACCGCCGCCACCGCCGCCGGGACGACCGCCACCGCCGCCACCACCGGGACGCGGGCCACCGCCCGGACCGGCAGGACGACCCTGCGGCATCATCATCGGGTTGGGACGCGGCCCACCCGGACGGGGACCACCCGCGCCGGGACCCGGACGCGGACCGGCCGCACCGGGCGGACCGGGACGCGGACCCGCGGGACGCGGACCGGCCTCGCCACCGGGACGTGGCGGACGGGGGGCCGCGCCGTCACGCGGCGGACCCTCACGACGCTCACGCTGACCGGGGCCGCCACCGTCGCGGTTGCCGCCGGGACGCGGCGGACGGGACTGGCCCATGCCGCTGGCGTTGGACGAGAACGGGTTGTTACCCGGACGCGGGCCACGCGGACCCGGCTTGGGACCGGGACCCGGACGCGGGCCGCCGCCTGCGGGCGCACCCGGACGCGGAGCCTGCTGCTGACCGCCGCCGCCACCGGAAGGCTGCCCGGGACGAGGCGCCGGACCGGGCTTGGGACCCGGACGGGCGGCGGGACCCGGACGCGGCCCCGGAGTCGGACGGGTGGGCGCGCCGGAACCGGCCGCGCTCTCGAAGCGGGCCTGCGGAGCCCCGGAGGTCTCGCCGCGCGCCGCCTCGGGCTGCTGTTGCGGCTGGTGGGGCATAGGCACCGGTGGACGCGGCTGAGCGCCGGTCGCCGGGCTGGGACGCGGGCCGGGCCTCGGAGCCGGGCCTGGACGCGGAGTAGTTGGGGTCGGCGCCTCCGCGGCGCCGTTGCCGGCCTGCTGTTCGGCCGGACGGGGCGCAGCCTTGGGTGGCTGCGGCCTGTTGGACGACGAACCGCCGCCCCTGGAGGGCCCACCCTTCGATGCGCCCAGAGCTTCGGTGAGCCTGCGGACCACCGGCGCCTCGATGGTCGAGGACGCCGAACGGACGAACTCCCCCATCTCTTGGAGCTTGGCCATGACGACCTTGCTCTCTACGCCGAACTCCTTAGCGAGCTCGTATACCCGGACCTTCGCCACTGCACTCCCTTACTCGGCCCGGGAGGCTGGCTGTGCCGTCCGGACCGTCGTTAACTTGACGTCTTCATCGCCGCGTGCTCATCAGGCGCTCATAGCAATCTGACTCCGCCCATCAACTCGGCGTCCTACATGACATTTCGTGATTCTCCCTCCAGGTGTGCCCGCACACCTGCGACGTCAAGCGGCCCCGGCACGCGGAACGCGCGCGGGAACGCTCGGCGGCGCTCGGCGAGCTCCAGACAGCTCAAGGACGGATGCAGCGATGCACCGCGGCCAGAAAGCCGTCCTCGCAGATCAGGGACCACATGGTCCTCGATCCGCACCAGACGGAGCAGCTCGGACTTAGCCGTGCGAACCCTGCAGCCCACACAGGTGCGCTGTGGGGCCGCGTGGCCACCATATTCCAGCTTACCGTGTTGACGCATCTACGGAACCGGCAGCATCCTCGGCTTGTGTGTCAGGCCGGATGTCAATGCGCCATCCGGTGAGCCTGGCGGCAAGCCGGGCGTTCTGCCCTTCCTTACCGATGGCCAGCGAAAGCTGGTAATCGGGGACCGTCACCCTTGCGACCCGTCCTTCGAGATCGAGCACCTCGACATGGGAAACACGTGCCGGTGACAGCGCATTCCCCACGAAGTCGCCGGGGTCCTCGGACCAGTCGATGATGTCGATCTTCTCGCCGTGCAGCTCGGTCATCACGTTGCGGACGCGCGAGCCCATCGGGCCGATGCAGGCGCCCTTGGCGTTGACGCCCGGCTTGCGCGACCGGACCGCGATCTTCGTACGGTGGCCGGCCTCGCGGGCCACCGCGGCGATCTCCACGGTGCCGTCGGCGATCTCGGGCACCTCCAGCGCGAAGAGCTTCTTGACCAGGCCGGGGTGGGTGCGCGACAACGTCACCGATGGCCCCTTGTGGCCCTTCTTCACCTGCACCACGTAGGCGCGGATGCGCTCGCCGTGCACGTAGTCCTCGCCGGGGACCTGCTCGGCGTGCGGCAGGATGGCCTCGATCTTGCCGAGGTCGACCAGCACCACGCGCGGGTCCTTGCCCTGCTGGATCACGCCCGAGACCAGCTCGCCCTCGCGGCTGGCGAACTCGCCGAAGTTGATCTCGTCCTCGGCGTCGCGGAGCTGCTGCAGGATGACCTGCTTGGCGGTGGTCGCGGCGATCCGGCTGAAGTTGCCCGGAGTGTCGTCGAACTCCCTGACGACGCCGCCCTCGTCGTCGAGCTCGGCCGCCCAGATCGTGACGTGGCCGCTGCCGCGGTCGAGCTGGGCGCGTGCCTTGGGCGCCGCGCCCTCGGTGCGGATGTAGGCGATCAGCAGCGCGTCCTCGATCGCCTTGACGACCAGGTCGAAGGAGATGTCCTTCTCCCGCTCCAGGCTGCGCAGGACGCTCATGTCGATGTCCACGAGGCTTCCCCCTTAGCCTTCGTCGCCGTCGACGTCGTCGATCCGGCGGAACTCCACCTGCACCCGGCCCCGGGTCAGGTCCTGATAATCGAGCCGGCGCGCGGAGCCGGCGACGTCGAGGTCGACGCCGCTCTCGTCCGCCGCCAGGATGCGGCCCTCCACCACGGCGCCGTCTCTCGTCTCGGCCTTCACCAGCCGCTTGGCGGCACGGCGCCAGTGGCGCGGCTCGGTGAGCGGACGGTCGACGCCCGGTGAGGAGACCTCAAGCGTGTAGGCGGACTGCCCCATCACGTCGTCCTCGTCGAGCGCGGTGGAGACGGCCTGGCTCACGTCGGCGATGTCGTCGAGGCTCACGCCGCCGTCGCGATCGACGATCACGCGCAGCAACCGCCTCTTGCCGGCCTGGGTGACCGTGACGTCCTCCAGATCGAGGCCCTCCGCGGCGACCACAGGCTCCAGGAGCTTCATCAGGTGGTCGCGGGATGATGCGCTGCCCATATCGACCTCCCCTATTGTCATGTCTCAGCCGGGCGGACCTCGCCACTGGCTCTCCGCCGTCTGGCTGCGCAGCCAGCGACGACAGTTGACACCCTATCTGTACGGAGGCACGAAGAGAGCGCCACTCGTCGTGGTCGAGTGGCGGAGCGTCGCCTGACGGCGATCCCGGGCACCAGCCCGTACGATGCTATCTGCGCCCGCAGTCACCTGGAGCCGTCTCCGGCGGCACCCCGGTCAGCGGGGTCCGTCGTCACCGGGTCCGTAGTCACCGGAGGTCCAAGCCCGTGCGCCCGCGTCACCTCTCCAGGCGAACCGTGCTGGCGGGCGGAGCGGCCGCCCTGACGGCCTGCAGCGCCTCAGGCCCGGCCGAGCCCGCCGCTCCGGAGCCCGACTCGCCCGAGACCGTCCTGCTGCGGCAGGTGATCGCCGACAAGGAACGCACGGTCGCCCTCTACTCGGCGCTGATCGCGGGCGGCGCCGAGTCCCTGGAGCCCTTCCGCGCCCGCCACCAGGCGCACCTGGCCGAGCTGCGCAAATACCTGCCCGCGGGCGCGCCACCCGCCTCCTCGCCGGCCCCCTCCTCGCCGGTTTCGCCGAGCGCTTCGCCCGGCGCCACGCCGTCGAAGTCCCCCAAGCCCTCGCTGTCGCGGCTGCGGGACGTCGAGCGCCGGGCCGCCGCGCAGCGCCCCCGTCAGCTCGCCGGCCTGTCCCCCGGTGTGGCCCAGCTCATCGCCAGCATCGGGGCGTGCGAGGCGGTCCACGCCGTGTCACTGCCGAAGTCGTCGTGAACGGGGTCGTGATGGACGGGGACGACATCGAGAAGCTGCGCAAGGCTCTGGCCGCCGAGCACGCCGCCGTGTTCGCCTACGGGCTCCTGGGGGCGCGTACGACCGGCGCCCTGCGCGACCTGACCGGCGCCGCGTACGACGCCCACCGGGCCCACCGCGACCAGCTCCGCAACCTGATCACCAGCCGCGGGGGCAGGCCGAGCGAGTCGCAGCCCTCCTACGCGCTGCCGTACGTGCCCACCGGCGGCGCGCAGGCCGCCCGGCTGGCGGCACAGGTGGAGAACGGCGTCACGGCCGCCTATCTGGAGCTGGCCGCCGCCCGCGACGCGGCGCTGCGCAAATACGCCGCGCTGGCCATGCAGGAGTCGGCGACCCGCGCCTACGCCTTCCAGCCGTCTCCGCCCGCGGCCTTCCCCGGCATGCCGGGCAGCGGCCCGCCTCCCACGCCGTCACCCTCACGCTCCGGCGGCTGACCGCGCCACGGGGGCCGGGACAGTGGCCCGGCCCCGCGGCGGGCGCGTCAGCGGCAGGCGGCCAGGATGCGCGTGGCGGCCTCGGCGAGGGGGATCTCCTCCTTGACGCCGGTCACCCGGTCGCGCAGCTCGATGACGCCCTGCGAGAGCCCGCGCCCGATCACCACGATCGTCGGGAGCCCCAGCAGCTCGGCGTCCTTGAACTTGACGCCCGGCGAGACCTGGGCGCGGTCGTCGACGAGCACCCGCAGGCCCTGGGCCTCCAGCTCACCGGCCAGCTCAAGGGCGGCCTCGACCTGGTTCTCCTTGCCGGTGCCGACGATGTGCACGTCGGCGGGCGCGACCTCGCGCGGCCACACCAGGCCGAGCTGGTCGTGGGCCTGCTCGGCGATGACGGCCACGGCCCTGGAGACGCCGATGCCGTACGAGCCCATGGTGATGCGGACGGGCTTGCCGTCGGGGCCGAGGGCGTCGAGGCCGGCGGCGTCGGCGTACTTGCGGCCGAGCTGGAAGATGTGGCCGATCTCGATGCCGCGGTCGATGGACAGCGGGGAGCCGCAGCGGGGGCAGGGGTCGCCCACGCGCACCTCGGCGGCCTCGATCGTGCCGTCGGGGACGAAGTCGCGCCCGGCGACCACGTCGGCGGCGTGCTTGCCGGGCTCGTTGGCGCCGGTGACCCAGGAGGTACCGGTGACGACGCGGGGGTCGACGAGGTAGCGGATGCCGAGCTCGCGCAGGATCTGCGGGCCGATGTAGCCGCGTACGAGACCGGGGTGGGCGGCGAAGTCGGCGGCCTCGAAGATGGCGGGCTCGCCGGGCACGAGCGCGGCCTCCAGGCGCTTGAAGTCGACCTCGCGGTCACCCGGCACGCCGATGATCAGCGTCTCGACCTTGCCGGAGCCGGGGGTCGTGACCTTGACGACGACGTTCTTCAGCGTGTCGGCGGCGGTGACGGACAGGCCGTGGCGCTCGTTGACGTAGGACACCAGGGAGTCGATGGTCGGGGTGTCGGGCGTGTCGAGGACCCGCATCGGCGCGGCGCCGTCGAGGTCGCGGACGGCCGGCGCGGTGGTGGTGACGGCCTCGGCGTTGGCGGCGTAGCCGCAGGAGTGGCAGGCCACGAACGTGTCCTCGCCGGTGGGGGTCGGCGCCAGGAACTCCTCGGAGGCCGAGCCGCCCATCGCGCCCGAGGTGGCGAACACGATCTTGTACTCGATGCCGAGCCGGTCGAACGTGCGGATGTAGGTCTCGCGGTGCTGCTCGTAGGAGCGCTTGAGGCCGTCGTCGTCGAGGTCGAAGGAGTAGGAGTCCTTCATCAGGAACTCGCGGCCGCGCAGGATGCCGGCCCTGGGCCGGGCCTCGTCGCGGTATTTGGTCTGGATCTGGTAGAGCGTGACCGGGTAGTCCTTGTACGAGGAGTATTCGCCCTTGACCATGTCGGTGAAGAGCTCCTCGTGCGTGGGGCCGAGGAGGTAGTCGGCGCCCTTGCGGTCCTGGAGCCGGAACAGGGTGTCGCCGTACTCGGTCCAGCGGCCGGTGGCCTCGTAGTACTCGCGGGGCAGCAGGGCGGGGAAGAGAACCTCCTGACCGCCCATCCGGTTCATCTCCTCGCGGACGATCCTGGTGACGTTCTCCAGCACCAGCTTGCCGAGGGGCAGCCACGAGTAGATGCCGGGCGCCACGCGGCGGACGTAGCCGGCGCGGACGAGGAGCTTGTGGCTCGGCACTTCCGCGTCTGCCGGGTCGTCCCGCAGGGTGCGAAGAAACAACGACGACATACGCAGCAACACGGCTACTCCTTGCTCGGGCCTGGATGTGAAGGACTACAGGCTATCGACTCGGGGAGCTCTGCCGCTCGGCGTTAACCGGCGCGTCCGGCTGAGGGGCGGGATCGCCGGGGCGTCCGGTCAGGCCGAGAGGGGGAGCCAGCCGCCCACCAGGACGGCCAGGCCGACCGAGAACAGGCCCGCGAAGACGGCCGAGACGGCCAGCGCGCGCACGCGTGCCCGCCTGTTCCTGCGCAGCACCGCGACCAGGGCGACGGCCAGCAGCGCGACCACCGTGGCGGGTCCCGGCCAGAACGCCGGCTCGCTGTCGATGAACCCGGGGGTCGCGCGGTCGACGACGTCGGCGATCAGCAGGGCGCCGATCGCGCCCGCGGCCAGGTCGCCCCAGGCGTCCCTCCTGCGGGTGACGTAGGCGAGCAGGCCGAGGCCGACGAGCAGGCCGACCGTCCAGTTCAGCCCGGCGACGCCGCCGCCGATGATGTCGAAGCCGTCCACACCGCGCAGCGCGCCCGCGCCCATGGCCGCGACCAGGGTGGACACCGCCGCCAGGAACGTGGTCAGCAGCGCCCAGCCGAACCCCGACGCGGTGGCGCCCACGACCAGCGCGAGGGTCAGGTAGGCGTACGGGTCGTAGAGCTGGCCGAGCCAGGCCGGGCCCTTGCCGGCGGTGAGCATGCCGATCAGGCCCACGGCCAGTCCGGCCAGGAAGGCCGCCAGCACGTGGTGTTCCATGCGGCGCAGACGCCGGTCGCATTCGGCGAAGTCGGCGTACTCGGTCGCGGTGCGGTTCATCTTCATCCCCTGGTCAAATCCCTCCCCCGGAAATGTCTAGGGATGACCGCATCCAGATTATGTATCCATCCAAAAAAGGCAAATTTCGGACATCCGTATCTAAGACAAGCAATCGCTTGGTTTAAGATGCTCGGGTGACACTCTCCGATGAGCTCGGCGCCGTCGTCCGCGCCTACCTCGCCGACCGGCCGGACGCGACGTGGCAGGCGTTCGCGCGCGACGTGGGCGCGGCGGGGCTGCTCGTGCCCGAGCGGTACGGCGGCGCGGGCTGCGGCCCGCAGGAGACGGCGGCCGTGGCCGAGGAGCTGGGACGCGCGCTGTCACCCCACCCGTTCCTGCAGTCGGCCGTGATGGCCGTCGGCGCGCTCATGGCCGACGGGGACGACCGGGCGCGGGCGCGGCTGCTGCCGGAGCTGGCCTCGGGGGCGGCGACGGCGACCGTCGTGCTCCCGGGCGACGGGGACCTGCTGCTGGCGGACGACCGGCTCTCGGGGGCGGTGCCGTACGCGCTGGAGGGCGAGGTCGTGCTCGCCTACGCCGGCGGACACCTGGTGGAGGCCGTGCCGACGCGGCGGGCGGCGTACCCGACCATGGACGAGACCCGGCCGTTGGTCTCCCTCGTCTTCGACCGCGCGCCCGCGCGGCGGCTGGGCCCGGGGACGTCGTGGGCCCGCGTACGGGACCTCGGGATCGCGGCGCTGGCGGCTGAACAGACCGGCGGCGCGGCGCGCTGCCTGGAGATGGCCACCGAGTACGCGCGGTCGCGGCGGCAGTTCGGCCGGCCGATCGGCTCGTTCCAGGCGATCAAGCACAAGCTGGCCGACGTGCTGCTGCTCGTGGAGTCCGCCCGCTCGGCGGCACGCGCGGCGGCACAGTCGACAGCGGAGTCGGCGGCAGAGCCGTCAGCACAGTCGGCAACACAGTCGGCAACACAGTCGGACGTCTTCGCCGCCGTCGCGGGGTCGTACTGCGCGGAGGCGTTTTTGACGGCGGCGGGCGAGAACATCCAGGTGCACGGCGGGATCGGGGTGACCTGGGAACATCCCGCGCACCGGTATCTCAAGCGGGCCGCGTCCGACGCCCAGCTCCTCTGCCCGCCGCAGGCGCACCGCGCCCGCCTGGCCCCGCACGTCTTCGGCCAGGCGTAGCGCGGCTCAGCCGCCGAGCAGTTCCTCCCACGGATGGCGGGTGTTGGTGCGGCGGGTGGTGTCGAGGGCCTCGGCCAGGCGCCACAACCCGGGACGCGCGCGCACCCGCGCCCGGCCCATGGGGTCGATCGCGCGCAGCTCGAACCGCACGCCCATCACCTCCAGCACCGCCGAGCCCGCGCCCGCGTGGCCGGCGGCCGTGGGCGGCGCCTCGCCGTCGTCGCCCGCCTGCTCGGCGAGCAGCGCGGCCACCTCCGAGGCGTACGGCCCGTCGCGCCACTCGATGTGCCAGCTCCGGTCGGCGCCGCGCCACCACGTCAGGTCACGGCAGGACTCGATGAAGTCGGCCTCGGTCGCGAGGGCGGCCATCACCCGGCCGAACGCCTCGTAACCGCGCGCGCCGGAGAGTGAGGGATCGTCGTCGCCATGGTCGTGGAACGTGCCGTCCTTCGACCGCCGCAGCGCGCGCTTTCGCCTCACGAGCAACCACTCTGATCGGCGGCGCGCCCTTCCCGCAAGTCTTCGGCCCTGATAGTCTCTACCAAGCGAGCGCTTGGTTCACTACTTTCGCCGGAGGCGCGATGACGTCCCTACGGATCAGCCTGGGGTACGAACTGGAGGTACGCGGCCGCACCCGCGAGGTCGAGCGACAGGCGTTCCAGAACGTGATCGAGCAGGTCGTCCTCGGCGATCGGCTGGGGTTCGACACGGCCTGGTTCGTCGAGCACCACTTCACCAGGGGCTTCTCCCACTCCTCCGCCCCCGACCTGGTCCTCGCGGCCATCTCCCAGCGCACCGAGCGCATCCACCTCGGGCTCGGCGTGATGCTGCTGCCCTTCCAGTCTCCCATCCGCACCGCCGAGCGGGTCGCCACCCTCGACGTGCTGAGCGGCGGCCGGGTCGAGTTCGGCACGGGACGCGGCGCCTCCCCGTTGGAGTACCAGGCGTTCCAGCGGCCGTTCGAGAAGTCGCGGCAGATCTGGGAGGACTCGCTGGAGGCCACCCTGGCCATCTGGCGCGCCGACGGCGAGCCGGTCAGCAGGTCGAACGAGTTCTTCGAGATCCCCGACGTGGCCGTCTACCCGCGTCCGGCCCAGGAGCCGCACCCGCCCGTGTGGGTGGCCTCCACCTCGCTGGAGGGCTACCTGGCCGCCGCCCGGCACGGCTACAACCTGCTCGGCATGACGATGCTCAAGGGCATCGACGACGTCGCCGCCGACATCACGAGATATCGGGACTGCCTGGCCGAGAGCGGCTTCGATCCCGACTCCCGGCGGATCGCCCTGATGATCCCCTGGTTCGCCGCCCCCACCCGGGACGAGGCCACCGCCACCGCCGCCGACGCCGTCCTGTGGTACATCCGCCGCCAGGTCAACCTGGTCACCCCGCCCGACTACTACGACGCCCGGCACGCCACCCACCGCGTGCTGGGCCAGCTCGCCGCCGGGATGCCGCCGGAGGAGGCCATGGCCACGCTGCGCGAGCACCTCATGGTCGTGGTGGACGACGTGGAGGGCTCGCGCAAGGCCCTGGCCAGGATCGCCGAGGCGGGCGCCACGGATCTGATCATCCAGGCGCAGGTCGGCGGGCTGGCCCACGAGAGGGTCTGCGAGTCGATGACGCTGTTCATGGACGAGGTGGCCCGTTGACGGCCGCCCGCTGGCTGACCCGCGACGACCTCGCCGCGGCCGGACGCTCCGCCGAAGGCCTGCTGTTCGTGGCGCCCGACCTCTCCAGCGTGTTCCCGGCCGGCCCGCGGGAGGCCGCGACCGGGCTCACCGGGGCGGCGCTGCGCGCGGCCGGGGTCGGCGGACGCGACCGGGTCGTGGTGGCGCTCGCCGAACCGGCGGGCGCGCTGTGGGCCGCCGCCGCCGCGGACGTCGCGCGGGCCGCCGCCGCGGTCGGACCGCGCGGCCGCATGCGCCTGCACCACGCGCTGACCGCGCTCGGCGCGACCACGCTGGTCAGCACCCCGACGGGCGCGATGGACCTGCTGGCCCGCCTGCATCTGGAGTTCCTCCTCGACCCGCTCGACCTCGGGCTCGAACACATCGTCCTGACCGGCGAGATCGCCTCCAAGCGCACGATGGGGCACCTGGCGGGCGAGTTCGGCTGCGCGGTCACGGAGGTGCTGGCCAGCCCGTTCAGCGGCGGCGCGCTCGCGTACAGGACCGCCGAGGACGCGCCCCTCACCCCACTCGCGGACGGCGTGCTGGGCCTGGCCTCGCCGACCAAGGACGACCGGGCCGGTCAGGAGGCCGCGCTGGCCGAGCTGGTCGTCATGCCGTCCGGGCACCCGACGCTGGGCGACGCCGTGCTCAGGACCGGCCTGGTGGCCAGGGCCGACGGCTCCGAGCTGCCCGCGCCCGCGCACACCGTGGGGGACCACGTGCTGGTCAGAGGCGTGTGGCTGGCGTTGCCGCGGGTCGAGAAGGCGCTGTCGAAAGTCGACGGCGTGACCGGCTGGGAGCTGTCGGTCGAACGCCAGGGCACCCTGGACGCCGCCGCCCTGACCGTGTCGTTCGGCCGGGAGAGCCTGATCAGGAACCCCATGTGGCGGTCGAGGATCGAGCAGGCCGTACGGGCCCTGACCCCGATCTCGATCGACGTGCGGATCGCCCAGGACGTCCTGGAGACCCCCGTCCCCGGCACGCTGCCCGGCACGGTGGACGACCGGCGCGGCCACCATCTCGGCCGGGACAGAGCCCTCCTCAGCTAGCGCGACGGAGTAGCCGATGGCATCGATGCCCGACTGGGGGACGCTCCCCCGCATGCTGCGCGACCAGGCCGAACGCCATCCCGGCACCATCGCGGTCGTCGAGGGCGGCGTCCCCGTCACGCTGTCGGAACTCAGGGCGGGAGCCGCCGAGGTGGCCCGCGGGCTGATCGCCCTCGGCGTCGGGCCCGGCGACCGGGTGGCGATCTGGGGCTCGAACTCGGCGTCCTGGGTGCGGCACGCGTTCGGCGTCTGGGACGCGGGGGCCGTGCTCGTGCCGTTGTCGTCGCGGTACAAGGGCATCGAGGCGGCGGAGCTGATCGCCCGTACCGGGGTGAAGGTGGTGATCGTCGGCGATCCGCCGCTCGCCGGCCTGCTGCCGCCCCTGGACGGCCGGGTGACCGTCCGCACGGCCGGCGACCTGGACGCGGGCGGGGTGGGCGTACGGACGGGCGAGGAACGGGCGCTCGGGGTCGGCCCCGGCGACCTGTGCGAGATCATGTCCACGTCCGGCACCACGGGCACGCCCAAGGGCGTGATGCTCGACCACGCCCAGGTCCTGCGCGGCTACTGGGACTGGGCGGAGATCGTCACGCTGGACGAGCACGACCGCTATCCGGTGATCGCGCCCTTCAACCACGGGTTCGGGCTGAACGCCGGGCTCGTCGCCTGCGTGCTGCGCCGGGCCACGATGTTGCCGATCCCGTCCTTCTCGCCGGACGCCCTGATGTCGCTGATCTCCTCCGAGCGGGTGACTATCCTGGCCGGGCCGCCCACCCTGTTCGCCCGGATCCTGGACGAGCTGGACCGCGCCGACCGGGACGTCTCCTCGCTGCGGGTGGCCATCTGCGGGGCCGCGTCCGTGCCCGCCACGCTGATCACCCGGCTGGTCGAGCGGGTCGGCCTGGAACGGATGATCAACGCGTACGGGCTGATGGAGGGCACGGTCGTGTCCATGACGCGGGCCGGCGACCCCATCGACGTCGTCGCGAACACCACCGGCAGGGCCGTCCCCGGCATCGAGATCAGGATCGTGGACGACGACGGCAGGCAGGTCGCGCCCGGCACGCGCGGCGAGATCCTGCAACGCGGCTACGGCGTCATGCGCGGCTACTGGGACGAGCCCGCCAGGACGGCCGAGGTGATCGACGCCGACGGCTGGCTGCACACCGGCGACGTCGGCGTGCTGGACGAGGCGGGCAACCTCGCCATCGTGGACAGGAAGAAGGAGCTCTACATCGTCAACGGGTTCAACGTCTCCCCCGCCGAGGTCGAGGCGCTCCTGCTGCGCGAGGGCTCGCTGGCCCAGGCCGCCGTGGTCGGCGTGCCGGACGCGGTCTCCGGCGAGGCCGGCGTGGCGTACGTGGTGCCCCGGCCGGACGCCCGCGTCACCGCCGCCGCGCTGCTGGCCTGGGCGAAGGCCAACATGTCCAACTACAAGGTGCCCACGCGCATCGAGGTGGTGGACGCGCTGCCCGTCAACGTCAACGGCAAGATCGACAAGCTCGCCCTGCGTTTACGGGCCGTCCCCGGATAGCGGCGTTTCAGGGGCTGCCACGAGCGGCCGCGTGGGTGAGAATCCGGATGGGACGGTATTCACGGGAGACGGGTTCATCCGCGCGGGTTCATCCGCGCGGGCGACCGGGGATACATCGAGCACACGGGCCGGTTGCACCTCTAGGGACGCGTCCTCCGCGTCGCACCTTCACCGGCATGAGGAGGCAGCGTGGCGTTGCACGTGGCGGTCATCGGGTCGGGCCCGGCCGGGATCTACACCGCCGAGGCACTGGTCAAACAGTCGGGCGAGCCCGTCCAGGTCGACGTCCTGGAACGGCTGCCCACGCCGTACGGGCTGGTCAGGTACGGCGTGGCGCCCGACCACACCTCGATCAAGTCGATCGCTAACTACCTGCGCAGGGTGCTCGAACTGCCCCAGGTGCGCTTCCTCGGCGGCGTCACCCTGGGCGACCACCTCTCCGTCGAGGACCTGCTCGGCGTCTACGACGCGGTCGTCTACTGCACGGGCGCGATGGTCGACCGGCGGCTCGGCATCCCCGGCGAGGACCTGCCGGGCAGCGTGGCGGCCACCGACTTCGTCAACTGGTACTGCGGCCACCCCGACGTCGATCCCGGCCGCTTCACGCTCGACAGCTCCGAGGTCGCGGTGATCGGGGTCGGCAACGTGGCCGTCGACGTCGTCCGGGTGCTGGCCAAGACCGCCGAGGAGCTACGGCACACCGACGTGCCGCACGACGTCCTCGACCGCCTGAGCCAGAGCCAGGTCAAGGCGATCCACATGGTCGGCAGGCGCGGGCCCGAGCACGCCAAGTTCACCCTGAAGGAGCTGCGCGAACTGGGCGAGCTGGCCAACGCCGACGTCTGCGTGCGCCCGGACGAGGCGGCCGTCCTCGGCGCCGACTTCCCGCGTCAGGTCCAGGGCAACATCAAGGTCCTGCAGTCGTGGGCCGGTCGCGAGCCGGTGGGCCGGCCGCGCCGCCTCGACGTGCGCTTCTGGCTGCGGCCGGTGGAGATCCTGGGCGCCGACCGGGTCGAGGGGCTGCGGCTGGAACGCACCCGCCTGTCGGAGGAGGGCCGCGTCGTCGGCACCGGCGAGTACGAGACGCTGCCCGTCGGCATGGTCCTGCGCTCGGTCGGCTACCAGAGCGTCCCGCTGCCCGGCGTGCCGTTCTCCGAGCGGACGATGACCGTGCCCAACGAGGCCGGCCGGGTGCGCCCGCGCGAGTACGTGGCGGGCTGGCTCAAGCGCGGCCCGACCGGCGTCATCGGCACCAACAAGTCCGACGCCGCCGAGACGGTCCGCACGCTGCTGGCCGACCTGGAGGGCGAGTCCCCGGAGGGCGGCGCGCGGGTGTCGCGACCGCCGGTCGACTCGCTGCTGGCGGAGCGCGGCGTGCGGCCGGTGACCTACGACGACTGGCTGGCCATCGAACGGGCCGAGGGTGAGCTGGCCGCATCGCTCGGCCGGGGCGAACGCGTCAAACTGGTCGGTGTCGACACCATGCTCCGCGCCTGCGCCCACCTGGAATGAGCCCGTACGTGAACGATGAGCCCGTGCCCGGCTTCGCCGAGGTCCACGCGGTCCAGCAGGCCCGCTACCCCGTGGCCGAGCCGGGCTGGCAGCCGGTCCACACCGTCTACGTGCCCGCCGACCGCTTCTCCGCCTCGACCGTCGCCGAGTGGGGCGGGCAGGCGTTCTCGCTGGCCAAGGACCATCTTGAGGCGTTCGCTCCCGACGTGCGCGACCGGGTGCTCGGCAAGCTGGACCGCGAGCCGGTCGAGGACCTGCGGATCGACTTCGAGGACGGCTACGGCGTGCGCCCGTACGAGGAGGAGGACGGGCACGCCGAGCGGGCCGCGCGGGCCGTGGCCGACCTGCACGCCGCCGGCACCCTGCCGCGCCGGTGGGGGCTGCGGGTCAAGTCGTTCGCCGACGGCGACCCGGCGAGGTCGGTGCGCACGCTCGG
This sequence comes from Nonomuraea sp. NPDC052265, assembly GCF_044547985.1. NCBI lineage: Bacteria > Bacillati > Actinomycetota > Actinomycetes > Streptosporangiales > Streptosporangiaceae > Nonomuraea > Nonomuraea sp. NPDC052265. Next base: position 51,820 of record NZ_JBIUBJ010000019.1, read on the forward strand.
CGGCTTCCTGACCGGGGTGCTGGAGCGGGCGGGCGAGCTGCCGGCGGGGTTCACGGTGACGTTCCCGAAGGTGCTCATGGAGGAGTACCTCGGACAGTTCGCGGGCGTCCTTGACCGGCTGGAGGCGCGGCTCGGCCTGTCCGGGCTGCGCTTCGAGATGCAGGTCGAGGCGCCGCAGACGTTGCCCTTCCTGCGGCCCGAACTGCCCGGATCGCTCGGCGGGCGGCTGGCCGCGGCGCACTTCGGCGTGTTCGACTACACCGCCGCCATCGGCCTGCCGCCGCACGAGCAGCGGCTCGACCATCCGGCCTGCGACCACGCCAGGCACGTCATGCAGACGGCGTTCGCGGGCACCGGCGTCGAGCTGTCCGACGGCTCGCTGGCCGCCGCGCCCGCCTCCGACCGGGCCGAGGACGTCCACGCCCTGTGGGGCCGGCACGCCCGGCTGGTCGGCCATTCGCTGGCCCACGGCTTCCACCAGGGCTGGGACATGCATCCGGCCCAGCTCGTGAGCAGGTTCGCCACCGTCTACGCCTTCCACCTGGCCCGCTACGACTCCTACCGGGAGCGCGTACGGGCCTGGGAGGAGCGGCGGGCCTCCGGGGGCGGCGTCATGGACGAACCCGCCACCGTCAAGGCGCTGGCCGCCGCCCTCCGCCGCGCCGACGCGGCCCTGTCCACCTGACCCCGGGGCCCCTGAGGACTCAGTCGCGCTCGACCAGGGAGCGCCACTGCCGGACCAGCCGCCACTCGACCGGGTCCGACCAGCTCGCCCGTACGGCCGAGCCCACGTGGAAGGCGCGGATGCCGTAGTCCAGCAGGTCGGGCACATGGGCGGGCTTGAGCCCGCCGCCGGCCAGGATGATCGACCCGTCGCCGGCCTCGGCCCTGGACTTCAGCGTCGGCAGCCCCGCGCCGACCCCCTGGGGGGAACCGGAGGTGAGCACGGTCGCCAGGTTGGGCAGCAGCCGCACGGCCCGCCAGGACGCCTGCACGTCGGCGGCGTGGTCCACCGCGCGGTGGAAGGTCCACGGGAGCGGCGAGACGGCGTGGATGAGGGCCTCGGTGGCCGCCAGATCGACCACGCCCGCGCCGTCCAGGAAGCCGAACACGAACCCGGCCGCGCCCGCCTGCGCGAGCGCCTTGGCGTCGCGGCGCAGCCGGTCCAGGACGTCGGGGTCGGCGGTGAAGCCGGCCTCGCGGCGGAGCATCACCATCTGGGGCAGGGGGCACTCCGCGGCGATCGCGGCGACCGTCTCCGGTGCGGGGGTGAGCCCGTCGGCCGCCATGTCGGCGACGACCTCCAGGCGGTCGGCGCCGCCCTGCTCGGCGGCCACGGCGTCGCGCACGTTCAGCGCGATCACCTCAAGGAGGGATCCGGTCATGGAGGAGAGGTTATATGGTGCTCTGTCCACTTGCGCCGGAAACGCACGTGCCCATTGGGACCCTTGCGGTATGATCTTGGCCCCCTCGACTGGCCGGAGGACCGACGAGCAGGCCCGGCGGCGGTTCCTGCGGGCGGCCGGACCCGGCCCCCTTCCGGACCGGATCCGGCCAGGGGGTTCGCTAGGCGCTGATCAGCTCCGCGACCGTCAGGTCACGGAAGGCCGTCGTGGACAGGTCCCGCGACGGCCGCTGGAACAGGGCCCCGGACGAGCGGTGCGGCAGGTCCACCGTACGGACGTGCCGGAAGCCGCGCATGCGGTAGTACTCCTGCAGCCGCGGGTTGGCCTTGGCGCAGTCGAGCCGGAGCCAGGGCAGCCCGGCGGAACGGGCCGACGAGCAGGCCCAGTCGAGGAGCGCGTCGCCGAGCCCGCTGCCGGACCACGGCCGCGCCACGGCCAGCTTGTGGACGTACAGCGCGGCCCCCGGGTCGTCGGCCGGGGTCCAGAACTCCGGATCGGCGTTGCCGTCGATGGCGATGGTGGCCACGGGCGGGGCCTGGACGTCGGGGTCGAGATAGCGGAGCTCGTCGTCGAGCAGGTACAGGACCCGCTCCTCGATGAGCGGCTCGATCCGCTCGGGGCCGAATCCCTGCCGCGGCCACTGCCGCACTCCCTGCGTGAAGAGCCACTCGGCGGTGTCCGCGAGAAGCCTGAGTACGCCGGGAAGGTCCGCGGGCTCCGCGCGCCGGAGTGCGAGCGGGTGAAGGAGGGTGTTTGTGTGCATAATACAGCCCTTCGATGCGTAGGGTGCCCATGCCGACACAGAGCGTGATGGCGCGATGTCGCGCAGGGGCGAAATGGGTCCTCAACCCGATATATATGGATAAATGGCGATTTAGGGGAGTATGCACGACTCCCCTAGGCCAGCGAGGCGGCTTTCTCGCTGCGCCCGGCCGGCGGGATCACCCCTTCAACCGAGCCCGTCAGCGGCGACGATCGAGCTCGTATCTGATCAGATGTTTGTCGGCGGGCAGCACCGACACAGCGACACGCACGGGCATGTCGGCCCCGTCGTACCCGACCCGGACGTACACCATGACTGGTGTGCCGAGTTCGAGTTGGAGGCGTTCGGCCTCCTCCTGGTTGGGCATGCGGGCCCAGATGTCGTCCACGACGCGTATCTGCGCATGGCCCAGTTCTTCCAGGACCCTGTTCGCCCCTCGTGCGATGTCTCCGGGCCTGGCGATCTCGGAATCGGCGACCAGGTCACGGGGGAAGTAGGAGTCGTTGGTGTTGTACGGCTGGCCGTCGACGAATCGCAGACGGCGGCGCACGACCGCCAACTCCCCGTCCGCCAGTTCCAGCCTGCTGGCGATCTCCTCGACGGGAGAAACCGTCAGCACTTCAATGTACTGGCTGGGCGCCCGGCCTTCCTGCGCAACGGCGTAGGCGAAGGCCTCCTTCAGTTCACCGGTGGGCTGCGGCTCCAGCTCGCGCTGCGGGTAGATGAGCAGCGGCCTGCGGTCGCGGACCACCGTGCCACGCCGCGGCGTACGCGTGACCAGCCCCTCGTTCACGAGCTCCCCGAGGGCCAGCCTGACGGTGTTCCTGCTCACCCCGTGGTCTTCCATGAGCTGCGCCTCGGTCGGCAGCTGTGCCCCGGGGCCGAGGACACCCGAGTAGATGGCTCGACGCAACTCCGCCGCCACCTGCTGATACAGCACCGACCTTGCCACTTTCACCCCTTTTGTTCCAACAATTTAGACGATCTGGTTCTAGCAGGCCACAACCCCTTGACCGAAGCCCCTCGACCGGCCCATCATCCATTCGTTGGTACAAATCCATCTAAAGGCCGGTGAGGGGGTGGAGGCCAAGTGTTGCCGGTTCACTCGGACACGCCGTTCCTGCCCTGGCAGGACCCTCGTGAAGCAACTCGTTCACTGCGTTACGTGTTGCGACGCGACGGGTTCTCCCACACGAACCAGAGCAAGGAAAAGGGAATGTCCGTGCTCTCGGTGCCGACTGAACTGACCATGTGGTGCATAGACGGATCCTTTGTCTGGAACGAGGAGGGTGGCGCCCCCGTCACGCACCCCATTGATGACCCGATCGGTTCGGCTCGACGCATCACCGCTCGTCACCGGCGGCACGTGCCTTCGCACACCCCCACCGACTCCGTGCGCGAACTCACGACCTAGGACTCCATCCCTCGCCGGAGTCCTGGCGTCGCCGCTCACGGGGCAGGAAGCGCGTCCTGGCGGGTCCCCCACGCCCGCCAGGACGCGCCTTCCTCCGAGGGACCCTCTTCCGCCGCCGTACCGCCGCCGTACCACCCTCGCGTCCGGAGGGCTGCGCGCCACCCGGCTCAGGCCCGGGCCGGCGGCAGGGGTCAGCGGTCGTGACCTCGGGGTCACGGCTGTCGCCGAGTCGCTACCGCACACGTACGCCGCCACGTCCGGGTCGCCTCCATGTTTGACGCCTCAGCTTCATCATCAACCCTCGCGGGCCAACCTGGGGGCACCTTCGCAATGGTGGGACTGGTGGGAATTTCCGGTACCAATCGAAACCCCGGACCAAGATCGATCAGCGGGAGGATGTGCGCTCGGGCGAATGGGCATCCAGATCCCCGCTCAGGGGCTCCCAGTCGAGCAGGGTCAGCCGGTCGTCGACCCGCGTGCGGACCCCCCGTACGCGCTGGCCGGGCTCCGGCTCGGGAGCGGCGCCGCGCCAGTTCCCGTGCACCAGGCAGCCGGGGACGGCGTCCAGCCGGACCATCACCACGACGTACGGCTCCCCCGCGCCCGGCATGAACGGCTGCCGGTTGACGATCCAGCTCTCCACCACGCCCTCGGCCGGCACGGGCAGCCACCGCCACGCCTCGCCCCGGCAGGACGGGCAGAAGGCCCGCGCCGGGAAGCGCGCGGTCCCGCAGCCGTCGCAGCGCTGCACGGCGAACCCCTCCCGCGCCAGGCGCTCCCACCATTCGGCGGAGTCGCGGTCGGGCTCGGGACGGGGACCGCGGGTCATGGGTCACGACCTCCTGAGGATCAGGGCGGAGGTGGCGGGCAGGACGTAGCCGGGCTGGGCCGTCGAGAGCGCCACCTCGGCGCCGGGCACCTGCCGGTCGCCCGCCTCGCCCCGGAGCTGGGCGGCCGCCTCGGCGATGTGGTTGACGCCGTGCACGTACCCCTCCGATAGGAAGCCTCCGTGGGTGTTCACGGGCAGCTCGCCGTCCGGGGCCGTGGCCCCCGACTCCACGTACGGGCCGCCCTCGCCCTTGGCGCAGAAGCCGTAGTCCTCCAGCTGCACGATCACCGAGTACGTGAAGCAGTCGTAGATCTCGGCCACGTCCACGTCGCCTGGACCGAGGCCGGCCTGCGCGTACAGGCGGGGAGCCAGGGTGGCGGCCGCGGTCACCGTGGGGTCGGCCGGGCCCGTGCCCGACAGGTGGGACGTGCCGCCGCCCCAGGCCGCCGCCGAGATCAGGACGGGATGGCGGCGAAGGTCGCGGGCGCGTTCGGCCGTGGTGACGACGACCGCACAGGCGCCGTCGGTCTCCAGGCAGCAGTCCAGGAGGCGGAACGGCTCGGCGATCCACCTGCTGGCCAGATAGTCCTCCAGCGTGATGGGGGTACGCATGAGCGCCCGCGGGTTCTTGACCGCGTTGGCGCGCTGGGTGACCGCCAGCCGGCCGAAGTGTTCGGGTCTGGTGCCGTACCGGAGCATGTGGGCGCGGGCGTACATGGCGTACTGCTGCGGCGGGGCGAAGAAGCCGTACGGGGCCTGGTACTGGACCTCGGGGCTCGCCGGGACGCCGCGTCCGGTGCCGCCCATGCGGAACTCGGATCGGGCGTTGACGGCGCGGTAGCAGACGACGGTCTCGGCCGTCCCCGTGGCCACGGCCAGGGCGGCCTGGCCGACGACGGCGTGCGAGACGCTGCCGCCGCCGAACTGGTCGAGGTGCCAGGCGAGGTCGGGCAGGCCGAGGGCGGGGGCCACCAGGGAGGGCGGGGCCGAGTCGCCGACGCGGTGGGTGGCCAGGCCGTCCACGGCGTCCGGGGGGAGGCCGGCGTCGTCGAGGGCGGCCAGGATCGCGCGGCAGGCCAGGGTGAGGGTGCTGACGCCCGAGTTCTTGGTGAAGGGGGTGTAGCCGACTCCCGCTATGGCGGTGGTGTCCCGGAAATCAAGCAAGCGCTTGGCCACATCCGTCACGCTATGCCCACCCTTTTCCCCATGTCAACCAAAGGACGAAGCGAGAGCGAGGGCCCGCGAAGGTGGGGCCGGGGGCCGGCGGGCTGGGGTGGGGGTGGGTTGACAGGGTTTTCGGGGGAAGCCTAGTGTCCAAGCAAGCGCTTGGTATGTATGATGGGCGCAGTCGGTGACGAGGAGGCGGACCCCATGAGCACACACGCTGCCCGGCTCATCGCGCCGGACGGCTGTCGCGGCCTTCCGGCGCCCTACCAGCGCAGCAGGACTCGCAACGGAGCCGCCATGCCGCCCGGCCCTTCACAGCACAGCGGGAACGGCCACCTCGACAGCCGCCGGTTCCGGCAGGTCCTCGGCAGGTTCGCGACCGGCGTGGTGGCGATCACCGCCCTCGACCCGGCCGACGACCAGCCCTGCGGCCTGGCGGCCAACTCCTTCACCTCGGTCTCGCTCGACCCCCCGCTGGTGGCCTTCTGCGTGGCCCACACCAGCACGAGCTGGCCCCGGGTACGCGGCGCGAAGGTCGTCACCGTGAACGTTCTGGCCGAGCACCAGCAGCCGGTCTGCGCGCAGATGGCGGCCAAGGGCGGCGACAAGTTCGCCGGCCTGACCTGGACCGGCTCCCCCGGCGGCAACCCGGTGCTCGAAGGCGCGCTGGCCTGGATCGACTGTGTGATCGAGGCCGAGCACCCGGCGGGCGACCACATGATCGTGGTGGCCCGGGTGCTGCAGCTCGACACGCACGCCGACGGCGGCCCGCTGGTCTTCTTCCAGGGCGGCTACGGGGGATTTGTTGAGCCTTCGTGAGGAGGCCCGCGCCTGGCTGGAGGAGAGCCTGTCCGGCGAGTTCGCGCACGCCCGCGGTCTCGGCGGCCCCGGCAGGGAGCACGAGGGGCACGACCTGCGCCTGGCCTGGGAGCGCCGGCTCGGCGAGGCGGGCTGGACCTGCCTGAGCTGGCCCGAGCGGTACGGCGGCCGCGCCGCCTCCCTCGACGACCAGGTCGCCTTCTACGAGGAGTACGCCAGGGCCGGCGCCCCCGCCCGGGTCGGCCACATCGGCGAGGGCCTGATCGGCCCGACCATCCTGGAGTTCGGCACCGACGAGCAGAAGGACCGTTTCCTCCCGCCGATCCAGCGCGGCGAGGAGCTGTGGTGCCAGGGCTACTCCGAACCCGAGGCCGGTTCCGACCTGGCGAACGTCCAGACCAGGGCGCGTCTCGAAGGCGGCGAGTGGGTCGTCTCGGGGCAGAAGGTGTGGACGTCACTGGCCCACGTCGCCGACTGGTGCTTCGTCCTGTGCCGTACCGAGGAGGGGTCGCAGCGGCATCGGGGGCTGTCGTACCTGCTGGTGCCGATGGGCGGGCCGGGCGTCACCGTACGTGCGATCAGGCAGCTCACCGGCACCTCCGAGTTCAACGAGGTGTTCTTCGACGGCGCGCGCACGGCGGCGGGGAACCTGCTCGGGGCGCCGGGCGACGGCTGGCGGGTGGCCATGGCCACGCTGGGCCACGAGCGCGGCGCGTCCACGCTGGGCCAGCAGATCGGGTTCCGGCGGGAGCTGGCCGAGGTGATCGCGACCGCCCGGCGGACCGGGGCGGCCGAGGATCCGGTGCTGCGCGACCGGCTCGTCCGGTCGTGGCTGGAACTGGAGATCATGCGGCTGAACGCCCTGCGCATGCTGCGCCCGGACCCGGGCCCGGAGGTGTCGATCGCCAAGCTCTACTGGTCGGAGTGGCATCGCCGGCTGGGCGAGCTGGCGCAGGAGGTCCAGGGCAAGGCCGGGCTCGTGGCCGAGGACGGGCTGAACGACCTGCAGCGCTTGTATTTGTTCAGCCGGGCGGACACGATCTATGCCGGGTCGAGTGAGATCCAGCGGAACATCATCGCCGAGCGCACTCTCGGACTCCCCCGCTGATTGGAGCACGGATGGCACCGCCCTATCCGAAGTCGCACGGCCTGCTCGACGGCAAGGTCACGCTGGTGACCGCCGCCGCGGGCGCGGGCATCGGCTACGCCACCGCCAGGCGCTGCGCCGAGGAGGGGGCGACGATCGTCCTCTCCGACCGGCACGAGCGCCGCCTGTCCGCCGCGGCGGAGGCGCTGACCGAGCTGACCGGCGTCAAGCCGCTGGCGGTGCCGTGCGACGTGACGTCGGAGCCGCAGGTGCTGGCGTTGTTCGACGCGGCGGTGGAGGCGCACGGCCGGCTCGACGTGGTGATCAACAACGCCGGCCTCGGCGGTACGGCCCCGCTGGCCGAGATGACCGACGAGCAGTGGCACGCGGTCGTCGACGTCACCCTCAACGGCACCATGCGCTGCACCAGGGCGGCGGTCCGGCACATGATCGGCCAGGGCTCCGGCGTGGTGGTGAACAACGCCTCCGTGGTCGGCTGGCGGGCGCAGCGCGGGCAGGCGCACTACGCGGCGGCCAAGGCCGGGGTGATGGCGTTGACGAGGTGCGTCGCGCTGGAGGTCGCCGAGCACGGCGTACGGGTGAACGCGGTGGCGCCGTCGCTGGCCGTGCATCCCTTCCTGGCGAAGGTGACGAGCGAGGAACTGCTGGCCGAGCTGGCCGCCAAGGAGGCGTTCGGACGGTCGGCCGAGCCGTGGGAGGTGGCCAACGTGATCGTCTTCCTGGCCAGCGACTACTCCTCGTACATGACGGGCGAGACCGTCTCGGTCTCCTCGCAACATCCCTGACCTGGCCCTGTCAGGGAGAATTCGGGGTAGGCGGCGAGCAGCCGGCGGGCTACCGTCCGTGTCATGGGCACACGCTCCTCCTTCCTGCTCGACGTCCTGATCAGCGAGTTCGGTGAGTCGATCAAGCGGGACCCGGCCGCCTTCCGGCGCAAGTTCCGCAAGATGGCGGCCTCCCCCTTCGCGTTCTACCGGGGCAGCGCCGGCCTGTTCTACGCCGACCTGACCGGCGACTTCGCCGACGACTCCTACCTCGACGAGCCCACCGGCCGGGTCTGGATCCACGGCGACCTGCACGCCGAGAACTTCGGCACGTACATGAACGCCTCCGGGGTGCTGGTCTTCAACGTCAACGACTTCGACGAGGCCTACGTCGGCCCCTACGTCTGGGACCTCAAGCGCTTCGCCGCCAGCGTGGCGCTGATCGGCTACGCCAAGGCGCTGTCGGACGAGACGATCAGCACGCTGGTGGGCGAGTTCGCGCGGGCGTACCTGACCGAACTGCACGGCATCGCGACCGGCGGCGACGACGCCATCGGCTCGCTCACCCTGGAGACCACCAGTGGCGTGCTGCACCGGGTGCTGCAGACGGCGCGGCTCAGCACGCGGGTGGCGATGCTCGACGTGGAGACCGTGATCGACGACTACGACCGGCGTTTCGCCCTCATGGACGGCCGGGAGGAGGTCGACGCCGCGACCCGGGAGAGGGTGCTGGCGGCGTTCGAGGGCTACCTGGGGACGCTGCCGACGCCGTCCAGCCCGGTCGAGCACATCGTCAAGGACGTGGCGCTGCGCAAGGGCGTGGGGATCGGGTCGGCGGGGCTGCCGTCGTACAACCTGCTGCTGGAGGGACGCTCGCAGGCGCTGGAGAACGACGTCATCCTCTACATGAAGCAGGCCCAGGCCCCGGCCGTGGCCCGTTACGTCGACAACGAGAAGGCGGCCTCCTACTTCCTGCACCAGGGTCACCGCACGGCGGAGTCGCAGCGGGCGCTGCAGGCCTACGCCGACCCCTGGCTCGGGTACGCCTCGCTCGGCGGGGTGGGCCAGCTCGTGGCCGAGGTGTCGCCGTACTCGGCCGACCTCGACTGGGGCGACGTCAACGAGCCCGACGAGCTGCGTTCCATCATGCGCGACCTGGGACGGGCGGTGGCGCGCATGCACTCCGTGGCCGACGACGAGTCCAGCCACGACCTGGTGGACTTCTCGACGGAGGAGGCGATCGTGACGGTCATCGACGGCGATCAATCCGGATTTGTCGGCATGCTGGTGGATTTCGCCCACCGTTATGGGGCACAGGCTCGTGAAGACCATCAACGGTTCGTCGACCTGTTCAGGAACGGTCGCCTGCCCGGCGTGTGAGCCCTCGCGGCGACCGCGGAGGAGCATCGTGCGTCATCTCATGGGGCTGCTGCTGGGGACCGAGGAGGACTGGCCCGCGGCGTTCGAGACCGTGTTACGCCGGTTGGGGCCGATCAAGGGGGTGGGCGAGTTCGACGTCGAGCGCATCACGATCGAGCCGTTCGACCTGCGCGCCAAGCCACGCCACGAGCTGGTGATCGACCGGCTGGCGTACTGGTACTACCATCCGCGCGAGTGGCTGAAGAAGATCGCCATGATGGACGACGTCTATCTGCTGAACAGCCCGTTCACGTTCCAGTCGATGGAGAAGCACGCGGCGTACTGCGCGATGATGCGGCTGGGACTCAAGGTGCCGGAGACGGTGCTGGTGCCGTACAAGAACCCGGTGGACAACGCCCGGTACGCCTACACGGCCGAGCGCTACAACCAGTCCTTCGACCTCGACGCGGTCGCCGAGCGCATCGGCTACCCGCTGTTCATGAAGCCGTACGACGGCGGCGCCTGGCGGGGCGTCTCCCGCGTGCGCGACCGCGACGAGCTGCACCGCGCCTACGACCAGAGCGGCGAGATGCTCATGCACCTCCAGGAATCCGTCGAGGGGTACGACGCCTTCGCCAGGTCGCTGTCGATCGGCGCGGAGACCATGGTCATGCACTTCCGCCCGGACGAGCCCATGCACGCCCGGTACGCCGTGGACCACGAGTTCCTCTCGCCGTCCGTGGGCGAGGAGGTCGTCACCGTCGGGCGGCTGGTGAACGCGTTCTTCCGCTGGGAGTTCAACTCCTGCGAGACCCTGGTCAAGGGCACGGACGTGCACCCGATCGACTACGCCAACGCCTGCCCCGACGTGGCCCTGACCAGCCTCCACTACTACTTCCCCTGGGCGATCAAGGCGCTGGTGAAGTGGAGCGTGTTCTGCGTGGCCACCCGCCGCCGGCCGCGCATCGACCTGGAGACGCACGACTACTTCCAGGTCACCGGCGACTACGGCGAACGGCTGGCCCAGTACCGGAAGCTGGCCGACCGGTACTTCGAGGTGGACCGGTACGAGGAGTTCTGCCGCACCCATCTCGGGCACATCGACGAGATCGTCCTGGACTGGGTGGCCGGGCCGGAGTTCGACCGGTTGCTGGTCGACACGGTGGCGGCCACGTACCCGGCGGCCGAGCGCGAGCGGTTCACCGAGCACTTCCGCGGGCTGCTGCGACTCTGGGTGAAGGACGAGGGCAGCTAGTAACCGACCAGTCGGTATGGCATGCTTCCGGAACATGACTCTGTTCTCGGTGGAAGGCAAGACGGTCGTCGTCACCGGCGGGTCGCGCGGCATCGGCCGCATGATCGCCGCCGGGTTCGTGGAGGCGGGCGCGACCGTCGTCATATCGGCGCGCAAGGCGGCGGAGGTCGACAAGACCGCCGCCGAGCTCGGGTGCACGGCCGTCCAGGCCGACCTGTCCACGTCCGAAGGGGTGGACACGCTGGTCACGGCGGTGGGCGGCCCGCTGCACGTGCTGGTCAACAACGCCGGGGCCACCTGGGGCGCGCCCCTGGAGGAGTATCCGGAGCACGCCTTCGACAAGCTCTGGGACATCAACGTCAAGGGCGTGTTCTACCTGACCCAGAAGTTCCTGCCGCACCTGCGGGAGGCGGCCGGCGCGGACGACCCGGCCAGGGTGATCAACGTCGGCTCGATCGACGGCATCCGGGTGCCCGCCCTGGAGAGCTACGCCTACTCCTCCACCAAGGCGGCCGTGCACATGCTGACCCGCCACCTGGCCAAACAACTGGCCAAGGACCACATCACCGTCAACGCCATCGCCCCCGGCCCGTTCGACTCCAAGATGATGGCCTTCGCCCTGGACGACCCCGCCACCCGCGCCGCCATCGCCTCGAACATCCCTCTGGGACGGATCGGCCGGCCCGACGACATGGCGGGCGCGGCCATCTTCCTGTCCTCGCGGGCGGGGGCGTACCTGACGGGGACGGTCATCCCGGTGGACGGCGGGATCTCCTGCTGATCAGACCAGCTCGCCCAGGGCCCTGGCGAGGTTCGCCGCGGCGTCCGGCGCGTAACGCAGGAACAGGTACGGCTCGGTCAGCTCCAGCTCGATGACCACCGGCGTGCCGTCGGACAGCCGGACCAGGTCGATCCTGGCGTAGAGAAGGGCGTGGGGAATGGCTGCGAGCACCTTCTCGGCCAGGTCGACCTGGTCCGGGGCCGGGGTGCGGAGCTCGGCCCGCGCGTTGTGGTCGAAGGTCGCGCCCGCCGCCAGCATCGGATGGCGCCGGACGGCGTGGCTGAGGCGGCCGTTGAAGTACAGCAGGGAGGTCTCGCCCTCCGACTCCACCATGTCGAGGTAGGGCTGGACCATCGGCTGCCGCCCCGCGACCTGGAGGGCTGCGGCCAGTTCGGCGGCCCTGCCGCGGTCGGTCGTCCTGGTCGTGTCGCGGGCCCCGGCGGAGATCGCGGGCTTGACGACGTACTCCGGCCACTCGGGCAGGTCGTCGGCGGACCAGTGGGTGGGCACGGTCGGCACGCCCAGGTCTCTCAGATAGGTCTTGTCGGTGTTGCCCTCCAGGACGGCAACCGGGTTGAGCAGCCGGGTGACGGACTCGACGCGGCGGGCCCAGGCCAGGAACTCCTCGCGCCGGTCGATGTAGTCCCAGACCGATCGGACGACGACGGCGTCGTAGGCGCTCCAGTCGGCCTCGGGGTCGTCCCAGCGTTCGGCGCGGCCCTCGATGCCGGCGGCCTGCCAGTGGGAGAGCGCGAGGTCACGCTCGTCGTCCTGGCCGGTCGGGTCGTCAAAGGTGACATATGCGCATTTCTTCATCCACGGATGGTAGTGGGGGCGGGCCGGGCCGTCTCGACCCGGCCCGCACGGGGGCGCCCTCTCCGCGCCGGAGGACGCCCCCGGGTCCGGCTAGGAGTCGACGCTGGTGCCGGCGTGGCTGTCGTCGGTGGCGGTCGTGGCGTTGCCGTTGACGTTGTTGACGCTGGTGGCGTCGGTGCCGCTCACGTTGACGTTCACGACGTTGCCGAAGGTGTTGCCCGACTGGGAGGTGTCGTGGTTGGAGCTGGAGTTGCCCCCGGTGACGTCGGCGTGGGCCGGGGCGGACAGGAGCGTCAGGGCGGCGGCCGCGGCGACGGCGCCGGTGGTCACGCAGAGCTTCTTCATCATGTCGATGTCCCTTCCTCGGAGCTGTACGGAGGTCAGTAGAAGATGTAGGTCACCGCGATGCCGCCGTCGGTGGCGGTGGTCGCGACGCCGTTGATGTTGTTGACGTTGGTCGAGTCCCAGCCACCACGGTTGGCCGCGGAGACGTCGCCGAAGTTGTTGCCCGACTGCGACGAGTCGCTGTTGCTGCTCCAGTTGTCGGACCAGGTGTCAGCGTGGGCGGGAACGGCCGCCATGGCGACGCCGGCCGCGGCCAGGACGGCACCTGCGGCGCACAGCCTTTTGATCACTTCTGCTCCTTACCGGTGAGGACCCCTGGGAAGCGGCGGGGCGCCAGGGCCCTGGGCAACCACCGCACCCCTTTTGACCTTCTGTGACCCATTGGGATCAAGGTCAATGCGACTATATAACTCTGCGTTGCCGTTCGGTAGCTAGGAGTGATCAGAACATTGTTCGTGGCGTACCCTGACATGAGATGGCAGCGATGCGCCCCTAAGGTCCCGGCCATGATCTACGAACTGCGGCGGTACACCCTTCACCCCGGGCGGCGCGACACGCTGATCACGCTGTTCGAGCGCGAGTTCGTCGAGCCGCAGGAGGCGCTCGGCATGCGGGTCGCCGGCACCTTCCGCGACCTCGACGCCCCCGACACCTTCACCTGGCTGCGCGCCTTCCCCGACATGGTGGCGCGGCGGGCGGCGCTGGAGGGCTTCTACGACGGCCCGGTCTGGAAGGCCCACCGCGACGCCGCCAACGCCACGATGATCGACTCCGACGACGTGCTCCTGCTCCGCCCGTCCGGCCCGCCGCCTCCCTCCTGGGAACGGCCGCCCACGAGCGCGGCCGGACCGCCCGCCGCGCTCTACGTCGCGACGATCTGCCACGTCGAGGAGGGCTTCGCCGGGTTCTTCGCCCGGCGGGTCGCACCCGCGCTGGCCGAGGCCGGTACGCCGCCGGTCGGCTGCCTGGAGAGCGAGCACGCCGAGAACACCTTTCCCCGCCTGCCCGTCCGGACCAGGGAGAACGTGTTCGTGTGGTTCACCCGTTTCGCCCGGCCCGAGGACGAGCGCGAGGCGGACCTGCCCATGCTGGAGGCCCGCCTGACCGCCCCGCCGGTACGCTTCCGCCTGCGTCCCACCGCCCGGTCGTCGATGCGCTGACGCCCTTCTCAGGAGGGCGTCAGGGGGTAGCGCCGTAGACGGGCTCGGGGGCGGGCGCGGCCTCCAGGAGCGTGGCGACGGCCTCGCCGACCTCCCGCGGTGACCAGCGGACGCCCCGGTCCACGGCGGGGCCGTGGCGCCAGCCGGTGGCCAGGGAGATCGCGCCGCCCTCGACCTCGAACACCCGGCCCGTCACGTGCGCGGAGGCCGCCGAGCCGAGCCAGACCACGAGGGGGGCGACGTTCGCCGGGTCCATGGGGTCGAAGCCGGACTCCGGCCTGGCCATGGTCGCCGCGAACACCTCCTCGGTCATCCGGGTGCGGGCGGCGGGCGCGATGGCGTTGACCGTGACGCCGTACCGGGCCAGCTCGGCGGCGGCGACCTGGGTGAGCGCGGCGATCCCGGCCTTGGCCGCCGAGTAGCCGGCCTGGCCGACGCTGCCCAGCAGGCCCGCGCCCGACGAGGTGTTGACCACCCTGCCGGACACCTCCTCGCCCGCCTTCGACCGCTCCCGCCAGTACGCGGCCGCGTGCCGCAGCGGCAGGAAGTGGCCCTTGAGATGCACGCGGACGACGTCGTCCCAGTCCTGCTCGGTCATCGAGACCAGCATCCGGTCGCGCAGGAAGCCGGCGTTGTTCACCAGCACGTCCAGCCGGCCGTACGCGCTGACGGCGGTCTTGACCAGGCGGGCGGCGCCGGCCCAGTCGGATACGTCGTCGCAGTTGGCCACCGCCCGGCCGCCGAGGGCCTCGATCTCGGCGACGACCTCGTGGGCCGGGCCGGCGGACGCGCCGCCGCCGTCGCGGGCGGTGCCGAGGTCGTTCACCACGACGCGGGCGCCCTGGCGGGCGAACTCCAGGGCGTGCTGTCTGCCGATGCCGCGTCCGGCGCCTGTCACGATCACCACGCGGCCAGCGCAAATGCCCACAAGACCTCCCAAGGGGATCATGCACAGATATCAGGAAATATCGTCGGAAGCTAGGAATTGCCAGGCGGGGATCTCGCCGCCGCCGTCCACCCGTACCTCTGCGCCGGTCACGTAGCCGGGGGCGGCCAGCCACAGGCACGCCGCGGCCACGTCGGCGGGCGTGGCGGGGCGGCCCGCGGGGATGGTCGCGTCCGCCCGCCCGTGGCCGGTGTACCGCTCGGCCGCCGTGGTGTCGGCCAGGCCGACGACGACCGAGTTGACCCTGACCTCGGGGGCCCACTCGGCGGCCAGGGAGCGGGCCAGGTGGTGCAGGCCCGCCTTGGCGGCGCCGTACGCGGCGGTGCCGGGCGAGGGACGGGCGCCGCTGACGCTGCCGATCATCACGATCGCCCCGCGGGCGGCGGCCAGCAGCGGGTGGGCCCGCTGGGAGACCAGCAGCGGGGCGGTCAGGTTGAGCTCGATGACGCGGGCGTGCAGGCGCGGCGAGGTGCCCGACACGGGCGCGGGCGGCGTGCCGCCGGCGTTGTTGACCAGCACGTCGAGCCGGTCGAACGCGGCGACCAGACGCTCGACGTCCTCCGGCTCGCGCACGTCGGCCCGGACGAAGCGCAGGCCGTCCAGCGGGCCCGGGTCCTTCCTGGCGCAGACCGTCACGTCGGCGCCCGCCTCGCGGAAGGCCCTGGCGATGCCCGCGCCGATGCCCTGGGTGCCGCCCGTCACCAGCACGGACCTGCCTGTGTAGTCGTAAGTGACCGTCACGGGTGCTACCGTACCAAGCAAGCGTTAGGTGCGACCAGGGAGCGCGATGGGGATCACACTGCGGGACGGGCCGGTCGCCGAGGTCGTGGTGGACGTGCCGCCGGTGAACGCGTTGACCGTCCAGGGCTGGGCCGAGCTGGCGGCGGCGGTGCGCGCGGCCGGACGCGACCCGGCGACCAGGGTGGTGGTGCTGCGGGCCGAGGGACGCGGGTTCAACGCCGGCGTGGACATCAAGGAGATGCAGGCCGATCCCGGGCACACGGCGCTGGTCGGGGCGAACCGGCAGTGTTTCGAAGCGTTCGCGGCCGTCTACGAATGCGAGGTGCCGGTGATCGCCGCGGTGCACGGCCACTGCCTGGGCGGCGGGGTCGGCCTGGCGGGCAACGCGGACGTGGTGGTGGCCAGCGAGGACGCCTACTTCGGGCTGCCCGAGGTGGACCGCGGAGCGCTCGGCGCCGCCACGCACCTGGCCCGGCTGGTGCCCCAGCACCTCATGCGGGCCATGGTCTACACGTGCAGGAACGTCACGGCGGCCGAGCTGCGCGCGTTCGGCTCGGTCCTGGAGGTGGTGCCGCGCGACAAGCTGCGGGAGACGGCCATGGAGGTGGCCGGGCAGATCGCGGCCAAGGACCCGTACGTGATCCGCCGCGCCAAGGAGTCGCTGAACGGCATCGACCCCGTGGACGTCCGGCGCAGCTACCGCTTCGAGCAGGGCTTCACCTTCGAGCTGAACCTCATGGGCATGGGCGACGAGCACAGGGAGCGGTTCCGATGAGCAAGGTGATGTCCGTCGAGGAGGTCGCGGCCTCGGTGGAGAGCGGGATGACGGTCGGGATCGGCGGCTGGGGCTCGCGGCGCAAGCCCATGGCCCTGGTGGACGGCCTGCTGCGGACGCCCGTCCGGGACCTGACGATCGTCTCCTACGGCGGCCCGGACGTCGGCATGTTGTGCGCGGCGGGCAAGGTGCGCAAGGTCGTGGCGCCGTTCGTCACGCTCGACTCCATCCCCCTCGAACCGCACTTCCGGGCCGCCCGGCAGGCGGGCGCGATCGAGTTCGCCGAGTACGACGAGGGCATGTTCATGTTCGGGCTGCTGGCGGCGGCGCACCGGCTGCCGTTCCTGCCGACGCGGGCGGGGCTGGGGTCCGGCGTGATGCGGGTCAACCCGGACCTGCGGACGGTGCGCTCGCCGTACGGGGACGGGGAGGAGCTGGTCGCGGTGCCCGCCCTGACCATGGACGTGGCGCTGGTGCACCTGAACCGGGCCGACGCCCGCGGGAACGCCCAGTACCTGGGCCCCGACCCGTACTTCGACGACCTGTACGCCAAGGCGGCCGGGCGCTGCTACGTGTCGTGCGAGCGGCTGGTGGACACCGCCGACCTGCTGAAGGAGGGGCCGGTGCAGTCGTTGCTGATCAGCCGGTCGATGGTGACCGGCGTGGTCGAGGCGCCCGGCGGGGCGGGCTTCACCTCGTGCGAGCCGGACTACGGGCGCGACGAGGAACGGCAGCGGCGTTACGTGGCGGGCGGCCTCGATGAGCAGAGCTGAAGGCAGGGCTGTGAGCAGGGCCGACGTGTGCGTGCTGGCCTGCGCGGAGGCGTTCAGGGGCGACGGGGAGATCCTGGCGGCCGGGATCGGCGGCGCGGTCACGGTGCTGGCCGCGCGGCTGGCCCGGCTGACGTTCGAGCCCGATCTGCTCACCCACGACGGCGTCTGCCTGCTCACCGGCGACGTGCCCGCGCTCGGGGCGGCGCCCGGGGTGGTGGAGGGCTGGCTGCCGTTCCGCGAGCACCTGTGGCTGGTACTGAACGGCCGGCGGCACGTGATGCTCGGCGCGAGCCAGATCGACCGGCACGGGAACAGCAACATCTCCTGCATCGGCGACTGGGCCCGGCCCAAGGCCCAGCTCCTGGGGGTGCGCGGGGCGCCGGGGAACACGCGGTGCGACCCGACGAGCTACTGGATCCCGCGGCACTCGCGGCGGGTGTTCGTGCCCGAGGTGGACATGGTGAGCGGGCTCGGCACCGACCGGGGCGCGCACGAGTTGCGGCGGGTGGTGACGGACCTGGCGGTGCTCGACTTCGCCACCGCCGACGGCTCGATGCGCCTGGTGTCCACCCATCCGGGCGTGAGCGTGGCCGACGTGGTGGCCGCCACCGGTTTCGACCTGGTCATCCCGCCGGACGTGCCCGCGACGCGGGAGCCGGACGCCGGTGAGCTGGCCGTCCTGGACCGGCTGGATCCCGGCCGGGCGCGCGACCGCGAGGTGGCGGCGTGAGGACCGCCCTGACCGAGCTCACCGGCTGCCGCCATCCCGTCGTCCAGACCGGCATGGGGTACGTCGCGGGCGCCCGGCTGGCCGCGGCCGTCTCGGCGGCGGGCGGGCTGGGCGTGATCGGCGCGGCCACCATGTCGGTGCCCGAGATGACGGCGGCGGTCAGGCGGGTGAAGGAGCGCACGGACGCGCCCTTCGGGGTGAACATCCGCTCCGACGCCGACGACGCGGCCGAGCGGGTGGAGGTGATGATCAGGGAGGGCGTGCGGGTGGCGTCGTTCGCCCAGGCGCCCCGGCGGGAGCTGATCGCCCGGCTCAAGGACGCGGGGGTCGTCACCATCCCCTCGGTGGGGGCGCGCCGGCACGCCGAGAAGGTGGCCGCGTGGGGCGTGGACGCGGTGATCGTCCAGGGCGGCGAGGGCGGCGGGCACACCGGCCCGCTGGCCACCACGCTGCTGCTGCCGCAGGTCGTGGACGCGGTGGACATCCCGGTGATCGCGGCGGGCGGGTTCTTCGACGGCCGGGGCCTGGTCGCCGCGCTGGCCTACGGCGCGTGCGGCGTCGCCATGGGCACCCGGTTCCTGCTGACCCGCGAGTCCCCCGTGCCCGGCGGGGTCAAGGACGTCTACCTGGCCGCCCGCGAGACCGTCGTGACGACCGCGGTGGACGGCGTGCCGCACCGCGTGCTCAGCACGCCGTTCGTGGCCTCGCTGGAACGGTCGCGGCTGCTGCGCGCGGTGCTGAACGGCGCCCGGTTCAGGCGGCTGTCCGGCCTGTCGTGGGCCGCGCTGGTCCGCGAGGGACGGCGGATGCGGCGCGGCCGGGAGCTGACCTGGGCGCAGGTGCTCCAGGCGGCCAACACGCCGGTGCTGCTGCGGGCGGCGATGGTGGACGGGCGGGCCGACCTCGGGGTGATGGCCTCCGGTCAGGTGGTGGGCGTGATCGAGGACCTGCCGTCGTGCGCCGAGCTGATCGAGCGGGTGATGGCCGAGGCCGAGGACGTGCGCGGGAGCCTGGCCCGGCTCACAGGACGGTGATGCCCCGGGCGGCGAGGATCGCGTTGGCCTGGGCCTGGTTGATGATCGCGCCGGTGAAGGCGCGCAGCTTGGCGTCGTCGGGCTGACCGAGGTCGGCGCCGCGCAGGTCGGCCTTGGCGAACGTGGTGTTGAGCAGCCGCGTGCCGATGAGCCGGCAGTCGCTGAAGGTGGCCTCGGTGAAGTCGCAGCCCGACAGGTCGGCGTCGTCGAAGCGCACCCCCTCGATGAACTCGCCGCGCAGCGAGCAGCCGCCGAGGTTGGCCAGCGTCAGGTTGCTGCGCGCGATCTTGAAGCCGGTGCCGCGCGAGGCCGTGAGCGCGGCGCCGATCATGCGGCAGCCCGTGAAGGAGGTGTCGGTCAGCAGCGCGCCGCCGAACTGGGCCGAGGACAGGTCGACGTCGGTGAACGTCGCGTCGATCAGGTCGGCGTCGTTGAACCTCGGGCGCATGCCGCCGCCGCCGGTGAAGACGGCGCCGTCGAGGTCGGCCTTGCGCAGGTCGGCGCCGTCGAGCACGCAGGACTCGAACCGGGCGCCGGCCAGCGCGGCTCCGGACAGGTCGGCCTCGGTCAGGTCGCAGCCGCGGAAGACGTGCGGCCCGTCGCCGTGGAGGGCGGGGCGGCTGTGGGAGAGGTCTTCGCCGTCGAGGTTCACGGTGTCACAGCGTACCGGTGAGCACCTCCGCCGCCGCCTGGCCGCAGACCCGCGCCGACCCGTACGTGGCGATGTGCACGGCGCCGAGGTCGGAGCGGGCGGGCAGGCCCATCTCGACGACGACGGCGTCCGGGCGGGCGCTGAGCAGGTGCCGCAGCGCCTCCCCCTGCCAGGCGTAGCGGTGGGCGTCGCGGACCACGATCACCAGCGGACGCTGCGCCGCCTCGCCGATCAGCCGCTCCAGCCGGGCCCCGGTCGTGTCCCCGGCCGCGAGCCGGGTGACGGCGGTGCCGGGCAGCAGCCGGCCGAGCGGCTCGCCGACGCCCCACGGGGTGCCCTTGTCGATGGCCAGGTTCATCTCGGGCGTCAGCTCGACCACGTGCGCCGCCCCGGTGAGCGGCAGCACGGCCACCGTCGACCTGCGGGTGACGCGTACGGCCCGGCGGGCCGCGGAGAGCCCGAGGTAGCCGTCCTCCGGTACGGGGCTGCCCGAGGAGGTGGTCCAGGCGGCCAGCTCGCGGACCCTGCGTGCGGCGTCGGCCAGTCGCTCCTCGGGCAGCAGTCCTTCGGTCACGGCGGCGGCGATGGCGTCGCGGACCTCGACGGCGGTGGCCTCGTCGGCCCGCTCGCCGCCCACGCAGATCGCGTCGGCCCCCGCGGCTAGGGCCCGGGCGGAGGCGCCCCCGATCCCGTACGCCCCCGACACCGCGGCCATTTCCATGCCGTCCGTGATGATCATTCCCTGGAAGCCCAGTTCCTCGCGCAGCAGGCCCGTGAGGACCTTCGGGCTGAGCGTGGCGGGCAGTTCGGCGTCGTAGGAGGGCACGAGCAGGTGGCCGGTCATGATCGACCTGACCCCCTCCTTGATCGCCTCCCGGAACGGGAAGAGCGCCTCCTCGATGCCGGCGTCGGCCACCACGGGCACGCCGTGGTGGGAGTCGACGGTGGTGTCCCCGTGGCCGGGGAAGTGTTTGGCGCAGGCGGCCACCCCGGCCGACTGCAGGCCCCGGACGAACGCCCTGGTGTGCCGGGCCACCAGCGCGGGGTCGGCCCCGAAGGCGCGCAGGCCGATGACCGGGTTGTCCGGGTTGGAGTTCACGTCGGCGGAGGGGGCGAAGTCGATCGTGATGCCGGCCGTCGCCAGTTCGCCGCCCAGGTCCCTGGCCAGGGCCTCGGTGAGGCCGACGTCGTCCACGACGCCCAGCGCGTACCCGCCGGGACGGCTGCTGCCGGTGCTCACTTCCAGCCGGGTGACCTCGCCGGACTCCTCGTCGGTGCCGACGAGCACCGCGGGGTTCTCCGCGCGCAGTGCGGCGGTGAGCCGGGCCACCTGGGCGGGGTCGGCGATGTTGCGGGAGAACAGCACCACACCGGCCAGCCCCTCGCCGAGTCGGCGGAGGATCCAGTCCGGAGGCGTCCGTCCGACGAAGCCGGGGAGAAGGACGGCGTCGGCAAGGCGAAGAAGGTCACCGCTGAGGGGCATGAACCGAAATCTAATAGGAAAGTTTCCTATTTGCTAGAGGCATTTTCTGATGTCAGCCCGGTTCCTTCCGTGTCGAATTCAACCATTGCCGGAAATGGCCACTCCGATCGCCGCCGCGCGGCTTTCAGGCGAGGCGCTCGATGACGGTGACGTTCGCCTGTCCGCCGCCCTCGCACATGGCCTGCAGGCCGTACCGGCCGCCGGTGCGCTCCAGCTCGTGCAGCAGCTTCACGGTCAGGACCGCGCCGGTCGCGCCGAGCGGATGGCCGAGCGCGATGGCGCCGCCGTTGGGGTTCACCCGGGCCGGGTCGGCGCCGGTCTCCTTGATCCAGGCCAGCACGACCGAGGCGAACGCCTCGTTGATCTCGATCGCGTCGAAGTCGTCGATGGCCATGCCGGTCCTGCCCAGGGCGTGAGCCGTGGCGGGGATGGGCGCGGAGAGCATCATGATCGGGTCCGCGCCGCGCGCCGACAGGTGGTGCACGCGGGCGCGCGGGGTCAGCCCGTGGTCGCGTACGGCCCGGGGCGAGGCGACCAGCAGCGCCGCCGCGCCGTCGGAGATCTGGGACGCCAGCGCCGCCGTGAGCCGCCCCCCTTCGGCCAGCGGCCTCAGCGCGGCCATCTTCTCCGGCGTGGTGTCCCTGCGCGGCGCCTCGTCGTCGGCGACACCCTCGTAGGAGACGATCTCGCGCCGGAAGCGCCCCTCGTCCACGGCCCGCAACGCGCGGCGGTGCGACTCGTAGGCATGGCGCTCCATGTCCTCGCGCGACAGGTCCCAGGCCACCGCCATCTGCTCGGCTCCGGCGAACTGGGAGACCTCCGCCGTGCCGTACCGCGCGGCCCAGCCCTTGGACCCGGCGACGGGGTTCTCGTGCCCGAGCGGCCGGCCCGCCAGCATGGCCGAGGAGATCGGGATCATGCTCATGTTCTGCACGCCGCCCGCGACCACCAGGTCGCTCGTGCCCGACAGCACGGCCTGGGCGGCGAAGTGCAGGGCCTGCTGCGAGGAGCCGCACTGGCGGTCCACGGTGACGCCCGGCACCTCCTCGGGCAGCCCGGCGGCCAGCCAGCAGGTGCGCGCGACGTCGCCGGCCTGCGGCCCGATCGTGTCCACGCAGCCGAAGATCACGTCCTCGACGGCGGAGGGGTCGGCGTCCGCGCGGTCCATCAGCTCGCGCAGCACGTGCGCGCCCAGGTCGGCCGGGTGGGCCGCGGCCAGCCCGCCGTTCCTGCGCCCGACCGGGCTGCGGACGGCTGCGACGATGTAAGCCTCGTTCATCTTCGCATCCTAACAAGCGCTTGGTACGCAAGGTAACGCCGTATGAGCTGGGGCTGATGCGTGAACAAGCGATTGTCTGAGGGCTCATAATGGAAACGTGACCACGCGAAAGAACTCCGGCACCACCACGTCACCGGCGAAGCGCCAGCGCGCCACCTCCTCGGGGGCGGCGTCAGAGCGGCGCGACCACCTCGTCAAACTCGCCGCGGAGCTCTTCGCGCGCAAGGGCTTCCAGGCCACGACCGTACGCGAGATCGCCGACGAGGCGGGCATCCTGTCCGGGAGCCTCTACCACCACTTCGACTCCAAGGAGACGATCGTCGACGAGGTGCTGTCCACCTTCCTCGACGACCTCATCGCCCGCTACCGCGCCGCCGTCGACAACAACGCCGACGCCCGCACGGTCCTGTCGGAGATGGTCCGCATCGGCTTCGGCACGCTGGAGCCCCATCGCGCCGCGATCACCGTCATGCAGAACGACTGGAACTACCTGCGCCAGTTCGAGCGCTTCAACTACCTGGTCAAGGCCGAGGACGAGGTCGAGCAGATCTGGGTGGCCCAGATCAAGGCCGGCCAGGCGGCCGGGCTGTTCAGGGCCGACGTCGACCCCAAGCTGACCTACCGGATGATCCGCGACACCATCTGGGTGGCCGTGCGCTGGTTCCGTCCCGGCGGCAGGCTCAACACCACCGCCCTGGCCGAGCACTACATCACCGTGCTGTTCGACGGCCTCGCCACCGGCGAGCGCACGACCCAGCGCCAGGGATGAGCCTCGGCAAGGCGGTGCGGCTGGCACTGCAGGAGATCGCCGAGCCGCACAAGGCCGAGCCGATGCGCGCGTACATGAAGTCGGAGATGCCCTTCCTCGGCGTGCAGGCGACGCCGAGGCGGGCGGCGCTCAGGCGGGTGTTCGCCGACCACCGCATCGACTCCGCGCCGGAGTGGCGGCGCGCGGTGCTCTCGCTGTGGCGGGAGGCCGAGTACCGCGAGGAGCGCTACGCCGCCGTCGAGCTGACCGGCTACCACTACTACCGCGACTTCCAGACCCTCTACACCGTGCCGATGTACGAGGAGATGGTCGTCACGGGCGCCTGGTGGGACCTGGTCGACGAGCTGGCCACCCACCGCGTCGGCGGCCTGCTGACCGCCTTCCCCGACACCATGCGCCCGCTCATGCTGGACTGGGCCGCCGCCGACGACCTGTGGAAGCGCCGTACGGCGATCCTGTGCCAGAACCGCTTCAAGTCCCGCACCGACACCGCCCTGCTGTACGCCTGCATCGAGCCCAGCCTGTCCGACACCGACTTCTTCGCCCGCAAGGCCATCGGCTGGGCCTTACGCGAGTACGCCAAGACCAACCCCGACGAGGTCGTCCGGTACGTCCGCGCCAAGGGCATCTCGGGCCTGAGCCGCCGGGAGGCGCTGAAGAACCTGCCCGCCGGCTAGACCCTCCTCACCTGGTCCACAGCGCGTCCTGCACCGCCTGGACCAGCGCCATCAGCTCCGGGGTCACCCGCTCGCGCGCCCAGGCCAGCGCGTAGGTGATGCGCAGCTCCCCCGCCTCCAGCGGCACGAACCGCACGTCCTCCCGCCTGACGGCCCTGACCAGGAGCTGCGGGATCGGCAGCAGCCCCGCCCCGGCGGCCACCAGGTCGAGCGCGGCGGCGAAGTCGTCGTCGGCCACCATCCGCGAACGCCCCGGCAGCCCCGCCCACGGCCGGCTGCCCGGCGTCAGCAGCACCTGCCCGCCCAGATCGTCCGGCGTGACCCTGCCGTACCCGGCCAGCCGGTGCCCGAGCGGGACGGCCAGATGGTCCACGGTGACGTGGAAGCGGGCCGCCGTGACGAACTGCGCGGGCGCCGGCGTGGCCAGGATCGCGGCCGAGACCTCCCCGCTCCCCAGTGCCTGGGCCGCCGCGCCCCGGCCGGCCACGACGAGCTCCACGCCGATCGCCGGAGCGCGCCCGGCCAGCCGCCTGGCGATGCGCGCGGCGAGCGTCCCCACCAGGGGTGGATAAGCCAGATGAATGGTCGGGCGGGCCAGCCTGGCGGCCTCGGCGGTGAACGCCTGCGCCGATTCGAGCATCTGCCGGGCGTACGGCAGCAGGCCCTTCCCCTCGGCCGTGAGCCGCACCTCGCGGGCGTTGCGCTCGAAGAGCCTGACCCCGGCGGCGCGTTCGAGCCGGGTGATGGCCTGGCTGACGGCCGGCTGCGACATACCGAGGTCGGCGGCGGCGGCCGAGAAGCCGAGCCGCTCGGCGACCAGGAGGAAGCAGTGGATCTCCTTGAGCATAAGCAGCACTTATCGATGATGCATGACCTCGGCGGCGCCCGACACGATTCCGCCATCTGACCGACGTGATCGAGGAGCTGAGATGTCGCCATTCCCCACGTCCACGGTGCTCGGATATCCGAGGATCGGGCCGCGACGGGAGCTGAAGCGGGCGCTGGAGTCGTACTGGGACGGGCGGTCCGGCCGGGCGGAGCTGGAGCGGACGGGCGCGGAGATCAGGGAGCGGACCTGGCGCAGGCTGGCCGAGCTCGGCCTCGAAGGGCTGCCGTCCAACACCTTCTCCCTGTACGACCACGTGCTGGACACGGCGGTGCTGCTGGGCGCGGTGCCCGAGCGCTACCGCGCGGCCGAGGACCCCTACTTCGCGATGGCCAGGGGCACCGAGGGCCTGGCGCCGCTGCGGATGACGAAGTGGTTCGACACCAACTACCACTACATCGTGCCGGAGATCGGCCCGGAGACCGTCTTCAAGCTGGACGCCTCCAAGCCGCTCGCCGAGGTGCGCGAGGCCCGCGCGCTGGGTTACGAGACGCGTCCCGTCGTGGTCGGGCCGGTGACGTTCCTGCTGCTGGCCGGGGCGCCCGATCGGCTGGAGGACGTGCTCGGCTGCTACGAGGAGCTGCTCGCGGCGCTGGCCGCCGAGGGCGTCGCCTGGGTGCAGCTCGACGAGCCGGCGCTGGTCGGCGACCGCACGCCCGAGGAGCTGGAGGCCGTGCGCGGCGCCTACGACCGGCTGGGGTCGGCGACCTCCCGCCCGGGGCTGTTCGTGGCCTCCTACTTCGGCGACCTCGGCGCCGCGCTGCCGGTGCTGGCCGGCACGCCCGTGGAGGCGGTCGGCGTGGACCTGGTGCGCGGCGGCGCCGTACCCGACCTGCCGGGCAAGACCGTGGTCGCGGGCGTGGTGTCGGGCCGGGACGTCTGGCGCACCTCGCCGGAACGCGCGCTGGCCGCCCTGGGCGGCGTGCGGGCGGACCGGGTGACGGTGAGCACGTCGTGCTCGCTGCTGCACGTGCCCTACGACGTGGACGCCGAACCCGACCTCGATCCGGCGCTGCGGGAACGGCTGGCGTTCGCCGAGCAGAAGGTGGCCGAGGTCGTGGCGCTGGCCCGGTCGGACTTCCGTGGGCCGGTCCCGGCCGGGCCCTCGGTGGCGCTGACCGCCCCCGCCGCGCCGCAGGAGCGGGCGCCGTACGCGGTGCGGGCCGCCGCCCAGGCCGCTCACCTGCGCCTGCCCGCGCTGCCGATCACCACCATCGGCTCCTTCCCCCAGACCGGCGAGCTGCGCGCGGCGCGGGCGGCCGTCGTGGCCGGCACGCTGTCCGAGGACGGCTACGAGCGGCGCGTCGAGGCCGAGATCGAGCGCGTCGTCAGGGTGCAGGAGCGCCTCGGCCTGGACGTCCTCGTGCACGGCGAGCCCGAGCGCAACGACATGGTGCAGTACTTCGCCGAGCACCTGGACGGGTTCGCGGTCACCAGGAACGGCTGGGTCCAGTCGTACGGGTCGCGCTGCACCCGGCCGCCGATCCTGCACGGCGACGTCGGCCGTCCGGGGCCCATCACCGTACGCTGGGCCTCCTACGCGCAGTCGCTCACCGACAAGCCGGTCAAGGGCATGCTCACCGGGCCGGTGACGATCGTGGCCTGGTCGTTCGTCCGCGACGACCTGCCGCTGCGCGACGTGGTGTTCCAGGTCGCCGACGCGGTGCGCGAGGAGGTGCGCGACCTGGAGGCGTCCGGGGTGTCGATCATCCAGGTGGACGAGCCCGCGCTGCGCGAGCTGCTGCCGCTGCGGCGGGCCGCGCAGGCCGACTACCTGGAGTGGGCGGTGACGGCCTACCGGCGGGCCACCTCGGGCGCGGCCGACCGCACCCAGATCCACACCCACCTGTGCTATTCGGACGCCGACCAGATCCTGGCCGCCATCGACGGCCTGGACGCCGACGTCACCACGATCGAGTCGGCCCGTTCGGGGGCGCGCATCCTGGGCGCGGTGCGCGCGTTCGGCCGCGGCCTCGGGCCCGGCGTGTACGACATCCACTCCCCGCGCGTGCCCGGCGCGGACGAGGTCGAGGGCCTGCTGCGCAGGACGCTGGCGGCGCTGCCGGCCGAGCGGGTGTGGGTCAACCCCGACTGCGGGTTGAAGACGCGCACGTACGAGGAGGTGGAAGCCTCGCTGGCGCACGTCGTCGAGGCCACCCGGCGGCTGCGGGCCGAGCTTCAGCCGTAGAGCGCGGTGAACTCCTCGACCGTCATCCCGAACAGGACCTCGTCGTCGTAACGCCCGGCGGCGAAGCGGCTCCTGCGCCGGCGGCCTTCCTCGACGAAGCCCAGCCGCCGGTGCAGGGTCAGCGACGGCTCGTTGGAGCTGTAGACCCACGCCTCGGCCTTCTGGAAGCGGCGCTCGGCGAACATGTAGCGCAGCAGCAGGACGACCGCCTCGGTGGCGTAGCCCTTGCGGTGGTACGGGGTGCCGACGGAGATGCCGTAGCAGAACGTGCCGTGCATGCGCTCGACCTCGTGGGTGTTGATCATGCCGACCGGGCGGCCGTCGTCCGCGGCGGCGATCACCAGGCGGAGCTCGTCCAGGTCGGACTCCTGCTCGGCCAGTTCGGTGGCCCACTTCTTCGCCTGGGCGGCCGAGCGGGGCGGGTGCAGCCGCCAGCCGTTCCTGGCCGCGTCGGTGTCCTCGTCGAAGGAGAGGAACGCCTCCCAGTCCTCCGGTTCGATGGCTCTCAGGCGCACGCGCTCGCCCACCCACGCAGACGTCATGATGTGGAGCAAACCAGAGCACGCCCCCCACACGCGAACCCTTTTCCGGCCCTCACCCGCGCCCGTAGGTGTCCTCGGCCCGCCAGAAATACCAGAGCCCGAGGACCAGTCCGGCGACCGCCCAGAACGCGCAGCTCAGCCAGACGAGCTGGCGAGGGCTGGAGGCGTGGATCAGGATGTCGCGCATGAACTCGATGGTGGAGGCGGCGGGGTTGAGATACATGACGTCGGCCACCCACTGCGGCAGCCCGACCCCGCCGACCGGCTTGCCGGTGACCGGGTCCGGATATCCCACGATCTTGTACTGGATCGAGAAGAAGACCCCGGAGGCGTACAGCCAGGTCCGCAGGACGAACGGCAGGAGCTGGTTCACGTCGCGCAGCGAGGCCCCCAACCGCGCCAGGACCAGGCTCAGCCCGGTGTTGAACATCGTCTGCAGGAGCAGGGCGACCGGGATCAGCAGCCAGAACCAGGTGGGGAACTCCCCCATGACGACCACGAGGACGAGCAGCACGCCCATGGAGATGGCCGACTGCCGCAGTTCCTGAAGGGTGTAGGCCAGGGGCAGCGCGGCGCGGGGGAAGTGCAGGGCGCGGATGAGCGAGAGGTTCCCCGAGACGGACTTGGCCCCCGCCGAGGCCGACCGCTGGCTGTAGGTGAAGACGAACATCCCCGTGACGAGGAACGCCGCGTAGTTCTCGATGTGGTCCTGTCCGCCCAGGACGAGGCCGAACATGACCCAGTAGATGCCGGCGTTCAGCAGCGGCGTCACCACTTGCCAGAGTTGCCCGAGCGCGGAGGCGGAGTATTTCGAGGCGGTGCGCGAGGTCGCGTACACCAGGATGAAGTGCCGGCGCTCCCATAATCGGCGCAGGTAGACGTGCATGTCCGGCCGGGCCACGGATCGCCGCAGCCCGTGACGGGTCGCGAGTGCGGCGAGTGAGTTCTGCTCGGGCGCTGATGACATGGAGTCTCCTCACGGCCTGCTGCGATCGCGGAATGCCAAGGAGTCTAGGTTCCGGGGCGGCGGGACGGGCGTCCTCGCGCGCCTCCGAGGGACGCGGTTCCACTTGAGGGGGCCGGCGGCTGAGGGGGTCGGAGGCTGAGGGGGTCGGAGGCGCAGACGTCGAGTCAGGTGGCTCGTCCGTCGAGGAAATCGACGACGCGGGCGTTGAGGTCGGCGGGCTCGTGCCACGGCATCGCGTGATGGGACAGGCGCGGCAGCACCGCGGTCCGCGCGTGCGGCAGCAGGCGGGCGGCGGCGGAGGCGACGCGGTGCGGGGAGTGCGCCTTGCCACGCCCGGCGACGAGCACGAGGGCCGGCGTGGTGAGCACGCGCAGCGATCCGGGCTCGGGCCGCTTCCCGGTGACGACCTTCGTGTCCGGGAACTCCGCGGCCAGGCCGTAGAGCCGCAGCCAGGCGGGGTCGGCGGGCGCGCCGCCGGTCTCCCACGCCAGGAAGGCCCGCGCGCGCGAGGCCGTCGGCCGCAGCAGGAACGGCAACGCGCGGGCCAGGTATCCGGCCCGGAACCCGCCGAAGCACCGCGTCGGGTCGAGGAGGACGAGCCGCCGGACCCGCCGGGGCGCGTGGAGGGCGTACGTCAGGGCGATCCACCCGCCGTGGGAGTGCCCGCACACCGCGGCGCTGTCGATCCCGAGCCCGTCGAGCACCCCGTCCAGCCAGCCGAGCAGGTCGCCGACGTCCCGAGGAGGGCGTTCGCCCCGGAGGCTGCGCCCCGGCTCGCCGATGCGGTCCACGGCGTACACCCGATGACGCCGTGCGAACGCGGCGACGTTGGCGAACCACATCGCCGCCGTGGTGCCGCCGCCGTGCAGCAGGACCAGCGGCGGGCCGTCGGCGGGGCCGCACGCGTTCACCCGGGTCGTGCCGTACGCCGACGGCAGATCGATCGCCTCGACCGGAACCGGCCAGCGTTCAAGAACCGCGTCGTAGGCGGAGAGGAAGGCCGTGGCCGCGTCGGACATGCCGCACCTCGCTGAATAGCTCGCTCAACAACAATCTCGTTCAGCGAGATAATGCCATACTGGTGGCATGACGATGCGGCGGGAGCATGCCGGGAACGTGGACGATCAGGACGCCGGGATGCGGCTGGTCCATCTGCTGCGCGCCATCACCGTGGAGATCGACCGCATGGGAGAAAGATTCGCCGCCGGGAACGCCCTTCACCCGACCGACGTGCGCGCCCTCATCTGCCTCCTGGACGCCGCCCGCACCGGCTCCCCCGCCACCCCCGGAACGCTGGGCGCGCACCTCGGCCTCAACTCCGCGGGCACCACGGCGGTGATCGACCGCCTGGAGAGACTCGGTCACGTACGCCGGGAACGCGACACCCGAGACCGCCGGCGGGTGCTGCTGAAGGTGGACGAGAGCGCCGTCGCACTCGGCTGGAGCTTCTTCGGCCCGCTCATCCGGGAGATCGTCGCCCTCATGGGCCGGTTCGACGCCACGGAGCAGGCGACGATCGAGCGCTTCCTCAACGACGTGCACGAGGCCGTCACCCTGGAACGCGCCGCCCAGCACTAGGTCAACGGCTCGGCGAAGGTGAGCGTGGTCGGCACTCCACCACTTTGTACGCCTCGCTGTTCCGCTACGACGACGACATCCTCGTCAACCAGTCCAACGACCGGGCCGCTGGCGCCCCCTCGGCGAAGACCATTGAGCTCGGCGACACCCCCTATTTGAGGGCTCCCGAGGTCAGGCCGGACTGGATCTGGCGCTGGAAGACCGTGTACACGACCAGCATCGGCAGGATCGCCAGCGTCAGGGCGGCGAACAGGGCCGACCAGTCCTGGTCGTACCCGGCGGCCGTCGAGATGTCGGCGATCCCCTGCGTGAGCACCCACTTGTCCCGGTCCTGCAACAGCACCAGCGGGAGCTGGTACTGGTTCCACTGGCCGAGCACGTTGAAGATCGTGATGCTGATGATGCCGGGCCGGGCCATCGGCAACATGATCTGGAAGAAGACGCGGGTGTGCGACGCGCCGTCCACCATGGCCGCCTCCCCCACCGCCGTGGGCAGCGTCCGGAAGAACGCCGTCAGGAAGAACACCGTGAACGGCATCGAGTAGGCGATGTAGACCAGCACCAGCCCCGCGTGCGTGTTCAGCCCGATGTACGGCCCCACCAGCGGCACCGCCCCCATGTTCTGCACGACGAAGAACAGCGGCGTCAGCTTCAGGTAGACCGGGAAGGCCAGCCCGGAGACGAACAGGAAGTAGATCGGCCGGTTGGCGCGGAAGGGGTAACGCGCCAGCACGTACGCGGCCATCGAGCCGAGCAGCATCGTCCCGGCCACGCTGAAGGTGACGACGATGACGCTGTTGAGCATGTACTGCCCGATGTGGGCCTGCTCCCAGGCACGGGCGAAGTTGTCCCAGTTGAGCTTGGCCGGCAGCCCCCAGGCCTCGCCGAAGATCTCGTCCTCGCTCTTCACCGAGGCCAGGAAGGTCCACAGGATCGGCACCACGACGAGCACCGTCCACACCAGGAGCGCGACGTGGGACAGCACGGCCATCGGCCCGAGCCGCCGCCGGCGCTCCTGGCGGGCCAGTTTGCGGGAGTTCGCCACCGTCCACGTGGTCGTCGTTGTCATCTAGTACTCGATTCGTTCGCGGCGTGACAGGCGCAGCGAGAGGATGGCGAAGCCGACGGTGAAGAAGAACATCATGACGCCCAGGGCCGAGGCGTAGCCGAAGCGGAAGTACTGGAAGGCGTTGCGGTAGATCTCGGCGGCCATGACGGTGGTCGACCAGTCGGGGCCGCCGTGCTGGTCGGTCATCACCCACACGATCGCGAACGCGTCGAGCGCCAGGATGCCGAGGTAGACCCAGGCCACCTGGATCGTGTCCCACAGCAGCGGCAGCGTGATGCGGAAGAACAGGCTGAACCGGCCCGCGCCGTCGATCTGCGCCGCCTCGAACATGTCGCGTGGGATGGAGGCCAGCCCGGCCGAGAACAGCACGACGTAGAAGCCGACCGCCTGCCAGACCAGCACGCCGAGCACCGACCAGAAGGCGACGTCCGGGTCCGACAGGAAGCCGACCGGCTTGGCGCCGAGCGCGATCAGCGGCCCGTTCAGCATGCCGCTGCCGTCGGGCCGGAACACCTGCTGGAACAGCACCCCGACCACGGCCACCGCCAGGACCTGCGGGAAGAAGAACACCACGCGGTAGAACTTCGAGCCCGCGATGCCCGACGAGCCCTTGCGCCCGCCCACGTTGAGCAGGAAGGCGAAGAACAGCGCGATCACGATCGTGAGCAGCGGCAGCAGCACGAGCAGCATGGCGTTGTGGGTGACGGCCTTCCAGAAGACGCCGTCCTTGAACAGCCGGACGAAGTTGTCCAGCCCGATGAAGTCCGGTGTGGCCGTCACGCCGCGCCAGTCGGTCATCGAGATCTTGAACGCCTGGAGCAGCGGCGAGATGACGTAGACGAGGTAGAGGATCACCGGGGCTGCCAGAAACGCGGTGATGAACAGCCCACGGCGATACCTGTTGAACAACATCAGCGCTTGTACTTCTTGATCGAGGAGTCGTTCTTGATCTCGTCGGCCTTCTTCTGCATGCGCTCCAGGTACTTCTCCGGCGTCAGGCCGCCGGACATCAGCTCGCCGGTGGCCGCGATGCCCTCGTCCTTGAGCTGGCCGTACCAGGTGTACCAGCGGTAGTAGACGGTGTTGGCGCCCGCGTCGGCGACGGCCTTGGAGGCGCTGGTGACGCCGGGCGAGATCGTCCGGCCCTCGGTCGCGCCCTTGACCGCGGTCACCGTCTTGACCATCTCGCTGAAGTCGCCGGCCGCCTTCTTCGACAACATGCCGCGCAGGTACTCGACGCCCGCCTGGGGGTTGGGGCTCTTGGCCGAGACCATGAAGTTCTCGCCGGGCTGGGTGTGCAGGGTGCCGTACGGCATCTTGTCGGAGCCGGTGACGTCGGGGATCGGGAACATGCCGTACTCGAAGTCGGGCGGGGTGGTGCTCTTCTGCTCGTTCTCCAGCCACGACCCGGACGGCAGCATCGCCACCTTGTACTTGTTCTGGGCCGTCTGGGTCTGCACGTGGTCGAGGCCGGTGGTGCCCTCCATGAGGTACTTGGCGCCCACCTCGGCCCAGGCCGTGGCGGCGGTCTTCATGGCCTCGGTGGTCCAGGCGCCGTCCTCCAGGTTGTCGATGTTGACCAGCACCTCGTTGCCGCCGATCTTGGCGGCCATGGTCAGCAGCGGCTCGTACAGGTACTGCGGGAACTTGCCCGCGTACGTGAAGGGCGCCATCTTGCCGGACTTCTTGATCGTCTCGCAGAGCTTGGTGAACTCGTCCCAGGTCTTGGGGATCTCCCAGCCGTTCTCC
Source organism: Nonomuraea sp. NPDC052265 (assembly GCF_044547985.1). NCBI lineage: Bacteria > Bacillati > Actinomycetota > Actinomycetes > Streptosporangiales > Streptosporangiaceae > Nonomuraea > Nonomuraea sp. NPDC052265. The sequence goes on from NZ_JBIUBJ010000019.1 coordinate 84,644, forward strand.
CTGAACACCTTCTGTGAGTACCAGATGCCGTGGATGTAGTTCACGTAACCCAGCACGCTGAACTTGCCGTCGTAGGTGCCGATCTCGATGACCGACGGGTCGATGGTGTCCCTGACCTTGACGGCGGGATCGTCCCAGCTCGGCGCGTCGAGCAGCGCGGTGAGGTCCTGGAGCTGGCCGTCCTGGGACAGGGCGCCGAAGTCCATGAAGTTGGCGCCGGAGTTGTCGATCACCTCCGGGGGGTTGCCGCCGGCGAACCGCGGCTGGAGGACCTTGGTGATCTCCTTGGTCGCGTTGTGCTTGATCGTGCTCTTCGGGTACTTCGACGTGAACAGCGGCTCGTGGATGGTCTTGGCGTAGTCCTGGCCGAAGCCGCCGTCGAAGATCCACACCTCCAGCGGCTTGCCGTCCGCCACGCCGAACGGGTTGGCCGCGCTGGTCGCCACCGGGGCCGACGAGGCGGTGGCCGTGGGTTTGGCGGCGGGGGTGGCACAGGCGGCCAGCGCCCCCGCGACGGGGACGAGAGCCGCGCCGCGCAGGAGATGACGACGACTGATATGGGGGGTGTCAGACATTGATGGCTCCTAGATTTTCATGATCCTCGTCGTATGCGCCCTGCGTATCGGCTCTCCAGGGCCTTGTTGTGCTCGTCGCCGCCGGTCACGTTGACCGACAGGTAGACGGGGGGCCGCTCGCCCAGGGCGACGAGCTCCTCCACCGCCTCGGTGACCACCATCTGCGCGAGCAGCGCCGAGGTGATCGTGGAGACCGCGCCGTACGTGCCGCCGTCCGGCAGGTCGAGAACGGCGTCCCCGTACGGGGAGCCGTTGTCGAGCACGACGTCGGCCAGGTCCATGAGCTTGCCGCCCGAGGGATGGCGCGAGGTCATGCGCGTGCTGTGCGCGACCGACGTGATCGCGACGAGCGGGTGGCCGCGCTCCTTGACCAGCGTGGCCAGCTCCACGACCGTGCCGTTCACGCCGGAGCTGGAGACCAGGACGAACACGTCCTGCGGCTCGACGGGGGCCAGGTCGTAGATCTCGTGGGCGACGGCCGGGTCGCGTTCCAGCTCGGGGGTGAGCACGCTCGGGGGCCGGCCGCCGTACAGGACGAGGTCGCGCGGGGAGAGGCGGTTGCTGGGCACCAGGCCGCCGGCCCGTCCGGCGATCTCCATGGCGATGGCCTCGGAGTGCCCCGACCCGAACGCGTTGACCACCCCGCCGTCGCGCAGCGCGGCGACGATCAGAGCGGCGGCCCGGCGCACCGGCTCCGCCTGGCTCTCGGCGACCCGTCCGGCGAGGGCGAGGGCCGTGGACGCGTACCTCATTCAGCCTCTCTCCACGCGGTGGCTCTCCACCGCGCTGATCGTCAGCTCGAACGCCTCGTTGGTGCGCTCGTACGTGCGTTGCGCGACCGCCACGTAGACGGCGTCGAGCACGAAGAGCTGCGAGTGCACGGCAGCCAGCCCGCCCAGCCTGAACGTGGTCTCCCTGCTGGCGGTCGTCAGCACCAGGTCGGCCAGCTCGGCCAGCGGCGAGCGGGCGAAGGAGGTGACCGCGACCGTGGTCGCGCCGTGGCTGCCCGCCTCGGCCAGCGCCTCCATGACCTCGCGGGTACGGCCCCGGTGGCTGATGCCGATGGCGACGTCGTCCGCGCCGAGCAGCGCCGCCTCCGACAGCGCCACGTGCGCGTCGCCCGCGCTCCAGCCGGGGATGCCGATGCGACGCAGCCTGCCTTCGAGCATGGTGGCGACGTTCCCGCTGGTGGAGACGCCGATCAGGAGCACCCGGCGGGCCCTGACGACGGCGTCGGCGACCTGGGCGACCACCGCGAGGTCGAGCTGGGCGGCGGTGTCCTGGATGAGCCTGGCGTCGGCGGCGGCCATCACCTCGATGGCCGCGTCGAGCGGGTCGTCGGGGCCGATCTCGTGCCCGACGCCGGCGCCCCAGCCGGCCTGCGCGGCCCTGCCGGTCTCCGTGGCGAGCGCGACCCGCAGCTCGGCGTAGCCGGAGAAGCCGAAGGCCCGGCAGAACCTCGTCACGGTGGCGGGCGAGCTGCCCGCCCGCTCGGCCAGCGCGATGATGGTCGACCGCGCGGCCTCGGCGGGATCGCCGAGTATCACCTCGCCGACCCGGCGCAACGCCTCCGGCAAACCGGGCAGTTCCGTTTCGACGCGCCCAAGTGCTCCTGAAGTCACGAATATTCCTTCCGAATACTCGGTCTTCTGGCGAAAATTATTCTTGCTTCCCGGTCACGTCAACCCCCAGAATTTGACCGTGACCAAATCGCTGGTGGTCGGTGTCGACGCGGGAGCCACCTCGACGCGCGTCTCCGTCCACACCCTCGACGGCACCCGGGTCGGCTACGCGCGGGCGGGCGCCGGCAACCCTTCGGCACACGGCCTGGCCAAGGCGGTGGCGGCGATCGGCACGGCGCTCGGCCAGGCGCTGGGGCCGCACGACGGCGGCCTGGTCGTGGCTTCGCTGGCCGGGGTCGCGGGCCAGGTCGACACGCTGGTCCCCGAGCTGGCCCAGGTGTGGGCCGGCCACGGCATCGAGGCGGGCCCGCTGATCGAGCGCGACGTGGCGGTGGCCTACGCCGCCGGCACCGCCGAGCCCGACGGCTCGCTGCTGCTGTCGGGCACGGGCGCGGTCGCGGCCGGGATCACCGGCCACCGCATCGACACGATCGCCGACGGGCTCGGCTGGCTGCTGGGCGACGAGGGCTCGGGCTTCTGGATCGGCCGGGCCGCCGCCAAGGCCGTGGTCTCCGCGCTCGACCAGGGCGTGACGGCCGCCCCGGGAAGCCTGGTCGCGCTCGTCGTGGAGCACTTCCTGGGCGAGGAGCGTCCGGGGTCGCCGCGCGCGGTCGCCGACCGGCTCGTCCGGCTGGCGCAGGCCGACCACATGCGGCTGGCCGCCCTGTCCGCCCTGGTCAGCCGGGCGGCCGAGGCCGGCGACCCGATGGCGCTCAAGGTCGCCGAGGAGGCCGCCGACCGCCTGGTGGCCACCCTGCGCCGGGTGCACGTCTCGGGGGACGTCGTGCTCGCGGGCAGCGTGCTGACCAGCGAGGGGCCGGTGCGCCGGGCCGTGCTGGCGCGGCTGTCCGGCGAGCGGGTGGCGACGGCGCGCGACGCGGCGGGCGCGGCGGCCTGGCTGGCGGCCCGCGGCGTGCTGCCCGGCGACGACGGCAGGGCCTCGCACGCCGCGTTCACGCTCACTCCCTGAGCACGTTCAACGGGTGATGAGGGCCGCGCTGCCGTAGCTGCCGCCGAAGCCGGTCACCAGGGCGGTCCCGCGGCCGGCGCGCAGTTCCCGCACGGCCTGGGCCACGTTGTTGAGCCCGTGCACGTACCCCTCGGAGAGCAGGCCGCCGTGCGGGTTCACCCAGGCGTGCCGCCGCTCCAGCAGGTACGCCCCCAGGTCCTCCCGCGCCACCAGCCCGAAGTCCTCCAACTGCCGGGGCACCAGCCAGGAGTAGGCGTCGTAGAGCAGCGCCGCCTCGACGTCCGAGGGCCGCATGCCGGACGCCTCCCACAACAGGGGCGCGACGTAGGAGGAGAAGACGGCCGTCACGTCCGGCGAGCGGTCCATGGAGGAGCACCCCGGCCCGCCCCCGCGGACGACCGCCCGGATGCGTGGCCCGTCCAGGACGCCGCTCACCACCAGCGCGCACGCGCCGTCGGTCTCCAGGCAGCAGTCGGCGGTGCGCAGCGGCGTGCAGACGTACGGTTTGGCCAGGTAGGCGGCCAGGTCCAGGGGGTCGCGGCGCAGGGCGCGGGGGTTGCCGGCGGCGTTCCGCCTGGACTGGTCGACCACGGCGTGCAGGTGCTCGGCGGTGAGGCCGGTGTCGTGCAGGTAGCGGGTCGCGGCCATGGCGAACAGCGGGATCGGCCCGGCCAGGCCGTAGGTGTGGCGTTCCAGGGGGCCGGTGGAGGCGGTGTTCATCCGCGTTCCCGACCGTCCGTTGAGCGCCCGGAAGACCAGGACGTTCCTGGCCACGCCGGCGTGGATCAGCATGGCCGCGTCCCCCAGCACGGACGCCGCCTGCGTCCCGCCCCCGGCGATGTCGTTGTGCCAGCGCAGCCGCTCGATCCCCAGCGCGCGGGCGACCTGGACGACCGGCGCGGAGTCGTTCATGTGGTAGCTCAGCAGCCCGTCGATCTCGCCCGGCGCGATCCCGGCGTCCGCGCAGGCGGCCCGGCACGCCTCGGCGGCCAGCTCCAGCTCGCCGCGCCCCGACCGCCTGGTCAGCGCCGTCATCCCGATCCCGGCCACGGCCGCGCACCCGGCGAAGGACTGCATACCGCACGCTACCACAGCAATACAAGCGCTTGCTTGGCAATGCCGCCACGAGGTCCTGACCAGCGGGAGCACAGAAGCCGTGACTGGACGTCTTCACGCGGGCTGCCACGTCTTGTAATACGGAGAGGTGATCAGCCGATAGCCCATCATCATCACCCCGAGGTGAGAGATGGATCTACGCTACGTCAGGTACGCGATGGCGATCGCGCGCGCCGGCAGCCTGCGCCGCGCCGCGACCGCGCTGCACATCGCGCAGCCCACGCTGTCCGAGCAGCTCAGGGCGCTGGAGAAGGAGATTGGCGTCGAGCTGTTCAGCCGTTCGTCCAGTGGCGTGCGGCTCACCGAGGCGGGCGAGGCGTTCCTGGCCCAGGCCACGGTCGCGCTCGACGCGTACGAACGGGCCGTGGCCGCCGCCCGCAGCAAGGGCCGCACCACCCGGCTGGGCGTGGCCGACGGGCTGGCCGACGTGGCCGCCCGCCTGCTCGCGCAGCTCCAGAACGTGCCGGTGCGGATCGCGCCGATGAGCACGGCCGAGCAGATGGTCTCCATCGCCGACGGCACGTTGCAGGCCGGCCTCGGTTACGCCCCCGGCTCGCTGCCCAGGGGCGTGGCGCGCATGCTCGTCCACCGCTTCCCCGTGCGCGCGCTGCTCCCGCGCGACCACCCCCTGGCCGGGCGGGAGGCGCTGTCGCTGGCGGACCTGGCCTCGGAGCCGCTGATCATGCCGGAGTCGGACGCGGTCGCCGGGGCCCGGCGGTTCCTGGAGGGGTTCGTCCGGCACCGGCTGCATCCCCGGCTGGGCCCGGCCGCCGCCACCCATGACCTGGTGATCGACATGGTGGGCGCGGGGGCGGGCTACAGCCTGTGCGTCCACGAGGGCAGCACCGTGCCCGACGCGCTCGTGTTCGTCCCCATCAAGGAGGACGTGCCGCCGCTGGAGGCGGTCTTCCTGTGGAACCGGCAGGCCGACGTCCACGAGGTGGTGAGCGCGGCCCGCCACGTCGCCCGATCTGGATAGCGCTATTATCTAACGATGCGCATCTCAGAACTGAGCGCCCGATCCGGTGTCGCCATCCCCACGATCAAGTACTACCTGCGTGAGGGCATGCTGCACCAAGGCGAGCAGACCGCGGCGACCCGCGCCGAGTACGACGAGTCCCACCTGCGCAGGCTCCGCCTGATCCGGGCCCTCCTGGAGGTGGGCAGGCTCCCCGTGGCCGCCATCAAGCAGGTCATCGCCGCCGTCGAGGACGAGACGCTCCCCATGCACCACATGCTGGGAATAGCGCATTACGCGCTCGGCCCGACCGTCGAGCCCGAGCAGAGCGAGGAGTGGCGGGCCGCCCGGACCGAGGTGGACCGGCTGCTCGACGAGGTCGGCTGGACCGTCACCGAGGACGCCCCCACCCGCGACGAGCTGGCCCAGACGCTGGTCCGCATGCGCCAGCTCGGCCTGCACGTCGACCTCACGCCGTACGTCGAGGCCGTCAGGAAGCTGGTGACCGAGGTCGAGATGGCCACCATCCCCTTCGACGGGCCGCGCGACGCCGCCGTGGAGGCCCTGGTGCTGGGCACCGTCCTGTACGGCAAGGCGTTCGACACGCTGCGCCGCATGGCCCAGGAGTCGGAGTCGGCCCACCGGGTGGGCCTCCGCTAGCGGTCAGAGCACGCCGTTGGCGCGCAGGATCCTGACGGCCCGTACGGTGGCCGCGCCCCGCCATTCGAGCGCGCCGGCGGGCGAGATCGCCGCGTGGTCCACGGCCCAGCCGCCGTCGTCCCGCTGCGACCCGGCCAGCCGGTCGAGGTCGGCGGCGATCACCTCGGGCGCGAACAGCTCGCGCGCCGGCCGCCCCGGGTAGGGCGCGAAGTCGAGCGGGTTCAGCCGCTCCTGCGCGGTGCCGCCCTCCACGGGCACCCGCCCGTCGTCGGGGATGTGCGCCGCCAGCCGCTTGAGCAGCCCGGCCGCCTCGGGCCGCGTCCGGTGGACGGCGTCGAGGAAGTGCACGGCGAAGGAGAGCACGTAGGCGTGCGGCCGTTCCTCCAGCGCCTGGATCGCGTCGAGGCAGTAGCGGGTGGCCCGCTCCAGCCACGGGTGCGCGGCCACGGCGGGATCGTGGGCGGCCACGGCGTGGGCCGCCGCCGCGGAGACGGCCGTGATCTGCAACGACGAGGTGGCGTGGTCCGCGCCCGCCCACCAGGGCGCGGTGCCCTCGGCCAGGGTGAGCGGAAGGGCGAACGGCAGCCCGCCGTCGGGCATCGTCACCGATCCCAGCCAGTCGCACAGCGCGACGGCCTGCGGCGCGGTGCCGGGGCCGATCTCCTCGAACACCTCGAAGGCGTGCAGCGCCGCGCCCGGCTGGCTCTCCGGCGAGCGCAGGTCGGGCTCCAGACCCCAGCCGTAGCCGCCGTCGGGGTTGCGGTAGGCGTCGAGGGCGTCGAGCACGGAGGCCGGGCCGGTCTCCTCCATGAGGAAGTGGTAGCGGCGCCGGTCCAGGAGCCGCGCGTGCGTGGCCATGAAGCCGGCGACCGCCGGGAGATTCACGTTCATGAGGCCATCGTGCCCACCGGACGGCTCCGGGTCTTGTACGTACCGGACGCGCCCGCACGGGCTGCGGGGCCTGGCCACCCTCCCGCGACCCCGCCAGGCCGCCCTGCCGGATGACACGGCATGATGCCGGACGTGGACTTCGAGGAATACCGGCCGATGCTGCTGGGCCTGGCCTACCGTCTGCTCGGCAGCATGTGGGACGCCGAGGACGTCGTGCAGGAGGCCTGGCTGCGGTGGGAGGGCACCGACAGGAGCCGGATCAGGGAGCCGCGCGCGTTCCTGCTGACCGTGGTCTCGCGGCTGGCCCTCGACCAGCTCCGCTCGGCCCGGGTGCGGCGGGAGGCGTACACGGGGCCGTGGCTGCCCGAGCCGGTCGCGACGGGCCAGGCCGGGCCGCTGGACACGGCCGAGCTGCGCGACACCGTCTCGTACGCGACCCTGCACCTGATGGAGAAGCTGTCGCCGCCGGAGCGGGCGGTGTTCGTGCTCAGGGAGGCGTTCGAGCTGCCGTACGACGAGATCGCCGAGATCGTCGGCTCGTCGGTGGCCAACGCCCGGCAGATGCACCACCGCGCCTCGGTCCGGGTGTCGCAGGGCCGTGACCGGTTCACGCCGACGAACGAGGACCACGCCAGGCTGCTGACGAAGTTCATGGAGGCGGCCGGCGGCGGCGACCTCGACGCGCTGACCGAGCTGCTGCACGAGGACGTCGTCATGTGGAACGACGGCGGCGGCAAGGTCAGGGCGGCCCTGCGGCCGATCCTGGGCCGGCGCAAGGTGAGCGCCTTCATCGGCGGCCTGGTGGCCCGCTACGACTTCAGCCGGGCGCACCTCGTCGAGGCCAACGGCCGCCCCGCCCTGTGGACGCACGTGGCGGGGAACGACCAGCTCATCGCCCTCGACGTGCGCGACGGCCGCATCCAGGGGCTCTACGGCATGCTCAACCCGGACAAGCTGACCCGGGTGCGGCCGAGCTGATCGGCCCGTCACTATAGTCGCCTTATGGATCTCGGCATCTCGGGCAAGGTCGCCCTGGTCACCGGCGGCAGCGCGGGCATCGGCCTGGCCGCCGCCACGAGCCTCGCCCGCGAGGGCTGCGACGTGTGCGTCAGCGCGCGCGACCCCGAACGGCTCGCGGACGCGGTGGTGGAGCTGCAGCGGTTCGGTGGCGTGGTGCACGCCGTGCTGGCCGACGTGGAGGACCCGGCGGCGGCTCAGCGCGTGGCCGACGAGACGCGCGACGTGCTCGGCCCGGTCGACATCCTGGTGGCCAACGCGGGCGGCCCGCCCACCGGCCGCTCCGACGAGGTGGACCTCGAGGACTGGGACGTCGCCGTGCAGCGCAACCTGCTCGGCACCGTCCGGCTGATCCGGGCGGTGCTGCCCGAGATGCGCTCGCGCGGCTGGGGCCGGATCGTCACCGTCACCAGCTCGTCCGTCCGCGAGGCGATCGACGGGCTGGCGCTGTCCAACGCCATGCGCCCGGCCGTCGCCGGGATCGTGCGCACGCTGGCCCGCGAGGCGGGCGGCGACGGCGTGCTGGTCAACAACGTGCTGCCGGGGGCGATCGACACCGAACGCCTGCGCGGCGTGTCGGGCGGCGACGACGTGGTCGAGGCGCGCGGCCGGGCCGTGCCCGTCGGGCGCGTCGGGCAGGCCGAGGAGGTCGGGGACGTGATCGCGTTCCTGGCCAGCGAGCGGGCCTCGTACGTGAACGGGATCTCGATGCTGGTCGACGGCGGCGCCAGCCGGGTCATCGCCTGAGCAGGGTGGCGACGACGCCCGCCGCCCACTCCTCGTCCTTGTCGGCCGGGTCGACGAAGTAGGACAGGTTGGCGCGGTGGAAGCAGGCGCCCATCAGCAGGGCGGCCGCCGCGCCGGGGTCGAGGCCCGGGTCGGCGCGGCCCGCGGCCCGTTCGGCCTCAAGGATCTCGGCCAGCGAGCGGATCGGCAGGTGGGGGCCGGTGTTCGTGGTGGCGAGCATGTGCCTGAACCGGGCCAGCAGCGAGGGGTCGGCCAGCATGCCGGAGGCGATGGTGGCGGCCTCGGTGTAGAACTCCAGCGCCGCCACGGCGAACCGGGTGAGGTTGGCCGCCAGGTCGCCCTCCCCCGTGCTCAGCCGCAGCCGGGCCAGCGCGGGGGCGAGCGCGGGCAGCCGTTCGAGCAGGACCGCGAGGAAGATCTGCTCCTTGCCGGCGAAGTGCTTGTAGAGCAGAGCCTCGGAGCAGCCGGCCGCCTGGGCGATGCGCCTGGTCGTCGCGCCCGAGATGCCGAACTCCCGAATGGCCTGCTCGGCGGCGTCGAGGATGCGCTCGCGGGTGCTCATCCGCCCATGATATGAGCGAGTGCTCACCAACCCACGCGTGCATGACATCCTTCCCTTAGAGACCATTGGGGAGAAGGTAGGGGAATGGACAAGCCGGTCATCGTGACGGTTGACGACGACCCGGGGGTGTCGCGGGCGGTGGCGCGTGACCTCAGGCGCCGGTACGGCCATGAGTACAGGATTGTCCGCGCCGAGACGGCCCGCGACGGCATCGAGGCGGTCAAGGAGATGCGGCTGCGCGGCGACGAGGTGGCGGCGATCCTGGCCGACTACCGGATGCCGCAGATGAACGGCGTGCAGTTCCTCGAGGCCGCCATGGACATGTATCCGTACGCGCGCCGGGTGTTGCTGACCGCCTATGCCGACACCGACGCCGCGATCCAGGCGATCAACGTGGTCGACCTCGACCATTACCTCCTCAAGCCGTGGGACCCGCCGGACGAGAAGTTCTACCCGGTGATCGACGGCCAGCTCGACGCCTGGATGCGGACCGACCGGACGGCGCGTCCGGAGTTGCGCGTGGTGGGCGACCGCTGGTCGGCGCGCTCGTACCAGGTGCGGGACTTCCTGGCCCGCAACCACGTCCCCTACCAGTGGATGCTGGCCGAGGACCCCGAGGGCGCGCAGCTCGTGAAGGCCGCCGGCGAGGGCTGCCACCTGCCGCTGGTCGTCACCGAGGACGGCACCACGCTGGAGTCCCCCGACCAGGCGACGCTGGCCACCGCCGTCGGGCTGTCCACCACCCCGGCCACCGACTTCTACGACCTGATCGTGGTCGGCGGCGGGCCCGCGGGCCTCGGCGCGGCGGTCTACGGCGCGTCGGAGGGGCTGAACACGGTGCTGGTCGAGGCGCACTCCTCGGGCGGTCAGGCGGGCCAGAGCTCCAGGATCGAGAACTACCTGGGCTTCCCCGACGGCGTGTCCGGGCAGCAGCTCGCCGACCGGGCGCGCAGGCAGGCGCTGAAGTTCGGGGCCGAGCTGCTGAGCGCGCGCAAGGTCACCCATCTGGAGCCGCGCGGGCAGGCGCGGGTGATCGGGTTCAAGGACGGCGGGGAGATCGCCGCCCACGCGGTGATCCTGGCCACCGGCGTCACCTACCGGCGGCTGGAGGCGCCCGGCCTGGACGAGTTCGTCGGCAGGGGCGTCTTCTACGGCGCCGCGCTGACCGAGGCGCCCTCGTGCAAGGACAACGAGGTCTACATCGTCGGCGCGGCCAACTCGGCCGGGCAGGCGGCCGTTTACCTGGCGGGATTCGCGAGCAAGGTCCATTTGTTGGTGAGGAGTGATGGTTTGGAGAGATCCATGTCCCACTACCTCATCGAGCAGATCAACGCGATCGACAACATCGAGGTCAGCCTCCTGACCGAGGTCGTCGGCGGCGCCGGTGACGACCACCTCGAACGGCTCACGCTGTCGACCAAGGGCGAGGAGCGCACGGTCGACGCCCAGTACCTGTTCGTGTTCATCGGGGCCGAGCCGTACACGTCCTGGCTGGGCGAGACGGTCGAGCGGGACGCGAAGGGGTTCGTGCTGACCGGGCCCGACCTGGTGCAGGGCGGCAGGCGTCCGCGCAATTGGACGCTGCGCCGCGAGCCCTACTACCTGGAGACCAACGTGCCGGGCGTGTTCGCCGCGGGCGACGTACGGGCCGAGTCGATCAAGAGGGTGGCCTCCGCCGTCGGTGAGGGCGCGATGGCCGTCGCGCTGGTGCATCGTTATCTGGAGAAGCAATGACCGACACCGTCGACATCGACGAACTGCGCAAACTCTTCCTGTTCGAGCGGCTGACCGACGAGCAGCTCGCCAAGCTGGCCGCCAGCGGCCGGGTGCGCTCGTACGCCCAGGACGAGGACATCGTCCGGCAGGGCGAGCCGGCCGAGTGCTTCGCCGTGCTGCTGGAGGGCGAGGTGCAGATGATCAACGAGACGGTCAGCGCCGGGACCGTCGCCATGCCGCGCGCCTCCCAGCCCGGCGTCTACGGCGGCGCCACCTCGGCGTACCTGGGCGACCGGGCGCCGGAGACCTACCAGCACACGCTGCGCGCGACCGCGCCCTCGCGGATCTTCCTGCTGCCGGCCAAGAAGTTCGCCTACATCGTGGCCGAGTGGTTCCCGATGGCGATGCACCTGCTCGACGGCATGATGTCGGGCGGGCGCATGCAGCGGGAGATCATCGACCGGCGGCAGCGGCTGACCGCGCTCGGCACGATCACGGCCGGGCTCACGCACGAGCTGAACAACCCGGCGGCGGCGGCCGTGCGCGCGGTGAGCGAGCTGCGCTCGCTGATCAAGGCCTCCCGCATCCAGCTCGCCCAGCTCGCCGAGGACGGCATCCCGCCGGAGAAGCTGCGCACCCTGATCGAGGCCCAGGAGGCGTGCACGAGCAACCTGGGCAACCAGCCGCAGCGCTCGCCGCTGGAGATCTCCGACGCCGAGGACGAGCTGGCCGATGCGCTGGAGGACGTCGGCGTCGAGGACGCGTGGGAGCTGGCCCCCGCGCTGGTCAACGCCGGTTTCACCGCCGAGTACCTGCAGAAGATCCGTGGCAAGGTGGGCGAGGAGCACACCCCGGCCGCCCTCCACTGGCTGGCCGAGGCCATCGAGATCTCCCAGATGCTGAACGAGGTGACCGAGGCCACCGAGCGCATCACCACGCTGATCCGCTCGGCCAAGCAGTACTCGCAGATGGACCGGGCGCCGTTCCAGATGATCGACGTGCACGACCTGCTCGACAGCACGATCGCCATCTTCCGCGGCAAGATCCCGCCGGGCGTCAGCGTGGTCACCGACTACGACCGCACGCTGCCGCTCATCCCGTGCTACGCCGGCGAGCTCAACCAGGTGTGGACGAACCTGATCCACAACGCGCTCGACGCCATGGGCGAGGAGGGCACGCTGACCGTCCGCACGGCCCACGACGAGGACGAGGCGATCGTCGAGATCGGCGACACCGGCCCCGGCGTGCCCGACGCGATCAAGGACCGGATCTTCGAGCCGTTCTTCACCACCAAGAGCGTGGGCGAGGGCACCGGGCTCGGGCTGGACATCTCCTACCGGATCGTGGCCGGACGGCACGGCGGCGAGCTCAAGGTGCGCTCGGTGCCGAGCGAGACCTGGTTCGAGGTGCGCCTGCCGCTGCGCGAGCCCGTCGCCACCCAGTGAGCCGGGCACGCTGAGCCGGGCACGCTGAGCCGGGCACGCTGAGACCCGGCCCTCTGAGCCGGGTCTTCCGGCGCGGCGCGGGTCACCAGACGTTGTCCCGTGCCGTGTCGAGGGCCGTCAGCACGGCCCCTTCCAGCACGGCGTTGCCCTCGACCCGGGTGGCCCTGACCTCGGTGGGCGCGGGCGACAGCTCGCGCAGCCGTACGGCGATCCGCCCGGCCAGCTCGTCGCCGCCCTCCTGGCCCTTGGCCCCGCCGAGCACCACCAGGCCGGGGTCGAGCAGGGTGACGAAGGCGAAGGCGCCCTTGGCGACCCGGCGCGCCCACTCCTCGGGCCGGGTCGTGGCCTGGAGCAGGAGGCAGAACGGCGTGCCCTCCACGTCGAGGAAGCCGATCTCGCCCGCGCCCCCGGACGCGCCGCGCAGCAGCCGTCCGCCGAGGACGACCGCGGCGCCGATGCCGTCGTCCAGCCAGAGCAGCACGAAGTCGTCGCTGCCCTGGGCCGCGCCGGTGCGCAGCTCGGCGACGGCGGCCAGGTTCACCTCGTTCTCCAGGACGACGGGCACGCCCAGCCGCTCGCGCACGCCGGTCACCAGGCCGGGCCGCCATCCGGGCACGTCGTTGGCCACCGTCAGCTCGCCGTCCTTGGGCTTGACCAGGCCGGGCGCGCCGATGACCACGTTGTCCAGCGGACGGCCGGCGGCGGCCTCGGCGACCGTGGCCGCGACGAGGACGGCCAGGTCACCGGAGATCTCGCGGACGGCCGACCCGACCACGCGACCGGTCAGGTCGGCGACCGCGACGTTGATCGCCGTGCGGCGCAGGTCCACCCCGGCGACGTGGGCCCGGCCGGCGACCAGCGCGTAGAGGCGGGCGTTGGGGCCGCGCCGGTCCTCGCCGCGCTCGCCGGCCTCCTCGATGAGACCGCCGCCCTTGAGCCGTTCGATCAGGTCGGAGACGGTGGGCCTGGACAGCCCGGTCAGCTCGCGCAACTGCGGAGCGGTCAGCGGACCGTGCTCCAGCAGCAGGTCGAGGGCGAGCCGGTCGTTGATCGCACGGGCCATGGACGGGGTCGCGGTCTTCACGCCGCCCATAATAGTCAGGAAGGCTGCCTGATAGTCTTTTCATCAGGAAGGTTGCCTGATAGTTTTCCCGACATGAGCCCTCATCGCGCCATCGCGGCCGTCTTCGCCGCCCACGGCGCCGTCGCCGGCAGCTTCGCCACCCGCATCCCCTGGCTCCAGGAGCACGTCCACCTGAGCGCCGGCATGCTCGGGTTCGCGCTGCTCTGCCCCTCGATCGGGGCCTTCGCCGCGATGCCGCTGGCCAGTCGCCTGGCCCACCGGTTCGGCAGCCGGGCCACCACGCGGGTGCTGCTCACACTGTGGTGCGGCGGCCTCGCGCTGCCCGCCTTCGCCCCCGCGCCCGCATGGCTGTTCGCCATCTTCCTGCTGTACGGCGCGTCGGCGGGCATGTGCGACGTCGTCATGAACGCCCACGGCGTCACCCTCGAACGCCACCTCAAGAAGCCCGTCATCTCGGGCCTGCACGGCATGTGGGCCGTCGGCAGCCTGGCGGCCGGCGGCCTCGGCACCCTGGCCGCGCACGTGGGCATCGACGCCCGCCTGCACCTCGGAACCGTCGCCGCCGTCCTGGTGGTCCTGGGCGGGATCGCCGGGCGTGGGCTGCTGCCCGACGGGCCGCAGGCCGCCGGCGCACCCGCGCCGCGCCGCTTCGCCCTGCCCTCGCGCGCCATCGCGGCCATCGGCGTGGTCGGCTTCTGCGGCACGTTCGCCGAGGGCGCCAGCTCCAACTGGGCCGCGGTCTACCTGACCAACGTCGCCGACGCCGGGCCGGGGGTCGCCGCCGCCGGCTACACGATCTTCATGCTCTGCATGGCCGGGGCCCGGCTGGCGGGCGACCGGGTGGTGCGCCTGACCGGCCCCGTGCGGGCGGTCCGGGCGGGCGGGATCGTCGCGGTCGCGGGCGGTGTGCTGGTGGTCCTGGCCCGTACGCCCGCGCTGGGCGTCGCCGGGTTCGCGCTGGTCGGGCTGGGGGTCGCGGTCATCGTGCCGCTGGTGTTCGCGGCGGCGGGGAACGCGGGGCCCACACCGGGCGAGGGGGTCGCCGGGGTCGCGACGATCACGTACCTGTCGGGGCTGACCGCGCCGGCGGTGACCGGCTGGGTGGCCGACAGCGTGTCGTACCCGGCGGCGTTCACGCTGATCACGGGGGTGCTGGTGGCGCTCACGGTGCTGGCGCCGGTGCTGCGGCCGCGCCCGGCCGCCGCCGAGGTGGCCCAGGAGCGGCAATCGGCGTGATACGCTCCCAAGCGAGCGCTTGGTTTAGATACGGAGAGGCCGCCGCATGAAGTTCTCGACCTTCCACCTCTTCCACCGCTTCGACGGGCAGAGCTTCAAGGACGTCTACGACTACCATCTGGAGCTCATCGAGCTGGCCGAGGAGCTGGGCTTCGACGGGGTACGGCTGGCCGAGCACCACTTCCGCGACTACGGCGTGGCGCCCAACCTGTTCACCATGCTCGCCCACGCCGCCGCCCGCACCTCCCGGATCAGGCTCGGCACCGGCATCGTCGTGCTGCCGCTGCACAACCCGATCCACGTGGCCGAGGAGGCCGCGCAGGTGGACGTGCTCTCCGGCGGGCGGCTCGACCTGGGGATCGGCCGGGGGTACCAGAGCTTCGAGTTCGAGGGCTTCGGGATCGACCTGGCCGAGGCGCGCGACCGGTTCAACGAGGCGCTGGAGGTGATCCTCGGGCTGTGGACGCGGGAGTCGTACCGGCACGAGGGGAAGTTCTACCGGACCGGCGCCGAGGTCTCGCTCGCGCCCCGCCCGCTGCAGTCGCCCCACCCGCCGCTGCACGTCGCCGCCGTCTCCCCCGAGACCGTCACCATGTACGCCGAGCGCGGCCTGCCCGTCCTGGCCGACCCCGCCGCGACGTTCCGCAAGGTCGTCAAGGCGGCCGAGACCTGGCGGGAGACGGCCGCGCGGGCCGGCCACCCGGCGGGCGCGGACCTGGTGGTGGCCCGCAGCGTGTACGTCGCCCCCACGCTGGAGCGGGCCCGGGAGGACCAGGCCAGGTTCGAGGCCTCCTTCGACCGCTCGCGCATCTTCAACGAGCGCAGCGCCCCCATCGACCCGCGGACCGGCAAGGCCGCCCAGGGCTTCGAGTACTACCAGGACCGTTACCTCAAGGGCGGCTCGGTCTCGCCGGACTTCCGCTGGGAGCAGCTTGAGGTCATCGGCGACCCCGCCCGGGTGATCGAGCAGGTCTCGCTGCTCAGGGACGCCGGCTTCACCGACCTCCTGTGCGACTTCGGCAGCACCAGGCCCATGCCGCTGGAGGACATGAAGCGGGTCATGCGCTTCTTCGCCGCCGAGGTCATGCCGGCCTTCGCCCCCGCAGGAGGATGACGATGATCCACAGTCTGACGCTGTCCGACGTCCTGGCCGACCACGCCCGCAGCCGCCCTCAGGTCACCGCCGTGGTGGACGGGGACGTGCGGCTCACCTACCCCGAGCTGGACGACCGCGTCACGCGGCTGGCCGACGCCCTGGCCGGGCGCGGCGTGGCCGCCGGGGACCGGGTGATGTGGCTCGGCCAGAACTCGCACGCCGTGCTGGAGCTGCTGCTGGCCTGCTCCCGCCTGGGCGCGGTGCTCTGCCCGGCCAACTGGCGGCAGTCCGCGGACGAGCTGCGTTTCGTCCTGTCCGACCTGGCGCCCAGGGTCGTCGTCTGGGAGCACTCCGACCCGGCCGCCGAGCTGGCGGACGCGGCCACGTGGGTGCGCGCGGGCGAGGCGTACGAGGAGCTGGTCGCGGGGGGCTCGCCGCGGGAGTTCCCGCAGGTGGACGACGCCGAACCGGTACTCGCCCTCTACACCGCCGCCTTCGGGGGCCGGCCGGGCGCCGCCCTGCTCAGCAGCGCCGCCCTGGTCGCCCACAGCGCCACGCTGCTCGTCGTACGCCAGATGGAGCCGGGGTTCACCTTCCTCAACGACGGGCCGCTCTTCCACGTCGGGACGATGATGTTCTGCCTGGCCACCCTCCAGATCGGCGGCACGAACGTGTTCACGCCCGCCTTTGACGCCGAGGAGGTCTGCCGGCTGGTCGACGCCGAGCGGGTGACGCAGGCGTTCCTGTTCGGGCCGATGATCGACGCGGTCGCGGCGGCGAACGCGGGCGGCAAGTACGACCTGTCCTCGCTGCGTTTCGTGGCCCACTCCGCCGAGTGGGACGACATGATCACCGTGGACGACTCGCCCTGGTGCCGCTCGAAGATGGGCGGGTACGGGCAGACCGAGGTGGGCGGCATGCTCACCTTCCTCGGGCTGGCCGAGGGCGGCGCGGGGTTCGCGGGACGGCCGTCGCCGCTGGTCCAGGTGCGCATCCTGGATCCGGAGGGCGTGGAGGTGCCGGTGGGCGAGGCGGGCGAGATCTGCGCGAGGGGCAAGACCCTCTTTTCCGGATATTTCGCCCGGCCCGACTTAAATGCGGCGAAGTCGCGGTTTGGTTGGCATCACACCGGCGACCTCGGCCGCCGCGAGCCCGACGGCACCATCACCTTCATCGGCCCCCGGCTCCGCATGATCAAGTCCGGCGCCGAGAACATCTACCCCGCCGAGGTCGAGCGCGCGCTCAGGACCCATCCGGCCGTCGCCGACGCGGCGGTGATCGGCGTGCCCGACCCCGACTGGCACCAGGCGGTCAAGGCGGTCGTGGTGCTCAAGCCGGACGCCGCCGCCACCCAGGAGGACCTGGTCGCGCACGTCAGGGGTGAGCTGGCGGCGTACAAGAGGCCCAGGGCGGTGGTGTTCGCCGACGCCATCCCCAAGCAGGGCTTCACCCCCGACTACGACGCCCTCGACGCCGCGTACGGCGGCGGCAACTACCCCGGCGCCTGACCCGCGCCGGAGCCCGGCCTGCCGAAGCGGGCCGGGCTACACCGGGAGCCCGGCCTCCAGGTGCGCGAGCGCCTTGTCCAGCTCGGCGGGGCCGTCCATGGCCGGGTTCCGGACCCACTCGAACCACAGGGCCACCATCACGCCCGTGACGGCCCCCGTGACGTTCCTGATCTCCGGGTCGCCCGCGTCCCGGCCCTGGCGCGCCGCGAGCTCCTCCCGCAGCGTCCTGAGCACGCCGGTGACGTTCTCCAGGCTGGCCGCCCACAACTCGGGGACGGTGAGCATGAGCTTCTCCCGTTCCATGCCGTCGGCGATCTCCTGCGGCGTCTGGGCGTCCGTGACCGCCCGCATGGCCGCGCGTACGGCCTGGACGGGCCCGACCTCGGCGGGCACGGCCCTGAGCGCCTCGACGAAGGGCGGGAACTGGTCGAGCAGCACCAGGTCCTCCTTCGTCGGGAAATAACGGAAGACGGTGCTGGGCGCGACCTCCGCCGCCTCGGCGACCTGCTCGACGGTCGTCGCCGCGTAGCCCTGCTCACGGAACAGGCGCAGCGCCTCCTTCTGGATCAGGGCGCGGGTTCTGGCCTTCTTCCGCTCGCGCAGGCCCTGGGCGGGTCGTTCGCTCATGTCACGGCATTCTCCGGGCCGGCGTCCCGATCGTCCACTCGTCGGAGACCGATGGATATTGCTATACAACTCTCATTTGAGAGTCTACTCTCACAATTATGCGACTTCCCATCGAACGTCCGGCGGAATGTCCCTTCGATCCCCCGGCCGGGCTGGCGGGGCTTCCGGCGATGAGCCGTCTGGAGTTCGCCGACGGCCATCTCGGCTGGCTGGCCACCACGGCCGAGGCCGCCCGCGCGGTGCTGGGCGATCCCCGCTTCAGCGCCCGGCAGGAGCTCAAGCACCAGGCCGTGCACCCGAATCCCGCCGGGATCGGCACGCCCGCGCCACCGGGCTTCTTCGCGGCCATGGACCCCCCGGAGCACACCCGCTACCGCCGGCTGCTCACCGGCCGGTTCACGCTGCGCAGGATGCGCCTGCTCGAACCGCGGATCGAGCGCATCGCCGCCGACCACCTCGACGCCATGGCCGCCGCCGGGCCGCCGGCCGACCTCGTGACGGCGTACGCGCTGCCGATCCCGTCGCTGGTCATCTGCGAGCTGCTCGGCGTCCCGTACGCCGATCACGGCCTGTTCCAGGAGCTCAGCGCCCGGCTGGTCACCTTCGGCGCGGACGGCGCGGGGGCGCTGGCCGAACTGGTCGGCTACCTGCGCGAGCTGGCCCGCCGCAGGCGCCTGGAGCCGGACGGCGGCCTGATCGGCGACCTGACCGGCGAGCTCGGCGACGACGAGCTCGCCGGACTCGCGGTCATCCTGCTGGTGGCGGGCCACGAGACCACGGCGAACATGCTGGCGCTGGGGGTGTTCGCGCTGCTGGAGCACGGGCGCCCGTACGAGGAGGGCGTGGTCGAGGAGCTGCTGCGGTGGTTGTCGATCCTGCATCTCGGCGCGCCGTCCAGAGCCGCCCTGGAGGACGTGGAGGTGGCGGGCGTGACGGTCAGGGCGGGTGAGACCGTGGCCCTGTCCCTGCCCGTGATCAACCGCGACCCGGCCGTGTACGCCGACCCCGACCGGCTGATCCCGGACCGTCCGGAGGCACGCCGCCACCTGGCCTTCGGGTACGGCGTGCACCAGTGCCTCGGCCAGCAGCTCGCCAGGATCGAGCTGCGCATCGGCTACCGGGCGCTGTTCGATCGCTTCCCGGGCCTGAGACCGGCCGTGCCGGCGACCGAGGTGCCGGTCAAGCACGACGCCTCGGTGTACGGCGTCCGGAGCCTCCCCGTCACCTGGTGACCCGGTCGGCTCACAGGACGGCGAGCGGGGTGATCGGGCTGCCGGTGCCTCCTTCGATGCGCAGCGGCGCGGCCACGAACACGAACTCCGTCCGTCCGGCCGCGGCCAGCTCTTCGAGCCAGAGCATCTCGACCAGGTGGACGCCGTGCCGGTGGAGCAGGATGAGGTGCAGGTCGTCGGCGGCGCACTCGTCGGCGAGCTGCCGGTCGTTCAGGCCGCCGATCGCCGCGTTGTCGCAGGCCACCGCCGACACGTCCCGGGCGGCCAGCCAGGCGCCCGCCTCCGCCGACAGTCCCGGCTGCCCCGCCCAGTACTCCTCGCGCGACCGCTCCCAGACCAGCGGCCAGCCCGTACGGACCACCGCGACGTCCCCGGGGCGCGGCGTGGCGATCTCCTGGAGCAGCCCGGCGGGGATCCGGAAGCCGGCCGGCAGGTGGTCGAGCCCGAGGCGCCGGGGCACGTCGAACAGCACGCCCCTGGCCACCACGCCGCCCACGTGCTCGATCCCGCACCTGGTGGCGCCGTAGGAGCGGACCCGGGCGGCCGGGTGGCCGTTGTAGAGCCGGTCGCCGGTCCACATGTGGCACAGCGCGTCCATGTGGGTGGTGGTGCCGTGGTGGGTCACCAGCAGGGCGTCGTCGGCCACGCACAGGCCGTCTCCGACGGGGCGGGCGCCCGCGGCGTAGTCGCCGCCGTCCACGGACATGAAGTGCTGCGGCAGCGGACGGCCCCGCAGGTGGGGGACGGTGGTGGGGGCGGCCGAGGAGGTGGCGCCCCTGATCGGCATGGCCAGGCTCAGCACCTCGCCCGTGACGGCGCTGCGCAGGGCCTCCAGGACGAGGGCGGGGGTCAGCAGGTTGAGGGTTCCGCGCTGATCGTCTGGGCCGAATCGTCCCCAGTTGTTAGGCTCGTGCACCAAGTAAGCGCTTCCTTTCTTGCGGAGGTCTGATGTACTGCGATCCCCGGTTCTCCCGCGTGCGCGAGGCGTTCGAGCGGAACTTCGCCGAGGGCGAGGAGCTGGGCGCGGCGGTGGCCGTCCATCTCGACGGCGAGCTGGTCGTGGACCTGTGGGCCGGGGTCGCCGACCGGCACACGGGACGGGCCTGGGAGGCCGGCACCCCGGCCTTCGCGTACTCGTGCACAAAGGCGATCACGGCCACCGTGCTGCTGCGGCTCGCCGAACGCGGGCTGGTGGACGTGAGCGCGCCCGTCGCGGACGTGTGGCCGGAGTTCGTCGCCGGGGGCAAGGAGGCGGTCACGGTCGAGCACGTGCTGACGCACTCCTGCGGGCTGCCGGTGATCGAGACGCCGGTGCCGGTGGAGGAGTTCGAGGACCACCCGGCCATCGCGGCCCGGCTCGCCGGCCAGAGGCCGCTGTGGGAGCCGGGGACGGCGCACGGCTATCACGCGCTGACGTACGGCTTCCTGGTCGGGGAGGTGGTGCGGCGGGTCACCGGGAAGTCGGTGGGCGAGCTGGTGGCGGCGGAGATCGCCGGGCCGCTGGGGCTGGACCTCTGGGTCGGGGCCCCCGACGACGTCATCCCCCGCGCCGCCCGCCTCAAGGCCCCCACCCGCCCCCGCCCCTCCCCCGAGACCCCCGCACCCGCCTCCGCGCCCGCCTCCGAGGCTTCCGCGCCGGGTGCCGGAGGGACCGTGCCCGGAGCCGGCGGGGCCGCGGGCGGGGGGCGGGATCTGCTGGGCGAGATGACCCGGGCGGCGCTCGATCCCGGCAGCCTGATGAACCGGGCGCTCGGCAACCCGGCCATCCGCCTGCTCGAAGGCGGCGCGAACAACCCGGTGATCCTGCGCGCCGGCTGGCCCGCCGCCGGGGTCGTCACCACCGCCAAGGGCCTGGCCGGGTTCTACCGCGCGCTGGTCGGCGGCGACCTCCTGACCTCCGCGACCCTCCAGGACGCCTTGCGCCCCCGCGTCAGCGGCCCCGACCGCGTGCTGTTCATGGACACCGCGTTCGGGCTCGGCTACATGCGCCCGTCGTTCACGTTCCCCATGCCGTCGGGGACGGCGTTCGGCCACTCGGGCATGGGCGGCTCGCTCGGCGTGGGCGACCCCGGCCGCGGCCTGGCCTTCGGGTACGTGATGAACCGGATGGCCGACAGCCTCACCGGCAACCTGCGCGGCCTGCGCCTGATCGAGGCCGTGTACCGCTCCCTGTGACCCCACGGCGCGCTTCACTGCATGGTCACGCCGCCGCTCACCGACAGCGTCTGGCCGGTGATGTAGGCGGCGCGGTCGGTGCACAGGTACGCGATCAGCCCCGACACGTCGGCGGGCGTGCCCAGCCGCCGCAGCGGGATCCCTCTGGCGATCTTGTCCACGAGCCCCGGCTCGGCCTCGGACACCCGCCGGAGCATCGGCGTGTCGGTCGGCCCGGGGCAGACCACGTTCGAGGTCACCCCGCCCCTGGCGGCCTCGCGGGCGAGCGTCTTGGCCAGGCCGAACAGGCCCGCCTTGGTCGCCGCGTACGCCCCCTCGCCGCCCGACCCGGCCCTGGCCCCGTCGGAGGAGACGAACACCAGCCGCCCCCAGCCCCCGGCCGTCATGCCGGGCAGGAGCAGCTTGGTCATGAGCATCGGGCCACGCAGGTTGACCTGCCACATGAGGTCCCAGTCCGCCGGGTCGCTCGCCGTGAACGGCTCCACGACCGACACCCCGGCGTTGTGCACGAGCACGTCCACGGGCCCCGCCTCGGCGCAGAACGCCTCGACGGAGGCGGGCGAGGCCAGGTCCACGGCCAGCGCCCGCGCCCCGGCCAGGGCGCCGGCCGTCCGGCGGGCGCCCTCCAGGTCCACGTCGGCGACGATGACGCGGGCGCCGAGCGCGGCGAGGTCGGTCGCGACGGCCGTGCCGATCGCGCCCGCTCCCCCGGTGACGACGGCGACGCGGCCGTCCAGGCGCAGGCCGTCCACTACGTCCACGCCTCCACCAGGTCGGCCGCGGCCGCGCGGGTGGCCAGCAGGCCGATCGTGTTCCGCAGGACGGCCTTCGCGTAGTCCTCGGGGATGCCGGCCACCGCGTCCTTCACCACCGTCACCCGGTAGCCCAGGTTGACCGCCTCCAGCGCCAGCCCGGGGATGCCCAGGTTGACCGAGACCCCCATCGCCACCACGGACGAGACGCCCAGGGAGCGCAGCGTCATGTCCAGCGAGGTGCCGGTGAACGGCGAGAACCCGTGGTGCCGCCGGCTCTCCAGGTCGCCGTCCTCGCGCAGCTCGGGCAGCACCTCCACGGCGGCCGTGCCCTCCAGCATGTGCGCGGGGTCCTTGAGCAGGGAGACGATGAACGGGCAGTTGCCGGTGTGCGAGCCCGCCCGGTCCGGCCGGAAGGCGGCCGTGCAGTGGATCACCGGGAGGCCGGCCGTTCTGGCCGTGCGCAGGACGCGGGCGGCGTTGGGCACGACGTCGTGGCGGGCACAGGCCGCCACGAGTTCCGGGAATTTCGTGAGATCGCCGACGACACCCCGCTGCATCTCCATCACCAGCACGGCCGACCGCTCCACCCGCAGCCTCCATCATTTAGCCGAGCGCTTGCTTGGGTTCGCCTCAGCATAACACCGCCCCCCTCGCCTCACTGGGCGTCACTTTTCACCACAAACGGGGAAATTTCTCCAGACGTGACAACCCACACCCCGGGTGAGACCGTCGAATGCACGACGGCATGCCTGATGGGGGTTGGACTTGGTCCCTGGTTACCGTGAAGTTCGCCAGCTCGGCGCGGGCCGTACCGGCCGCGTGTTCCTCGCCACCTACCAGTCCACCGGCGCCTACGTCGCGATCAAATACCTGAACGCCACCCTGCGCAGGGACCCCGAGTTCATGGACCGCTTCAGGACCGACAGCCATCAGCTCGTCGAGATCGACGACTCCAACGTGGTCCGCCTCTACGAGTACGTCGAGACCCCGGACCGGGCCGCCGTCGTCATGGAACTGGTGGACGGCGTCTCGCTGCGCACGCTGCTGGCCGAGCACGGCCGGACGGCCCCGGAGGCGGCCCTCGTGCTGCTCAAGGGCATCCTGGCCGCCCTGGCCGCCGCGCACGAGAAGGGCGTGCCGCACCGGGACGTCAAGCCGGAGAACGTCCTGGTCCAGGCGGACGGCACGAGCAAGCTCGCCGACTTCGGCGTGGTCGTGCACGCCGAGGAGCCGGGGGTGCCGGCGGGGAGCCCGGCGTACATGTCGCCGGAGTTGTGGACGCAGGGACGGGCCGGGCCGCCGGCCGACCTGTACGCGGCGGCCTGCGTGTTGTTCGAGGCGGTCAAGGGGCGGCCGCCTTACCGGGCGTACAAGGGGGGCCCGGACGGTGGACACGACGGCGAGCAGGACGTCGCGGCGCTGCGTGACCTGCACCTGATGGAGCCGGTGCCGCTGGAGGTGGTCCCGGACGCCCTGCGCGACCTGCTCAGGCGCGGGCTGGCGAAGGACCCGGCGCTCAGGTACGCCTCGGCCCGGCAGTTCGCGGCCGAGCTGGAGGAGGACGCCGTCGCGGGCTACGGGCCCGGCTGGGAGCAGCGGGGCCGCCGCCGGCTCGCCGAGCTGGCCACGCTGCTCGCGCTGCGCTTCCCGCTGGCGGCCCGGACCGAGCAGGAGACGCGGGCCCCGGCCAAGGTCCGGGGGCGGGCGGTCCGGCTGCCCGCGCTGCCGCCGCACCTGTGGGTGGCGGGCGCGACGGTCGTCGCCGTGGCGATCGCCCTCGTCATCTCCGGAGGACGGTTGTCGCCCGGGGCGGGCACGATCCTGATGCCGCAGCCGAAGCCGTCGGCCGAGCTGGACCCGGCGCCGGTCGACGCCCACACGCCGACGCCCCGGAGGAGCGCGCCCGCCACGGCCCGCGGCAGCGCGCCCCCGCCCGCCTCCACCGGCGGGCCGCCGGTCTCCGCCGGCCCGCCGCCGGTCCCGACCGGTGCCGCGCCGCCACCGGTGCCGACGCAGGCGCAGAGCGGGAGCGCCCTGCCGCCGCCCGCCGTGCGGGAGGCGAGCATCACCCGGTGGAGCGGTTCGACGGGCGCGATCAGGGTGTCCGCGGACGGCACGGGGCCGGTGCGGCTGCAGATCGCGTACACGCGGCGGCTCGGCGACGGGCCGGTCGCCACCGTGCGGCAGGAGACCCTCACACTGCGCGGCAGCACCGCCTACACCAGCGGGGTCCGGCACGAGCCCGGGAACGTGGGCTGCGGGGTGCGGGCCTACCTCGGGATCATCGTCATGACCGAGCCGGCGGCGGTCAACGGGCCCCAGGTGAGCGAGGTCGCCGTGGACGGGCCCGCCTGCCCCACCCCGTCCCCGACCCGCTCCGGCCCGGCCACGCCGTCCCACACCCCGTCGACCTCGACGTCCCCGGCCAGCGGGGAGCCCGTCGCGCACCCCACGCCGGGACCGCCGTCCCCGGCCGTCGGGCCTGCCACGGAGGCGGCCCTCCCGCCCTCGACGGGCGTCCCCTCGGGGGAGGGCGGGCTGGTGCCCGGCGAGTAGGAGCGGGCGGGGCACGGACAGCGGCACGAGCTGCGGGCCGGGGCGACCGGCCTGGCGGCGGCGGGCCCTTGTCCGTCAACCAAGCGTGCGCTAGCTTGGCAGCGATGAGCGGTGACACCTCCCCCACCGGCGCCGCGGGGGCGCGTGGCGAGCTGGTGATCCAGCGCTGCGTGTCCTGCGGCCGCCGCGGCTGCCCGCCCGAGCCGTCGTGCCCGGCGTGCGGCGGCGGCGAGCTGGCCGCCGAACCCGCCAAGGGCACGGGGACGGTGCACACGTTCACCGTCGTGCACCGGTCGTTCGCGCCCGGCTACCGGGGACGGGAGCCGTACGTGCCGGCGTGGGTGGACCTGGACGAGGGGGTGCGCGCGTTCGGGCACGTCGTGGGGTGCGCGCCGGAGGAGGTCCGCGTCGGGATGCCGGTGCGGGTGACGTTCGTGGACGATCTGCCGCATTGGAGGCCAGTGTGAAGCTCGGCAACGTGCTCATCCCCGTCGCCGACCTGGACGAGGCGATCGCCTTCTACGGCCTGCCGGTGAAGTTCAGGGACGGCGACCGGTTCGCCGCACTGGACGGCGGCGGCGTCACCGTGGCGCTGGCCGGGCCCGCCGAACACGTCACCGCGTCGGCGGCGCCGTCGTACAAGGTGGACGACGTGGCGGTCACGGTGCGCGAGATGGCGGCGCGCGGGGCCGAGGTGGTGCGCGCGCCCGAGGACGGGCCGCACGAGAGGCGGGCCGTGCTGCGCGACCCCTCAGGAAACACGTTCGTGCTCTACTCGCCCCTCTGACCTGGAGGCACCCCCATGGCGCGATCACCCTACGGCAACTACGGCCACGCGATCCTGACCGCGGGAGCGCTGCGCACGCCCGACCGGGTGGCGCTGACGTACTGCGGCGAGCGGAGCCTCACCTACGACGAGCTGAACCGGGCCGTCAACCGCCGCGCGAACGCCCTGCTCGGGGCCGGGATCACCCCGGGGCAGCGGGTGGCGGCGCTGCTCAACGAGACGCTGCTGGTCGCCGAGGTCTACCTCGCCCAGGCCAAGATCGGAGCGGTGACGGCGGCGCTCAACCCGTACTGGCCGGTCGAGACGCTGCGGGCGGTGGTGGCCGCCTCCGGGTGCACGGCCTTCGTGTACGACCCCACGGTCGCCCGGGTCGTCGAGGAGATCAGGGACTCCCTCCCCGAGGTCACCACCTGGATCGAGGCCGAGGAGCTGGCCGGCGGCCCGGAGGAGGAACCGCCGCCGGCCGGCTTCCACGACGACCCGCTGGCCCTCTACTACACCTCGGGCACGACCGGCCTGCCCAAGGCCGTCGTGCACACCCACGCCTCCTCCCTGGCGACCGCCCAGATCTGGCTGGACGTGCCGCGCGGCCCCGACTCGGTGTTCGGCACCGGCGCGATCATCTGGGGCATCGGCTTCCCCGCGATCGTCGGCCCGGCCCTGTACGCGGGCATGCGCCTGGTGCTGGAGCAGGATTGGGGACCGGCGAACTTCCTGCGCGTGGTGCCGCGCGAGCGGGTCACGCACGTGTCGCAGATCCCGTCGTTCTACGCGGCCCTGCTGGGGTCGTCCGAGCACGAGGGGGTGGACCTGTCGTCGATCCAGGTGATCATGCTGGGCGGCGAGCCGCTGACCGCGACCATGCTGGACCGGATCAAGACCAGGCTGCCCGGGGCCGGGGTCTACTCCTACTACGGGCAGACCGAGGCGCCGTACACGTGCATGGGCCGGGTGGACGACGGCTCGACGCCGCTCGGCTCCTCCGGCCGGGCGCGCACGGGCAACGCCGTACGGATCACCGATCCGTCCGGCGCCGCCGTGACCGGCGAGGTCGGCGAGATCAACCTGGCCGGGCCGCACCGCATGGCCGGCTACGACGGGACGGACGACCAGGGCGTCCTGCGCGGCGACTGGTACGTGGGCGGCGACCTCGGGACGCTGTCGGCCGACGGCGTGCTGCGCGTCCTCGGCCGCCGCGAGGACTCGATACTCAAGCACGGCCAGTGGACGCAGCCCGCCACGATCGAGGAGGCAGTCTCGGCCCTGGACGGCGTGGCCGAGGCCGGCGCGGTGGGCGTCCCCGAGGGGGCGGCCGAGCAGCGGGTGCTGCTGGCGGTCGTGCCGCGCGCCGGGCAGTCGCTGGACGCCGCCAAGCTGTCGCTCGCCCTGGCCGACACGCTGCCCCCGCACCAGAGGCCCGACCACATCGTGGTGACCGGCGAGCTGCCGCACTCGCAGGACGCCTCCGGCGGCCCCGGCAAGCTGCTGCGCCGCCGGATCCGCGAGCAGCACGGGCACCTGCTCGGGTGAGCGCCCAGGAGCACGAGGGCCGGGAGAGCCCCCGCGAGCACGAGGGCCGGGAGAGCCCCCGCGAGCACGAGGTCAAGGCGCTGGTCGCGGCGGCCGGGGTGCCGGTGCCGCGCGGGGTCGTGGTGCGCGACCTGGACTTCACGGCGGCCGGGGAACTGGCCGGGCCGCTGGTGCTGAAGGCGTTCGGGCCCGGGCTGGTGCACAAGTCGGAGGCGGGGGCCGTACGGCTCGGCCTGCGGGCGGACGGCCTCGCGGCGGCGGCCGAGGAGATGCGCTCCCGGCTCGACGTGGAGGGGTTCCTGGTCGAGGAGCAGGCGCCCGCCGGGGTGGAGCTGATCGTCGGGCTGGTCGGCGATCCGGGGTTCGGCCCGGTGCTGCTGGCCGGGCTGGGCGGCATCTGGACGGAGGCCATGCGCGACACCGCGCTGCGGCTCTGCCCGATCTCCGAGCGGGACGCCCGGCTCATGCTGGACGAGCTGCGCGGCTCGGCGCTCCTGCACGGCCACCGCGGCCGGCCCCCCGTGGACGTGGACGCCGTGGTCAAGCTGCTCATGACGGTCGGCGGCCCCGGCGGGCTGTGGGAACGGCTGGAACTGGGCGAGTTCGAGCTGAACCCGGTCATCGCCACCCCTTCCGGCGTGACCGCGGTGGACGCCCGGTACCTGCCCGGCGAGGCCCGCCCGTCCGCCGCCCGCGAGCCCGCGGACTTCCTGCCGCTCTTCGAGCCCCGCGCGGTGGCCGTCGTCGGCGCCTCCGCGAGCAGGCCGAACTTCGGGAACATGTTCCTCGACTTCTACCAGGCCGCCGGCGTGCCGCTGGTGGCCGTGCACCCGTCGGCCGCCGAGGTGTCGGGGGTGCCCGCGGTGCCGTCGCTGGCCGCCGCCGACGTGGACTACGCGCTGGTGGCGGTGCCCGCCGAGCGGTGCGCCGAGGTGGTGCGGCAGGCGTCGGGCATCCCGTACGTGCAGGTGATGAGCGGCGGGTTCGGCGAGGCGGGACGCGCGGACCTGGAACGCGCGCTGGCCGGGGCCGCCCGCGCGGCGGGCGCCCGGCTGCTCGGGCCCAACTGCATGGGCGTGTACTGCCCGCGCGGCCGGCAGACGTTCGTCGGCGGCGGCCTCGGACCGGCCGGGACGGTCGCGCTGATCTCGCAGAGCGGCGGGCTCGCGGGCGAGGTGATCAAGGTCGGGGAGCGGCGCGGGCTGGCGTTCAGCCGGGTCGTCACCGTGGGGAACGCGGCCGACGTGACCCCCGCCGAGCTGCTGTCCTGGCTGGCCCGCGACCCCGAGACCCGGGCCGTCGGGCTCTACCTGGAGGACCCGCGCGGCGGCCGGGAGCTGCACGAGGCGTTGCGCGCGGCCGGGCTGCCGGTGGCGCTGCTGGTCGGCGGGCGCAGCTCGCAGGGGCAGCGGGCGGCGCTCTCGCACACCGGCGGCATGGTGAGCGACCTGCGGGTGTGGGCGGCGGTCGCGGCCCAGACGGGCACGGCGCTGGTCTCCTCCCAGGACGACCTGATCGGCGTGCTGGCCTTCTTCCAGGCGCACGGCTCCCGCGTGACGGACGGCGACCGGGTGCTGGTGATCGGGCCGAGCGGGGGCGCGGGGGTGCTGGCGGCCGACGCGTTCGACCGGGCGGGCGTGCGGCTCGACCCGCTGCCGGACGGCGCGCTCGACGGGCTCGGCCTGGCCGCCGCGGGCAACCCGCTGGAGGTGCCGGTGGGGCCGCGCGGGCGTCCGGCGCTGGTGGCGGAGGTGATCGAGGCGGTGGTACGGCGGCAGCCGTACGCGGACGTGGTCGCCCACGTGAACGTGCAGAGCTTCTTCACCTACGGCGACGCGGCCGAGCCCCTGTACGCCTACACGCGGGCCCTGGCCGGCGCGCAGGAGGCGCTGCCGTGCGTCAGGATCACGCTCGTCACCAGGAACGGCGAGTGCGCGCCCGCGGGCGTGGCGGACGAGGTACGGCGGATCGCGGCGGCGGCGGGCATCCCCGTCTACCGCTCCATGGAGGCGGCCGCGGCGGCCGTCGCGGCAGGAGGTAGTCATGGGGCTGCTTGACGGCAAGGTCGCGCTGATCACGGGCGGGGCCAGGGGCATGGGCGAGTCGCACGTGCGCCTGTTCCTCGAAGAGGGCGCGCGGGTGGTCTTCGGCGACGTGCTGGAGGAGGAGGGCAAGGCGCTGGCCGCCGAGACCGGGGCCACGTACGTGCGGCACGACGTGCGCAGCCCCGGCGAGTGGCGGCGGGCCGTGGACACGGCCACCGAGCTGCACGGCCGGCTCGACGTCCTGGTGAACAACGCCGGCATCCTCACCTACGGCCGGATCCAGGACATGGCGCCCGAGGACTTCGACCGGGTGATCGACGTGAACCTCAAGGGCACCTGGCTGGGGGTCAAGTCGGTGATCGACCCCATGAAGGCGGCCGGGCGCGGCGCCATCGTGAACATCTCCTCGATCGAGGGCTTCGTCGGGGCGGAGGGGTTGTCGGCGTACGCGGCGTCGAAGTTCGCGGTGCGCGGGCTGACCAAGTCGGCCGCGCGGGAGCTGGCCCGCTTCAAGATCCGGGTGAACTCGGTGCATCCCGGGGCGATCAACACGGCGATGGCGGTGAACCCGGACCTGATGGCCGAGGTGGACGCGGAGGCGTTCGTGAAGTCCATGGTCATCAAGCGGTTCGCCAAGCCGGTGGAGGTCTCGCACGTGGTGGCGTTCCTGGCCTCGGACCGGGCCAGCTACTGCACGGGGAGCGAGTTCACCGTCGACGGGGGGCTGCTGACGGGGGCGGGCTACTAGACCTCCGGCCCCGAGAAGTGGCTCTTTTGTTCGTGTATCACCCGTTTTCGACACATTCGGCGGCTCGATTGAGCTGCGATTATGCGTCCGGTGATGTCTTTGCCTGCTCTTGGGGTGTGCTTGACCTTGGTCACGAAGCGGTAACCTCGCAGCGCACGAGACCACAGGTTTCCGGTTTTGCCACACATGTCCCGGGTTACCCCCAGGTACCCCGGTATGTGTGGATAAATCCGGATCTTGACCGGAAGGTTCCCCCATACTTCCATGACGCCCGAGATGCAGAAGTACATCGACCTGCTCGAAAGCCAGCTCGGCTACTCCGAGAAGGGCGGTGCGTACACCAAGTTCGGCGACTGGTACGGCAAGACCGTCGAGTTCGACGCCGACTACTCCGCCGCACCCTGGTGTGACATGTACCTCTCCTGGGCCGCGCACAAGCTCGGCTACCACGAGTGGATCGGGCAGTTCGCCTGGACCGTACGGCACGCCGAATGGTTCAAGGCGCAGGGGGCCTGGGGGAAGACGCCCAAGCCCGGCGCGTTCGTCTTCTACGACTGGAGCGGGACCGGCAAGATCGACAACATCGACCACGTCGGCATCGTCACGCGGGTCGAGGGCGACACGATCTTCACCATCGAGGGCAACATCGACGGCGGCGTCGCCAAGCGCAAGGAACGCGACACCGGCAAGGTCGTCGGCTACGGCTACCCCGAGCGCATCAAGGCGCGCCTGGACGAGGAGGCGGCCCAGAAGCGGGCCGACGAGCAGGCGGCGACGCCCGCCAGACCCGGCACCGACGTGGGAACGCTCCAGCTTCCCGACGACTCGCTCAGCTCCCTGATCCCGCACGTCGAGCAGGAGCGCACGGCCGAGGTCCCGCTCGCCGCGCGTCCGAAGGCCAAGGCCGACAAGCCGGGCAGGACCACGGCGTCCTCGCCGTCCGCGTCCCCGGCGGTGCCGTCCTCGTCCGCCTCGTCCGGCTCGTCCGCGACGGCGGCGACGGCGGCGACGGCGGCGACGGCGGCGACGGCGACGACGCCCGTGCCGACGACGGCGGCGGGGAAGTCGGCCCAGAAGTCCAAGCACGCCAAGGCGACGACGGCCGGCACCACGTCCAGCACCGCCGAGCCCCTCCCCGCGCTCGTGGACGCCTCCGCGCCGGGCGCGCTGCCCACGATCGCCTCCCCGACGCTGGTCGGCTCCGCCCTGATCGCCGCCCTGGCCCTCCTCGCCCTGGCGAAGACCCGCCAGCACCGCCTCCGCCCGGCCACCGCGTCCGCGAGGGCCACCCGCGTACGCACCACCGCCACGCCGCGCGTCCCCCTGACCCTCTCGCCATCGGAGAGCGTCCCCCTGCCCTCTGCGGCGGCAAGCATCACCCTGAGCTCCACCCCGGAAAACATCACCCTGAGCCCCGCCGCGACAGCCGCCGCTCTGAGGGCCGCCGCGGAAGCCGCCGCCCTGAGCTCCGCTTCGGTGGACGGCGGCACCATGGGCGTCCCCGTGCCCGCTTCGGGGACGCGCTCCAGGCGCGGCTCCCACGCCGCCCCCTCCCGCCACCGTCGTCGCCGCAGGCCCTCGGAGACGCGTCACGAACACACCCACCCCACCCAGCACCGCGCCACCCCCACCCCCTTCGCCCCGAACCCCGCAAGCACCTCCTCCCCCGCTCGGCCAGGCGCCTTGGACCTCGCAACCAGCTCTCCCGACCCCACTCGTACGGGCCCCTTCGAGCACGCGGCCAACTCTCCCGAGTCCGGGTGGGCGGGCCCCTTCGAGCACGCGGCCAACTCTCCCGAGTCCGGGTGGGCGGGCCCCTTCGAGCACGCGGCCAGCTCTTCCGAGTCCGGGTGGGTGGGCGGCTTTGAGCTTGCTGCTCCTACTCCCGAGCTCAGGGCCGGGAGCAGCGGGTTCGAGGGCGATGGGGATGCCTTTGAGGCGTTCACCGATCGGATGGCGCCGCCGCGGCGGCTCGACAGCGCTTCGTTCCGGCGCACCCTCAACACGGCGCCCGACACGGCCCCCGACACGGCCCCCGACACGGCGCCCTTCGACCCCATGTTCGACACCGGCCCGATGGTCCCGATCTCGCTTCCGCCGGCGACGAGCACGTTCAGCGCCTTCTCCCCCAGCCCCCGGCCGGGTGCGGAGGTCGCCGCCCGTACGAGGACGACGCCACGCGCCGCGGAGGCGTCCGGGATCGGCGCGACGTACCAGGGCCGTCGCCGTCGCATCGAGCCCCTTGCCGACGCGTACGCCCCCGAGCCCGCCTCCTTCGCGGACGAGCTCGTCTCCTTCACCGCCGACCCCACCCCGCGCGGCCGCCGCCACCGACGCGCCGCGACCACCGCGACCGCGGGGACCACCGTGAGCCCCATGCCCCCGCAGAACCCGTGGAGCCCGCACCAGACGACCGGCGGCGGCACGAGCACCATCGGCACCTTCATCCAGGACGCCCCCCTGCGCGGACGCCGTCACCGCGCCCCCACCCGCGAGATCGTCAGCACCCCCGACTGGGGACGGCAACCCGCCTGAGCCGACCGCCCCCGCGCAGGGGACGCCAGCCCACCCCACGTGGGGGACGCCAGGCCACCCCGCGCAGGGGGCGTCAGGCCACCCCGTACTCGGCGGCGAACGCGGCCAGGCGGGTGACGGCGTCGCGGCTGCGCGTCCAGGGGCGGACGATCAGCCGTTCCACGCCCAGCTCCTCCCAGGCCGCCACCTCCTCCGGGGAGCCCAGCGCGTACGCGTGCGCCGTGACCGGCACCCCCGCCCCCAGCCGCGCCATCTGCGGCCTGATCGACTCGATCGTGTGCGGCATGCTGATCCATCCGTCACACAGCCGGGACGCCCGGCGCAGCGCCGCCGCCGACTCGCCACCGGCCAGCACCGGCAGCCGCCCCTGTACGGGCTTGGGCTCGAAGGCGACCTCGGGAAACCGGTAGAACCGTCCGGAATGGGCGACCACGGGTTCGGTCCAGAGTCGCCGGACGACCTCGATGACCTCGTCCAGGCGGGCGCCGCGGGTCTCGAAGGGCAGTCCGGCCGCCGTCCACTCCCCTCGGTACCAGCCCGCGCCCACGCCGCAGATGGCCCGTCCGTCCGAGACCACGTCCAGGGTGGCGAACGCGCGGGCCGCGACGAACGGGTGGCGCAGGGCCGGCAGGTGCACGGCGGTGCCGAGCCGGACGCGCGTGGTGAGCCCGGCCAGCCAGCACAGGTAGGCCGGGGCGTCGAACAGCGGGGTCGTCGGCTTGATGCCGGGGTCCTCGGTGCCGGGATAGACGGCGAGCGACAGGTCGGTGGCGAACACCAGGTGCTCGGGCAGCCACACCGACTCGAACCCCAGCTCGTCGGCGGCCACGGCCACGTCCTTCCAGGCATCCGGATGCAACAACCCCAACGGGACGCCGTACTTCACACGCACCTCCACAGACCACCGCCGGGCAGGACGCGGTACCTCACGGAAACCTCCGCAGGCCGCGGGTGTGCAGGGAGGTGCGGACGCGTTCGCGGTGGGCGGCGGCGGTGCCGTGGGCGGCCGACAGGGACCAGGCACGCGCGAGCCAGAACCGCAGGTCCAGCTCCTCGGTGTAGCCGATCGCCCCGTGGGTCTGGAGGGCGACCCGGGCGGCCAGGGTCGCCGCCTCGCCCGCGGCGGCCTTGGCGGCGCTCGCGTCCCGCTCGGCCGTGGGCGCGTCCCGGTCGACGGACAGCGCCGCCCGGTGCACCAGCGGCGCGGCGAACTCGACGGCCACCGCCACGTCGGCGAGCTTGTGCCGGACGGACTGGAAGGATCCGATCGCCGCGCCGAACTGCCTCCTGACCCCCGCGTACGACACCGAGACCGCGAGCAGCTCCCGCGCGACCCCGACGAGCTGGGCGGCGGTCGCCACCGTGACGGCCCGCACCGCGAGCGCAACCCGATCCGCACCGATCCCATCGGAACCACCCAGCTCCGACGACCGGACGCCATCACCACGACCCGACGGCCAGGCGGGGTCGTGACGGGGCAAGGGGTCGAAGGCGATGGCGAACATCGGGCGGCACGGGTCCACGCCCGGCACCGCCGTGAGCCGCACCTCGTCCCCCGCCGGCACCCGGACCTCACCCCCGGTACGCGCCACGACCAGCACATCGGCGAGATCGGCATCCGCCATGTACGCCTCCCCCGGCAACGACACCCCCACGCACACCCCGCCCGAGGCGAGCTTGGGCACGCGCGGCACCAGGAAAGCCGCCGCCACGGCCGTCTCCACCACCGGCCCCGGCAGGCACGCCCGCCCGGTCTCCTCGACCGCGGGCAGCACGTCGGTCAGCCCGAGCCCGAGCCCGTCGAGCTCCGGCGGCAGGAGCAGCCCGAAGAACCCCAGCTCGGCGAGCCGGTCCCAGGCCGGACGGCGTTCGGTCCGCAGCGCGCCGGGCGGGCAGTGAGCCCGCAGCACGTCGCGTACGGTCGCCCCCAGGGCGAGTTGCTCGTCGGTGAAGGCGAAGTGCATGAGGGCGACTCCAGAGGGGTCATCGGGGCAGGCCCAGGACACGCTCGGCGATGATGTTGCGCTGGATCTCGTTGGTGCCCGCGTAGATCGGCCCGGCGAGGGAGAACAGGAAGCCGTCCAGCCAGCCCGTCCCGCCGGCCCGGTCGCCGAGCAGTTCCATGGCCAGCTCGTGCATGCGCAGGTCCAGCTCCGACCAGAAGACCTTGCCCATGCTGGCCGCCGCCCCGATCTCGGCCCCTGCCATGATCCGGCGGGCGGTGGCGAAGGTGTGCAGCCGGTACGCCTCGGCCGCCGTCCAGCAGCGCGCGGCCTGGTCGGCGAGGACGGGGCCGGCGTCCATGGCCAGCTCGACGAGGCGGTCGGCGGTGGCGAGGAATCGGCCGGGGCTGCGCAGGGTCAGGCCGCGTTCGGAGGAGGTGGTGGACATCGCGATCCGCCAGCCGTCGCCGGGCTCGCCGAGCACCGCCGAGTCGGGCGCGAACACCCCGTCGAAGTGCAGCTCGGCGAACCCGGGCAGGCCGTCGAGCTGCGCGATCGGGCGGACGGCGACCTCGTCGAGGGGGAAGAGGAAGTACGTCAGGCCCTTGTGCCGCGCGCCGGAGGTGCGGAAGAGGCCGAAGCCGTGGGAGGCGTGGGCGGCGCGGGAGCTCCAGGTCTTGTGGCCGTACAGGAGCCAGCCGCCGTCGGCGCGTTCGGCGCGGGCGGTGAGCGCGGCGAGGTCGCTGCCGGCCTCGGGCTCGGACCAGGCCTGCGCCCACACGTCCTCGGCCGTCGCCATCCGGGGCAACCAGCGCCGCCGCTGCTCGGGGGTGCCGAACCGCATGAGGCTGGGGGCCAGGAGGAAGATGCCGTTCTGGCTGACCCTGGCGGGGGCGCCGGCGGCCCAGTACTCCTCCTCGAAGATCAGCCATTCGATCAGGGACGCGGCGCGGCCGCCGTACTCGCGGGGCCAGGAGACGACCGACAGCCGCTCGCCGGCCAGCAGCGCCTCCCACGCGCGGTGCGCCTCGAAGCCTTCGGGGGTGTCCATCGGCGGGAGCCGCTGCGGCACGTGGGCGGCCAGCCAGTCGCGAACCTCGGCGCGGAAGTCCAGCTCGGCCGGGGTGAAGTCGAGATCCACGGAAACCAAACTAGCGCACGCTTGGTCTACTGGCCAGGGCGCCGCCCGTCCGCCTAGGGTGGGCGTCGTGCAGGGTCTTCTGCTCCGGCTTTCCACGCTGGACACCGACGCCGAGAGCGCGGTGCGGGTCATCGCCTACTTCGACTCGCTGGTGCGCGATCACGTGACCGTGCCCGTGCTGCTCGCGGCCACCGCACGGCTGGCCCAGTGTCCGGTCGGCCTGCACGACGCCGCCGCCGGCGACCGCCGCCTCCGGGTGGACCCGAACGCCCGCACGACCCCGCGCGCCACGCCACACCCCGGGGCCTCGGCGCAGGTCAGGGAGTTGAGCGGCGGGCTGGGCAGTGTGTGGATGGAACGCGAGGGCGCCCCCCACGGCCTCGACGACATCGTGCTCGAACGGTTCGCCGCCGCCGCCGAGCTGACCTTGGAACGCGCCGCCGTACAGGCTCACCAGGGCCGGGACCCGGCGCTGGTCGAGCTGGTGCTGTCGGCCGAGACCGGCGAGGCGGAACGGGCGCGGGCGTTGCGGCTGCTCGGGTTCGCGCCGTCCACGCCGCTCCAGGCCATGGCGTTCGCCCTCCCCCACGAGCGGCTCGCGGCCGGGTTGCGGGCCATGGGCCACCGCGTGCGCACGGCCAGGATCGGCGACACCCAGGCCGTGCTGGTGGCCACCACCGTCGACGGCGAGCCGCCCGAGGGTTCCCGCGTGGGCATCGGCCCGGAGCTGCCCGGGTCGCACGCCGCCGAGTCGTGGGCCAAGGCCCGCACCGCGCTGCGTTTCACCGGCCCGTACGACCGGGTGGTGCGCTGGACCGACCTCGGCGCGCTCGCGCTGTTCGCCGACCTGCCCGGCACGGCCGTCGCGGAGCCGGCCGTGCCGGGCGATGGCGCGGCTGGGCGAGGATCACCTGCTCGCGGTGCGCGCTGTGCTCGGCCGGGTCGGTACGGGCCGCCGCCACCGAGATGCACCTGCACCACAGCTCGATGGCGGGCCGCATCGCGCGGGCGGAGTCGGTGCTGGGCTTCTCCCTGGCCGACCCCGCCGGACGCCTGCGCGCCCACCTCGCCCTGACCCTGCGACGCCTGCTCGCGAACGCCACCCCCGACACACCCACCTGAGCGAACGCCGCCGCTATAGCCGGTACGCCCGTCCGAGCGCGGCCAGCCGGGTCTCCCGCGCCCGCCTGCTCAGCGCGGTGTCCGGCACCATGGCGTCGAACCCGTGGAAGGCCCCGGGATAGAGGTGGAACTCGGTGGACACCCCGGCCCGGGCCAGCCGCTGCGCGTAGTCGATGTCCTCGTCCCTGAACACCTCCAGCTCGCCCACGTCGATGAACGCGGGCGGCAGCCCCGACAGGTCCTCGGCCCGCGCCGGCGCCGCGTACGGCGGGACGTCCGGCCCGCCCGTCCGCTCGCCGAGCAGGGCGGACCAGCCGTAGAGGTTCGCGGCCCGGTCCCAGACCACGGCCTCGGTGAACTCCCGGCTCGACGGGGTGGTGTTGCGGTCGTCCAGCATCGGGCAGACCAGGAGCTGGAAGGCCACCTCGGGGCCGCCCCGGTCGCGGGCGAGCAGCACGGTCCCGGCGGCCAGCCCACCACCCGCGCTGGCCCCGCCGACGGCCAGCCTGGCGGGGTCGATGCCCAGCTCGCCGGCGTTCTTGGCGGTCCACACCAGGCCCGCGTAGCAGTCCTCGACCGGTGCCGGGTGCGGGTGCTCGGGCGCCAGGCGGTAGTCGACGGAGACCACCACGACGCCGAGCCGCTCGACGTACTCGATCATCGTGGCCTCGTCCACCTCGGGCACGCCGACGATCATGCCGCCGCCGTGGATCCAGTAGAGACCGGGCCTGCCGGCGTCCTCCAGCGCGGGACGGTAGACGCGGACCCGGACGTCCGGTTCGCCGTCGGGGCCGGGGACGTGACGGTTCTCGATCAGCACCTCGCCCTCGGCGGGCGGCATGGCGGCCAGCATCGCGTTGATCTGGGCCCGGTACCCGGCCAGTTCCTCTGGCGTGAGGGTGGTCACGTCGAAGGTGGGGAACGGCGTGCTCTCCAGAGCGGCACGCAGTTCCGGATCGAGGTTGGGGTGGAACGCCATGAGGACTTCCTTCCACGGAGGGGGCCTGACGTCCCCCTCGATGGTCGGATCCCGCGCGGGGGTGCGGCAACCGCCATCCCCGCGTACCTGTGCCGGCGCGACCTGGCCGAGGGGACGCTGGTCGCGCTGGCCGAGCCGGAGGAGCCGCCGATCAACACCGGCTACCTGGCCGTACGGTCGGGGGCGCTGGCCAGGTCGGCCGTGGCGCGGGTACGGGCCCACCTGCTGACGGCGTTCCGGGCGGCGCCGCCGTACTGAGGGCGAAGGTGGATGACGGGCGATCACCTTGGGCATGCTGGGCAACATGTGTCATTCCACCGACAGCCGACCGCCCGCCCCGCCGATCCGGGGCGAGGTCGCCGCGCACGAGCAGATCACCCTGACCTCCGCCGACGGCACCCGCTTCATGGCCTACCGCGCCGACCCGGCCGAGCCGAACGGCCGCGGCGTGGTGATCATGCCGGACGTGCGCGGCCTGCACCCGTTCTACCGCGACCTCGCGGTGCGCTTCGCCGAGGCCGGGTTCCGCGCGATCGCGATCGACTACTTCGGCCGCACCGCCGGGACCGACGACCGCGGCGACGACTTCGACCACATGCCCCACGTCGACCAGCTCAAGCTCGACCAGGTGCGGGCCGACGCGGCGGCGGCGACCGCCGAGCTGGCCGGGGACGGCCCGGTGTTCACGGTCGGGTTCTGCATGGGCGGCGCGCTGTCGTGGCGTCAGGGCGCGGAGGGCAACGGCCTGGCCGGGAGCATCGGCTTCTACGGCGCCCTGCGCTTCATCGACGAGCCGGCGACCGGGCCGGGCGCGCCGCTGCTGCTGCTCAGGGGCGGCGCGGACAAGGTGTCGAGCCCCGAGGAGTTCGACGCGTACACCGCCGCGCTGGACCGGGTGGGCACCGAGCACGAGACCCACGTCTACGAGGGCGCGCCCCACTCCTTCTTCGACCGCTCGTCCAAGGAGTGGGAGGAGATCTGCCAGGACGCCTGGCGCCGCGTCCTGGCCTTCACCGAACGGCACTCAGCCTAGATACGCGGCCCGCACCACCGGATCGTCCCTGACCTGGGCCGGCGTCCCGGACGCGATCACCCTGCCCAGGTCCAGCACGACGATCCGGTCGCAGATCTCCATGACGAAGCCCATGTCGTGCTCGACCAGCAGCACCGTCGTGTCCAGGGCCCTGACGACCTCGCCGAGCCGGGCGGTCTGGGCGGCGTCCAGGCCGGAGGTGGGCTCGTCGAGCAGCAGCAGCCTCGGACGGTCCGCGAGCGCGCGGGCCAGCTCGACCATCCGGCGCCGCCCGACCGGCAGCGCGGCGGCGTACGCGTCGCGCAACGGGGTGAGCCCGCACAGGTCGAGCACCTCCGCCACGCGCGCGCCGCGCTCGCGCTCGATCCGCCGCCGGCCCGGCCACCCGGCCAGGTCGGCGGCCAGCCCGCCGCCACCGCCGTGCCAGTCGAGCGCGGCCAGCACGTTCTGGGCCACGGTGAGCCGGCCGAACACCTGCGTGCGCTGGAACGTCCTGCGCACGCCTGCCCTGGCCCGCCGGAGCGCGGACACGCCGGTCAGGTCGCGTCCGTCCAGCGCGACCCGGCCCGCGACCGGCCTGCGCAGCCCGGACACCACGTCGAACAGCGTGGTCTTGCCCGCGCCGTTCGGCCCGATCACGCCGCAGACCTGGCCCCGCCCGGCCTCGAACGACACGCCGTCCAGCGCCCTGACCCCGCCGAAGGCCACGGAGACGCCCTCCACCGCGAGCATCACCTCACCCCCAGGTAGGCGGCGGTCAGCCGGTCGCCGTCCACCTCCGAGCGCGGGCCCGTCCAGGTGACGCCGCCCAGCCGCATGAACGCGACCCGGTCGGCGACGGCCAGCGCCTCGGTCGCCTTCTCCTCGACCAGCAGCAGCGCCACGCCCCGGTCGCGCAGCTCGGCGAAGACGTCGAACACCTGCCGCACGACGAGCGGCGCGAGGCCGAGCGACGGCTCGTCGGCGATCAGCACGCGCGGCGGGCGCACCAGGGCGGGGGCCAGCGTGAGGAGCTGCTGCTCGCCGCCCGACAGCGCGCCCGCGGCCACCGTACGGCGGGCCGCGAGCCGCGGCAGCCGCTCGTAGACCGGTTCGGGATCCGCCAGCCAGGTACGCAGGTTCTCCTCCACGGTGAGCCCCGGGAAGACGCCCCGCCCTTCGGGGGCCAGCAGGACGCCGGCGCGCGCCCGCCGGTGCGCCGGCCAGGCGGTGACGTCCACGCCGTCGAGCAGGACGCGGCCGGCGGTCACCGGCAGGTCCCCGGCGGCGACGGCACAGGTGGTGGACTTGCCCGCGCCGTTCGCGCCGAGCAGCGCCACCACCTCCCCGGGCCGCACCTCCAGCCGCACCCCGCGCAGCACGGTGCAGTCGGCGTAACCCGCCACGACGTCCTCCAGCACGAACAGCGGCCCGCCGGGCCCGCCGCCCCCGGCCGCGGCCCGGCGGGGCACGACACCGGCGACCACCTCGGCCGGAGGCGCGGAAGGGGTGGCGGAGGACGTGACGGGCAGTCGGCGGCGGGCGCGGGCCTCGGCGAGCTGGGCGAGCACGCCGTCCGGATGCCGGGCCAGGATCATGCCGCCCGCCCCGAACAGGATCGACCCCACGTGCGCGGACACGTCCCAGGTCGCCAGCAGCTCGGGCACGGCCACCGCGACGAGCCCGCCGAGCACCGCCCCGCCGATCCTGCGCACGCCCTGCAGCACCACCACGGCCAGCCACACGAACCCGGAGAACGCGGGCAGGTCGGTGGCCGTGACCGACCCCTTGGAGATCGCGAACAGCACCCCGCCGAGCCCCGCGATCCCCGACGCCAGCACGAACAGCACGATCTTGGCGCGCGGCGCGGACAGCCCGGAGGTGACGGCCGCCGCGGGCGCCGACCGTACGGCGAGGACGGCCCGCCCGGACGCCGACCGCTCCAGGTTGCGCACCAGCAGCGCCACCAGCCCGATCAGCGCCAGCAGCACGGCCACCCGCACCCGCGGGTCGGAGGTGTCGGCGAAGCCGAGCCCGAGCGCCGGCAGCGCCCACCCGATGGTCCCGTTGCTGAAGGCGTCCACCTGGAACAGCACCTGGTCGGCCAGCAGCGCCAGGGCCAGCGTGGCCAGCGTCAGCACCCGCCCGCCCAGCCGCAGCGCGGGCAGCGCCACCACCAGCCCGACGGCACCCGCCGCGAGCACCCCGAGCAGGATCGCCACGACGAACGGCAACCCGGAGGCGAACGCCCACCCGCAGGTCAGCGCCGCCATGGCGGCGAAGGCGGCCTGCGCCAGGTTCACCATGCCGCCGATCCCGGTCACCACCACGAACGAGCAGAAGATCAGCGCCAGCACCAGCCCCTGGGCCGCGACGCCCACGTAGTACTGCGGCCCGAGCAGGGCGAAGGCCGCCAGCGCGGCCAGGCCCGCCGCCCACGGCAGCCGCCTGCGCCAGGCCGGCACCCCGGCCAGGTGGTCGGGCGGCGGGACGTCCTCGGCGGCGCTGCCCGCCACCCGCTCTCGCGACCGGTTCAGCAGCAGCAGCCCGGCGAACAGCAGGATCACCGGCACGGCCGTGCGCAGCCCGGTGACCTCCTCCAGGAAGTCGGTGTACCCGGCGACCAGGTTCTGCACGACCCCGAGCGCGAGCCCGGCCGCGAACGTCCAGGGGATCGAGCGCAGCCGCCCGAACACCGCCGCCGTCGCGGAGGCGAACAGCAGCACCGTGTACGCCGTCGCGTCCAGCCCGAGCACCGGCGCCGCCAGCACCCCGGCCAGCCCGGCGAGCCCCGACCCGAGCATCCAGGCCAGCGCCGAGGTGGCGTCCACGTCGATGCCCCGGAGCGTGGCCAGGCGGCGGCGGTCCACGGAGGCGCGCATGCGCAGCCCGTACGGCGTGTGCCGCATGAACGCCCACAACCCGGCCGCCGCGACCGCCGAGAAGGCGAAGGTGATGAGCTGGTCGGTGTCCAGCCGCACCCCGAGCGGGTCGAACCCCTGGGCGGGGTGGGGGCCGACGCCGCGCGGCAGCGAGGTGGCGTCCGTGGCGGGCAGCCCGGCCAGGTCCACGACCAGCAGGCCGAGCGCGGGCAGCGCGATGGTGAGCCCGATGGTGGCGACGATCTGCGCGGTCTCCCCCGCCTGGGCGAGCCCGCGGAACATGGCCCGGTGCAGCAGGTAGCCGAGCGCGGGCGCGAACAGCCCGGCCGCCACCACCGCCGACAGCCAGGCGGGCAGCCCGGCGGCGGCGGTGAGCTCGTAGAACACCAGGGCGGCCAGGAAGCCGACGGCGCCGTGGGCGAAGTTGAACACCCCGGTCGCCGCGTACGACAGGGTCAGGCCGGAGCCCATGATCGCGAAGACGGCCCCGGTGACCAGGCCGCTGAGGACGTACTGGAGGATCATTTCAGCGGCACGTTGTCGAAGCAGGCCATCCTCCTGGCCACCTGGAAGGCCCCGCCCTCCAGCCTGACCAGGGCGCCGCAGCCGTTCGGCTCGCTGTGGTCCCTCGGGTAGCGGATGCGGCCGAACCCGGGGTTCTCGTAGAGGTAGTCGCCGTTGGCCGTGGCCAGGAACTTCTCCCTGGTCAGGTCCTTGCCGGTGCGATTGAGGACGTCGAGGAAGATGTCGGCGGCCCAGTAGCCGATCGCCACGTGCTGGGTGAGCGCGGTGCCTGGGGCGACCTTCTCGACGTCCTTCTTGAGCTGGGCGATCTCGGGCGCGGGCGACTCGAACGGCTCGAACATGGGCGCGGCGATCACGCCTTCGAGCGCCTGGGCGCCGGCCCGGTCCTTGAGGATGGCCACGTCGTAGCTGGTGGCGTCGGTGAGCACGCCCCGGTAGCCGGCCCGCTTGAGCGCCGCGTAGAGGCCGACGTTGAACTTGGTGCCCGCGATCACCGAGACGACGACGTCGGGGGCCCTGCCGCCGTCCGAGGTCATGATCTTGTTGACGTACGGGAGCCAGTCGGGGGGCGGGGCGGCGGCCGGCAGGCCGGAGTTCACGCCGACCAGCTCGAACCCGGCCGCGGTGAACGACTGGGAGATGGTCGTTCCGCCGTACTTGCTGCCGCTGGAGTCGCTGGTCTGCACGTAGACGCTCTTGCCCGCGGCGCCGCCGAGCAGGTCGGCCATCTGCCTGCCCCACCAGGTCTGGGAGCCGGCGCCCTGCTTGGGGGCCAGGCAGCCGTTGTAGCCGAACCCGGTCCTGGTGCCGCACCACTGCGGCCCGGTGGCCCAGCCGAACCAGGGGACGCCCTGCTGTTCGAGGAAGGCCGCGCCGCCGAAGTTGGGCGCGTGCACCGGGACCAGGGCGAACACCTGGTCCTTCTGGACGAGTTTCTTGGCCGCCGCGTCGCCCTTGGCCGCGTCCTGGGCGTCGTCCTCGGCGCCGATGAAGTCGATCTTCCGGCCGTGCACGCCGCCCTCGGCGTTGGCGCGCTCGAACCTGGCCTTGGCGCCGATCTCGGCGTCCCTGGTCGAGTAGCCGCTCGCGCTGGTCTTGGTCAGCACGCCGCCGATCTTGATCGTGGTGTCCGTCACTCCCGTGCCCGACTGGGCCGTACCGGTCTGCTGGGCCGCGCAGC
This sequence comes from Nonomuraea sp. NPDC052265, assembly GCF_044547985.1. Lineage (NCBI taxonomy): Bacteria > Bacillati > Actinomycetota > Actinomycetes > Streptosporangiales > Streptosporangiaceae > Nonomuraea > Nonomuraea sp. NPDC052265. The sequence continues at coordinate 127,681 of NZ_JBIUBJ010000019.1, forward strand.
CGGCGGCGAGCAGCGTCAGGGTGAGCGCGGCCGCGCCCCGCCGTACCATGTTGTTCTCCCTCGCGACTCGGCCTAGCGCTCGCTTGGTTTCGCTGAGCGTAGATTTGCCGGGGAAGGGTGTCAACGGGCACCCGAGCAACCGCTTGCTCGCAGAGCGTGCGCCGGGCTAGCGTGGGCGCATGCTGATGCGCGCGGCCGTGCTGACCGGGTTCCACGCCCCGATGGAGATCCGCGACGTCGAGATCGACGACCCCGGCCCCGGCGAGGTCCGCGTCCGGATCAGGGCCTCGGGCGTGTGCGGGTCCGACCTCAAGGCGATCGACGGCAAGAGCCCGGTGGTGAGCGCGCCGCCGTTCATCCTGGGGCACGAGAGCGCGGGCGTGGTGGAGAGCGTCGGCGCGGGCGTCACCACCGTCCGGCCGGACGACCACGTCATCATCGCCATGAGCGGCCCCTGCGGGCGCTGCCGCCACTGCGGCTCGGGCCGCTTCCACCTGTGCTCGGGCCCGCTGCGGCTGCCGACCATCATGGGCGGCCCGCCCAGGATCACCCTGGACGGCCGGGAGACCCGCCGCTTCATCGGCATCGGCTCGTTCGCCGAGTACGCGGTGGTCACCGAGGCCATGTGCGTGAAGATCGCCAAGGACGCGCCCTTCGCCGCCATGTGCCTGCTGGCCTGCGGCGTGGTCACCGGCGTGGGCGCGGTCCTGAACGTGGCCCAGGTGCCGCCGGGCGCCTCGGTCCTGGTGGTGGGCTGCGGCGGCGTGGGACTCAACGTCATCCAGGGCGCGGTGCTCGCCGGCGCCACCACGATCATCGCCGCGGACGTGGCCGAGCAGAAGCTCAAACTCGCCGAGCGCTTCGGCGCCACGCACCTGCTCACCGCCGGCGACCTGCCGAGCCAGGTGGGCGCGCTGGTGCGCGGCGGCGTCGACTACGCCTTCGACGTGACCGGCGTCCCCGGCGTGCTGGCGGGGGCCTTCGCCGCCACCCAGCCGGGCGGGACCACGGTCATGGTCGGCAGCCCGCCCAAGGGCCACCCGATGGAGCTGGACACCGGCCTGCTGTTCTCCTCCCGCCGCCTCATGGGCACCCAGGGCGGCGACGCCGCGCCGCACCGCGACCTGCCCATGCTGGCCGGGCAGTACCTGCGCGGCCGGCTCGACCTCGACGGCCTGATCACCGAACGCCTGCCCCTCGACCAGGTCAACGAGGCCGTCGCCCACGTACGCCAGGGGACGGTCGCCCGCACGGTCATCACGTTCTGAACCGGCCGCTATTCTAACTTTCTTTGGAATAGTGGAGGAGTTGCCCCATGTCGTACCCCCCGCAGCGCTACCTGGCCGAGACCGGCGAGATCAGCGGCACCCTGCGCCCGGCGGACAACGGCCCCGACCTGTCGATGGCGACCGGAACCCGCGTCCACTACCTGGGCACGGGCGGCTCCACGAACGGCGCCTTCGGCCTGTACCGCTGGGAGATGGGACCGCGTCCCGGAGGCGCGACCCCGCACTTCCACCGCACCATCACCGAGTCGTTCTACGTGCTGACCGGCACCGTCCAGCTCTACGACGGCGACAAGTGGGCCGACGGCCGCCCCGGCGACTTCCTGCACGTGCCCGAGGGCGGCATCCACGCCTTCCGCAACGCCTCGGGCGAGCCGGCCTCGATGCTGGTGCTCTTCACGCCGGGCGCGCCGCGCGAGGCGTACTTCGAGGAGCTGGCCGACATCACCCACACCGGCCGCGAGCTCACCCCCGAGGAGTGGACCGAGCTCTGGCTCCGCCACGACCAGTACGCGGTCTGATGACCGGTTTCCCCGAAGAGCCGATCTACCGGCACCTGGCCCGCATCGGCAAGGCGCTGTCCAACCCGGTGCGGCTGCGGCTGCTCGACGTGCTCGACCAGAGCGAGCGCACGGTCGAGGAGCTGGCGCAGGCGGCGGGCGTGCCGCTCAAGAACACCTCGGCCCAGCTCCAGCGGCTGCACGCGGCCCACCTGGTGACCAGCCGCAGGGACGGCACGCGGGTCCGCTACCGGCTGGCCGACGAGCAGGTCTCGCGCTTCCTCGGCGACCTCCAGGACTTCGCCCACGGCCGCCTGTCCGACCTGCGCGAGGCCGTACGGGAGCACCTGGGCGACCTGGCCGGCGTGACGGCCGACGAGCTGGCCGCCAGGCTGGCCGACCCCGGCACGGTGGTCGTCGACGTCCGGTCGGCCGCCGCCTACGCCAAGGGGCACGTACCCGGCGCGATCTCGGTGCCCCTGGACGACCTGGCGGGCCGCCTGGCGGAGCTGCCGTCGGACGCCCGGATCGTGGCCTACTGCGGGGGGCCGTACTGCGTGGTCTCCCCGGAGGCCGTACGCCTGCTGCGCGAGCGCGGTTTCGACGCCCGCCCGCTGGACGGCGGCCTCATCGGCTGGCGGCGCGCCGGGCAGGGGATCGCCCGAGCGCGTACTGTGAGCGGGTAATCGCCCACAGTGAGGGAGGTCCGCATGCTCGCCAGAGGAGCCGTCGCGGCCGGCCTGCTCGCGGTCCTGACCGTGGGCGGCGCCGGCCCCGCCGAGGCCCGCTACCGCTACGACTTCCGCAGCCGCGAGGTGGTCGTCTGGAGCGAGCCGAAGGGCGGCGCGGCCCAGGTCGGCGTGGGCCGTCCCGGCGACGGCTTCGACTCCGACCGGTCGGAGGAGCACGAGCTGTTCCGGTGCGACGAGGCGTTCGACAGCACCCTGTGGCACCACGGCACCGACTCCACCACCGGCGTCGTCGGATGGGTGCCGGCCTGCCACCTCGACGACCCCGACTGACCGCTCGCCCGCGGGCTCAACGTCCGGCGCCCACCGGCTCCTGCGCCCGCTCGCGGCCCGGCGCCGGGTCGTCCTCCTCGTGCCCCTCGACCGACAGGTTCGGCAGCAGCCGGTCCAGCCAGCGCGGGCACCACCAGTTCGCCCGGCCGAGCAGCACCATCGTCGCCGGCACGAGGAAGCCGCGGATGACGGTCGCGTCCACCGCGATGGCCACGGCCAGCCCGACGCCGAACGTCTTGACCATCGCGTCCGGGTAGGCGATGAACGCCACGAACACCGCCACCATGATCAGGGCGGCCGAGGTGATGACCCGCCCGGTCGAGCCGAGCCCCTCGGCCACCGCCCGGCTGTTGTCGCCGTGCCGGGCGTGGGCCTGGCGCACCGCCGTCAGCAGGAACACCTCGTAGTCCATCGACAGGCCGAACAGCACCGCGAACAGCATCAACGGCACGTAGCTCTCGATCGGCACCGAGAAGAACACGGTCTCCAGGTAGGACGAGCTCATCGGGGCGTCCATGCCGACCAGACCGCTGCCCAGGCCGATCGAGAACACCAGCGCGAGCGAGCCGAACGCGGCCCCCAGGGACACCAGGTTCATCACCGCGGCCTTGACCGCGACGACGGGCGCGCGGAAGGCGAACAGCAGGAGCAGGGCGCTCAGCAGCACGACCACGCCGATGACCAGCGGGGTGCGCTCGTTCATGCGGTCGCCGGCGTCGGTCATCCCGGCCACCTTGCCGCCGACGTGCACCTGGACGCCCGGGATCGCGATGGCCCTGACCTGCCTGACCACCTCGGCCGCCTTCGGGTCGCTCGGGGCGTAGTCGCTGATCGTCTGGAGCAGGACCGAGCGGCCGGAGGCGTTCACCTTCGGATCGGCCACGTGGGCGACGCCCTCGACGCCGGCGACCTCGTCGGCGATCCGCTGCACGGTCGCGTCCCCGGCGCCGGAGACCTTCTCCGGCAGCTCGGCGACCACGATCAGCGGGCCGTTGCTGCCGGGCCCGAAGGCCGTGGCCATCAGCTCGTACGCACGCCGCCCGGTCGAGTCCTTGGCCGCGTACCCCTCGTCCAGCGGGCCCAGCTTCAGCGCGAGCGCGGGCGCGGCCAGCGCGCCGAGCACGAGGACGCTGCCGATGAGCACCCGCCACGGCCTGCGCGCCACCCACGCGCCGAGCCCGGCCCACCCGGCTCCCCCGCCGCGTGTGGACGAACGCCCGCGCACCAGCGGTACCTTGAGCGCGTTGACGCGGTGGCCGAGCAGCCCGAGCAGGGCGGGCACGAGGGTGACCGAGGTCAGCACGGCGAAGACGACGGAGATGCCGGTCACCCAGCCGAGCGTGCTCAGCAGCGGGAACCCGGCCAGCATCAGCGCGCTCAACGCGATGATCACCGTGCCGCCGGCGAACACGACGGCCCCGCCCGAACTGGCCACCGTCCGGCGTACGGACTCCACGACCGGGACCCCGTCGGCCAGGAGCTTGCGGTGGCGCGACAGCAGGAACAGGGCGTAGTCGATGCCGACGCCGAGCCCGATCATCGTGGACATGATCCCGGCCTGCTTGGGCATGTCCACGACGTACCCGAGCAGGCCGATCACGCCGAGGCCGGTCGCGACGCTGACCAGCGCGGCGAAGATCGGCACCATCGCGGCCACCAGCGTCCCGAACGCGAAGACCAGCACGAGCAGCGCGCAGATCACGCCGATGATCTCGCTCGGCCCGGTCTTGATCTCCTTGCTCGCCGGGTTGGAGTCGTCGGCGGCCACCACTTCCAGCCCGGCGTCCCTGGCCGGGGCCGCGGCGTCGGCCAGGGCCTGCGTGGTCTCGCCCGCCTTGTCGGGGTCGTTGCCCCGCATCTTGACGGTGATCACGCCGATCTGCAGGTTCGAGGCGATGCCGCCCACGCGGAAGGGCGTGTCCACCTGTACCACGTGCGGCATCGTGCGCATCACGGCGACCGAGCGTTCGACGGCCTGCCTGCGCGGCGCGTCGGTGAGCTTGCCGTCCGGGGAGTACAGGAGGAGCTGCACGGTTCCGCCGGTGGCGTAGCCGGGGCCGAAGCCCTCCCTCATCAGGTCGTGCGCGCGCTGCGCGTCGGTGCCCGGGATGGAGGCGTCGTTGCTGACCGGACGGCCGAGCGCGAGGCTGCCGCCCATCAGGCCGGCGGCCAGGACCACCCATAAGGCCAGGACGATCCGCCCGTGCCGCGCGCACCAGCCACCCAGCCGACCAAGAAACCGCGTCATCGTCCCGCCCCTGCCCGACGGCCGTCCTGTACGGTCGTACAGGATTACGATAAAACGGAGGACACCGGAAATTCCGGATCCTGTGGGAAATGAGACGATGACCACACCCGACGACACCCGCTCCCGGATCCTGGCGGCCGCGCGCGAGCTGTTCGCCGAGCGCGGCTACGCGGGCACCTCGCTGGCCGACATCGCCGCGGCGGTCGGGCTGACCAAGACCGCCGTCGCCTACCACTTCCACCCCAAGGACCGGCTGGCCTCCGAACTGCTCTCCCCGGCAGCGGCCGAGATGATCACCCTGCTCGACACCGACCACCCCGACCGCAAGGCGTTCGTCGAGGCCCTGACCGTCTTCGCGGTACGCCACCGCGCGGTGATCCGCCTGTTCATGGAGGACCTGGCGGCCGACGACACCATGCCGCCCGGCTCCGAGCGCGCGGTCGTCGGCACGTTCAGGGACGAGATCTTCGCCAAGCTCGCCGGCGAGAACCCGGGCCCCGAGGCCAGGGTCAGGTGCTGGGCCCTGCTCGGGGCGCTGCAATGGGGCGTGGTCAAGACCATGGACCTGCCCGAGGAGCAGGTCACGGCGGTCATGCTGGAGTCCGCGCCGGCGTTCTGACGACTCCGGCCGATCAGGTCCGGCACCAGGTCGACCGAGGTGGAGGCGTCCATGATCACACTCGCCGCCGTCGGGGCGGGCTCGCGCGGGCGACCGGCTCACCCCTCCGGGCGACGGGACGGCCGGGGGCGGGCACGGCGGCGGCGACGAGGGCCGCCGAACGCTCCCGCCTGACCGGCCGGACCGTCACCCTTCCCTGAACGCGCGGGGGATCCGGCCCCGGGTCACAGCCCCGTCGAGGGGTCGGCGGCGGGGCCGCTCGGGCTCTGCGTGGGCTCCTCGGGGCCGGGGCCGCCCGACTGGCCGGACACGCCGACCGTGATCACCACCACGTCGCCGGGCGCGGCGCAGGTCCCGGGGGCCGGGCTCTGGCTCAGGACCGTGTCCGCCTCGGAGTCGTCGTCCACGACCTGGGCGCGGGCCCGTACCGTGAAGCCCGCCGCGACCAGTTCGGCCCGGCCGTCGGCGCGGCCCCGCCCCACCACGGACGGCACCTCGACGCCCTGGCGGGCCACCGTGAGCGCCACCGGGGCTCCGCCCCACACCCGGACGCCGGCCTCGGGCCGCGTCGCGAGGACCTGACCGTCCGGCTGGTCGGAGCAGGCCCGGGTGACCGTCCCGGCCGTGAGCCCGACGGCGGCGAGCGCCGCCTCGGCCGCCTTGCGCTGCCGCCCGGCGACGGACGGCACCGGCACCCCCGCCGACACCTCCAGCGCGACCGCGCCGCCCCGGCCCACCACCGTCCCGGCCGCCGGACTGCTGCCGAGCACCCGGCCGATCTCCTTGAGCGAGTCGGTCCTGGTCACCGCGCCGACGGTCAGCCCGGCCTGCCTGACGGCCTTCACCGCGTCGGCCCGGGTCAGCCCCGCCAGCGGCGGGACCGCGACCGTCGTCACCGGCCACACGGTGGTGGGCTCGACGGTGGGCACCCGCTCCCGCTCCTGCGGCTTTCCGCCCGGCGAGGAGGCGTGCGCGGACCTCGCCGGGCTCGACGGCGACGGCGGCGGCAGCACGGACGCCTGGCCCGGGCGGTGGCCGCCGTTGAGCGCGGGCACGATCACGGTGAGCACGACCCCGGTGACCAGCAGGGCCGCGCACACGGCCACGACCGCCCGCAACCACCCGGCTCCGCGCCACCGGCCCTGCCGGTCCGACGCCCCCGCCCGTGTCCTCAGCCCCTCGGACGCGCCCGACTCGACCGGCACCTCCGGGCCCTGCGGGGCCGTGGGAAGCTCGGGGCCGCCGCCCGTCCGCGAGCGCAGGTGGTACGCGTCGGCCGCGCCGGTGGCCTCGGGCTCGGCCAGCGGCACGGGCGGACGCTGCCCGGGGACCAGCGGCACGTCCCCGGCCCCCCGCACCGGCGCCTCGTCCGACTCCCCCAGCAGCGCGAACAGCAGTTCCCTGCTGGACGGCCGGTTCCTGACGTCCTTGTCCAGGCAGGCGGCGACCAGCACGCGCAGCCGCCCGTCCAGCCGGCCCAGCTCGGGCGGCGCGGTCAGGATGCGGTGCAGCACCGGCGCCACCGAGTCCTGCCCGAACGGCGCGCTCGCGTTGGCCGCGAAGCACATCGTCGCGCCCCAGGAGAAGACGTCGGCCGCCCCGGTCACGGCCGAGGCGGTGATCTGCTCGGGAGCCATGTACGCCGGCGTGCCCACACCCCTGTTCGTCACCGTGGCCGCCGCGTCCAGCGCCCTGGCCAGGCCGAAGTCGATCACCCGCGGCCCGTCGGGCCCGAGCAGCACGTTCTGCGGCTTGAAGTCGCGGTGCACGATGCCCGCCCGGTGGATCGCGGCCAGCGCGGTCGCGGTGCCGACCGCCAGCCGTTCCAGCGCGCCGCCGTGCCGCGGGCCGGTCAGCGAGACCTCCCGGTGCAGCGAGGGCCCGTCGACGTACTCGCTCACGATGTACGGCCTGCCCTCGTCGAACCCGGCGTCGATCACCTGGGCCGTGCAGAACCTCGCCACGTGCTTGGCCAGCTCCACCTCCCGCAGGAACGCCCCCTGCTCGTCCCCGACGGGCCCGTGCAGCAGCTTGACCGCGTACCTCTGCCCGCCGAACCTATCCCCGACCCTCGAACCGAGGAACACCGCGCCCTGTCCGCCTTCACCCAGTCGCCCGGCGAGCTCGTACTCGCCGAGTCTGTGCGGGTCCCCCGTTCTGAGCGGCTGCGCCGTTGGCACGGGGCGCCTCCCCTCGCCGCCACCCCTTCTTGCTCTCCACTGAAAGCAAAGGGCCGCCTTCAGTCAACCGTGCGCACCGCAATCGCCGCCTGACCGTGACACAGCCGGTCAGGAGGCCCGGGAGACCTGGCCCGCGTACATGACGGCGTCGGTGTCGGCCCGGGTCACCTTGACGAGGAACCGGTTGGGGTCGCCGGAGAGGACGATCCGGACCGTTCCGGGATGGCACGCCTTGCCGCTGACCTGGCCGAGGGTGAACACGACGGCGCTCCTGGTGGGGGTGAGGCGGCCGGAGCAGTGCAGGTCGGCGCCCCAGCGCATGGTGGACCCGCCGTCGGCGCGCAGGCGCAGCTCGATCGGGAAGACGCGGCCGGCCGTGGGGTGTTCGGCCGATCCCGTCCAGGTGCCGTCCAGGGTCCGGCCGGTGGGGTTGCCGGGTTCGGTCGCGTCGCCGGTGGCGTACGTCGGGGTGGTGCCCTGCCCGGCCGTGCCCTTCCCGGCGTCCGCCGGCCCTTGGGCTCCGCGCAACCAGAACACGACCCCAACAATTCCGACCACAACCACCGCCCCCGCCGCCAGCCACCACCACCGGGACTTCCCGGCCGCGCTGGCGGGTGTCCCTTCGGGGACGGTGGCATCCGCTCCCCCGGCCGCGACGGCGGGCGTCCCCTCGGGGAGGGTCGTACGAGCGGTGGCCGGCCCTTCGGGGGAGGTGCTGGGGGCGGTGGCGGCCTGGGCGCCGGAGGGGAGGAGGTCGCCGGGGCCCGCGTCCTGGCCGAGCAGGGCGCGCAGCGTCTCCTCGGCGTCCGGACGGTCGCGCGGGTCGTGGGCCAGGCACGCCGCCACGATCTCCCGCAACCGCCCCGACAACCCGCGCAGGTCCGGCTTGCCGTACAGGATCCTGGCCAGGATCTCCTGGTACGTGTCCGCCATGTACGCGTGCCGCCCGCTCGCCGTGTACGCCACGGTCAGCCCCCACGCCCACATGTCCGCCGCCGCCCCGGCCGACTCCCCGTTGATGCGCTCGGGCGACAGGTAGGCCGGCGTGCCGATGGGCGACCTGGTCGTGGTGGCGGCGGCGTCCATCAGCCGGGACACCCCGAAGTCGATCACCCGCGGCCCGTCGAGGCTGAGCAGCACGTTGCCCGGCTTGAGGTCGCGGTGCACGACCCCCGCCCGGTGGATCGCCCCCAGTGCGGTGGCGGTGCCGATGGCCAGCCGGTCGAGCGAGCCGCCGCGCCGCGGCCCCCGGGCGACCACGTGCTCGCCCAGCGAGGGCCCTTCGACGTACTCGCTGACCAGGTAGGGCCGGTCGCCGTCGAGGTCGGCGTCGAGGAGCTGGGCGGTGCAGAAGGCCGCGACCCGGCGCACCGCCTCGACCTCGCCGAGGAACCGGCGCCGTACGTCGGCGTCCTTGGACACGCTCGCGTGCAGCAGCTTGATCGCGACCTGCGCCCCGGCCGCCGAGTGACCGAGGAAGACGACGCCCTGGCCGCCCTGTCCGAGCCTGCGCGAGAGCCGGTACTCCCCCAGCCGGCGGGGATCATCAGCACGGAGCTCGGACATAGGGCGTCATTATGGCACCGCCTACAGCAGGGCGGCGTAGGCGTCGAGGGCGCGCAGGACGACGTCCGCCGGGCCGCTCGGCAGGGTGGCCACGGCCTCCTCGATGCCGAGCCCGGCGAAGTGGTCCAGCTTCTCCCTGGTGGGCAGCGTCCCGAACGGGATCACCTTGGCCATCGGCCGCCCGGCCTTCTCGCACGCCTCGCGCAGCGCGGGCAGCGCGTCCTTGATGCCCTTGCCGCCGATGGGCATCCAGCCGTCGCCGTACTCGGCGATGTGGGCGAACAGCTTCGGCCCGGCGGCGCCGCCGAGGTGGACGGGGAGGTCGCGCACGGGCTTGGGCCACGACCAGGACGGTTCGAGCCCTTCGACGACGGCCACCTCCTCCCGCCAGAAGGCGCGCATGGCCAGCACGTTGCGCCGGGCGACCTCGCGCCGCCGCCCGTACGGCACGCCGTGGTTCTCGATCTCCTCGACGTTCCAGCCGAACCCGACGCCGACCACCACGCGCCCGCCCGACAGGTGGTCGAGCGTGGCCAGGGCCTTGGCGGTGACGATGGGGTCACGCTGGGCGGCGAGCAGGATGCCGGTGCCGACGCGCAGCCGCCGGGTCGCGGCGGCGGCGAAGGAGAGCGCGACCAGCGGGTCCAGCGTGCGCTTGTACTCCTCGGGCAGCTCGTCCTGGCCGCCGGCGGGCGGCGTGCGGCGGCTGACCGGGATGTGGGTGTGCTCGGGCAGGTAGAGCGAGTCGAACCCGCGCTCCTCGGCCGCGGCCGCGAGGTCCCGGACCGGCATGGCCAGATCCGTGGCGAACATCGTGACACCCAGCCTCATACGGCCTCCTCATATCAACCAAGCGATTGCTCGGCTAAGATTTCCAGGGTAGCTTGCAAGGCGACGTCCGCGGAAAGAGGTTCCCGGTGAAGTTCTCTATCTTCCTGAACCCGCAGATTCCAGGCTCTGGATACGCGGCCGAGGAGAACGCCAAGGCACGGCGTCCCATCGGACGCGACACCGAGTCGTATCAGCGGCTGCTGCACGAGGTGCGGGAGATAGCCGTCCACGCCGACCAGGTCGGGTTCGACGCGCTGATGATGACCGAGCACCACTTCCACTCCGAGGGGATGGAGTTCTCGGTCAATCCGCTGATGTTCCTCACCGACCTCGCCGCCCGGACCGAGCGCATCCTGCTCGCGCCGCTCGGCATGGTGCTGCCCGCCTGGGACCCGATCAGGGCCGCCGAGGACGTGGCGCTGCTCGACCAGTTCAGCAAGGGCCGCCTGCGGCTCGGCGTGGCGCGCGGCTACCAGAACCGCTGGATGAACGTCCTCGGCCAGCGCTGGCAGGCGGCCGCCGCCCGCTCCGACGGCTCGGCCTCGGACACCCGGAACTTCGACGTCTTCGGCGAGGTGCTGAAGATCATGAAGATGGCCTGGACGCAGGAGACCCTCCGCTACAAGTCCGACGTGCTGGACTACGAGGTGCCGTACCCCTACGACGGTATCGAGGGCTGGCCCGCGATGGAATGGACCAAGACCTTCGGGGCGCCCGGCGAGGTCTCCGACGACGGGAAGATCCAGGCGATCTCGGTCTGCCCGCGGCCGTACCAGAACCCGCATCCGGAGCTGTGGCAGCCGTTCACGATCTCCGACCGGTCGGTCGTCAGGGCCGCCCAGGAGGACATCCTGCCGTGGATGTTCACCCCCAACCCCGACGACCACGCCGCCAAGGCCAAGCTCTACCAGGAGGAGTCGGCCCGGCAGGGCCGCCACTACAAGCTGGGCGAGCACACCGGCATCCTCAAGATCGTCGGCATCGCGGACACCACCGAAGAGGCGATCAACACCTTCGGCCGCAGCATCCCCAAGGACTTCGCCGCCTTCTTCGGCCCGTTCGGCTACCTGGAGGTGCTGCGCAAGAAGGAGGACGAGAAGCACAAGCCGATCTCCCCCGAGAAGGGCGACGCCAAGCGCATGAACGACGTGGAGATGGCGCTGTTCGGCACCCCCGACGACGTCAAGCGCGGCATCCAGCGCATGCTCGACCGCATGCCGGACCTGGAGTGGTTCGGCCTGTACATGCAGGGGCAGCAGGGCGTGCTCCCGCTGGACACGGTCAAGCGGAACCTGGAGATGTTCGCCACCAAGGTCGCGCCGGAGTTCCGATGAAGATGTGGCTGGGGGCCTCGTTCGTCCCGGCGGACCAGTACGTGGAGCTGGCGCGGGCGGCCGAGCGCTGCGGCTTCGACACCTTCACGCTGTCGGACCACCTCTTCTACGCCGACTTCGCCTCGCGGTACCCGTACTCGCGGTCGGGCGCGCCCCGCTGGACCGCCGAGACGCACTGGCCCGACGTGTGGGTGACGATCGGCGCGATGGCCGCGGTGACCACGACGCTGCGCTTCTCGCCGAACGTCTACATCGCCCCGGCCCGCGACCTGTTCACCGTGGCCAAGCTGGTCTCCACGGCGGCGGTGCTGTCGCGGGAACGGGTGACGTTCGGGGTCGGGGTGGGCTGGTGCGAGGAGGAGTTCGTCGGCACCGGCCAGGACTTCCACACCCGGGGCCGCCGCCTCGACCGCATGCTGCCCACCCTGCGCGCCCTGTGGTCCGGCCAGACGGTCACGCTGGACGGCCTGCCGCCCCTGTCCATCTCCCCCACCCCGGCCGGGCCCGTACCCGTCTACGTGGGCGGGGACAGCGAGGCGGCGCTGCGCCGGGCCGCCCGCTTCGGCGACGGCTGGCTGGGCAACCGCATCTACACCGAGGAGCAGCTCGACCCGGTGCTCGACACCCTCCGCCGGCACCTCGACGAGAACGGCAGGACGGGCCCGTTCGACATCGTCGCCCCGCTGGCCGTCCTGCCCGACGCCGAGACCTACCGCCGCTTCGCCGCCAAGGGCGTGACCGCCACCATGGCCGCCCCCTGGTGGCTGGCCACCCCCGAGGAGAAGGCCCGGTACGGCGAGGACACCCTCGACCTCAAGATCGCCACCATGGAGCGCTTCGCCGAGGAGGTCGTCGCCAAGCTCTGACCCCGGGCCACCGGGACGATCCTGACCGGGCACGCGGCACGCGCGGACCCCGGTCAGGACCCCTCTTCCGCGAGGTTGGCCATGATCCGCCGCAGCAGGCCGGTGACCTGCTCGATCTCCTCCCCGGAGAAGCCGGAGAAGACCTGGCGGCTGACCCCGCCGAAGATCGGCGGCAGGCGGGGCACCAGCGCCTGCCCCTCGTCCGTCAGCTCGATGACGACCGAGCGCCGGTCCTCGGCCCGCCGGACCCGCCGCAGCAACCCCTTGGCCTCCAACCGGTCCAGCAGCCGCGTCATCCCCGCCGTGTCCGTGCCGAGCCTGTCCTTCAGCACGCCGGGCGTGCTGCGCCCGCCCGCCGCGTGCAGCAGCAGCGCCGCCTGCTGCGCGGTGAGCCCGAGCGGGGCCAGGCGGCGCTCGGTCTCGGTGTTGAGCTCCCGCCCCACCTGCACGAGCAGCGACCCGCCGCCCAGCACCAGCTCGAACGGCTGCGGCATTCGATCGTCGGTCACGCGGACCAGAATAGCTGGCAGAGGCATTTACTGTCGCGACAGCTATCGTCTATCGTCGCATCCATGGACACTTCTGCTCACATCATCGTCGCGGGAGGCGGCATCGGCGGCTTATCCCTGGCCCAGGGCCTGCGCAAGGCGGGCTTCCAGGCCACCGTGCTGGAACGCGACCCCTCGCCCGGCCATCGTCCCCAGGGTTACCGCATCAGCCTCAAGGAGACCGGCGCCGAGGCGCTGCGGGCCTGCCTGCCCCCCGGCCTGTACGACCTGGCCGTGGCCACCTCCATCCGCCCGGCCACCCGCATGACCTTCATGGACACCCGGCTGGTCCCCAAGTTCTCCAAGGACATCCCGCCCCGGCTCCCCGGCGTGGACGGCTTCGGCGTCAACCGCCTCACCCTGCGCGAGATCCTCCTGTCCGGCCTCGACGTACGCTTCGGCGCCGAGTTCACCCGGTACGAACCGCTGCCCGGCGCAGGCGTCCGCGCCCACCTCGCCGACGGCTCCACCCTGGACGGCGACCTGCTCGCCGGCGCGGACGGCGTCGGCTCCCGCGTCCGCGCCCAGCTCCTCCCCGACGCCGTCGTGGACCTGCTCGACTGGGCCCTGTACGGCCGGACCGTCCTGACGCCCGACCTGCTCGCCGCCACGCCCCCGGACCTGGTCGACACCTTCAACCGGGTCACCGCGGCCGACCACGCCGCGATCTCCGTGGCCACCTGCCGACCCTGCGCGCCGGTGGCCGAGGCCGCCGCCCGCCACGCCCCCGGCCTGGAGCTGACCGACGTCCCCGGCTACTTCTCCTGGACGCTGACCGCCCCCGGCCCCCAGCCCGACGACACCTCGCCCGCCGGCCTGCACCGGCTCGCGCTCGCCACGGTCGCCGGCTGGCACGAGGGCGTACGCCGGATCGTCGAGCGGGCCGACCCCGAGGCGACGTTCCTGGTGCGCACCCACTCCGCCCGGCGCGTGCGCCCCTGGGACGAGCCCGCGGTGACCCTGCTCGGCGACGCCGTGCACAGCATGAGCCCGAGCCGCGGCGAGGGCGCGAACGTGGCGCTGCGCGACGCCCGCACCCTGTGCGCGAACCTGGCCTCGGCCGCCGCCGAGGGCCGCCCGCCGGCCGAGGCGAAGACGGCCTACGAGCACGCCATGCTCGACTACGCCTTCACCGCCGTCGAGGAGTCTTTGCGGCAGCCGTTCGCCCCCTTCACCCGCCCGGCCCGGCCTTCCGCGCGCTGAACCGCGCCGGGAGTACGGAAGGGGCCCAGGTGACGATAGCCTCGTCCCGTGCTGGAAAAGATCGCAGCCACCCGATATGTGACCCCGCTGCGAGAGGGCGGGTCGCTGCCGGGCGTCATCGAGGCCGATGACCTCGGCACGTACGTCGTGAAGTTCCGCGAGGCGGGCCAGGGCCGCCGGGTGCTGGTCGCGGAGATCATCGCCGCCGAGCTCGGCCGCCGGCTCGGGCTGCGCACGCCCGAGCTCAAGCTCATCGACCTCGACCCGCAGCTCGGCGTCCGCGAGCCCGACGAGGAGGTCCAGGACCTCCTCAAGGCCAGCACCGGTCTCAACCTGGCGGTCGACTTCCTGCCCGGCGCGCTCGGCTTCGACCCGCTGGGCTGGATCCCCGACCCGGTGTTCGCCTCCCGGGTGGTCTGGTTCGACGGCCTGATCCACAACGTCGACCGGAGCTGGCGCAACCCCAACCTCCTGGTCTGGCACCGCGACATCTGGCTCATCGACCACGGCGCGGCCCTGTGGTTCCACCACAACTGGCGCACGGCCGACCCGCAGCGCGTGTTCGACGCCGGCGACCACGTGCTCGCGCCGTTCGCGGCCGACGTGCGGGCCGCGGGCGACGACCTGGCCGGCCGGATCACCCGCGAACTGCTCGCCGAGGTGACGGCCCTGGTGCCCGACGAGTGGCTCGACGGCGAGCCGGGGTTCGACTCCGCCCGCGACGTGCGCGAGGCTTACACCGACCATCTGCTGCGCCGGGCGCACGGGCCGCGCGAGTGGCTGCTGTACCGCCCCGGCAAGGAGCACAAGGCGTCCGGGCCCGGGTCGGTCGGCGAGTTCTGGCGGGGAGGCAGCCGGTGACCAGAGACGTCTACGAGTACGCGGTGATCCGCGTCATGCCCAAGGTGGAGCGCGGCGAGCTGATCAACGCCGGCGTGCTGCTCTACTGCCAGCCGCGCGACTACCTGTGCGCGCGCGTCCACCTCGACCCGACCCGGCTGAGAGCCCTCGACCCCGGGGCCGACCTCGACGGCGTGCGCCACGCGCTCAGCGCCTACGAGCGGGCCTGCGGCGACCGGCCGGGCCCGCTCGCGGACGAGCCGCTGGGCGGCCGGTTCCGCTGGCTGACCGCGCCGCGCAGCACGATCGTCCAGACCGGGCCGGTGCACGCGGGGCTCACCGTCGACCCCGACATCGAGCTGGCCCGCCTCTTCGACAAGCTGGTACGCCTCTAGACGGGACGTCTCAGAACAACACCGACATGAAGGTGTCCACCTCGCGGAAGCCCACCTTGCGGTAGACGGCCCGCGCCGAGTGGTTGTAGTCGTTGACGTAGAGCGACACGACGGGGGCGAAGCAGCTCATCGCGGCCTCCACGACCGCCGCCATGCCCGCCACCGCGTGGCCCTTGCCCCGCAGGTCGGGGGCCACCCACACGCCCTGGATCTGGCAGGCGTGCGGCGTGACCGCGCCCACCTCGGCCTTGAACACCACCCGGCCGCCGTCGATGCGCGCGTAGGAGCGGCCGATGCGGATCAGCTCGGCGACCCGCGTGCGGTAGAGCGCGCCGCCGTCGCCGAGGTTGGGCGAGACGCCCACCTCCTCGGTGAACATCGCCACGCACGCGGGCAGCAGGATGTCGAACTCCTCCGGCCGCACCCGGCGCACCAGCGGATCGGCCGGCACGGGAGCCTTGCTGGAGGTCGCCATCACCGGCTGCGCCCACCGGATGGCGCGTGCCCTGCCCCAGTGCGGCTCCAGCCGCTCCCACAACAGGGACACCGCCTCGACGGGCCCCACGATGGACGAGCACCTGCGCCCCTGCTTGCGGGCACGGTCGGCGAACGCGTGCACGGCCTCAGGACCGGCGTTGACCGGCACCATGTTCGCGCCGGCGTAACAGAGCGACACGAGCCCGCCGCGCGGCCCGAACCCCCACATCTGCCCCCCGAGGCGTGCCGGATTGAGTCCGACGGCCCGCACCCGGGAGGAGACGAAGACGTTGGCGACCGGATCGCAGTCAAGCAGGGCGAGAACCTCGTCCCGGTCGCTGTCGTCGAGCACGCGCGACGCCGATGTACGCAGCATCACATGGTCAGACTACGCGAACGTCCCCCGAATAGCTCACCGGGACAGCACGTCGGTGAGCCGATCGTGACCCTGCGCACCTCCCGACGCCATGTGGGCGGCCGGGCTCGGGTCCGGCAGTGCGGCGCAGGACACCGTCCGGGACGGCAGCGTGCCGTCGGCCAGGTACGCCGCGAGGTAGCCGTCCACGCACCGGTTGCCGGCCAGCGACACGCCGTGGTTGCCGCCCTCGTCGATCACCATGCCGCTGCGCGGGAAACGCCGCTGCATGGCCAGCGCCCCCCGGTACGGCGTCGCGGCGTCGTCGCGCGACTGCAGGAACAGCACCTGCGGCAGCTTCGGCGAGGTGTGCACCGCGACCGGCGTGCCGCCCTTGACCGGCCAGAACGCGCACGGCGCGTTGAACCAGGCGTTCGGCCAGGTCAGGAACGGCGCCCTGCGGTGGAGCCGGGTCATGTCGGTGCGCCACTTGGCCCAGTCGCGCGGCCACGCCGCGTCGCGGCACTGCACGCCCAGGTAGACGGCGTAGCCGTTCTCGTCGTCGGCGTCGTTCTTGCCACGCCGGTTGTACGCCTCCACCAGCGGCTTCACATCGCCCTTGCGGACGTAGGCGGACCAGGCCCGCGCGAACTCCGGCCACACCCGGTCGGTGTACCCGCCGAGGGTGAAGGTGTCGTCCAGCTCGCTCGGCCCCACCACGCCGCCGGCCGGGCGGGTGCGCAGCCGGTCGCGCATCGCGTAGTAGGCGAACGAGGTCTGCTTCAGCGTGCCGCCCAGCCGGTAGACGTCGTTGTGCCGGGCCGTCCAGGCGAGGAAGGCGCGGTGGCGGCGTTCGAAGGCGACGTCCTGGCCCAGGTTCGACCGGTACCAGACGCCCTCGGGGTTGACCGTGCTGTCCATGACGAGCCGCCTGACCCGCTGCGGGAACAGGGTCGCGTAGACGGCACCGAGATAGGTGCCGTACGAGTAGCCCAGGTAGCTGATCTTCTCCTCGCCCAGCGCCGCCCTGATCGTGTCCATGTCCCTGGCCGAGTTCTCGGTCGTCAGGTACGGCAACATCCAGGACCAGTGGTCGCCGCAGCGGGTGGCGTAATCGCCGGCCCGGGCCAGGAGCCTGCTCTCGTCGGCCGCCGAGTGCGGCACCGCGTCGGGCCTCGGCGCCCGGTAGTAGGTGTCGGGGTCCACACAGTGGATCGACGGCTCGCTGCCGCCGACCCCGCGCGGGTCGAACCCCACGACGTCGTAGCGCTCACCCAGCCGGTTCGGCAGCCCGTTCGAGACGAACTCGGTCAGGTCGCGGCCCGAGGCCCCCGGCCCGCCCGGGTTGATCAGCAGCGTGCCGAGATGGTTGCCGTCCCTGGACACCTTGGCCTTGATGCGGTTGATCGCCAGCTTGATCGACTGCCCCCAGGGGTCGCGGTAGTCGAGCGGCACGCGTACGGTGGCGCACTCCAGGTCGGCCCGGACCGTCTTGCCCTCCTTCGCCGGGCACGGCTCCCAGACCACCTGCTGCACCTTCGTGGCCGCGCCCCTGCCGGCCGACGCCACACCGTCCGCGCTGACAACCCCGGCGACCAGCACCGCGATGCCGACGGCAACACTGAATACGCGCTTCACCCAGCCCCTCCCCCTCGTCATGGCCCTGTGATGCTCCCGTGGGCGACGGGGTCATGACTCTGGGTATGGGGAAACGCTTGCCACTTTGTAATGGGCCCATTGCAACGGGTAACCGGGCCCCGGGGGCACTCAGCCCACGGTCACCTGGGGCCCGGAGACGGCGTCGTCGTCGAGGTCGACCTCGACGCCCATCTCCTCGGCCAGGCGCAGGGCCTCCTCGATCAGGGTCTCGACGATCTGCGACTCGGGCACGGTCTTGATGACCTCGCCCTTGACGAAGATCTGGCCCTTGCCGTTGCCGGAGGCGACGCCGAGGTCGGCCTCGCGGGCCTCGCCGGGACCGTTGACCACGCAGCCCATGACGGCCACCCGCAGCGGGACCTTGAGCCCCTCCAGGCCCGCCTGGACCTGCTCGGCCAGCGTGTAGACGTCGACCTGTGCCCGGCCGCACGACGGGCAGGAGACGATCTCCAGCCCCCGCTCGCGCAGCCCGAGGGACTCCAGGATCTGGGCGCCGACCTTGACCTCCTCGACGGGAGGCGCCGACAGCGAGACGCGGATGGTGTCGCCGATGCCCTCGGCCAGCAGCGCGCCGAACGCCACGGCGGACTTGACCGTGCCCTGGAAGGCGGGGCCGGCCTCGGTGACGCCGAGGTGCAGCGGGTAGTCGCACTTGGCGGCGAGCAGCCGGTAGGCGTTGATCATGACGACCGGGTCGTTGTGCTTGACCGAGATCTTGATGTCCCGGAATCCGTGCTCCTCGAACAGCGAGCACTCCCACAGCGCGGACTCGACCAGCGCCTCGGGCGTGGCCTTGCCGTACTTCTGGAGCAGGCGGGGGTCGAGCGACCCGGCGTTGACGCCGATCCTGATCGGCACGCCGTGGTCGGCGGCCGCCCTGGCGATCTCGCCCACCTTGTCGTCGAACTTCTTGATGTTCCCGGGGTTGACGCGGACCGCCGCGCAGCCCGCCTCGATGGCCGCGAACACGTACTTCGGCTGGAAGTGGATGTCGGCGATGACCGGGATCTGGGACTTCTTCGCGATGATCGGCAGCGCATCCGCGTCGTCCTGCGACGGGACGGCCACGCGCACGATCTGGCAGCCGGACGCCGTCAGCTCGGCGATCTGCTGCAACGTGGCGTTGACGTCGGCGGTGACCGTCGTCGTCATCGACTGGACGGAGACGGGCGCGTCGCCGCCCACGGGAACGCTGCCGACCATGATCTGGCGGGAGTGCCGGCGTTCGGCGAGCGGCTTGGGGCGGACCGTCGGGATGCCAAGTGCTACAGAAGACATTTCTACCCTTAGGTGTGACGACGCTACCCAGTCTAGGTAGCTAGAGGGACTGCCCGGCTGTGAGTTCGGCCGCACGCGCCCGGGCCCAGGCGTCGGCGGCCAGCACCTCCTCCACGCTGGAGGCCGGGGTGACGCGGTGTTCCTCGACGACCTTGGCGACCGTGTCGACGATCGCGGGGAAGCGCAGCCCGCCCCTGGTGAACGCCTCGACGCAGACCTCGTTGGCGGCGTTGTAGACGGCGGGCGCGGTGCCGCCCTCGGCGCCGACGTGCCTGGCCAGCGCGACGGCCGGGAAGGCCGCGTCGTCGAGCGGCTCGAAGGTCCAGGTGTGGGCCTTGGTCCAGTCGACGGGCCGGGCCGCGCCGGGCACGCGGGCCGGGTGGGCCAGCGCGAGCGCGATCGGCAGGCGCATGTCGGGCGGGCTGGCCTGGGCGATGGTGGAGCCGTCGACGTACTCGACCATGGAGTGGATCACCGACTGCGGGTGGACCACGACCTCGATGCGGTCGAAGCCGATGTCGAACAGCAGGTGGGCCTCGATGACCTCCAGCCCCTTGTTGACCAGGGTGGCGGAGTTGATGGTGATGACCGGGCCCATGGACCAGGTGGGGTGGGCCAGCGCCATCTCGGGGGTGACGTCGGCCATCTCCTCGCGCTTCATGCCCCTGAACGGGCCGCCGCTGGCGGTGATGACGAGCTGCTTGACGGCGGCGGCGTCGTGGCCGCCGGGACCGGCCGCCCACAGGCACTGCTGCACCGCCGAGTGCTCGGAGTCGACCGGGAGGATCTGCCCCGGCGCGGCCAGCCGCTTGACCAGCGGCCCGCCGATGATCAGGGACTCCTTGTTGGCCAGCGCGAGCGTGCGGCCGGCCTCCAGGGCGACCAGCGTGGACGTCAGGCCCAGCGCGCCGGTGATGCCGTTGAGCACGGTGTCGCACCGCCAGGCCGCGACCTCGGCGACGCCCTCGTGGCCGCCCAGCACGACGGGGGACGCCCCGCGCGCGGCCAGCGCCTCCTTCAGCGCCGGGACGGCGGCGGCGTCGGCCACCGCCACGACCTCCACGCCGAACTCGGCCGCCTGCGCGGCCAGCGCCTCGACCCTGCCGCCCCCCGCCGCGAGCCCGGTGACCTTGAACCCGGCGGGGTCTGCGGCGATGACGTCGAGGGCCTGGGTGCCGACCGAGCCGGTGGAGCCGAGCACGACGACGGAGCGGAGGGTCTCTGCATGCACCTGTCCATTGTCCCCGCTGCCGGACGCGGACGGGCACGTGAGGGGCTCCCTGCCGCGATCCCGTCCCTTAAGTGACGCGAGATAACCGAGACCATTTATGTCCAAATATCGCTATATCGGGATGCGCATATCTTGAGAAATCCCGATTATTGTGCGGCTACCTTCCAACCTCAGATCCGGTTTCGGGAGGTTACGTAATGCACCGCAGATTTGCCCTGCTCTCCATTCTCACCCTCGCCACGGGGAGCATCGCCCTGCTCCCCGGCACCGCGGCGCAGGCCGGCGCGGCACCCCGTCCCGCCCAGCACGCGGCCGCGGACTCGACGTCCGAGCAACGGCAGGTCACGCGGTACTGGACCGAGGGCCGCATGGAGAGCGCTCAGCCGCTCGACCTGCCCGCGCCCAAGAGCGGCGGGAAGGCCGGCCTCAGCGCGGCGGCCGAGCCCGGCTACGCCGCCGGCCGGCGCCCCTTCGGCACCCGGCCGGCCACCAAGCTGCTGACCACCCCGCAGTGGAACGCCGGCGAGGACGTCGACTTCGACGTGGCCGCCGCCGTGGTGGCCCAGGTGGACGGCAAGAGCCTGGTGGACGTGGTCGGCGGCCAGGGCGTGGCCTTCAACCAGCGGCGCGGCCGGCAGATGCACTCCTTCGGCTACCCGGCGGCGGCCCCGTACGACGGCTCGAAGCTGATCTACTGCAGCGGCCGCACGTTCGACGACTTCCTGCTCTCCGACGACCTCGCGCTGACCTGCGACATGACCGGCGGCGCGAGCGGCGGTCCGTGGATGCTGAATTTCAATGAGTCGACCGGTCTCGGCACGCAGAACTCGGTCAACAGCTTCAAATACAACTTCGCCCCCAACTGGATGTTCGGCCCGTATTTCGGAAACGAAGCTCAGGCCGTCTACCAAGCAGCGCAAAACACCAACGCACTCTGATCATTTTACGGAAAGTAGCCACAAGAACACATCTCGTGGTGCACACTCTGGGGCCATGACCCTGAGCACCTCCCTGCTGGCGGCCGCCCCGCTGATCGTGGGGTTGACGGGGCCGGCGATCCTCGGCGCGGTCCCCGGCCAGCAGCAGGTTGACCGTCCCGTCGTCGAGCACTCCGCGGCCCGGCAGAGCCTGGTGGTCGAGCACGAGGCCGCCCGGAACGACGCCGAGCAGCGGCGCGTGCTCGGCTACTGGACCCCGCAACGCATGGCGGCGGCCCTGCCCATCGGCCTGCTCGACTCCGTGACCGACGGCGACGGCCTGCTCAGCGGCCTGACCGGCCGCGGCGGCGTGCGGGCGACGCCCGGCGTGTCCGGCGGCCACACCGCGATCAACCTCGGCCGGCGGCACCAGGCGTCGTCCAGGCCCCAGGCCAGCACGATCGGCTCGCGCTGGAGCACCGGCGGGGCCGTGACCAGGACCACCGGCCGGGTGTTCCTGACCCTGGCGGGCGCCGACTTCGTCTGCTCGGCCAGCACGGTCACGAGCGCCAGCAAGGACCTCGTCGTCACCGCCGGCCACTGCGTCAAGGACGGCGCCGGCGAGTGGGCCGGGAACTGGACGTTCGTCCCCGGCTACGGCACGGGCGGCGAGCAGCCCTACGGCCAGTACGCGGCCCGCCGCATGTTCGTCTCCGCCCCCTGGTCGCGCTCGGCCGACGACAACCACGACGTCGGCATGGTCGCCCTGGCCACCTCGGGCGGCCGGCACGTCGCCGACGTGGTGGGCACCCAGGACATCGCCTTCAACGCCCGGCGCGGCGGCCAGACCTACGGCTTCGGCTACCCGGCCGACCCGCCCTACGACGGCGACCAGCTCGTCTACTGCGCGGGGCGGCTGCGCGACGACCCGTACAAGCAGACGCGCGACCAGGGGCTCGGCTGCGCCATGACCGCCGGTTCGAGCGGCGGGCCCTGGATGTCCGGCTTCGATCCGATGACCGGCCGCGGCACGATCACCTCGCTGAGCAGCTTCAAGTACAGCGACGACCAGCACACCATGTACGGCCCGTACTTCGGCCAGGCCGCCAAGGCGCTCTACGCCACGGCCGAGCGCGCCTGAGACGATCTCCGCCTTGAGCGCGGACCCCGCGGCGTTCGGCGTTCGCGGCAACCGCCCCGCGCCTTCCGGCGCGGGGCGGGCCGGGAGCTACAGCGACAGGCCGGTGAGCACCATGACCTTCTCGTAGGTCAGGTCCTCCATGGCCGAGTGCAGGCCCTCGCGGCCGATGCCGGAGTCCTTCACGCCGCCGTACGGCATCTGGTCGGCCCGGTACGACGGCACGTCACCGATGATCACGCCGCCGACCTCCAGCTCGCGGTTGGCCCGGAAGGCGGCGTCCAGCGAACGGGTGAAGACGCCGGCCTGGAGGCCGTACCTGGAGTCGTTCACCAGGGCGTACGCCTCGTCGATCGACGCGACCGGCTGGAGGATCAGGACCGGCCCGAAGACCTCCTCGCAGGCCACCTTGGCGTCGTGCGGGACGTCGGCCAGCACGGTCGGCGCGACCGTGGCGCCCTCGCGGGTGCCGCCGGCCAGGACGCGGGCGCCGGCGGCGACCGCCTCCCGCACCCACTGCTCCACGCGCTCGGCGGCGGCCTCCGACACCAGCGGCCCGACCTGGGTCTTCTCATCGGCGGGGTCGCCCGTGACGAGCCCGGCGACGGCCGGCAGCAGGCGCTCGACGAAGGCGTCGTAGACCGGCTGCTCGACGATCACCCGCTGGACGGCGATGCAGCTCTGGCCCGCCTGGTAGTTGGAGAACAGGGCGATGCGCTGCGCGGCCCAGTCGAGGTCGGCGTCGGCCAGCACGACGGCCGCGGCGTTGCCGCCCAGCTCCAGGGTCACGTGCTTGCGCGGCACCTGGTCGGCGATGGCGTAGCCGACGGGCGCGGAACCGGTGAAGGAGACCACGGGCAGGCGGGGGTCGTCCACGAGGGCGGCGGCGCGCTCGTTCTGGACGGGCAGCACCGAGAACATGCCGGCGGGCAGGTCGGTCTCGGCCAGGATCTCGCCGAGGACCAGCGAGGACAGCGGCGTGGCGGGCGCGGGCTTGACGATGATCGGGGCGCCGACGGCGATGGCGGGCGCGACCTTGTGGGCGACCAGGTTCAGCGGGAAGTTGAACGGGGTGATCGCCAGCACCGGGCCCTTGGGCACGCGGGAGACGTAGGCGAGACGGCCCGCGGCGGCCGGCTCGGTGTCGAGCCGCTGCACCTGGCCGGACCAGCGACGGGCCTCCTCGGCGGCGAAGCGGAACGTGGAGATGGCGCGGTTGACCTCGCCGCGGGCCCAGAAGATGGGCTTGCCGTTCTCGGCGGTGATCAGCTGGGCGATCTCCTCGGCCCGCTCGGCCAGCCGGCGCGAGACGTGGGCCAGGGCCTCGGCACGTACGTGCACGGGCAGGGCGGCGGCCTCGCGCGAGACCGCGTGGGCGGCCGCGACGGCCTCCTCGACCTGAGCATCGGTCGGTACGGAATACCGGCCGACCTCACGACCGTCATGGGGGTTGGTCACGGTGAGATCGGTTTCGCCGGTGGCGGGCCGGCCGGCAAGCCAGAAGGTACGCACGTCCATACCCACGACGTTATGCCAAGCGGGAGTTCGGGGATTTACACCAGGGTGCACAAGACTCCCACGAGCGCTCACCGTTAAGTACAAGCCCTGGTGTATACCCATGATGTAACAGAAGTAGACCCAATTCGGGATGTTTACCATGCGGAGTGGTTTGAGCGATCTCCGCTATGGCTAAGTCATCGAGTGCGGGTCTCCAGCGCGGTGGGCCCCCGACTCAGAAAGGCGTGGGCCCCGTGACCGAGCAATGTGAGGTCACAAGGACACTGAGCTCCTTGGTCGTTGGGGAGGTCGCATGACCTCGACGCCGCTGGGCCTGCAGGGCGCCTACCTGCTGGGCGAGCGCGCAACCCACGACGAACTCCGTTCCCGCCTGCTCGACGTGGCCGTGAACCTGCTCCAGAGCGAGGGTCCCGACAGTCTGACCATGCGCAGGATCGCGGCCGAGGCCGGCTGCACGACGACCGTCATCTACACGATGTTCGGCAACCGGGAGGGCCTGGCCGAGGCGCTTTACCTGGAGGGTTTCGAGCGGTTTCGCCGCTTTCTCGAAGCGGTTCCGCAGCGGCGCAACCCTCTGGAGTACCTGACCGCGCTCGGCCCCGCCTACCGGCAGGCGTGCCTGACCGAGCCCGGCTACTACAGCCTGATGTTCGAGCGGGCCATCCCCGGTTTCGAACCCAGCGAGCGGGCCAGGACGCTCGCCCGCGCGGCGCTGAACATCCTCGACCGGGTGATCGCCGACTGCATCTCCGCCGGCCACCTGACGCCGACCCAGCCGCGCAAGATCGCCGACGCGCTCTGGGCCGCCGCGCAGGGCGCGATCAGCCTGGAACGGGCCGGCCACCTGCGGGACGACCGCACGTACGAGGCGGTCACCCTGGCCACCATCTGCTGCTACCTGGTGGACAAGGACAGCCTGCCGTCGGCCCCCGGCCGCTGAGGACCCGGAGGTCAGCGGCGGGCGGCCTCCAGGGCGAGCCAGAGTTCGGCGCGCACGCCCGGGTCGTCGAGGTCGCGGCCGAGGAGTTCGGCCACGCGGCGCATGCGGTAGCGCAGCGTGTGCCGGTGGACGCCGAGCCGCTGGGCTGCGGCGTCCCAGTGGCCGTTGCTGTCGAGGTAGGCGCGCAGGGACTCGACCAGGTCGGCCCGGGAGCCGTACGCGGTGAGCGGGGCCAGCAGCGCGCCGGAGAACGCGCGCAGGGCGTCGGCGTCCAGCAGCGCGAGCAGCCCTTGCCCGGCCAGGTCGGCGAACCGCACCACGCCGCCGTCGCTGTGGGCCAGCGCCCGCCGCGCCTGGCCGAGCGCGTCACGCAGGCCGTCGTAGCGGCAGGGTGAGCTCAGGCCGACCGGCCCCTCCGCCTCCCGCGCCACCTTCTCCGCAACCCCCTCCGACACCAGACAGACGACCACCGCCCCGCGACCACCGGCACCGCCGGGGCCTCGACGCCCGCCACCGTCGTGCCCGCCGCTTCCGCCGCTGCCGCCTCCGCTGGTGTCGCCGCCGTCCGCGCCGTCGAGGAGGGCGGTGAAGCCGTGCGGCTCCAGGGCCTCCAGGGCGCCCGCGTCCGCCGCCAGCACCACCAGCGGCTCGCCGGGCAGCCGCGCGCCGAGCGTTCCCGTCACCGCCCGCGCCTGCTCGACCGCACCACCCAGCAGCAGTCCGAGCACGGCCGAGCGGAGCCGCCGCCCGGCCTCCCGCTGCGCCCTGCCCTGCTCCATGGCGAGCGTCAGCAGCGAGCCGGCGGCGTTGATCACCGTGTGGGTCACCGGCGAGAAGGGCCTGCTCGCGCCGACCGCGAAGAAGCCGCGCGGCCGGGGCCCGCCGCCGAGCGGCTGGATCACGATGTGCTCGTCGGGCCCGGACAACGCGAGACTCGCCGGCATCCGCTCACCCCCCTGGCCCCCACGCGCCCGCTCACCGACCGGGCCTCCGGCGGAGGCGCGGTCGTCTGCGGGGCCGCGGTCGTCCGGGGCGGTCTGGTCGGGCTGGGGTCTTCCCAGGGCGCCGGTACGCAGGCGGCGCAGCTCGGCCACCACGACCGGCACGTCGGCGCCGGGGGTGGCGTGCCGGACCTCGCCCGTCTCGTCGAGCAGGGCGGCCCAGCCGTCGATCTCCTTGGCCACCCGGTCGATGACCGCGTGCATGCCCTCCGGCCGCAGCGCCGCCCGGGTGAGCCGTCCCTGCGCGGCGAAGGCGCGGGTGATCTCGTCGTACTGCTCGGCCGCGAGCAGCTCGCTGACCACCTTGCCGATGGCGATGAACGGCGTCTCGCGCGGCACCTCGAACAGCGGGAGCCCGGCCTCGTCGGCGGCCCTCACCAGGGCGGGCGGGACGTGTTCGTGGGAGAGCCCGACGCCGAAGCCGAGCCCGGCCACCTCGCGCCCCACCAGCCGGGCGACATATCCCGAGAAGTCGCCCTCCAGGCGGATCCCCGTCGTCAGCAGCAGCTCCGAGCCCTCAAGGAACGGGGTCGGGTCCTCCAGCTCGCTGACCGCCACCCAGCGCACCTCCGCGTCGAGCGCCTCGGAGGCCGCCGCGCCCGCCAGCGGACGCAGCCCCATCCGTCGCACCACGGTGCGCAGCGAAGGTGCCATACGAGTTTGTCCATTCCGGCAAAGGCGAGCACCCCCAGTGTGCCATATCGACGTATCGGCCCAGGTGGGAGCCCAACGTAGCGTCGAGCCCATGAGCATTCCCCAGGAGCGGCGCGTCATGACCGCGATCCCAGGCCCCAAGTCGCAGGAGCTGCTGGCCCGCAAGCAGGCCGCCGTCCCGTCCGGCATCGGCACCACGCTGCCGGTCTTCGTCACCCGCGCCGGCGGCGGCATCCTCCAGGACGCCGACGGGAACTCTCTGATCGACTTCGGCTCCGGCATCGCCGTGACCAACGTGGGCAACTCCGCGCCGAAGGTCGTCGAGCGGGTCCAGAAGCAGGTGGCCGACTTCACCCACACCTGTTTCATGGTCACCCCGTACGAGTCGTACGTGCAGGTCTGCGAGAAGCTCAACGAGCTGACCCCCGGCGACCACGAGAAGCGCACCTTCCTGGTGAACTCGGGCGCCGAGGCCGTCGAGAACGCGGTCAAGGTGGCCCGGCACGCCACCGGCAGGCAGGCCGTCGTGGTGTTCGACCACGGCTACCACGGCCGCACGCTGCTCTCGATGACCATGACCGCCAAGAACCTGCCGTACAAGCAGGGCTTCGGCCCGTACGCGCCCGAGGTGTACCGGGTGCCGCTGGCCTACCCGTTCCGCTGGCCGACGGGCGCGGAGAACTGCGCGGAGGAGGCCGCCGCGCAGGCCATCGACCAGATCAACAAGCAGGTCGGGGCCGAGAACGTGGCCGCCGTGGTGATCGAGCCGATCGCCGGCGAGGGCGGCTTCATCGTCCCGGCCAGGGGCTTCCTGCCCCGGATCGCCGAGTTCTGCCGGGCGAACGGCATCGTGTTCGTGGCCGACGAGGTCCAGACCGGCTTCGCGCGTACCGGTGACCTGTTCGCCTGCGAGGACGAGGGCGTCGTCCCCGACATCATCTGCACCGCCAAGGGCATCGCGGGCGGCCTGCCGCTGGCCGCCGTGACCGGCCGCGCCGACCTGATGGACCACGTGCACGTCGGCGGCCTCGGCGGCACGTACGGCGGCAACCCGCTGGCCTGCGAGGCCGCGCTCGGCGTCCTGGAGACGATCGAGGCGGAGGACCTGGTCGCCAAGGCCCGCCGCATCGGCGAGATCATGCTCCCCCGCCTCCGGTCGCTCCAGGAGCGCTTCCCGGTGATCGGGGACGTGCGCGGACGCGGCGCGATGATCGCGATCGAGCTGGTCGAGCCGGGCACGAAGACCCCCGACCCGGCCGCCGTCCAGGAGATCGTCAAGCGCTGCCACGCCGAGGGCCTGGTGGTCCTGACCGCCGGCACGTACGGTAACGTGCTGCGCTTCCTGCCCCCGCTGGTCATGCCCGAGCACCTGCTTGAGGAGGGCCTGGGGATCCTGGAGAAGGCCATCTCCGCTCTGTAGCAAAGACCGAAAAGTCGGGCATCCAGCTTGCGGCTGGATGCCCGATTTTGTGTGTGTAACAGAGGTCACTCGGGTAGAGAATTCACCCTGACTTGACGCTCACCTAGACGATCACGGCCTCGGTCAGGGTTATAACGGATCCGGACATGCGGAGGGGCGATGACAGCTGGGAGCGTGATGAACTGGGGTCCCACCAGAACGGCACGGAGTATGTTGACGTTCGACCCTGAGGGCCTGAGCCCGGCCCAGCGCGACGGCGACGCCTGCGTGGTGTGCCACAAGAGGTGGCCGCGGCCCCGGGTCCGGGTCGGCAAACTGCCCGACAACTCCTCCGTGCTCGCCTGCACCGAATGCGCCGAGGCGCTCCTGCCCGCTCCCATGGCGACCGTGGTGGCCTTCCCGGGCCGTTGAGCCACAGCCTCCGCCGTCAGCCGCGGGTTGAAGGCCGTCAGCCGCGGGTTGGGCCGTCAGGCCGCCGCCGCCGCTTCGCGCAGGCCCCACGGCGAGCCGTACTCGCGCAGCAGGTCGAGGAACGGCACCGCGTCGAACGCCTCGGGGCCGAGCACGCCCTCGCCCTTCCAGACCCCGGTCGCCACCAGCTCCAATGCGACGACCGGATGGATCGCCGTCTGCCACACGACGGCCTGGGAGCCGTACTCCCGCATCGACCACTCGTTGTCCACCACGTGGTACAGGTACACCTCGCGCGGCGAGCCGTCCTTGCCGGTGCCCTTGACCCACGTGCCCGCGCAGGTCTTGCCGCGCATGCGGGCGCCCAGCGTCGCCGGGTCCGGCAGGCTCGCGGCGACCATGTCGCGCGGCGCCACCTCCGCCCCGCCCACCCTGATCTTGTCGGCGCTGTCGAGGCCCAGCTTGCGCAGCGTCTTGAGCACGCCGATGAACTCCTCGCCGAGCCCGTACTTGAACGTCACCCGCCGCGCCGGGATCCACCTCGGGACGAGCAGCACCTCCTCGTGCTCGACGTTCACGCACTCCACGGGCCCGATCCCGTCGGGGAAGTCGAACACCTCGGGCTCGCTGAACGGCTCGGTGGTGCGCCACTGCCCGTCCTCCCAGACGACGGGCGGGTTCAGGCACTCCTCGATCGTGGTCCAGATCGAGAACGTGGGCGCGAAGTCGTAGCCGTCGACGACGAGGTTGGCGCCGTCCCTGATGCCGATCTCGTCGATCTCGTCGAACAGGTGGTCGGCGGCGTAGCGGGCGAACACGTCCGCGAGCCCCGGCTCGACGCCCATGCCGACCAGCGCGAGCCGGCCCGCGCCGCGCCACTCGCCGTCGCGCTCGAACTGCCGGTCCCCCAGCTTCACCCCCGGCTTGCGGTACGGCTCGCGCGGATGCGGCTTCGACAGCGACATCGCCATGTCCAGGTAGTGCGCCCCGGCCTCCAGGGCGGCCTCGAACAGCGGCATCGTGAAGCGCGGATCGACCGCGTTGAACAGCACGTCACAGCGGTGCTCCCGGAGCGCCGCGACGACCTGGGCCCGGTCGGAGGCGTCCAGCTGGATGGCGGTGAAACGGGGGTCGTCCACGGCCTCGACGGCGCGGGCCGCCCGGCTCTGTTGGGAGTCGGCCACCACGATGTGTTCGTAGAAATGGCGGCGGGCGGCGATCGGGACCACGGCTGAGCCGACGCCTCCGGCGCCGACGAGAAGGATTCTCATGAAGAGAACATACTCACTGACTGGTCATTCAGTCGAATCTTTGCGCAGAAGCCTCCGGAGCCCGGGAACAGCGAGACGCCCCGGGACAGGGGGGAAGGCCCGGGGCGTCTCTGGCAGGCGCACTCGGGGGAAGCACGCCCGCGACGGGGTCGAGCGGGGGCTGCGTCTCGCCTACTCGGCGAGTGCGGCCCACCGTTTGCCCCAGACGGCGTAATCAGTGCATTCCCCGTCCTCGCCGCGGCAACCGCCCGGCGGCCGGACGGCGAAGGCGATCCGGCCGAGCCGCTTGGCGTCGCCGACGCCGTAGACGTCGCAGACGGACTTGGCCCGGCCCTTGCACGCCTTGTCGTTGGCCGGGGCGAGCCCCGCCCAGGCGGCGGCGTCACGCTGGGCGTCGGCCGCGGTCATCCAGGTCAGCCAGCGGTAGGCGCAGGTGGTGTCGGGCAGGTTGGCGCCGAGCATCCAGGAGTCGAGCCAGCCGGTGGACGCCGTGGCGCCGACCGTCCTGACCGGTTTGCCGGCCTTCTGCAGCAGCAGGCGATAGTACGGCGTGGCCTGCGCGTAATCCAGCGACCCGGTGGCGAAGCCCTTGATCAGGTCGATCGGCTTCCTCCAGTAGGTGCGCTCCTTCTGCTGCCCCAGCAGCGCCATGGCCCGGTCGAGCTGCTCCTGGCTCAGCTCGTACGGGTCCTTGACGGTGGCGTCGGTCAGCGCGGCGTCGGCGATGGTCAGCGGGCTGTCGCGGAGCGCGGCCCGGCCGGAGGCGAACGCCCGGCTCACGCTCGGGTCCTTGACCTTGGCAGAGTCGTAGATGAACTCGTGGTACCCCCACAGGTACGGCACGCCGTAGACCTTGCCGGACACCTTCACCATGTCGCGGAAACGCTCGTCGAGGTCGTCGTAGCCGCTCACCTTGGCCGGGTCGATCGGCTGCACCAGCTTGCGCGTGATCAGGTCGCCGGCCAGCGCCGGGCCCGCCGAGATCAGGTCGTACGGGCGGTCGGCGGCCGCGACGGCCCGCTCCATCTCCTCGGCGGTGCGGACGGTGTCGAGGCGGGCCAGGCGGCAGCCGGTCTCCTTCTCGAAGGAGCCGACCCAGTTGGCCTTGGGGCTGACGCCGCCGTACTCGGCGTAGCCGCGGTAGGTGAGGATCTGGAGCGTGCCGTCGCTCTGGGTGGCCGTGGGCGAGGGCGTGGCCGTCGGGGTCGGCTTGGGGCTCGGCTTGGCGGCCGGCCGCCCGGCCGCCTCTGAGGTCGGGGACACCGCTCCCGTGCCGGCGACCAGCGCCGCCGTGGCCAGTGCCACGGCGGATATGCGACGGCGTCTCACGATGTCCCCCCTTGTCCGTTGTGCTGGAGCTTACCGGGGACGGGACCGGGAGGGACGCCGGTCCCTCCCGGCGGAGGCACGACTTACCCGTTCGTGGGGAAGCCGAGGTTCACACCACCATGGGACGGATCCAGCCAACGCGAGGTCACCACCTTGCCCCGCGTGTAGAAAT
>NZ_JBIUBJ010000020.1:0-141698 GCF_044547985.1 Nonomuraea sp. NPDC052265
GGACTCGAAGTCCGGTCGACGAGAGTGCTCACTCACCAGCGGCTACCAGGCACCGAGTCTGCCAGCGAGGCCGACCCGGTAGGTCCCATTAGTCGGTCAGGACCCGGACCTGGTCGGCCGGAGGAGCGGTCACCGTGGTGTGGTCCCAGTCGGAGAAGGTGATCTCCACGGGCGTCTTCGCGGTCAGCCGGTGCCGCACCGGCCGCCCCTGCTCGTCGAGCCAGAGTTCGTACGTGGCCCTCGGGCCGAACTCCTTGAGCAACGTGCCGCGCAGCCGTGCCTGCGCCGCCCGGTCACCGGCGCGCACCTTCGCGTACTCGTCCTCGGTGGTCTGCATGAGTGGCAGGGGGTCGTACACGTCCAGGAAGGCGCCGAGGTCCAGCGCGTCGAGCACCGCCCGCACGTCGATGGCGACCGTGTAACGGTCGATCCCGCCGTCGGACGCGGGGCCGATCACCCGTCCCCGGGCGGACAGCATCTCGTGCACCCGGGGGCTGTTCACCATCGCCATGGCCTGGTTCGCCACCATGCCGATGCCGAACAGGTTGTACGGCTCGCGCTCTTCGGTGATCTTGTCCCAGACCTTGCCCGGCGCCACCTCCTCCCCCAGCATCCGCATGTACCCGGCACCGCCCGTCCGGATGAACCGCCCGCGCAAGCCTTCGCCCAGATCGGCGGCGACGTCCTGGTCCTGCCCCTTGGTGACCACGGTGGCGCTCTGGACGCCCTTCGTCGCCATCCGCCTGACGTCCGGATGCGCCTGCAGATACGTCCTGACGTATGCGGCGACCTCGGGAGCGGTCTTCGCCCCCGAACCGCAACCCGCTATCAGCACGGCCAACACGACAATCATCACGTATCTGGATATGGCGGGCATGCTCGCACAGCGGTGTGCAGAACCCCTGGGGCGGAACGTGCAGATCGTGCACAATGTGGCCTACATCATGGGCTGGGTGGTGCATTGTCCATGCGCGTGATCCCGTCATCGGGCAAGATCACCCCATGCGTCTGACTCGCACCCGGCTTTTCACCGGAGCCGTCGGACTCGCCTCGCTCCTGACGCTCTTCGAGGCGAGCACTCCCGGCCTGTCCTTCTGGGCGCTCGTGTTGGCGCTGTACTGGCTGGTGCTGGCCATCGGCTGGGCATGGCTGCTGGGCAGGCGGGCGCGGGCGTCCTGGATGGTCGTCCCGCTGGCGCTGGTGCTGGGCACCGTGCTGCTGGTCAAGGTCGACGCGCCCCTTCACGCGCGCTTCGCCCTGTCGCAGCCGAGCCTGGAGCGCCACGCCCGGTCGGTGCGCGACGACTATGCCAGCCGACGCTGGTGGGGCCTGTACCGGGTGGGCGAAGTGGAGAAGATCTCGGGGGGAGCGAGGTTCCTGGTCACATCGCTCACGATGGACGGGAGGAGCTACGGCTTCGCCTACAGCCCGGATCGGGTACCGGACCCTCAAGAGGGAAGGTACGAGCACTTCAAGGGCCCTTGGTACGTCTGGAGCGACGGAATCTGAACCCCCATGGCCAGGGTCCGGAGAGGCTGCTTCTCCACACGTTCCGCTGTCCGGAGAAGCAGCCTGTGGGCGGTTCGTCGTCGTGTCAGTCGGTCGGATGGTCCGACGCGGGGTTCTCGTTGAGGCGCAGGCACTCCTCATAGACGGCGTTGGCCTCGGCGGAGGCCTTCTCGTGGCTCCAGCCCTTCTTGATGAGGAGCTGGTAGTTGTTGTTGTAGATCTGGTAGCACTCGGCGGCCTGGGCCGGGACGGCGGCGGGAATCATGCACGCGGCGGCCAGCAACGAGGCGACGACGAGACGACGTGCGTGACGCATGACGATCCTCCCTCTCTACTTGGTTCCCCAGCCGGGCGAATGGCAGGCCGGACCGTTCGGGCCGGTGTTGCACGACTGGCCTTCGGTCGCCCGGGCGGGCAGGGACACTGACCCCACGAAGGCCGCGGCCAGCAGCGCGACGCTGAGTGCGGGACGAAGACGGGTCACATGGACTCCTGCGGTCAGGTCGCGGGATACGCGAAGGGCGTCTGTGACGGCCACCGGATGCCCCGATGATCTCCGAGGCCGCACTGCCGATTGTCGACCGGTGACGACGACCCGGACTCCTCCCCCAGGGCGGTCCGCGCGGCCGGAGGGAGGACCCGGCCCGGCCCGAAGGAGGACGGCCCCCGCCCGCACCGGCTGAACGTGCTCGACCGACCCGGCGGCGCGCGCGGGCCCGCCACGCCTCCGGCTTGACGGCGACGTCACGGGTGGATGGCGGGCACGAGGCGCCAGTCGCGCTGGAACACGAGGTTGTGCAGGTCGGCGGTGGCGATGGCCCGCAGGACGGGGACGAGCTCCGCCGCCTGCCCCGCGTCCGTGACGTTGAGCGGCCACTCCCCCACCGTGGCGCCCCGCAGGTGCGGGTGGTGGAAGCCGGCGCCGTAATGGGCGATCAGGGTGATCGGCGCGACGCCCGCCGTCCGCTGCGCCGGCCACGACAGCGACCAGGTGGCGAAGCTGCCGCCCGCGGCGTCGGCGTGCGGGCCGGCGGCCTCGATGGTGCCGGAGCCCAGCAGGAGGTGCCGGTCGAACTCGGCCAGCACCTGCCGTGCGGGCGCGTCGAGGAGCGCGACGGCCTGCCGGAAGGCGTCCTGCTTGCCCTGGCGGGTGGCGTGTCCGGCGTGGGTGCCGTCGCGCAGGTCGGCGAAGTGGCGGACGAGGGCCTCAAGCGGGGCGGGCGGAACGTCGACCGTCATCGGGAGTCCTTTCGCTTGACGGACGGGGTGAGCCCGCGCAGGGCCCGGGCGAGCAGAGGGAGCAGGGGACGGTCGGGGCGCAGCACGTCGCCGTGGACGGCGCCCGGCGGGCGCAGCAGCCGTACCGGGACTCCCTCCTCGTGCAGCCGGTGCGCGTACGCCTCGACGTCGTCGTGCACGGGGTCGTCGCGGCCGACGGCGAGGACGGCGGGCGCGACCCCCGCCAGGGTGGGCGCCTCCCGGTGCGTCGAGTACAGCCGGACGCCGTCGGCGTCGTGGACGGCGGCCGGCCGGTCGCCGCGCCAGGCGCGCCAGGCCCGCCGCAGCGTCACAGCCTGCGGGAACGCGGTGGGCGAGCGATGATAGGACGGGCTCGCGCAGTCGGGGTCGAACGGCGGGTAGGCCAGCACCTGCGCGGCCAGCGGCAGGCCACGGTCGCGGGCGGCCAGGGCGGCGCAGGCGGCGAGCGTGCCCCCCGCGCTGTCGCCGCCCACGGCGAGCGGCATTCCGGCCGCCTCGCGGTGGGCCCAGCCGAGGGCGGTGAGAACGTCCCGCACGGCGCCGGGGTGGCGGTGACGCGGCGCGAGCCGGTAGTCGACGCTGATCACCGCCCAGCCGGACCGTTCGGCGAGGGCCGCGGTGGCGTGGTGCCACGCGGCGGCCGAGCCGCGCTGCCAGCTGCCGCCGTGCGCCCAGACCAGCAGTCCCGCGGGATGACGGCCCTCCGGCAGGTGGACCCGGGCCGGTACGGGAGGCGAGCCGGGCAGGCGGGCCGCCGCGCCGGTGAGCTGAAGATCCATGATGTGCTCCGTGACAGGAGGGGGAAGGACGGGTCAGGCGTGCGCGCGGTCGCGCCGGCCGCGCAGGAAGACCGCCGCGGCCAGGACGCCGAGCAGGACGAGGGCGGCGTTGACCGCGATCGCGACGGCGACCCCGTGCAGGACGGCCGCGCCGGTCACGGCGCCGGCCGTCACGGCGGTGACGATCGCGGACATGATCGGGGTGCCCATGGTGATGCCGATCTGCTGGGACATCGAGGCCAGCCCGGTGGCCAGGCCCTGCTCGCGGTCGGCCAGGCCGGTGGTGGCGGTGACCATGAAGCCGACGATGACCAGCATGTTCCCGACGCCGCCCAGGAAGGTGGCGGGCAGCAGCAGCCCCATCGAGGCCGAGGTCTCGCCGAGCAGCAGCAGGACGGCGGTGCTGACCGCCTGCAGCAGCCCGCCGCCGACCAGCACGGTCACGGTCGAGGTACGGCTGATCGCCTTCGGGGCGAGCAGGCCGCCGGCCACGGTGCCCAGACCGAGCACGCCGAAGGACAGCCCGGCGGCCAGGGCGGTGAAGCCGAGGGTCTTCTGCAGGTAGAGGGTGAGCAGGTACACCAGGGACGTCTCGGTGACGAAGGCGAGCAGACCGAGCAGGTTGCCCCAGGCCACGGTCGGCCTGCGCAGGACGCGCAGCGGCACGAGGGGCTGGGCGGCGCGGCGTTCGACCAGGTAGAACAGGCCGAGCAGGACGACACCGGCCAGCAGCCCGGTCAGGGCGAGAGGATGGGTCCAGCCGCGCTCGCCGGCCTGCGTCAGGCCGTAGACGACGCCGAGCAGCCCGAGCGTCACGCTGAGCGCGCCGGGCAGGTCGAGCCGGGGACGGTCGGCGGGGCGGGACTCGGAGATGACGGCGGGCGCGACGAGGAGCACGGCGAGGGCGACGGGCACGTTGATGAAGAACGCCCAGCGCCAGGAGAGCAGGTCGGTCAGGACGCCGCCGAGCACGGCCCCCGCGGTGAACCCGGCGGACATGAGGGCTCCGTTGAGGCCCAGCGCCTTCTGCCGCAGCGGCCCTTCGGGGAAGGACGTGGTGAGCAGGGCGAGCCCGGCCGGGGTGGCGGCGGCGGTCGCGAGACCCTGGGCGACGCGGGCCACGATGAGGATCTCGGGGGTGGGGGCGAGCCCGCCGGCGAGCGAGGCCGCGCCGAGCAGCGCCAGGCTGCCGAGGAAGATGCGCTTGCGGCCGATCAGGTCACCGATGCGGCCGAGGAAGAGGGTGAACCCGGCCGCGCACAGGGCGAAGGCGGTGGCGATCCACTGGAGGCCGGCCAGGGAGAAGCCGAGGTCGTCGCCGATGGCGGGCAGGGCGACGTTCAGGATCGAGAAGTCGACGGCCAGCGTGAACTGGGCGACCAGGAGCACCGCGAGGACGAGGCGGAGGCGGCCGGTCAGGTGCTGTGGCGGGGTCCGGTGCGCGGAGGACGGCAGGGGTGTGGTGGTGGTCATGACAGGGCTTTCTCTCAGGCGCGCCGGTCGGCACGCCACCGCAAACGGTTCCATAGTTCCGTTAAGATGAGAGGACAGTAGCACCAGAACCCGCGTTAAGGGAACTGGAGTCCCGATAAGTGTTCGCGTGAAGGGGAGTGCGTCATGGCCGCCGTCCCACCGCCCGGTGCCGTCCGTCCTGGTGGGCGTACCGCCCGCGTCCGCGAGGCCGTCCTGCGGGCCGCCGGCGACACCCTGGTCGAGAAGGGCTTCTCCGGGCTCGACCTCGGCGACATCGCCCGCCTGGCGAACGTCGGCAAGACCACCGTCTACCGGCGCTGGGGCACGCCCGGCGCGCTCGCCGCCGACCTGCTCAAGGACATGGCGGACACCTCACTCCCCCGCGCCCGCAACGGCGACGTGGAGGAGGATCTGCGCGACAACGCCCGGCTGGTCGTCAAGACCCTCACCGACCCCCGCCAAGGACGCCTGTTCAAGGCGCTGATCGCCGCCTCGCTCTGCGACCAGGAGGCCGCGCGGGCGCTGCACCGCTTCTACGCCGTCCGCATCGAGGAATGGTCCGGCTGCGTCACCGACGCGATCGAGCGCGGCGAACTGCCGCCCGGCGCCGACCCGCGCCGGGTGATCGCCGCCGTCTCCGCGCCTCTGTACTACGCCCTGCTCAACACCGGGGAGACCCTCGACGAGGCCGCCGCCGACCGGGCCGCCGCGGCGGCGGTGGCGGCGGCCCGCGCCGGGGCCGTCTGACCCGAGGCTCCAACCTGCTGAAGCCTGGTTCGTCCGAGATCTCCGGGGCGGGACGGATGACCGTCCCGCAGGTCAGCGCGGGGCGCCGGCCACCGCGCGTACCAGAGTGCCGGCGGCGACGGCGCCCGTGACGAGACGGGCTGGCAGGCCGCCCCGTCCTCGCGAGCACGCGAGGACGGCCCCCGCCCCCCGTGGCGAGCACGACGACGAGCGCCACCAGGACACGGGGGTGAAGGGCACCTCGAAGTTCAGCACCGCCAGGGAGAGGGATCCGACGTCGTGGGCGGGCCAGGTCCGGCCGGTCAGCCAGTACAGGTGCGCGGCGGCGTCGGCCAGCAGGACGGCGGCGGTCAGGGTGCCGGGGCGTCTGCGGGCCCATCGCGCTGGACAGCGGGCCCGACGCCGTGCAGGAGGCCCTCATCGCGATCTTCCGGCACCTGCGCGACCTGCGCGAACCCGAGGCCCTGCCCGGCTGGGCCCTGGGCGAGCTTCCGCCGGGCCTGGCAGGGCTGATCGGCCGCGACGACCGTCAGAACGGAAGGGAGCCGTGCTACCGGGGCCTCTGCACGTGGAACTCGTTGCCGTCAGGGTCGAACATCAGCACCCGGCCGCCGTCGTCCTCGCCGCTGCCGGCGCGCGTCGCACCCAGCGAGATCAGGCGGGCGATCTCTGCCTCCCGGTCGGCGCCGGCGGGAAGCGCCAGCTCGAAGGACAGCCTGTTCGTGCCCGTCTTCGGCGCCACCGGAGGACCACCCCACGTGATCTTCGTGCCGCCGCTCGGCGACTGGATCGCGGTCTCCTGGTCCTGGTCCCAGACCAGTGGCCACCGCAGCGCCTCGCTCCAGAAGTAGCCGACCTCCTGGGTGCCGTCGCAGGCCAGCGCCCCGATGACGCCGGTGTCGGCGAGGAACTTGTTGCCCGCCTCGATGACGCAGAACTCGTTGCCGTCCGGATCGGCGAGCACCACATGCCCCTCTTCCGGAAGCTGGCCCACGTCGATGTGCTTGGCGCCGAGCTCCAGCGCCCTGGCCACCGTCCGCCGCTGATCCTCCGGGGAGGTGCTCGTCAGGTCGAAGTGCGCCCGGTTCTGACCGGTCTTCGGCTCCTGGCTCGCCAGGAAACGCACTCGGAACCCGGTGGGATCAGGAGGCAGGATCACGATGTCGTCGTCAGGGCCGTCGGCCGGCTCCCAGCC
Source organism: Nonomuraea sp. NPDC052265 (assembly GCF_044547985.1). Classification (NCBI taxonomy): domain Bacteria; kingdom Bacillati; phylum Actinomycetota; class Actinomycetes; order Streptosporangiales; family Streptosporangiaceae; genus Nonomuraea; species Nonomuraea sp. NPDC052265. Next base: position 6,964 of record NZ_JBIUBJ010000020.1, read on the forward strand.
CACGACCCCCGACCAGAACCGCGCCAGCTCCGCGGGACGGGTCGCGTTGAAGCAGATCGCGAACAGTTGACCGGTCATCCTCACGCCCTTCCTGATGCGCCGGCGGTCGAGCCGGCGCCTCGCGGGCACAGCCTAGGCGTGGCCGCGCGGCACCGCATCCGAGTTTCCCGGCCGGGACGGACCTCAGCCCGCCTCGCCGGAGTGGGCGGCGTCCCAGCGGTGCCTGGCCGCCGCCATGGCGTCCTTGTGCTCGCTCGACCAGCCGGCCAGGGACGCGATCGCCTTGGCCAGGCTCTCACCGATCGGCGTCAGCCGGTACTCGACCTGGGGCGGGATCGTGGGATACACCGTCCGGTCGATCAGCCCGTCCCGGCAGAGCCGCCGCGTCGTCAGCGTCAGCATCCGCTGGGAGATGCCGGGGATCGCCCGATGCAGCTCCCCGAACCGCCGTACCCCCTTGGCCAGCTCCACGATCACCAGCACCGTCCACTTGTCGCCCAGACGATCGAGCACGTCGCGAATCCCGCAGTCGTCCTCCCCGCACGGGCCGCCGACCTGGGGAGTTACGTCCGTGTGCGCGGCTGACATGAAAGTGCCTCCTTATGGTGGGCGCCTGGCGACGCCCATGCTGATCCTGTTCATCCGAGGACAACGACAGGAGTGGTCCCATGATTCTCGTAACCGGCGTGTCGGGGCGGCTCGCCGCGCCGCTCGGCGAAGGGCGGCTGTCGGCGGTGGCCCGCGACGACCTGGCGGCCGTGGCCGTACGCGTGGCGGCCGAGGCGCAGGCCGACCTGACGGCCGGGGTGCCGGGACGGCACGCGGGGCGGACGTACGAACTGGAGGGCGTGGACGCCGTCGACGGCCAGGACCTGGCGGCGGCGCTGGCGGCGGCGCTCGGGCGGAACGTGGAATACCGGCCGGTCTCGCTCGGCCAGGCACGGGCCGGGCTGTCCGGGCTGGAGCCCTACCAGGCCGAGCACACCATGTCGGCCTACTCCAACATGGGCGCGGGGTTGCTGGAGGCGCACGGCGGTGACCTGACCACGTTCCTGCCCACGCCACGCCCGGTCCGGGACGTCGTCATGACCACCCTCAAGGCCGCCCTGGCGGGCTGATCGATCGGCGGGCGCGGGTTTGGTCTCTGATGGGTTCGACGTGACACCTGCGGGCCGCCGCCTTTACAATGTAGATCACCAACCGGCCACGCCGGCGCTGTCAGCCGAGGTCGGCGTCGTGGACGAGGATCGCCGCCTGCCCCCGGTTGACCAGCCCCAGCTTGGCCAGCACGCGGCTGACGTGCGCCGCCCAGGCGGCCGGTGGCGGTCCCACTCGGTACGCGTCGCGGGGCGGCGTCCGCACCCGGCGTTCTTCCGGGCACGGTCCTCAGTCGCGGGCGACGGACGGCTTGGCCTTCGTGCCGACACCGCCGAACAGGGCCAGGCCGCTGAGGACGATCCGCGGCGCCCCCTGCCTCCTGTTGACGGCGCTCCGGTCGAACGCGCCGAACAGGCCGAACCCCTTGACCTCGACCTCGACGTCGTCGGGGACGACAACCTCCGTGTACCCCCACAAGGCGAAGGCCCGCACCCGGATCTCCCGACTGGCGAAGCGGGCGTCACGCAGGTCGATCTCGCCACCGCCGAAGACCGACAGAGAGGTGAACACGCGCGGAGCGACCCAGCGGCCCTTACGGCTGAACCAGCCGAACACGCTGACGGCGAAGCGGGAGTGGGGCTCGTCCGGCACCACCAGTGAGTCCGTCCGGACGGGCTCGGGGAGGTCGCGGCCCGCGTACGCGAGCTCGCCCTGGGTCCGGGCCGTGTAGATCTCGCCCAGCCGCTGATCCAGCTCGGCCAGTTCGATCCGGCCCGCGGCGGCGGCCTCCTGGAGTCGCCGGGCCGCCCGGTCGCGGTCCTCGTCCGAGGGACGCACCGGCCGGGCCGGGGCGAGGTCGGGGTGCTCAGTCATGTGGGCGGTCCTGTCCGTGTGATCGAAGTGACGGGACCATCCTATTCTCCAACTGGAGAACAAGTCAGCCGGCAGGCTCCAGCCCGGACTCCTCCACCATGTGGGCGCCCAGCATCCGTACGAGCTGGACACGGAACTCCGCCTCGCGGGCCGGGTCGTCGGGATCGTGGCCCAGGCCCGCCAGCCACGACCGGCCGCCGATGGCGAACCCGTACGAGGCCGCCAGGCCCACCAGAACCACCGCCTCGATACGCGACCGGCTCGGCACCGCGGGCCGGTCCGCGAGCGCGGCGCGGATCCCGGACTCCATCGTGTCGACCAGCTCCACCAGCTCGGGCCGTGTGGCGCCCCGGTAGTCGGCGTGCATCTCGGTCCAGACGAACAGGCGCAGATAACGCTCGTCGGCCAGGGTGTCGAACACGACGTCCATGATTCCCGCGGCGGTGGGCACACCGTCCTCGGCCTGGATGCGCTCGCGCACCTCTGCTTCGATCCGGTCGTTCTCGGCCCGCAGCACCTCCCGGACCAGGGCGGCATAGGTGCCGAAATAGTGGGACACGAGCCCATGGGCGACACCGGCGGCCTCGGCGATCTGCCGGAGGCTGACGTGGTCCGGACCGCGTTCCTTGATCAGCTCGGCCGCCGCGGCCAGCAGCTCGGCGCGTGACTCCGCAGGGCTGCGCCTGCGTCTGGGTGGCATGACCCGGAGTCTATTGGCCACTGGACAACAACCCTCTTCGCACGACAGCGGCGCGCTCGGCGTGGCCGTCGTCAGGACGCCGGCCTCCCCGTCGAGCACCGGAATGGGCCGACCGGCTCGCTGCGGTGGGGCCGGGCCGTACGTCGGCCCCGACCTGGCCTAGCGGGCGCGCAGCAGGAGCATGGCGGCGTCGTCGTGCAGCGGTCCGTCCACATGGGCCACGAGATCGAGGCGGAGCTTCTCCAGCGCCTCCTCCGGGTCGTCGCCCGCGAGCAGGAACATGCGCTCGGCGAGCGGGTAGAACCGGCCCGAGGCGTCCCTGGCCTCGATGACGCCGTCGGTGTGGAGCAGGATCTGGTCCCCCGGCCCGAAGGCGACCTGGTACGGGCTCGGCCCCTCCACCTGCAAGGACGACAGGCCGAGCGGCGGCGCGTGGGCGTCCGGCTCGGCGGCCACGACCGTCCCGTCGGCACGCAGCAGCAGCGGGACGGGATGACCGTAGTTGAGCAGCGTCAGCGTGCCGCCGGCGTCGGCCTCGACCAGGATCGCGGTCACGAACTCCTCCCCCGACAGCCGGCGGTTGAGCGCCCGCTCCAGCCGCCCGCTGACCGACAGCAGGTCGGCCTCGTCGTGGGCGGCCTCGCGGAACGCGCCGAGCACGGTCGCGGCGCTCTCCACCGCCTCCAGCCCCTTGCCCTGCACGTCGCCGACGATCGCGCGGACGCCGGTGGGCGCCGTCACCACCTCGTACAGGTCGCCGCCGATCCTGGCCTCGGCGGAGGCGGAGGTGTAGGAGACGGCGGCGCGAAGATGCCCGGCCCGGCGCGGGACCGGCCGCAGGAGCACCCGCTGCGCCACCTCCGCGACGGACCGCACGTCGGCCAGTTCGCGTTCGCGCCGCTGGCGCGCGATCGCCGCGAGCGCGCTGGCCGCGGTCACGCCGGTGACGGACATGAGGCTCAGGGCGCTCTGGCGCGTTCCGATCAGGCCGTCGTACAGGCCGAGCAGCAGCGACAGGGCCAGGGCCATGAGGCCGATGAGCAGCGTCCGCCGCACGCCGCCCGACAGGCTCGCGAACGCCGGCCCCAGCGCCAGCAGGGACAGGTAGCCGTACTCCGGGCCCGCCAGGAGATCCACGGCCGACACGACGGCCATCATGACGAACGGCCACGCCGCCATCAGGGGCTGCGCGAGCCGGGCCACGGTCGTCCGCCACGCCGGGGGGCGGCTCATCACGTGCTACCTCCAGGGTCGGCGAAGAGATCTGCCGACCAGACTTCCCGGCGCACCTCCGCCACTGTAACAAGACGCCGCCCCCGCCGACAGCCCGTGCCCCCTACCCCGAACCGAGCGGGGTTCTGGGCCGACGCCGGTCCCGCCTGGCGGGCCGCCGCCGAGCCGGGGCCGTCCGTGACCGAGACCGAGGCGGCGGCCGAGGCCGTACGCAGCGGCCGGCCCGTCGAGGTGCTCGGGCCGCGCGGCGAGGCCCGCGAGGTGTACGCCCAGCCGGACGGCGCGGGACTGCAACTTCCGCGGCAGTCGATGTCCACCCCCGGGTTGATGCGCCGGGGGTGGCGCCGGGGTTAGCGTGACGGGTGCCCTTCACCGCCTCATCCCTCCTCCGGCGGGTGGTCGCGGTCCACCCCCTGCTGCTCGACGGCGCGGCGGCTCTCACGCTGGTCGTCGGCACCTGGCTGTGGGAGGCGTTCGAACCGGGCCGGGGCCGGCCGGGCGACGCCCTGTCGATGGGCCTGACCCTGCTGGTCAACGCGCCGCTGGCGCTGCGCCGGGTGGCGCCCGTGCCGGTGCTGCTGGGGTCGGTGGGCGCGTCGCTGGTCTACCACGTGCTGGGCTACCACCACGGGCTCAACAGCATCGGCCCGCTGGTGGCCCTCTACTCCGTCGCCGCACACCGGTCGTGGGGCTGGTGCGCGGCCGGCTCGGTGCTGGTCGTCATCGAGTGGACGTACGCCTCCGCGCAACAGCCCGGCCTGGCGACGTGGTCGGCGCTCGCGCAGTCGGTCCTGGTGGCGGCCTGCGGCGTGGGCGCGGGGGCCAGCGTACGGCTGCTGTCGGAGCGCACCGCGCAACTGGCCGACCTCGCCGCGCAGCTCCGCGCCGAGCAGGGCGCCGCCGCCCGGCGGGCCGTCACCCGCGAACGGGTGCGCATCGCCCGCGAGCTGCACGACGTCGTCGCCCACCACATGTCGGTCATCTCCGTCCAGGCCGGGCTGGGGCGTTACGTGGCGCTGAGCGACCCGGCCACCGCCCACGCCACGCTGGGGGTCATCGCCGACACCAGCCACGAGGCGCTGACCGAGATGCGGCGGCTGCTGTCGATCCTGCGCATCGAGGCCCACGACGACGACGAGGGCCTCTACGCCACCGCGCCAGGCCTGCTGGCCCTCGATCCGCTGGTCGAACGCATGCGCGCGGCGGGCGTCGGCACCGAGCTCACCGTCGAGGGCCGCGCCCGGCCGCTGCCGTCCGGCCTCGACCTGTGCGCCTATCGCATCGTCCAGGAGTCGCTGACGAACGTCCTCAAGCACGCCGCCCCTGGCCGGGTCGAGATCCACATCGGCTATGGTCCGGCCACGCTGACGTTACGCGTCAGCAACGACGGCGCCGCCGTCGCGGCGGACGGCCCGCGTTCCGGCGGCCACGGGTTGATCGGCATGACTGAACGTGTCAGGCTCTACCAGGGATCGATCATCGCCGGACCGCTGCCCGAAGGCGGGTTCGAGGTGTTGGCGACCTTCCCGCTCCCCTCACCCGCTGAGGGCGACCGGCCGCCGTGACGACCGTGAGGCAGGTGCGAGATCAAGGTTCTCGTGGTCGACGACCAGGTGCTCATCCGCGCCGGGCTGGCCGCGCTCCTCCGCGCCGCGGGCCTGGAGGTGGTGGGCGAGGCCGCCGACGGCGAGGAGGCCGTGCGCCTGGCCGCCACGCTCGGGCCCGACGTGATCCTCATGGACATCAGGATGCCGGGCGTCAACGGCCTGACCGCGACCGAGCGCATCCTGGCCGCCGCGCACGACCCGCCGCCCAAGGTGCTCATCCTGACCACGTTCGACCTCGACGAGTACGTCTACAACGCGCTGCGCCTGGGCGCCGGCGGCTTCCTGCTCAAGGACACGCCGCCCGAACGCCTGATCGCCGCCATCCGCACGGTCGCGGCGGGCGACATCCTGCTGGCCCCGGCCGCGACCAGGCGCCTGATCGAGGCGTTCACCGAACCGCCCGCCCCGCTGCCCTCCCCCGCCCTCGACCGGCTCACCGGGCGCGAGACGGAGGTGCTGCGGCTGGTCGGGCACGCGCTGTCGAACAAGGAGATCGCCGAACGGCTGTCGGTGAGCGAGGGCACGGTCAAGACGCACCTCAACCGGCTGATGGCGAAGCTGGGGCTGAGCAGCCGCGCGCAGGTGGTCGTGGTGTCGTACGACTCCGGCCTCGTCCGTCCCGGCCATCCCCTGCCCCGCCCGACGACCACCGAGGAACAGCGCCCGTCGGGCCGTCCGGGCGGCCGGTAGAGTCCGACGCGCTGTCGGTCTTGCGGCCGGGGCCGGGGTTGTGGACCCTTGGACGGTGGCCGACAGCGTAGACGCGGTGTGCGATCATCCGTACCGGAGTTCCTGGATCCACCGCACGGTCAGACCGAGCCCGGTGGTCTCCCTCTCCACCGACGCGATCCCGAGGAAGGATCGCCTGGAGTGGTGGGCGCACATCGCCGCGCACGAGGTCGTCCCCACAGCGCTGTCCAGCGAGCACGCCGACGACTTCCACGGCCGGGTGCGGTCCATCGACCTGTCGCGCGTGCGCGTGGGCGACTTCACGATGTCCCCGCTGGAGGGCCGGCGCACCCCGGCCCACATCAGCCGGCACGACCCCGAGGGCTACGAGCTGTTCCTGGTGCACAACAACGCGAACCGGCTGCGGCAGCACGGCAAAGAGTCCTTGTTACAGACCGGCGACATGGGCTTGTTCGACACCTCCTCCCCGTACGTGACCGAGTTCCTCGGCACGGACCGGCCGACCCGGGTGACGCTCCTGTTCCTGCCGCGCGACGCGCTGCCGCTGACCCGCGGCCAGATGGAGCGGTTGCTGGCCACCAGGCTCCGGGCAGCCACCGGCTCGGGGGCGATGCTGGCTCGCTACCTCACCGGCCTGCTCGAACACGCGAGCGGCTGCCACCCCGCCGAGCTGCCCCGTCTCGGCACCATCGGCGTGGACCTGGCCGCCGCCTTCCTGTCCGGACGCCTCGACGCCGGCCGCCAACTGCCGGCCGAGAGCCGGCAGCGGATCCTGGCCGCGCGGATCGACGCCTTCATCGACCAGCATCTCGGCGACCCCGATCTGGGGCCGTCGAGCATCGCCGCGCACCACCACATCTCCGTACGCACCCTGCACGCGCTGTTCGAGCAGCGGCACGAGACCGTCAGTGCCACGATTCGCCGGCGCCGGCTCGAACGTTGTCACGCCGACCTGGCCGACCCGCGGCTGAGGGACGATCCGATCGGCGAGATCGGCATGCGCTGGGGCTTCAGGAACGGCGCCGAGTTCAGCCGCGCGTTCCGTACCGCCTACGACCTCAGCCCGAGGGACCACCGCCGCCGGTCGCTCGCGGGACACGACGACCGGGACGGCACGCACCCGCCGGCCGGCATCGCCTGACCGGGCCCCCGGGGAAGGTCAGCGGTCGGCGAGGTCGCGGTAGGTGTCCCTGACGACCATCAGGCGGTCGCGGCGGAACCGAGGGGGCTCGGCGGCGCGCACCTCCCGTCCGCGGGCGGACCAGAAGGCCGCCGCGGGGACGTCGTCCTGCCCCTCGGGGATGAACTTGAGCACCTCCTCCACGGCCGAACGAGCCATGGAGAGCGCCCGGCGGGCGTTCTCCGGGTCGTCGGGGACGTTGCCCGCCGTGAGGTCGGCGAGCCACATCCACTCCCCGGCGTCGAGCAACTCGGACGGCTCCGCGCCGCCGAACGTCGGCCAGCCGGCCGGCATGACCTCGCGCCCGGGCAGCGAGAACAGGTACTCCCGCGCCGCGCCGCAGTCTTCACAGGCACCCGAGTAGCACGTGGCCAGCGAGCCTTCGACGCTGACCACGCCGCTGTCCCACGCGGTCTCCACCGAGCCGCACGCGCACGGGTTCAGGTCGAGGTACACGAGAGCCTCGTCGCGGGTGCGGGCAATCGGCCGATCCGTCACACGCGCAACCTACAGGGAACGCGGATCAACCCACTAGGGTGTCGCCATGCAGGCACCGACCGCGTTCGAGGAGCGGCTCAAGGAGGCGCACGGCCGGCAGGACCTGACCACCTGTCTCGCGCTGCTGCGGTACGCCGACTTCGCCTGCCCGGTCAGCCAGGCCGCCGCCGGGGGCGAGGAGCCGATCACCTGGCCGACGTTCCCCGGCGCCGATCGGGTGTGGGTGGCGGCGTACACCTCCGCGGAGGCGATGCGCGAGGCGACGGACGGCGCCGTGCGGCATTTCCGGATCCTGTCGCTGGTCGAGCTGGCGGCCGGCTGGCCCGATCCTCGCTGGGGCCTGGCCGTCAATCCGGGTCTGGAGCCGTCGTTCCTGCTCGAACCGGGCACGGTCGCCAGGCTGGCGGTGCCCACGCTGGAGCACGACCTGGCGGCGGAGCCGGACAGCGGCCTCCCGATCGTGCAGAAGCTGCTGGAGGTGGCACAGCTCCAGGAACTGCTGGAGAGCGAGCGACCGCGGATCTCCGGCTACTGCCATCACGCGCTCGACGTCGCCCACATCGCGACCCCTTCGGTGCTCGCCGACGCGCTGCTGCAGGAGGACGCGCTGACCGCGGAGGGCGCGGTCAACCTGTTGCGCTGGCCGGCGATCGGGGTGGAGCTCTACCGCACCCCGTACGGCGGCGTCGACGAGCGGGGCCGGACGGCGATGGCCGGCTGGGTGATCGAGGAGCCGCCGTTCGCCGGCATGGGCCTGGTGCCGAACGCCGCCGAGACCATCAGGGAGTACAAGATCGACGGCGTCGGCCTGCCGCACGGCGCCGAGATCGTGGAGCTGGGGTCCGACGGCGAGGAGCGCGTCCAGGCGAGGTACGACGCCGACCTGGGCCGCTGGCTGATGGTGGCGGACCGGTGAACGGGGAGTCGTACCGCGCCCGCTGGGACGGGACGGACTACGAGGCGTCGGCCGAGCTCGTCGACGGCCGGCTGTTCATGCGCCTGTACGCCCCGGCCCCCGCGGACGGTTTCGAGGAGGTGGCGCCCGGCCGGTTCGTCCGCGAGGTTCCCGCGGCCGGCTGCGCGGCGGTCTGGCACGTGACGACCGTCTGCGAGTGGCGCGGCGCCCCCTTCCTGGTGCACGCGGAACGGGAGGCGGAGCTGCTCGTCGAGTACACCGGCGGGAACGCGTTGCACGCGGCCGGGCTCGGCCTGGAACGGATCGAGCGCGGCGTGTACCGCGCCTGGGTGCGGCGGGAGGAGGTCTCAGCGCTCGGCGAGCAGGCTGTGATGATCGGGGCGCCCGGTGAACAACATCACTGATGATCTCTTTCGAGCCAGATGATGTTGTTGTTATATTCACCCCAGTTAGGGGGGTGGGGCCTTGACCGAAGACGCTGACATAGTAGGGCTCCAGGCCTACGCCGACGAGTTACGCGAGACCTTCATGCGCATGCAGCGCGACGCGAGCGAGCTCAACGCCCGCGCCCAGGCGATCCGGGTCACGGAGAGATCCGCTGACGGGCTCGTCTCGGCCACGGTGAGCGTACGCGGCGAGCTGATCAGGCTCGATCTCGACCCCCGGCTGTACCGTCGGCCCAACGCCAGGGGGCTGGCCGACGCGATCACCGACACCATCCGGCGGGCCACCGCCAAAGCCCTGGAGGAGCTGGTCGACCTCTTCGAGCCCGTGGTGCCGCCCGAGCAGTTACGCGCCCATCTGGAGGGCGACCTGGAGGCCGTGCTCGATCAGCTCTCCGGTCCGCTGCCGGGAGAAAGACGCCGCCGATGAGCGCCGACGACCGGGCGGACGTGCACATCCGCGAACCGATCAGCAACAGCCTGAACCAGTGGGACGCCATGGCGACCGACCTGGGCACCGCCTTGCCGGCCATCGCGGCGCGGATCCGGGCGCTGAACGCCGCCCGTCCCCAGGGCGACGGGCCGGACGGCCTGTCCTTCAGCAGGCAGTACCTGGCGGGCGGGGGCCCCGAGAGATTCCTGCGCGACACCGAAGATCTGATCAAGGAGATCTCCGGCTCCGGGCCGCTGCTGCGCGCGACGGTCTCCAACACCCTCACCACCGAGCAGGCGATCGACCTGGGCCTGTCGAACGCCTACCGAAAGGCATGATGGCGGGCAAGGGCGACGTCACCAACGCCACCGACGAGGCGCGGAAGCCGGCGGGCGGCACCGGCGCGTTCGACGGCGGGATCGCCACCAAGGACGTGGAGCCCGTCTGGCAGACGGAGGCGCTGCCCGGCTGGGTGGTCCACCACCTGATCCCGTTGCTCACGGCGGGTCAGAGCTGGCCCGAGGGGAGCGAGAGCAAACTCTGGGAGTTACGCGTCGAGTACGTCAAGCTGATGAACCTGCTCATCGGCACCCTCGACCCGACCGCCGCCACGGTGCAGACCCTCAACGGCAGCCTCCAGTCGCCCGCCAAACCGGCCATCTTCAAGCGGCTCGCCAAACTCTACGACGACAAGGCCGGCGTGGTCGCCAAGGCCCAGGAGTCCTTCTCCTACGCGAAGATGGTCGACAACTTCGCCCGCGAGACCCAGTACACCAAGCTCTCGATCAACGTCGCCTTCTGGATCGCGGTGATCGCCGCGTTCATCGCCCTGATCGCCGCGGGCTTCTTCCCTCTCGCCAGCCTGATCCTGCGCAGTGTCGGCACCGCCGGAGGCACCAGGATCGCCATGATCATGCAGCGCCTGGCGCTGGTGGCGTCGAGGTCGGGCGCGGTCACCGCGAGCGGCCAGGTCAGCAAGCTCGCCGGAGCCGGCGCGGGCTCGTTCTTCAACAAGGCGCTGGCGTACGAGCTGTTCGAGGAGATCTCCGAAGAGCTCCTGATCGACCTCACCACCCAGTACCAGCAGATCAAGATGGGCACCCGCGACTCGTGGGACTGGAAGAAGGTCAAGGCGGCGGCGATCGGCGCGGGCGCCGGCGCGATCGCGGGCACCAAGCTCGGCGATCCGATGTCGCGCTTCGCCAACGACCTGCCCGGCATCTCGCGGCTGAACCGGATGGCGGGCGACAACCGCGGCGTCGGCAACGCGTTCCTGCGCTTCCCCGGACGCGCGCTGAACACCGGCCTGAACAACATGGTCGCCTCGCCCGCCGGCAGCATCGTCGCCAACTACGCCGTCTACGACCAGTTCGCGCTGCCGGGCGCGGAAGGCTTCTACGGCGGTTTCCTCGGCGGCGCGGGACGTACGAACACCCTCAGCCCGACCAACCTGGAGGTCCTGCACGCGGCCGTCACCCCTGTGACCTCGCTGAGCAACGTGGTCAACGAGGCGATGGCGGCCCAGCAGAACGGGTCCGCCACCACGGCGGGCCCTTCTCTCGGTGACCTCTCGTCCACGGGCAGTCCCCAGGCCGGTTCGCCCGACACCTCCGGGAGCCCTGTGCTGCCGCAGGGCGACCTCCCGGGCGGGGGCAGGCGGGACCGTACGAGCACGGTCACCGAACCGGCGGCGCCCCAGCAGCCCGCGCCGAAGGCGGCCCGAGCCGTACAGACGCCGGACGCCACCCCGGACACGCCCCAGGCCCCCCGCCCCCAGCACACCAACGACACCGAACCCCGCCAGGACACCCCCACTCCCCCGGCCCCCCACGTTCAATCCCAACCGCAGGCCCAGCCTCAGGACCTGCAAGACCAGCAGGACCGATCGCAGGACCCGCGCCAAGACGCGCGACCGGCGTCCCAGCCGACCGCGCAGGACGCCCCCGCCGCCGATCAGCAGGCCGCGCCCACGACGGACCAGGCGCCCGCCGAAACGCCGCACACCTCCCCCGTCTCCGACACCACGGCCTCCCAGACGCCGACCACCCCGGACGCGGCCCCCGCTCCAGACACGACCGCCACGCCGGACACGACGCCCCCTCCAGACACGACCGCCACCCCGGACGCGACGCCCGCTCCCGACCGGACCGGCACCCCCAACACGGCCGGTGCCTCCCCCGAGAACGTCACCCCGGACACCACCAGCACCCCGGAGACCGCGCGGGCCGGGGACCCGCGGAGCGTCGGGGAGCCTCGTGCCGCCCAGGCACCCGACCCCGCCCTGACCTCGCAGGACACCGGCACCCTCACCACAGCCGAGACGGCGGCCACCCCCGGCCCCACCCCGCAGGCCCAGCCGGACCCAGCCCCGGCCCTCGTCCCCGCCCAGCAGCCCGCCACCTCCGGCCCCGCCCTGGTCACCAGGCTGATCGGCGCCGTTCGCCGGACCAGGGACGCCCATGCCCTCGTGAGCGGACGTCCCATCAAGCACACCAGGTTCGTCGCGAACGGCCGCGACCGCGGTGTGCCGGTGCTCACGGTGGCGGAGGCCAGGGCGGCGTTCGAGGTCGAGATCCTCGCCTCCGACCTAGGGACGGAGATCACCGGCCTGCGCTGGACCGCCCCCGACACGCTGGTGGTCGAGGTCGCGGGCCTCCCCGACCAGACGTTCACCTTCGAGGTGGGCCACGTCTCCCGGCGGAGGCTCGGCCGTACCGTGTTGTACGCGGACGGCGTCAACAAGGTGCGGCTGGCCCCGCGCGTGGCCCCCGACCAGGTGGCCAGGCTGATGCTGCACGAGATCGCCGACACCCTGCACGCCAGGAACGAGCCTCGCCAGGGCCTGATGCGCCGCCTGATCACCCAGCCGAACGAGCGCGACGAGTGCCTGACCGCCCGCCACCGCGAGCTGGCGTTCCTGAACCGCCGGATCGACCTGACGAGCGGCACCCAACGATCCGCCCTGGAGGAGGAGCGGGAGGCCGTACGCAGGATTCTGGAGGCCCGCGGCGAGCTGGAAGAGGGCGGGGCGCGACCGGCGCCGGCCCGTCAGTCGACGAACGACCTGATCGACCTGCTGACCCGCCACGACCAGGCCGTCGCCCAGCTCGTACAGGATCTCGACCAGGCGCTGGCGCAGCAGATCGACCGGCTCCTGCGCGTGGAGTCCGACCTCCGGCTCCTGGCGATGACGGTGACCGACATGGGCACCTCTTCGCTGCTGACGGCGGTGTCCCGGGCGAGGGCCGCGTACGAGAGCGCCCAGTCGCTCGTGCACACCGCGGGCGCTCCCGGCAGGAAGGGCACCGAGTTCGCCAGGGCGCTGCACGCGGCCCACCAGCTCCGCCTGCGGTACGAGGAGCAGGCCGACCCGGCCGTCTTCGTTCCCGCGCTGCCCCGAGCCACCGAACCGGACGTGCTCCGCGCCCACATCGCCGCGCTGCGGGCGGCCGCCGCCGAGCTCACCAGCCCGGCGCGACGTTCACCGGGCACGGCGGCGGACCGCCAGAGCGCGGCCGACTCGGCGCTACGGGCCGCCGAGACCTACCAGTTGCTCTTCGACGAGACGGTTCAGGCGCGGCGCATCCTGATCGCCCCGCCGCACGTGCTCGCCTCGCAGCTGCTCCGCCTGGGCGCCACCCACGAGGGGTACTACCGTCAGCTCACGACGCCGGACCTCGTGGCGAACACGCGCGCCGCCCAGGCCATCGACGACACGCTCGGCGACCTCCTCCAGCACGTGTCGGACCGGCGGGCCGCCGCCACGGCGCTGCGTACCACCATCGAGGGGTTCGACGGGGTCGTCAGGGCGCAGCGCGCGGCGGTGCGCGCCTACAACGAGGCGGCGAGCGCGCCGTACGTGCTCGCGGCGGAGGCGCTGGCCCGGCAGGACCTGGAGGGCGCACAGAGGTGGCGGGCCACCGCGGCGGAGCTCGCCCGGCTCGGCGCGCTGCACGAGGCGGCCGAACGCCTGGCGATCGCCGCCCGCGACGCCCACGTGGTGCTCGCCGAAATGCTGAAGAGCGTGGCCTCGGGAGAGCCGGTCGACCACGCCGCGCTGAACGCCGGCGCACGAGCGGCCGCCGCGGCCATGGAGGCGTACCAGGATGCGGTCGCCGCGCTGCCGCCGGCGACACCGCCCGCCCTCTCGGTGCCCAAGTTCCCGCCCACCGCGCTGTCGGAGCTGAGGGCGGAGGTCGAGGCGGAGGAGAGGAGGCTGGAGGCCGCCTGGGCGCACAACCTCGAACTCAGCAGCCGTCACCGGGACCATGCCGAAGAGTCCTGGGACAAGGCTCGGGAGGCCTGGAATCACGCTTTCCTGCACGGCCTGAACGAGGACGACGGCGCTCCCGAGCGCGCGCGTCAGCAGGTGCTGGCCGCCGAGCAGGCGGAGTCCGCCGCCAGGTACCACACGCGGGCAGCCGAGCGGTACGCGGCCGCCGCGATCGCCGCGAACCAGGCACTTGAGGCCGCCGACGCGACACTGACCGCCCTGAACAGGGTGAACAGGCCGGACAAGCCCAGAACGCTCCAGGTCGAAGTCGCCCTGCACGAGCTGAGGAGCCGATCGGACGCCTACGACTCGGCACACCGGGAGGCGCTGCCGCCGCCGCACGCCCTGCTGGCCGCCTACACCGCCGGCCCGATCGCCAACCTGGCCCGGCTGACCGAGCTGGTCAACAAGCTGCTCACGGACCAGGGCCTGTCCGCACGCTTCTCCCAGGAGGAGCTGAGGCGGGCGATCCGCCAGGCCTTCCAGACCGCGGTCGCGCCGGACGGCCTGCTGCTGCGCCTGAACGGGATCGCAGGCGCGGAACTGCGGATCCGGTTGACGCTTGACGACCTCATGGAGGTGGTGAAGCCGGCCGCCTCCCACTCCGAGACCATGCTCGGACAACTGCCGCAGGGCGGCGGCAGGGCGTCCGCCACCGGCCGCCGCTCCAGGGGGTTCACCTTCGACCGGGACATGGTGGACCTGGGCCGGCACTGGATGCGAAGCACGTCCTCGGATACCCTCCAACGCATCGCCGACCACGGTGTCATGAGGCTCAAGTGGGGCAGGGGTGGCGCTCACTCCGTCTCCACCGCGGCTCAGGACAACTGGCTGGGCGGCAACGTCGAGGACAACCGCGGCACGGCCACCATGTTCACCGCCAAGGCGAGCTGGAACGTGGAACTGCGCACCGCGTCCGGTACCCCGGGGACCGTCTCGCTGCCCGCCGGGGAGACCACGCGTCAGAGCCTGTGGCTCTCGCACGCCTATCTCCTCGATCCCAGTGACAGGCCCCTCCGGCTTCCCGAGGCCGACCGGCGACGCTCCCCCTTCCCCGAGCACGTCGTCGTCAGCATGACCGGCCTGCTCGATCTGGCCGAGCGGGTGACCGGACGGCTGCCGAAGGTCATGCGCAGCTCCGTCGCCCGCGACCAGGTCGTCACGGCGATCACCGAGGACCTGCCCAGCAACCTCGGCATGGCCGTCAACAATCCGGCGGGGCTGCGCCGGGCCATCATCGTGAACGGCCGGATCCATGGCGTGATGACGATACGCACGACCGTGCTCCCCGGGGACACACGTGTCGGCGGCCCCAGCACCAAGCACCACCAGGAACGGCTGCGCGTCGGATCCTCCCAGGCGGCCCAGAGCCACTCCGACAGCCACGACACGGGCTTCGGGGGGGCTATGGGGGTGACCTCGAAGACAGCCGACGAGTCCGTCGACAACCCTGCAGTAGATTTCACCCTCCGCGGCGATGTGAGCAGAGCGGCATCCGCGTCCACCAGTGTGACCGGCGTGGCCATCCATCCGAGCGTGCAGCGATGGGCGGGTGAGACCCAGGGCTACCTGCTGAACATGGTGCACACGGTGACGATCCAGATGGACGGTCAGGACCCGATCACCCTCGTCTCCGACCCGAGCACCGGACTGTTCCGCATCCCCGAACCGGACGCCTACCGCTACGGCCTGCCGGTCGACCCGGCAGCGGAGGTCGGGCGCGACGCGGACGGCAACGTCGTGCTCAGAGGCGATCCCGTCAAGGTCGATCCGCCCGGCAGAGTCGGCGCACTGCCCACCTGGTACGGGACGGGCGAGGGACAGACGCGCGGCGCGGGCCCGGCGCTGGTTCAGCGGATCACCGGCATGGACTCGATCCGGGAACAGGTCGAGGAGTATCTACGCCGCGAAGGCGTGTTGCCGAAGCTCAGGAACGGCGTCCCCCACTACTCCCTCGACGCTTCGGTCAGGGCGAGCCAGATGGCCAACGAGCAACTGGTCGCCGAGCAGTTCTCCGCCGAACGCCTGGAGACCGGCTACGACCAGGCGGCCCAGGCGGGCCTGATCGTCAACCTGGTCCACCACAACCCCCTCGGCCCGGCCGAGCACCACACCCTGCGGATCAGCCTGAGACAGGACTTCGACAACGCCGTCTACGAGGGGGTGACCGGCGCCGAGCCGGTGGTGAACCTGGACATCGGCTCCGACACCTACACCTCGTCCCGGAACATGACCGGGTCGTGGGGAGCGGGGTTGGGCGGCGGCCTCTCCCTTAAGGACGACCCCGGCCTCGATCTCGGGGGATCCAACCTCTCCGGCGGCTTCGGCCGGAACCGCCAGGTGGAGCAAACGGCGGGCAGCACTGTCAACCAGGTGAAACTCCTGGAGGGCACCGGGCAGAGCGCGGTCTTCCGCATCCCGCACATCGTCCAGGTCGAGCGGCTGACCGGGACGAACCCCGGACGGCCCGTGGCGGAGGGACGGGCCGGGGACGCGCGGATCGTGCTCCCCTCCGACCTGCTCCCGCTCGCGCCGTCGTCCGACGGGCACCCGCGTCCGCCGGGGCCGCGGCACCCCACCTCGACGTCGGTGCTCCGGCGGGCCACCGTCGCCCACCTCGACGTCGGCGACATCGCGACGACCGTCGCGGACCTGCTCGACGGTTCGCTCGACCGCGACTCGCCCGCGTTCCAGCACCTCGCGGCGTTCTTCAACGTACGCAGCCTGATCAGCCACCCCGAGGTGTTCACCTCCGGTCACCGGACCGGGGTGGACGCCCAGACGGCGACCGGGACGGCACGGCACCAGCCGGTCCGCCTCCACCTGACGCCGGGCCGGTCGCGCTTCCTGTCCGCCACCGACATCCTGGTCGGCGACATCAACCTCACCCTCAGCTCCCAGAGCAGCACCACCCGGATCTCCAAACCGCGGGACGTCGGGGGCTCCATGGGAGTGCCGGCGCCCGGTGAGCGGGCGGGCGATGGGAGCGGCACCGCCTCGTGGGGGCGTACGACCTCGAACGAGCGGAAGCTGATCTCCGGCCCCGAGCGACTGAGCATCGACACGGGCAGGCACTACTCCTTCGTGATGGACGTCGCCGCGGAAGTGACCCTGGGTTCCGGCATCGGCGCGAAGACGATCACGCGGAACGACGGCACCGTCGTCTACCTGGTCGCCGAACGCGACGCGCTCGACCTGTACGCGAACAGAGAGGTCGAGCTGCCGCTGCACCAGCTCGTCGACGCCGCCGAACGGGTGATGAACGGCGACCTGAAGCTCGGCCGCCGGGTGGCGGTCAGGTTCATCACCCGATACCTCCAGGACCTGGAGAGCGCGAGGGACGCCCATCCGTCGGGCGTCCCGGGCCTGACCACCCTGCCCGGCGTCCCGCTCAGCCGGGGGCACGACACCGGCAGGGCCCTCGCCGCGCTCCTCGAACTGTTCTCCTCCGAGACGCTGGCCGAGATGATGCCGCCGGGGGTTCCGCCGGGCCGGCCCGGCGAGCTGGACGCCGAGACCATCGACCGCATGCTGAGCCGGCCGGAGTTCCAGGACCACGTCAAGGCGCAACTGCTGGCGGCCGCCGAGCGGCTGGAGAACGGCGAGGTGCCCGCCGTGCTCGCGCCGACGTACCAGGACGCCATCGGCATGAGCACCGTCAAGGGGGTCAGCCTCCATCCGGAGGACCGGCCGCGCGCCGAGGTCGAGCTGCTGGACGAGATCACGAAGGCGGTCGAGGCGGTGGCCCCGGGCGCGCTCGCCCAGGACACAGACCTGTGGCGCGCGCTGTCGGCCGACTTCTCCGGCAACAGCTGGCTGGGCAAGATCGACACTCTGCTCGACCCGGACTCCCCGCCCGCCGAGTACACCGTCAGGGGCGACGGGGTCACGGACACCCTTGAGGTCACCGTACGGGCCGTGCTCGGCGATGACGTCCAATATCGGGGCGAGGTCTCCGACGTGGGGCAGATCCTCCAGCTCTACACCATGCACGAGGAGAACGTCTCCGAGTCCTCGGCGCTGACCGGCACCTTCGGCGGCAAGGACACGGAAGACGGCACGGAGTCGGGTTCCACGGGCACCGACCGCGGACGCGGCGCCTCGGCCGCGAGCAACCTGCAAGAGACCCGGGTACAGCGGGCGGCGTCGTTCGAGGGGACCAGGGCGGAGGTGCGTCAGGGCATCAGGCTCGTGGTCGACGTACGGCGGGTGAGGTCCACGTCGCCTGCGGAGGACGCGTCGCTGGTCGGGGAGGCTTCCCGGCGCGTCTCGGGAACCATCGACCGGCTCATCCCGCCCGGCATGGTCGCGGGCACGGGCACGGGCACCGCTCCGCAACCTGCCGTGGCCGATCCGCGGCCCTTCCCCGTGCCCGAGAACTTCATGGTCGAGAGCACGCGGGTGAAGGACCTCGCCAAGGCCGTCGAACGGCACCTGAAGGCGACGATGGACCTCGACCTCTCCCGCCAGGAGTCCCGTACGCTCGCCCGGATCCTGACCGGCAACAACCGGAACACCAACTTCGAGCTCATGACGGCCGAGGACGGGCTCATGGTGCTCGAAGTGCCGCTGGCGCACGGCAGGGTGGCCCGCGTGCACGTCGGAGCGGTGTTGTCCGAGCCCATGACGATCGCCCAAGGTCACAAGGACTTCGAGATCGGGCAGGTCGACCGCAGGCAGTGGGGCACGTCCGCGAGCTCGGACCGTACCCGGTGGTTCCCGGCCGGGATCGCCGTCGGGAGCAACGACATGCGGAGGTGGCTCCCGTTCGACCTCAAGTTCGGCATGAGCGGCAGCTACCGCAGCCAGGGCGGCGACGGCGCGTCGGTCGGCGGTGGCAACCGCAGGGAGACCAGCGTCTTCGAGAAGGCCGACAGCAGCTCGGTCAGGTTCCGGGTCGACTACACCGTACGCGTCGAGGTCTCGCCGGCCCCGAAATCCGGGCAGAGGCCGCCGCAGGGGGCCGTCCGCGTCGCCACGGGCCACGCCGATGTGATCGTCTTCGACGAGGTCATGCGGGAGCTGGCCGAACAGGCCGAGAACCCGCCGCCGGCTGTCGGCCACGAGGCTCCCGGGCCGGCCACTCCTGCTACCGCCGCCGCCCTGCCGGGGCCGGTCGGCTCCGGGACCGGGCGGCCCGTTCGTTCGTACGGGGGGCTCAGGCAGGCGCAAGTGGACGCCCGCGATCGGAACCAGAACGTCCTGGTCACGCTCCGGCCTCCGTACGGGCCGCCCCTGACCTACGTCGCCACCCCCGACGGCCGCCTGACGGCGCAGGGGGACGACGGAGGATTCGGGCGGCGCTTCGCCGGACTGCCGTCCTCCCTGATCGCGATGGCCGAGCAGCACGGGGTGGACCTGCTGGCCCTGCACGAGCGCACCATGCCGGGGACGGACACGAACCCTGCCACCTCCGTCGACCCCGCCGACCCCGCCGGACGCCCCGAGCGGCAGGCGGAGACGGAGCAGGCCCCCAGCCTCGCCGAGCACCTGAGGAACGAGCTGAACAGGCGCGGCATCCTGCGGGCCGCGGATCCGGCGGCCTGGCCGGCCAAGAACAAGCCCGACGACGCGGAGAACGGGCCGGGCGGCGCTCCCCGTTCCACCCACGGCTCCCCCCTCCCTGACTCCGCGTTCGTCGCGGACGGCCGGGCCGCCGGAGAGGACGACCTCACCGTCGACGAGGCCAGGCAGGCGTTCAACAACGACGTGCTGCTGGAGGACTTCGGCGGGGTCGCCGGGGCCTGGCGGGTGATCTGGGACGGCGGCGACACCCTCGTCCTGGAATCCGACCTGCTCGGACGGGTGCACTTCCAGTTCCAGGTGGGGCCGGTCGAGGGCGGCTACCTGGGCGAGACCACGGCGACGAACGCCAGCACGCGGGGCGACCCGCACGTGGTGACCCTGGCTCCCCGCGTCGCCCCCGACCAGGTGGCCCGGCTCGTCCTGCACGAGATCACCGACGTGCTCCAGTTCCGTACGGAGGGCGAGCACGCTCACCCGCACGCGCCGGGAGAGGCCACGCGCGACGAGTGCGTCACCGCCCGCCGCAACGAGCTGCGCTTCCTGGAACGCAAGCAGCGCGAGGCCCTGGCGGCGGGCGACACCGCGGCCGCGGACCGGCTGGCCGCCGAGATCGCCGCGGTGGAGGCCGACCTCACCACGCGCACCGGCCCCCCACACCCCATCGACGCCCTGATCAACTGGACGGAAGAAACCGACACCCAGGAAGCCTCGGACATCCAAACCGCCCCGGAACCGGAGGCCCGGGACGCCCGGGACGCCCCGGAACCGGAGGCCCAGGGCATCCCTGGTGATCCGGAACTGGCGGCTCTGGGGGTCCGGGGTGAGCCGGAGCCCCTCGGCGCGAACGTCTCCAAGGTGACGCTGGCCGACGGCTCCTCCGCCCTGCTCCTTGAGGAGTCCACCCCCCAGAGCAGGGACCTGACCCTGGTGATGACCGGACTGGCCCACCGCCTGGGCCTGGTCGGCCCCGCCAGAGCGGCCGGCGACCGGCACATACTGATCGACTGGACGCCCACCGCCTCCTCCTCCGGCTTCCTCGGCACCCGCGAGGCGGTACTGATCGGATACCTCGTCGCCCTGGCCGACGTCCCGCCGCTCGTCACCAGACCGGCCCTCCACGTCCTGTCGAGCGGCCGCCCGCTGCTCGACCTGTTCCTGCGCGAGGACGCCTCCGGCCACCTGGAGTGGGCGAGGAACCCGCTCTCGCCGTCAGATCTCGTCGCGCTGGAGACCATGCTGAAGGGCTTGCAGGAGGAGTTCGCACGGCTGGGCCTGCTGTCCCAGTTCAATCTGATCGTGGAGCGGCACCGGTCACTCGCCGGTGGCCCGCTCGTCAGCAACGCGGCCGGGGCGGAGAGTGTGCTGGCCGCCGCGCCGGGACAGTACCTGCGTCTTGGCAGGGTGGAGCAGCTCAGCGCCGCCATTGACCAAGGTTCGCCCTCGACACGTGCGGGCACGAAGGCCGCGGCCGGGAGCCAGACCATCGATCCGGCGCTGCGCCTGCGTGACAATCTCCGGCACGTCGTCGTGGAGAAACGGCGTTCAGGCATCCTGGGCGTGGTCTCCACGTTCGCCGACGGGTCCCGGGCGCTTGAGGTCCCCGCCCACCTGGCCGCGCAGGTCCTCGTCCAGGCGCTGGTCAGACGGGTGCTGGGCGTCGCCGGTCCAGCCGTGCACGTCGACGGGGACGGAGTGGTCTGGCGCACGTTCGGCAACGACAGGTTGCGGCTGAGCCTGACCACGGGCATCGCCAGCTCGGTCGAAGCCCCCGGAGCGTACGGACGCACGACCGAGGTGACCTTCGGCGACGGCCGGCGGGCGCTGCGCCACGAGTTCCAGACACGCGCGCAGGCCGACGAGTTCGAGGCCACGCTGGAGGAGCTCATCGAGGCCCGCGACGGCGTGCCCGGCTCCCATCGGGCCGTTCCCACCGTCGTCTACGAAGAGATCACCACCGAGTCGCCCGATGAGGGCCGCCTGGCCACCCGGGCGCTGTACGCCCTCCTGCGTCACGGCCTGGCGCCGGACCAGGCGACACTACGGCGGATGCTCGACGTCAACCCGCTCCTCGCCCGATTCGGGGAGACCGTGGACGGGCGGTTCCAACCGGGCGCGCCGGTGTTGCCGACCCGTGTCGTCGCCGACCTGACCGCCAAGCTGGAAGAGTTACGCGCCGTCTTCGCAGCGCTCGGCCTCGACGCCCGGCACGAGTGGCTCCTGAACACGCTGAACAGCCTCACCGGCTCCGACGAGGCCGGGCTGATCCCGCTGGCGTTCTCCGAGGACCTGACCACGCCGGAGTACCGCGTGCCCGCGTGGCAGCCTCCGCTGGGATCGGATTCCCTGCCGGCCGAGCTCCTGCAGAACGACCATCTGGCACAGGCGTACGAGCGTGGGCTGTTCAGCCTCATCGCGCAGGCCCAAGCCGAACTGGCGGGACGGCCCACCGCCGCCGGGCACGTGTTCGCCTGGGTGCCCGGCGTGCTGATCCCCCCGAATACCGCGCCCGGCGACGGGTTCTTCATGCGACACCTTCTCGATGGCGTCGACGACGCCGACCTGCTGGCCGAACGCCCCACCGGCGTACGGGTCACCGTCCTGTCGACCGACTACGTGCCGGTCGGGGATCTGTCGGGCAAGCCGCATCATGTCACCCTCAGGACTGACGCCCCGTTCACCGTGACGGCCGTGCTGCCGACGCCCGACGGCCCGCACTACTTTCTCACCCAGACGTCCGCCCGGCCCCGGTCGGGCACCATGGTCACGCCGGCGATCAGATTCTCCAGCCAGCTGGCACAGGATCTGGCGGCCCTCTTCCAGAACATGCTCAACAGGACCGCCGCAGGCGTTCGCGTCAGCAGCGGTCCGGCTCATGACACCGCGCCTTCCACGACGCCCGCCCACCAGGGCGTCTTCGTGGTCGAGGGGCGTTACGTGGAGCGGGGCATGATGGTCGGCGGCCGGCGCCTGCGGGCCGAGGCGGTCGCGGCGATGCTGCTGATCTTCGCGGATCTGCCGCCGGGCGCGACGATTCTGCTCGCCGGTCCCCATGACGGCACGACGGGCTTCGCGCAGGAGCTCGCTCTATTCACCGACCGGGTGGTGCTGGCCGCGGACGGTCCGGCGGAGAACACGACGGAGGGCGACCGGTCCGTCCAGAACGCCATCGGGTCACCGGCGCGATTCAAGATCTTCCTCCCCGCCGACACCTCGGGCATCGCGGCGGCCCGACTCCGGGCCTGGCTCCGCTCCGAGATCCCGAAGATGGACGAGCCCTTGGATCTGCGCACGCCCGGCGGCTGGGCCGGGAGCGAACGTCTTCCACTCGCCGAGCTCCGCCCTCGCAACACGGGCAGGCTCTATGTGCCCCAGTCGTTCACGGAGGAGGAAAAAGGCTGGATGCGTTCGGGCTACATTATGGTCAGAACGGTCCTTGAGCAGGCTGGCGGACGCGCACTTCGCGCCTCTGAGATCGAGCGCCTGCTGCCGTACATCAACCCCCTGAAGCGCAACCCGAGGGGCCTGATCAACTGCGCTGAGGTGGCTCTCGCGGTCGACGACATCCTCGGCGGCCGGCCCGCCGTCGCCGGACTGATCGGTGAGCACGCCGGCACCTGGTCTCGCCTCTACACCGGCCGCGCCATACGCGGTCCGTTGCGCATGACCTCCTCACTGGAGGAAGCGGAGGACCTCATCCGGCAGATCCCCGGCTCCCGCGGAATACTGGTGGGTCATCGCACCAGCGCTTCGGGGCATGCCTGGAACATCGTCAACACCGATGCCGGCCTGCTCTACATAGACGGACAGTCCGGATGGATGAGCGCCGTCAATCGAAATAATCGCGGATACGCGTCCTACGTGCTCTACCAGACCGCCTGACGAAAGAACCGCAGTGATCGACAGAAGTGAAGCCGAACGCATCGCCCTCGAGTTCGCCCGCGAGCTCATGCCCCAGTACGACCGGGAAGAGATCGTCCTCAACGACGAGGCGGCCATCGAGAAGCCGTACGGATGGCTGTTCGTCTTCACCACAGCCGCGTTCCTGCGCACCCGCGACTGGGAGGACGCCCTGCTCGGGGCCGGTCCGCTGCTGGTGCTGCGGGAAGACGGCCAGGTCGTCGTCCTTCCCACGTTCTACTCCGAGGAGGACGCGTTGCGGGCGTACGAGGAAGGACGCCTCGACGGGCGGTTCGAACAGCCCGAATGAGCTGAACGCCGCCAGGACGTTCTCGACGCGAAAGACGCGTCATGAAGCCGGGCCGGTCCCCGAGCGGTCCGGTCAGCCGATTCTGCCGGAGACGGCGTCGTCCGCGTCGTTGCCCCAGACGTCGTCGTCCTCGTGCAGCCAGGTGCTGTTCTCCGTCTCCTCCTGCTCGCCGGCCGCCCCCGCGCCGCCCATCGGCATGTACGGGAAGCCGTTGCCGGTCGCGGACGCGGATCTGGCGTTGAGCGGGAGGGCGCCGACGCCGGTCATGGTGCCGCCGACGCCGTTGCCGCTGCCTGCGGGAGGGATGCTCCCGTTCGGGAAGGAGGTGGAGGCGTCCGGGGTCCAGCCGGCCGGGCGCCGGAAATCCTCAAGGGTGGTCGAGCCTGAGGTGTCCGGCAGGCCGCCCGTACCCGGCAGGCCGGCGCCGGTGTCCGGGCCGGTGCCGCCGCCGGGGTACGCGGCGCGGTCGGCGCTGCCGGGATCCCTGCCACCGGGGGTGCCGGTGCCGGGGTGGGTTCCGCCGGGGTCGGTGTCCGTGCCGGAACCGTCGGGAGTGATCCCGCCGGGATAGCCGTCCGAGCTGAGGGGGTCGCCGGGCAGGCCGGGCGCGGACGGGCCGCCGGGCGAGGCATCGTCGATGGCGTCGAAGTCCTCGTCCTGGAAGTGGTCGTCGGGACGGGTGAAGGAGTCCGGATCGATGCCGTCGCCCTCGGTGCGGTCGGGCGTCTCCGCCGGAGGGGTCGGAGCCGTCGGGTCCTTGAGGTCGGGCACGACCTTGTGGATGCTGAACGGCCACTGCTCGTAGGCATGGCGCAGGTCGTTGTTGAGCAGCCGGAGATGCTGGCCGGCCAGCTCGTCCGAGGAGCCCCACTCGTACCCGGCGTTCATCGTCCTGTACCAGCCGGGGATGCTGTCGTCCCAGGTCTCGTCGTTGTCGCTCCACGCCTGGCCCTTGTGCTCCACGAAGTCCTGGTGGGCCAGCAGCCGCTTGCAGAGCGCCTCCAGCGGCCCGCCCACCGCCCTGAACTTCTCCGCCAGCTCCCGGATGGTGGCGTGCAGCGTGCGCAGCGACTGCTGCGACTCCACCGACGAGGGCCCTTCCCAGACCTTGGCCATCGCGGTCGCGCCCGACACCAGGGCCTCGTTCATCGAGGTGAGCCGATCGGCGGCCGACAGGTAGGACGCCGCCACCTGCTGGAGGGACGGCACGTCGATCCCTGTGATCGCGCGTTTGACCCCCTTCACGCTCCGGCCGTCGTCGTCGACGGCAAAGGACGCGCCCCCGCTGGGGCGGATCGGGTGGTCACCGGACACGTCTACGGCCATCTCCAGCCCCCGTTCGCGGCGTCGGCGCGCTTGTAGTTGCCCGCGCCGGCGTCGATGAGCGCGAACGCGATCCTGAGCTTCTCGTTGACCTGCTCGTAGACCGCGGTCAACTCCTTGTGGCCCTGCACCAGCGCCGCTCCGAAGCTCTTGCCGCCGTCCCAGCGATTCACCTCCGCGAGGTGATCGGCGAACACCTGCACCGATCCGCCCTGTGCCTCCACGTCGGGGTGGGAGCCCTGAGCTGGCTTCGTGGCGGTGGTCAGCCGGGCGTTCGGATCGCTGCCGTACAGTTCGGGAAATTTCGCCCAAAGGGCGTTGGCGACTTTTACCAGCTCCGCCGGAGCGTACTCGACACCGTCCCTGTCGGCGACCAGACCCGGCCAGCTCTGCTCCAAATGCCAACCATTGTCGGTTGGTGCCATGACAGCCTCCCACATGTGGTTGATCAAGAAGCCTACTAGGCGGCCATGCCGTATAAAAGCGTGATATCCATCATCATTAAGTTTCTTTCGCAACCTGCGTAACATTATCCGTCATGCAGACCCGGAAGGATCTTTACCAGGCGCACAAACTGATGACCCAGCGCCTGGGTTTGGCGCTGCTGCAGGGCGAGCCCGATCTGCCCGAGTCCCCCATGCGGCGGTACAACGTGGCGACCTTCGCCGGCATCATCCTGCTGGTGCTGATCACGGCCGGGTTCGGGATCTGGGGCATGCTCAGCCCAGGAGGGGCCACCAAGCTCAAGGAGGCGGGGCAGTTGCTCGTCGAGGAGGAGACCGGCGCCTCCTACGTCTACAACCAGACCGAAGGCAAGCTCCAGCCGGTGGAGAACTACGTCTCCGCCAGGCTCCTGCTGGACAGCCAGGAGATCAAGGTCCGTACGGTGTCGGCCGAGTCGCTGGCCGGCTTCGCACGGGGGCAGAAGGTCGGCATCTCGGGCGCGCCCGACTCGCTGCCGAAGCCCCAGAAGCTGGTCAGATCTCCGTGGACGGTCTGCGTGGTCGAACAGCAGGACGCGACCGGGGTCCGCCGCCCGTACGTCACGCTGCTGGGCGGGATCGACGTCGGCGGCACGCCGGTGGGCACCGACGCGCTGCTCGTCGACGACGGGCAGCAGAACTGGGTGTTGTGGAACAACTACCGCATGCTGGTCAGGAGCCCGCGCCGGCTCACCGACCAGGCGCCGCGCCGCGTGCCGATCTCCTGGGTGAACTCCATCCCCGCGGGTCCGGACTTCGCCGCGCCGGCGATCGCGCAGCGCGGCAAGCGGGTGCCGGGCCCCGGCGGCTCGCCCGCGCGGGTGGGGCAGGTCTTCACGCCGGCCGCCGTGCCCGGCGTGCCGGAACGCTGGTACGTGCTGCTCGCCGACGGCCTCACGCCCGTCACCCACACGCAGGCGACGCTCCTGCTCCAGGACCCGGACACCAAGATCGCCTACGGCGGCGGCCGGGTACGCCCGATCACCGTGGACGCCGCCACCGTCAACGCCGCCAAGATGTCGGCCCTTCGCCTCCTGGGCGGCGGGCTGCCGGTCACCATGCCGCGCTTCCGCGCCCCGGCGGCGGACGCCCCCTTGTGCGCGGTGTACGCCGACACGGTCAGGGGCTCGGTCCGGGCACGGCTGACGACCGGGGCGACGCCGGCCATCCCGAAGCCGCCGAGCAGCGGCAACCCCGACCGCGTCGACCAGGTGCTGCTGCCGCCGGGCGGCGCGGCGCTGGCCGGCCAGCTCTCGGGCGAAGGCCGGACCGACGCCATCCACGAGTACTCCCTCATCACCGACGAGGGCAGACGATTCCGGCTGGCCTCCCCCGACCTCGTCGGCACGCTGGGCTACGACGCCGCCCAGGTGGCGCCGGTGCCCGCGCATCTGCTGCGGCTCATCCCGGAGGGCCCGCTCCTGGACCCCGCCGCCGCGCGGAAGCCCGTCGGGGAGACGTCGTCCGAGCGCCTCCCCGGCCGGCCCTGAAGCCCGTCCGCTCAGGTACGGGGGAGACCGGCCTGCGTGTCCTGCTTGGGCATCAGCGAGTGGCTCTCCACGCTGTACTCGAGCGCGGCGGTGCTGAACTCCGGCAGGTCGCCGGACTTCAGGGTGTCGAGCTCGTTCGGTATGCCCTTCATCGTGGGGAACATCTTCCCGCTGGACTCGGACACCTGGACGGCCTGGTAGAACAGGGTGCCGAGGATGGTGACCGCGATGCCGTGCTTGATCAGCACCTTTTTCATCGACGTGGTGGTGGTCCTGCTGACCTTGAGGTCGAGCGCGTACGCGATGAAGTTGCCGTAGACGCTGTGGCGAAGCACCAACAGCGTCATGGCGTAGAGCACCAGGTATCCGGCGACGCAGACGCAGGTGAGCGCCCCCACGTGGTACAACTTCGCGGTCTGGTCGACGGCCTCGCCGGCGCTGTTCCGCGTTGACCTGAGAGTGTTCAAGGATTTGGTGAAGTCGTCGTACGCCTGATCGAACTGCTCCCGTGCCGTGCCCTCCCAGGTGGCCCCCGAGCCGGTGAGCGTGGCCCGCAGCTCTTTGAGCTGCGCCTCCAGCGCGTCCAGTTCGGACGTCGTCCCGCCCTGGTCAGTGGTGCGCCAGGTCTTGGACGACTCCGACATCTGACCCGGGTCGGAGATCATGAGCCCGATCATGAGCACTATGTAGAAGGCCCAGGGACGCCTGATCAGGAGTGCCGCGCCCGAGGCGGTGGCGGCCGCTTTCCAGTAAAGGCCCTTGTCCGCCTCGTAACTCATCTACGTCTCCTTGCCGATGATCTCGGGAGCGATGTCCTCGTCGTCCTCCCAGACGCCTTCGTCCTCCGACAGCAGCGAGCCTTCCTTCCGGTCGCGTTCGTCGAGGCCGTTGCCCGAGCCGCCCATCGGCATCATCGGCATCATCGGCATGCCGCTGCCCATCCCCCCGGACGTGCCCATGCCGGGAACCCTCGGACCGGCGGCGGCGCCACCGCCCGAGCCCGCGCCGTTGCCGGTCGGCGACCCCCAGGTGGTCCCCGGCCGGGTGCTCAGGTCGGTCAGGTTCGGGTTCGGCGTCCCGTTCAGGGCCCTGGGGTCGTACGACGAAAGGCCGGTCGTGTCCCGCGGCGAGTTGATCGCCGAGTCGATGTCGGGGACCTTCATGTTCGGGTCGCCTGCGCCGGACAGGCCGGAGTCCGGCCGGTCGATCCCCGGCAGGTCGGTGCCGGGGAGGTCGCTCCCGGGCCGGTCGGCGTCCGGCAGGTCGCCGTTCGGCGGGTCCGTGCCGGGCAGGTCGGTGTCCGGCCGGTCCGTGACGGGCAGGTCGGCGTCCGGGAGGTCGCCACCGGGCGGGTCGGCGTCCGGCATGTTGAGCTCCGGCGATTCGGGCATCTTCGGGGTCGGCACTCCGCCGCCGGTTGGGTCGTAGTCCTCGTCCTTGCGGTACAGGTTGGCGTTCTCCTCCTCGGCCTCGTGGTAGTTGGCGTCGGCCGCCTTCAGCGCGGCCTGCCAGCTCTGCAGCGCCTTCTTGCCTCGCTCCAGAGCGGTGGACTGGGCCGCGATCGCCCCGTCATGGGCCGTGGTGAGCCCGTAGCCGATCACGCCGAAAGCGGGGAAGGGCACCCCCATGTGGCCGGACTTGGCCCGCAGCGTGTCGATGATCGCCGTCTGTCCGTTGATCTGGCCGCTCGCCGCGTTGAGCGCGCCGTCCGTGAAGGCGATGCCCGACGACGGCAGCGGCACCTGGGTGCTCATCGGGATGCCGTACTGGCCGTAGGGCTGCTGCCCGGTCGGCTGCGCGCCGGCGCCGTTCTTCTGCTGGTCGCTCACCTGATCACCGGATCCGTCACGTCATGGTTGCCGTTCCAGGCCGACCTGTCCTCCGACAGGTAGGTGGTGCGCTCCAGGTCTCCGCCCGCGTCCCCGGCCGGGCCCGCGCCACCCGTCATCGGGAGGAACGGCGTGCCGGACAGGCCCGCCGCACTGCCGCCGCGCATCACCCCGAGTCGCCCGCCGGGTGTGTACGCGCTGTTCGGCGAACCGATCACCGACGGTACGGGCTGGTTCGTGGCGACCGGCGCCGCAGCCGTGTCGGGGGTCACCGCGAGGGGTGGACGCTCGCCGATCGTGGGCTGGTAGGCCGAGCTCTCGGTCCGGACCGGGTCGGCCTCGGGAGTGGCGTCGTCGAGCTCGGTCCTGTCCTGGGCGCCGATCACCGGCGGGGTGGTGCCGTCCTCCGTGCCTGTGCCCGTCCCTGCGCCCGCGCCGGTGTTGTCGGCCTGGTCGCCGGGTTGTTGTCCGGGTGTGTCACCGCCGGCGGGCTGGTCACCGCCGGCCGGCTGGTTGTCCGGGGGCGTCCCCGGAGCGGCGTCGTCCTCACCGTCTCGGGGGATCTGGTCCTGCGCGCCCGGGTCGCCGGCGCCGGTCGTGCGCCCCTCGCCCGTGCCCGTCCCGCCCGGGTCGCCCGCGCCGGTCGTGGGACCGTCGCTCCGGCCCGTTCCGCCGTAGACGACGTTCGTCGTGGCGAGCGGGCCGCCCGGGACCGTGACGGCCGGCAGCTCGTAGGTGATGTCGTACGGGACCGAGCCGAGATGCAGGTCGCGGATCTTCTCGTTGAGCTTCCGCAGCGCCGCCTGCGCCCGCATGTTCTCCAGCAGGGCGACGGCGTTGGCCTCGTCGTCGCCCTGCCGGTCGAGCCCGTACAGCGCCCGCTGGACCCGTACGACCTCCTGGACGTCCGGGTCGTTCTTGTCCAGTTTGATGCCTTCGACCTCGGCGATGGCCACGGGGATGGAGGCGGCGTAGCCTTCCAGGCTGCGGCCCATCTCCGCGAGCTTGCGCGCCAGCTCGTTGCCGGTGGCGTACAGGAGCTCAAGCGCGATGCGGGCCCGATCGGCGTCCGGTCCCTTCCAGATGGTGAGGATCCGGCCCGCGTCGTCCTCGATCCCGACGACCGCGTTGAGGACCGCCTCGGCCGTGCTGATGTAGGTGGATCCGGCGAGTTTGACCAGGTCCGGCTGTGACGTCGCCAGCAGGCGCTGGATCTCCGCCTTCGGATGGACCTCCGTCTCGCCGGAGGGGACCTGGTCGCCCCGGATGACGAGCGTCTCACGCTTGGTGCCGACGCCGGCCATGGTCACCCGCCCTCGTTCCGGGTGTCCGCCTCGGCGTGGTTGGCGGCGCTCGCCTCGATCGCGGCGATGACGCTCTTGTACGCCTTCACGAACTCGGCGTAGACCTGGCCGAACTTCTGCCCCGCGCCGTCCCTGCCCGCGGTCGAGCCGAACACCTTGGCGTCGATCCACTCGCCGAACTGGGCGGCGCCGGGCTGGACGTCGGCCAGGGCGCGCCCGCTGACGCCCGGCCTCTCCATGGCCTGCAGATTCTTCGACATGGCCTCGGCGATCGACCGCATCACGGAGGGTTCGTGCACCCTGCCGTCGCCCTGGAACTTGTCGGCCGTGTGCGGCGGGATGCCCAGCGGGTCGGTTCGTGGTTCGGGTTCCTGGTTGCCCATCGGCTCCCCCCTGCTGATACGAGACCCCGGTCACCACGGCTGGGCGGCGCCGGGCTGGACGTCGGCCAGGGCGCGCCCGCTCAGCCGCGGCGACCGGGAGGCGGAGGCGCGTCAGTCCGTCCAGATGGCGATGTTGCGCCGCTCGGCGGCCTCGTAGTTGCCCTTGGCGATGTTGACGGCGGTGGCGGCCTCGAAGAGCTGCCTGCCCATGGCCCGTTCGTGGGCGTCCCACTGGTCCTTCTTGGTGTTGAAGAACTGCTCGGCCTCGCCCTCCCAGCTGGCGGCGAGCTCCTTCTTGATGTCGGCGAACAGGTCGTCGGTGACCTTGTCGAGCTCGGTCACGACCTTCTTGAGCTCCTCGTAGGCCTGCTCCATGCTGCCGAACTTGACGTATGTGTGATCATCGGGAACGGTCACTGGGATCTCCGTGGCGTCGGCCGGCTAGTTGCTGTTGATGACGTTGTCGATCCGGCCCGTGAAGCCGTCCCTGGCCAGGGACCCCGACAGATCCAAGTTCTGGTCTGCGGCGTTCCGGTAGACCCCGGCGCCCATGTTGAGCCGGTCGTGGATGTCCTCAAGGATCTTGATCACGGCCTTGAACTCGACGTCCCACTCGTCGAGGGCGTGGCTGAACTTCTGGGCCGCGCCGCCCCGCCACCCCTGGGTGGTCAGGTCGCCCTTGATCGTCTGAACGCGCTGGCGCATGCCTTCGATGTACTGCGCGGTGTCCTCGCAGTACCCGGCGGCGTTGGTCAGCTGCGTCGGACTTGCTCCGTACAGTGCCACTGGACCTCCAAGTGGACATTTCCTTGTCTCGCATACCGGTTGGCCGACATGAATAGGGCGAACCCTTGCGAAACAACATCGACTCGCATGTTAACCACCACCCGTCCCAGCGATCACAACCGTCCGGTCGACGAGAAGAAATCTGCGCTCAATGCCAAAACATTCTGCGCTCTGTGCTAAAGACGCGAAGAACCCGGCATCACAGGATTGCCCCTCGGACAAATCACCTTTTCGCTCTTTCGGAGATGAAGAACTTGAGAATCACGAAGAGGACGGCCGGTGCGGTCATCGCGACCGTGCTCGGCACGACGGCGGTCTTCACCGCCACCACCGCCTCGGCGTCCCGCCAGGCGGCCGAGACGCCCGAGACGCCCGCCGTCGTCTGCGGCCCGGGTTACACCGTCCAGCGCCAGGCCGCGTTCGCCGGCGGCGTCGCCTACCTGCTCCACAACCCCGGCAAGCAGAACGCCTGCGCGGTGACGTTCAAGACCAAGGACGTGGGCACGCGCGGCATGGTCTGGTCCGCGGTGGACGTGAAGGGCGCGGGCGTGGTGAAGAACGAGGAGATCACCCCTCTGCACACCGTGCCGGTCTACCACGCCGCGCCGACCGGGTCCTGGGTGAGGTTCTCCGGCGGCGTCAAGACCGCCGACTCCGGCGGCGCGTACGAACGCATCGGCTGAGACCCGCGGCGGGCCCGCGACGGCCGACCTGTACGGCTGACCGTTCACGCGGTTAGTGTTTCTGATCGTCTGGGCAGGTCGCAGGCTCCGACGACGGCCGTCGCCGGACTCGGCCAGGAGCCGTACGTCCAGGAGGTCGCGGACGACGGCGAGCACCGGCCGGACGACGGCGCCGTGGAGCCGGGGAACCCAGGGCTTCGGCCTGGTCGGCAAGTTCGCCTTCGACGGCGCCTACGACGCGGCCCGCAACTCCGCCGCCGACTACCTCAAGCACGCCAAGAACCAGCTCGGCCGCTGGCAGACCCAGCTCAACGAAGGCGCCAAGGTCATCAGGGACGCCACCGACAAGAGCACGCTGAAGAAGTAGCAACCATGGATCATTACCGCAACGGCACGACCCTGTACACGATGGCCGTGGCCTCCTGCAACGCGGGCGCGGCCCGAGATGGAGAAGGTGGCCGAGAAGTTCACCCTTGAGGTGGCCAAGACCGGCGGCGTGTACAAGGAGCTGGCCCACACCCTCGACCAGCTCGCGAAGATGTCCCACACGGGTGCGGTGTCGTCCGCCGCCCTGGGCGGGTTGTTGCTGAGCCTCTCGGTATCGCCGACCTGCCCACGCAGCGCCAGGCCTAGCTCACAACTCCAGCCGCCGCCGGATGCGGTCGAGTTCGCCCATCACGTCCTCGAACGTGCGGTTGTAAGCGGACTCCGCCTCCTTGATCTGGTTCAGCGCGGCGTCCGGGTTCCTGAGGTACGTCATGGGGCTGTCCTCGGAGTCGCCGAACGTCTCGCTCATGCCCTCGGCGACCTGCCGCTGCAGGTCGGCGGTGGCGTCGTTCAGCGCCGTCTTGATGAGGTCGGCCAGCTCGCCGGACGACAACCGCAGGCCCTTGGGGTGCAGTTGCAACTCGCGGACGCCCTCGTGGCCGCACTCGACGGTGACCAGCCCCTGCTCGTCCTGGGCCCGTCCGACGAAGGAGTCCATCTTCTTCTGGAACTCCTCCATGCGGGCGAACTGCTGGTCGGCCCCCTTGAGCAGCTTCTCGATGTCGATGTTCGCGAAGTCTCCGAATTCCTGCACAGCCTCACTCCTCCGCTCGAAACGGCCAGCAAAGTATCAGCCCGACAACCCGCGTACCCAGGTGTAGAGCTCCAGCACGCCGGCCGCGAGCGGGAAGAGCTCGACGATCAGCAGCAGGTCCAGGATGTCCCCGGCCCGTCCCCAGAACGGCGACGGCTTGCCCGAGGCCAGCCCCCTCCCGACGCCCACCATCAGCAGGGACGCCCACAACACGCAGACCGCCACCGCCAGCGCGCCGATGACCCCGCCCTTGGAGCTGAGCGCGAAGGCCGTCATGGCGAGCCCCGCCATGCCCGGCCCGAGCAGCCAGAGCCGCTGGCCGACGCCGGAGAACACGCGGGCGCGCATGATGAGCGTCAGCGAGATCGCGACGGTCATGATGTACGCGATCAGGCCGTCGTGCAGCACCAGCAGCGCCTGGGCGACCAGCGCGGCCAGCCCGACGGCGACGATCTGCGCCGTGGCGTAACGCTGGGCGATCACGGTGCGCTCCTGGATCGCCGCCGCGTCGAGCCGCTGGTTGTCGGCGCGCAGTTCCTCGGCCGTCGTGGGCATGGCCGGCAGCGGCACCCGGGCCAGCCGGAACGACAACGTCGGCACCAGCGGGCTCAGCGCCAGCAGCACGGCGATGGCCACGGCCGCCACCCCCGCGGGGACGGTTCCGGTCAACATGACCACCGCAGCACAGACCGCGCCACAGGTCGCGGCGATGGACGTACCGAGAAAGCCGGGAATGCCGTGCGAAATCATCATCCCGGCGACGGCGGCGGCGAGCGCGGTGCAGGCGAACGCGGCGAGCAGGTGAGGAGCGCCGACACCGGCCAAGCTGCCGGTCCCGGCGGGCGTGAACAGCCCGGCCAGGAAGGCGTACGGCAGCGCCGCGTGACCGATCAGCGCGCTCGCCATGGAGTCGCCCATGGCCCGCGACAACACGGTTCCGGCGGCGATGAGCAGCAGCGCGAGCGTTCCGAAGACGACCGGCCCGACCAGCGGGGGCAGGCCCGCCAGGGCCAGGCCGACGGCCCCGAGGACCAGCAGCCCCGTGGCTCCGGCCGCGCCGACAGCCGTGGTGTGGGCCGCCGTCCACTTGCCCGGCCCCTCGCGCACGCCGGTGGCCACGACGTCGGCGACGTCGTCGAAGATCGCGGCCGGCAGGATCGACTCACGGGGGCGCAGGTAGAGGATCTCGGCGTCGAGCACGCCGAGCGCGCTGAGGCTCTGCTCCAGGTCCAGCGGCGCGCCGCCGAGCCGCTGCAGCGTCCATCCCGGCGACGACGTCGCGTCGCCGCCCACCTCGCCGAGCATGCGCAGCAGCCCCGGCAGCACGTGCGGCAGGGGGATGTCGGCCGGCAGCGTCAGGTCGGCCTTGCGGCTCGGCCCCACGATCGTGACGTTGCACAACGTCGGCAGCGGCAACGGCAGTTGCGCGAGCGCGCCCTGCTGAACCGGCCCCGACGGCGCCTGAGCGGGCTCGGCGGCTTCCCCGGCGGGGGGCCGGGATTCGGGCAGCGGCGGCTTCTGAACCATCGATCCCACGGTCCACTCCGTCCCAAAAGGATCACGGACAGCACAGACCATAGCGGGTCACTTCTGGTAAGAACGTCGCGTGAGCAAAGTGGTTGTCCGGCGCCCGGAGCGTCGCCCCGGCCCGAAGCCACCTCGCGGAGAAGTCATGCTGGAGTCTCCGCCGGAGATCCCCGAGGTTCAGGGCCAGGGTTTCATGGTGGTACTCACCTACCTGCCCATGGTGGCCGGGGCCGCGGCGATGGCGCTGATGTTCACCGCGGGAGGCGCCAACGCCAGCCCGGTCATGTACGTGGCCAGCGGCCTGTTCGCCGTCTCGATGGTCGGCATGAGCATCGGCCAGATGGGACGCCAGTCGGGCGAACGCAAGCACCGGCTGAACGGCGCCCGCCGCGACTACTTCCGCTACCTCGGCCAGATCCGCAGGAAGGCCAGGCGGGCCGCCAAGCAGCAGCGCGAGGCCCTGGAGTGGAGCGGACCCGAGCCGGACTCCTTGTGGTGGATCGCCATGGGCCCCCGCCTGTGGGAACGCCGCCCCCGCGACGAGGACTTCAGCACGATCCGCCTCGGCACCGGCGTGCAGAAGCTGGCCATCCAGCTCTTCCCGCCCGACTCCAAGCCCGTCGAGGACCTGGACGCGCTCTCCTCCGGCGCGCTGCGCAGGTTCATGCGCACGCACTCCACCCTCGCCCGGCTGCCCGTGGCCGTCGCCCTGGCCTCCTTCGCCCGGATCCGGCTGAGCGGCGACCTCGCGGCGACGCGGGATCTCGTACGTGCCATGATCGGCCAGATCGTCACCTTCCACTCCCCCGACGACATGCGCATCATGGTCTGCGCCGACCAGGAGCGCATGCCCCACTGGGAATGGGTCAAGTGGCTCCCGCACGTCCACCACCCCGACCTGGCCGACGCCTCCGGGCCCGTCCGGCTGATGGCCGAGAACCTGGGCGAGCTGGACCGGCTCGTCGGCGGCGACCTCAAGGAGCGGCCCAGGTTCCAGCCGGGCTCGCCGTCGGACGAGCTGCCGTACCACGTGGTGATCGTGGACGGCGGGCACATGCCGCACGACTCGCAGCTCGGCAGCGACGCCATCCAGGGCGTGACCGTCATCGACCTGACCGGCTCCACCGGAGCCGTCGAGGAGGGCAACACGCTGCGGCTGGAGGTCCAGCAGGACGACCTGCACATGGTCAAGATCGACCATGCGGGCAAGGAGCGCAGGACGCGGCTGGGCGCGCCGGACAGGCTCTCCTTCGTGTGGATGGAAGGGCTGGCCAGGCAGCTCTCCCCGCTGCGCGCCTCGTCCAGGAGCGGCGGCGACGGCGAGGACATGCTGTCGATCAACACGACGCTCACCGACCTGCTCGGCATCAGCGACCCTCGCGGCCTGGACCCGGCCGTCACGTGGCGCCCGCGCGCCGGACGCAACCGGCTGCGCGTGCCCATCGGGCTCGGGGCGGACGGCCGCATGGTCGAGCTCGACATCAAGGAGTCGGCCCAGGGCGGCATGGGCCCGCACGGCCTGCTGATCGGAGCCACCGGCTCCGGCAAGTCGGAGCTGCTGCGCACCCTGGTGCTCGGGCTCGCCGTCACCCACTCCTCGGAGATCCTCAACTTCGTCCTGGTCGACTTCAAGGGCGGCGCGACCTTTCTCGGCCTCGACTCCCTCCCCCACGTCTCGGCCGTCATCACCAACCTGGAGGACGAGCTCCCCCTGGTCGACCGCATGCACGACGCGCTGCACGGCGAGATGGTACGCAGGCAGGAACTCCTGCGGGCGACGGGCAACCACGCCTCGCTGCGCGACTACGAACGGGCCCGCGAGCAGGGCGCCAACCTGTCGCCGCTGCCCACGCTGTTCGTCGTGCTCGACGAGTTCAGCGAGCTGCTGTCCACCAAACCGGAGTTCATCGACCTGTTCGTGATGATCGGCCGGCTCGGCCGCTCGCTGGGCGTGCACCTGCTGCTGGCCTCCCAGCGGCTGGACGAGGGCCGGCTGCGGGGGCTCGACACGCACCTTTCGTACCGGATCGGGTTGCGCACGTTCTCGGCCATGGAGAGCCGGGCCGTGCTGGGCGTGGCCGACGCGTACGAGCTGCCCTCGGCGCCGGGCAACGGCTACCTGAAGTTCGAGACGACCGGCATGACCCGGTTCAAGGCCGCGTATGTCTCCGCCGCCTACCAGCCCGACCCCCGGCACGTGACCGACAGCGGGCAGCCCGCGGCGCGCGAGGTCATCGAGTACGGCCACGCCTACGCGCCGCTGCCCGCCGCCGAGACGCCTGCGGAGGAGGCGCCGGCGGAGGCGGAGGAGAGCGGCGCCCAGTCGAGCCTGCTCGACATCGTGGTCGGCCGGCTGAAGGGACGCGGCCCCGCGGCGCACCGCATCTGGCTGCCGCCGCTGGCCGAGCCGCCGACCCTGGCTCACCTGCTGCCCGCCCTGTCGGTGACGCCGGAGCTCGGGCTGTCCACGCCCGGCTGGGACGGCCGGGGCCGGCTGCACGCCGTCATCGGCATCATCGACCGGCCCTTCGACCAGCGCCGCGATCCGTACTGGCTGAACCTGTCCGGCGCGGCCGGGCACGTCGGCATCGCGGGCGGCACGCAGAGCGGCAAGAGCACGGTGCTGCGCTCGCTGATCGCCAGCATGGCGCTCACGCACACGCCTCGGGAGGTGCAGTTCTACTGCCTGGACTTCGGCGGCGGCACGCTGTCGGCCCTGGAGGGGCTGCCGCACGTGGGCGGCGTGGCCAACCGGCAGAACGCCGACCGGGTCCGCCGTACGATCGCCGAGATCTCGGGCATCCTCCAGCAACGCGAGCGGGACTTCGCCGACCACGGCATCGACTCGATCGCCACGTACCGCAAGAGGGTGGCCGACGGCAGCGTCCAGGGCGACGGCTGGGGCGACGTGTTCCTGGTGGTGGACGGCTGGCTGACGATCCGGCAGGAGTACGAGAACCTGGAGCAGGTGATCACCGACCTCGCCGCGCGCGGGCTCGGCTACGGCGTGCACGTCATGGCGACCACCAACAAGTGGTCGGAGTTCCGGCCGGGCATCCGCGACCTGTTCGGCACCAGGATCGAGCTCAAGCTCGGCGACGCCTACGAGTCGGAGGTCAGCCGCAGCGCGTCGCTCGCGGTGCCCGAGGGCACGCCGGGGCGCGGCCTCACGAAGGACGGCATGCACTTCCTGTCCGCCCTGCCGCGCATCGACGGGGTGCGTGGCGCCGACGACCTGGCCGACGGGCTGCGTTCGCTCGTGGAGGTCGTCCGCGAGTCGTGGCAGGGCCCGGCGGCCAAGCCGGTCCGGCTGCTGCCGTCCCTGCTTCCGGCGGCCGCCCTGCCCGGCCCGGAGGAGACCGGCGGGAACCGCATCGCCATCGGCATCGACGAGGCGACGCTCTCCCCCGTCGCGCTCGACTTCGAGGCCGATCCGCACTTCGTCGTCTTCGGCGACACCGGGTCCGGCAAGTCGAACGTGCTGAAGCTGATCATGGAGGGGCTCGTCGCGCGCAAGACCCTCAAGGAAGCCCGGCTGGTCGTGATCGACTACCGGCGGTCGCTACTGGACACCGCGGCCACCGAGCATCGCATCGGTTACGCCGTCTCCAGCGCGGCGGCCGCGGAGCTGGTGCAGGAGGTGCGCTTCGCGCTCCTCAAGCGCCTGCCGCCCGCCGACCTGACCCCCGACCAGCTTCGCGACCGCAGCTGGTGGCAGGGGTCGGACCTCTACATCGTGGTGGACGACTACGACCTGGTCGCCACCTCGAACAACCCCCTGCAACCGCTGGCCGAACTGCTGCCGCAGGCGCGGGACATCGGCCTGCACCTGATCATGGCGCGGCAGATGGGCGGCGCCAACCGCGCCATGTACGACCAGGCGGTGCAGCGGCTCAAGGAGATGGCCAGCCCTGCGCTGATCATGTCGGGCAACCGGGAGGAGGGCGTGCTGTTCGGCAAGGTGAGACCGCAGCCTCTCCCGCCCGGACGTGGCTTCTTCGTGGACAGGAGATCGGGAGACCGGCTGATCCAGACGGCGTCCTTGGAAGCGGAGTAAATCGGGCCTGACCAACCGTGATGATCTCCACTATGCTCGATCTTCATGAGCAAAGGCGTCGTTGATGTTTCCTACACAGCTCTCGACGAGTGCCGGACGCGCATCCATCTGGCGTCGAAGGACTTCGCCCTCGACGAGATCCTCAAGGTCAGCAAGTCCAAGACGCCCGCCGCGGTGACGGAACCGCGGCTGTTCGGCATGGTCGAGGGCGTGACCGACCTGGCTGCCAAGGTCGATGCCGTCTGGGCCGCCGTCCGCGTCGAGCTGGGCACCGCTCAGCGCAGGCTGGAGAGCGTGGAGCGGGCGCTCGACGAGGTGGAGACCAACCTTCGCACGGCGGCGACGGCCTCGGGCGCATGAGCGACGTCATCGCCGTCCTCGCGCCGGACATCACCGAGATTCCCGGCGGGGCGGAGTTCCTGCAGCTGCTCGCGTGGGTCACGGGCGAGCCTCAGGTCATCAGGGACCTCGCCTACACCTGGGAGTCGTGCGCGTCCCACGCCGCCATCGAGACCTCCGCGCTCGTCAAGAACGTCAACGAGGTCGACCTGAGGTGGGACGGCGACTCCGCGGACGCCTTCAAGCGCTACATGCCCCAGTTCCCCAAGGCGGGCGGCGAGTTCAACACCGCGCTCCACGCCTGCGCCGCGGCGCTCAAGAACGTCGCCACGGCGCTGGAGAGGGCCGCTCCGGAGATCGCGAGGCTTCGCGACGACACGGTCGGCTACGCGCAGCGGTACATGGTGAACCACCTGATCAACCATCCCAACAGTGATGAGGCCGACGCGAGGGCCGTGATGTTCGCGGACCCGTGCTTCACCGGCATCGTGAACGCCAATCTTGAGCAGGCCAGGGGGCTGGTCAGAACGGTCCAGGAGGCCGTCAAGACCGCCGGTTCCACGCTGGGCAGCCACGTCCGGCCCGGCGAGAACGCCGGGTTCGGCTTCTTCACCGGGATCCCGGAGCCCGGAGGGCCGGACTTCGACCCGGGCGACAAGAAGGTCGTCTGGACGAGGGCGGCCTCCCAGGACGGGACGCAGGTGTCAGGTGGCGGCGACTCGGGGGCCGGCAGCGGGTCCGGGTCGGGCGGGGGCTCCGGGGCTGGCGGGGGTTCGGCGGCGACGAGCACGCCCGCGCCCAAGGCCGAGGTGGTCGAGTGGATCAAGCAGGCGCTCTCCGTCATCAGGTCGCCCGAGATGGCGGAGGTCATGCGCCAGCGCGGCATCGACGTCAGCGACCTGGACCCGAACGACCCCAAGGATGTCGAGCGCATCTGGACGATCATCTACCACGAGTCCGGCGGCAATCCCAACGCCATCAACAACTGGGACATCAACGCCAAGAACGGCGTCCCGTCCCAGGGCCTGATGCAGACCGTCCCGCCGACGTTCAACGCGCACGCCCTGCCCGGCCACGAGAGGATCCTCGACCCGGTCGACAACATCATCGCGGGCGTCCTGTACACCTACAGCCGGTACGGCAACCTCGCCGGCCACCCCGGCATCTCGTCCCTGGAGCGAGGCGGCGGCTACCGGCCCTACTGACCGGCGGCGCCCCTCGGGGAACGGCGACGCACCCTGCCCGGAACCGTCCGAGCAGGGTGCCTACTGGACCGGGTCAGCCGCAGTTGGCCCAGCCCGCGGCGGTGCTCCCGGCACCGACGCTGCCGGAGAACTTCACGCACCTGCCCGGGGCGGCCAGCTTGACCGGCCCCGCGTAGTACTTGTAGTC
The DNA here is from genome assembly GCF_044547985.1 of Nonomuraea sp. NPDC052265. Taxonomy (NCBI): domain Bacteria; kingdom Bacillati; phylum Actinomycetota; class Actinomycetes; order Streptosporangiales; family Streptosporangiaceae; genus Nonomuraea; species Nonomuraea sp. NPDC052265. The sequence continues at coordinate 47,317 of NZ_JBIUBJ010000020.1, forward strand.
GCCGCTGTCGGTCGCGCTGTCCCCGTTCTGGACGTCGAGCGTCGCGCTCACCGGGCTCTCCTTGCCCACGCCCGCGTACTTCATCGTCACCACGCAGTTCTGCTGGGTGCCGCTGTTGTACAGCTGGAAGGTCTCACCGCCGTTGAACGACTGCGAACGCTGCACGTAGAAGCCGGACCCGCACACCTGGGTGGGCGTGTAGGGGTTCTTCGGCTCCGGCTGCGCCGCCGCCGGCGCCTCGCTCTCGGGCGGCTCCGGCGCCGGGGCCTCCGTCGTGGGCGGCGGAGTGGGCGCCTGCTGGGTGCTCTTGGTGGGGGCCGGAGCCTCCGTGCTCTTCTTGGGGGCCGGGGTGGGGGCCTCGGTGCTCTTCTGAGGGGTCGGCGTCGGGGGTTCGGTGCTCTTCTTGGGGGTCGGGGTCGGCTCCTGGGACTGCTCCGGCGTCCTGGTGTCCCTGGCCGTCGGCGTCGCCGTGACCGTCTTGGTCGCCTGGGGGCTCTTCGGCTGTGAGGCCGTCGGCTGCGGGGTGGTCGGCTGCGGCGTGGTGACCGGCTGGGTGAACAGCGGCGAAGGCGTCGGCACCGTGCTGTACACGGGCGCGGTCGGGACGCCGGACGGCTCCTCGGTGGGCAGGATGAGCGGGCCCACCCCGTACGGGTCGGCGTCGGACGGCGTGGCCCACGGCACGGCCACGTCGGCCTGGTCGGTGCCCGGCTCGCCCTGCTGCGGAACCGTCCCGTCACCGGGGCCGGTCGTCCCGTTCCCGGCCGCGTCGGCGGACCCGCTGGCTCCGTCGGTGGACTTGCCCTCGGCCGCGACACCGACCGAGTCGATCCGGTTCGTGTCCGTGTAGCGGCTGGCGCCCCACAGGCCCACCCCTGACAGCACCATGAGCGCGGCGACCGACGCCGTCAGGCCGACCGGGAACTTCCGGCGCGGGGCAGCCGGATCGACGACCGACGCCTGCCACACCTTGGGCCGATGCGGCGTCTCCCGCATGGGCTGCTGCGCCCTGGGCGGCTCCCATGTCTGCTGGGGCTGCGTCTGCTGGGGCTGGGGCTGGGGCTGGGGCGGCTGGACCGGCACGCCTTCGAGCGGTGCGGCGCCTTCCGCCGCCGCCAGAGCCGGAGGAACGAACGCCGGGGTGTGAGCCGAGGCGTCCGGCGACGGCAGCTTCGCCGTGACCTCCTGGTCCGCCGACGGGCCGCCGAGCAGGCGCAACAGCGCCGCGTCCGTGGCAGGCCGCTGCTTGGCGTCCTTCGACAGCGCCGCGGACACCACGTTCCGCAGCGGCTCCGCCAGTGTGCCCAGCTCGGGCGCGCCGGTCAGCACCTCGTCGGCGTCCTGACCGAACGGCGCCTTACCGGTGGCCGCGAAGACCACCGTGGCGGCCCAGGCGAACAGGTCGGCGGAGGGGCCGTACGGCTCGCCTCTCAGCTGCTCGGGCGAGCGGTAGCCGATCTCGCCGGCGGCCTCGCCGAGGTCCAGGTCGGTCACCCGGACGCCGTCGGCGCCCATGATGACGTTGTCGGGGGTCAGTCCCCGGTGCGTGACGCCCGCCAGGTGCGCGGCGGTCAGCGCGGTCAACGTCCCGACGGCCATCCGCTCCACCCCGTCGGGGTCGAGCGGCCCGTCGGCGGCGACGGTCTCGGCCAGGCTGCGTCCCTCGACGTGCTCACGTACGACGTAGAGGTGGCCCTCGTGCAGACCGGCGTCCAGCGTCCGCGCGATGGACGAGCTGGAAAGGCGCCGGACCTTGGCGAAGCGCGCGACGCCTTCCGCGTCGGCGTCCGGCTTCGCGGCCAGCAGTTTGATCACCCGGAGGGGCGCGTCCTCTGACTCGCGGCCGAGGAAGGCCGCCCCGCGCGGCCCCTCCGGCAGGCGTTCCAACAGGTCGTGGTCGCCCAGCCTCGGTGGATCGTCTGGCTGTAACGGGTGCATCGTAGGTTCCCTTCGTATCCAGGCGCTGCGCTGCGGGCAGCGCCTGCATCAGCGGTCAACTGACGTCATGGGGCGGTGGGCCCGTGCGCCATCCACGGCTTCTGCCGAGCGGCAGCACCAGCGCGAGGGTGCCGGCCACGGCGGTGAGGATCAGCGCTCCCGCTGTCACGGCCAGCGCGGTGTTCCGGGCCGCGAGGTTCTCCGGGGGGACCTTGGCGATCGCGTCCGCCTCGATGGGATCGGGCGGCGGCGCGGCCACCAAGGGGCGGCCCGCGGGCTCGAAGGGCAGCACGGCGCTGACCGCCTGCACCGGGTTCACCATGCCCGCACCCGTGCCCTCGCCGATGGAGCCGTCGGCCGTGGCGATGATGCGCCGCCGTACCTGCTCCTGGTCCAGGTGCGGGAAGCGGGCGCGCACCAGTGCGGCGGTCCCGGACACGTAGGCGGCGCCGAAGCTGGAACCCTCGAGGTCCAGCTTGTACGACCTCCCCGGCCACGGGGCGATGATGCCGACCCCCGGCCCCAGGACGCCGACGGGCGTGGCCGTGTTGGAGGAGTCGGCGCGTCGCCCGTCGGGAGTGGCCGAACCCACGGCCAGCACGCCCTCGTAGGAGCCCGGATAGGCGGGCACGTCCTCCTTCTTGTCGGTGATGTTGCCCGCGGCGGCGACGATCACGACGTCCCTCGCCAGGGCGTTCCGGACGGCCGCCTTGAGCGCGGGGTTGTCGGCCGCCTTGATCGAGATGTTGATGACGTCGGCCTTGAGCTGGACCGCCTTGTCGATGGCCGCCGCCAGGGTGGCGACGTGGCCCTCGGCCTGGCTGCTCTGCTTGAGCACCATGACGGTCGCCCGCGGGGCCACGCCGTGGAAGGCGACGCCTGGATAGACGCGCCCGGCGATGATCCCCGTGACGGCGGTGCCGTGACCGACGCAGTCGGTGTAACCGGTCCCGGTGAAGTCGACGTAGTCGGAGAGCCAGGGCAGTTGCGGGTGCTTGACGTCGAGGCCGCTGTCGATGATCGCCACCCGGACGCCGGCGCCGGTGCTCAGCCGCCATGCCGTCTTGATGTCGAGCCGCGTCTGCGCCCAGGGCTCTCCGCCGGGCAGCTTCACCACGCCCGGTTCGAGGCTGCACTCGGCGTCCGCGGGCGTGGCGGCCGCCGGAGCGGCGGCGACGCCGAGTCCCAGCACGGCGGAGAGCAGCACCCGGCCGATCGCGCCCGCACGTCCCTCCCGCCGGCGCGTCTTCGACCGCCGTGCCCCGGCTCCGTAGGTCGTGCTCCCGAGTTCCGGGTCAGCACAGAGGCGTGGCCCGCGTTCGTACGGCGCCGCTCGCTCCACCGCTCCACCAGGGTCATCTCAGTCATCCGGGTCGAACCGCGTCTGACCGCCGAACGCGGCGATCGACACGACCAGCGGGGCGACGGGGAACCCGGGCGTCCTGGCTCTGGCAACCGCGCCCACGCACACACCTGTCCCGATCAAGTCGATTCGTTCGAGAGGCAATCCTGCGACGCCGGGTGACCTGTGTCGTTAGCGGAGAGTGCGAGATATCTTGGCGAGGAGCGCATGGCGGCGTTGACGCGGCCCACCTCTCCGCCCGCCTCCGCGCTGGGGGCAGCGGAATCAGCGTCCCTCATTCGGCCTGGTTCCGGGGAATTCAGAGTTCATCGCCCGCATGATGACATTCGCATCTGTTGGGCGGCCGGAGCAGGGGACAAGGTGGGTTCGTCGTTGACGATTTGAAGCTCGCGGCAGAGTTCTTCGCCGGGCTCGGACCGGGAGCCGGAACGTGAGGCGTGGAGATTGTCGAGAATGCGTTGGCGGCTTCGTCCCAGGGGTGACGGTGGCCGAGAACCGGCCGTGTGATGAAGGGGATGCAGTATGACGGTTCAGCGGATGGACAACGTTCTCATCGTTGTCGAGGACCTTGACGCCGCGGTCGCGTTCTTCGTCGAACTCGGTTTGGAACTGGAGGGGCGGGGGCCGATCGAGGGGCGTTGGGCGGAGCGGGTGATCGGGCTCAGCGGGGTTCGGCAGGAGGTCGCGATGTTGCGGATCCCGGGTGGCGTCGGCGGGATCGAGCTGGCGATGTTCCACACGCCGAAGGCGATCAGCGCCGAGCCGAAGGTCGCGCCGGCGAACACCCTGGGAATTCGCCGGGTCATGTTCGTCGTCGACGACATCGAGGACGTCATTGCCCGCCTGCGGCCCCACGGCGCCGAACTGGTCGGCACGCTGGAGCAGTACGAGGACAGCTACCGGCTCTGCTACGTCCGTGGCCCGGAGGGCATCATCGTCGCCCTGGCCCAGCAACTCGGATGACGTCCGTCGCGGCCGGCTGGGCTCTCCACGGCGCCCGGTCTCGGCGGGCGGCCGCGGAGCCGGGGGATCCGCTCGTACTTCTTTCCAGTGGGTGGCCGCGGGTGATCTGATTCGTCCTGATCGTCCCCGAGCTCCAAGTCGGACGCCCCAACCATCGACGTCGGGCCCGGTCACTTATATGCGAAGGGCATATGCGGTGTACGGCTTCGCACAGATCGATACGCTCCGACGATCGGACCACACGGAGGTTGAGAGCATGGCGAAGTGCAACGGTTGCGGCAATGAGGTGTCGGAGGGAAAGCTCTGCGCGTTGTGCGCCGCGAAGATGGTCAGCTACCACAACGGGGACTACGACGACGAGAACGACCCCGCTGTGAAGCTTTACCACGAGACCGCCGCCAAAATGAACGCGCCGAAATCTTCCTCGGGGGCAGCTTCGAGTGGGTGCGCTTTCGTCCTGCTCGCCATCGTTTCCGTTTCCGCCATGCTCGCGGCTGCGGGGATCGGGGGAGAAAGCCTCATGGGTTGAGTCGGCGCCGTTCAGCCGCGACGGCATACCGGTCCCCTGGGTCCCCTGCCGGTCCTCACTAGTGCTGGGCTGCCGTACCGCGGGTCTGTGGTCGCGAGGCGTTCCCCGGGGATCGCGAGAGGTTCGGCTCGCGGCCCGGGGAGTTCGCCGGCGTGCTGCGGGGGGGTTACTTCTCGGTGATGAAGTCGTGGTACCGGCCCATCCAGTACGGGAGCAGGTACGACGTTCCGTCGTTCTCGCCGTAACCGTCACCGCCCTGGTCCAGCTTGTACGGGTCGTGGTTCCAGTGGCTGATCACCCGCTCGTCGATCGGCAGCACGGTGCCGCTGCGCAGCATGCCGAGCTTCTTGGGGTCGGCGTCCGGGCGGATGTGCTGGCTGAGGTTGACGATGTCGAGGCGCTGGCTGTTGCTCTGCTTCCAGTCGATCATGTTGATCGGGAAGCGCTTGAGGGTGTCGATCGACTGCTGGATCCAGGGGCCGTTCATCTCCAGCGGGAACGGGCCGTAGGCGTCGGTCCAGACCTGGTCCTTCAGGGTGACGCCGGCGATGAAGTTGAAGAACGGGTTGAGCTCGTACTGCTCCAACTGCCAGTAGTCGTAGAGGGAGCGGGCCCAGGTGGCCTTGAGGCCGGCGTCCTTCTCGTAGCGGAGCAGGTGGTAGTAGTTCATGAAGGCCATCTCGTCGTCGGACTGGTTGCCGCCGCCGACCCCCGCGGTGACCTTGGGCACCTGGGTGTTCAGGTCGTAGCCGTGTTCGTCGATGAGCTTGGCCTTGGCCTGCGCGTATTTCTGCGGGTCCTTCGCGACGTGCTCGGCGATCGTGAGGAAGGTGATGATCGTCTGGCTGTTGAGGCCGCGTTCCTCCCTCCGCCACGGGTTGCCGTTGAGCTCCTTCGGGTTGAAGAAGCCCCAGCGGGTGGGCTTGCCGTCATGGTCGACCAGGGAGAAGTCGTGGTCGATCAGGTGGTCGGTGAGCCGGGTGACGACGCCCGCGACCTCGTCCTTCTCCGCTCCGGTCGCGACCAGGTCGTAGTAGAGCGCGTAGAGGAAGTAGTGGCCGACCAGTTCGTCGGAGCTGGCGTCGGTCTTCCAGAACCACTTGCCGTCGGCGCTCTTGGGCCAGCGCGGGACCAGGATCTTCCAGTACGCGTCGCCCTTCTGCTTGTCGCGGTCGTGCTGCTCGTTGTCCTTGATGTTGGGGTCGGTGGCCGTGGTCTCCAGGATCGTGCGGGCGATGAAGCCCTTGGGCGCCGGGTTGGTGCCGCTCTGGGTGACGTCGCCGAGGAACTTCAGGGCCTCGAACGCCTTCCGCGCGTTGGCCTTGGCCGTGGCGTCCTTGGTGGCGGCGTACTTGAACACCTCGGCGGCGCCGTACATGCCTGTCCAGAGGCCGTCGTTGTCGCTGGCGCCCTGGCCGTACTGGGTCAGATCGCCCGGCTTGGCCAGCCCGATGCCCTCGACGAAGCCGTACGGGGTGCGCTTGTGCCTGGCCTGGATGGCCTGCTCGTAGACGGCCGCCTTCTCCGCCAGCGTCGTCCGGCGGGCCTCGATGACGCCGGCGGCCGTGGCGGTGCCGAAGTAGGCGTTGGCGTTCCCGTCCACGGCGATGGCGGCGACCGCGTCGTCCGGCAGCCAGCGGCGGCCCTGGCGGTACTCCCAGGTGGTGCCGTCGAAGTGCACGGCGCCCTTGGCCGTGCCGAGCCAGACGTCGCCGCCGGCGCCGGGGGCGATCGCGGTGAAGCCGAGCATGGGCAGACCTTCGGCGGGGCCGTACTGCTTGAGCGTGGCGCCGTCCCTGAGCCCGAGGCCGGTGGCGCCGGCCAGCCAGAGGCGGCCCTTGGAGTCGTAGGCCAGGTGGGTGGTGCCGACGGCGGGCGAGATCTGGGTCCACGACCGGCCGGTCTGCTCGAAGACGGCGGTGGCGGTGGCGACGGCGATGGCGCCGGACCTGGCGCGCGCCACGGCGGTGGCCTGGCCGGGGAGCCGGTCGGGGCGCCACGAGCCGCCGGGGCCCTTGCGGTAGAGGCGGTCGCCGTGGACGAGGATCAGGTCGTCGCCGCCGACCAGCAGGGCCGTGGCCGGGTCGACCCCGGACGGAAGCCGGTCGGCCGCTCCCTTGGCGGCGTCGGCCGGCTCGCCCTCCCCCGCCTTCGGGGCGGAGTCCTTCGCCGCGTTCCTGATCGTCAGCAGGCCGTTGGCGGTGAGGGCGACGAGGTCGTCGCCGCGCCAGACGACCTTGTAGGCGGCCGTGGCGGACAGGGAGGTCCAGGCGCCCGCGGCGTACAGGGCGAGGCCCTTGTCGTGGGCGGCGGCGACCACGCCGCCGGGGCCGGCGGCCAGTGCGGCGATCCTGCCTTGCAGGGCGGGCAGCGTGGCGCCGACCTGGAGGACGAAGGGATCGACGACCGTGGCGGCCTCCGCGGGCACGGCCGTGGCGGCCGGTCCGAGGGAGAGCGTGACGGCCGCGGCGAGCAGGAGGTTGTGGAGTCGTGCCATGGGGTTCCTCCGGATCAGGGGGCTGCGAGATACAGTAAAGAGTCTTTATTGCATTCGGGCAAGAGTCTTTACTAGAATTCGCGTCATGTCCCAGCATGCGACGCTCACCACCCTGCGCGAGATCAACGCCTCCGTGGTCCTGGAGGCCATCCGGGCCGACCCGCCGATCTCGCGGGCCGAGGTGAGCCGCCGCACCGGCATGACCAAGCCGACCGTGGCCAACGCCCTCGACCTCCTGGTGTCCGCCGGCCTGGTCCGCCAGGCCGAACCACCGGGCGAGATGCATTACGGCGCGGTCTACTTCGAGCCGGTGCACTCGTTGGCCCACGTCCTGGCCCTGGACATCGGCACCCGTTTCGTCCGCGGCGCGCTGTGCGACCTGAGCGGCACGATGCTGGCCAGGCACGACGAACGCATCGACGACTCCCATCCGGCGACGATCCTGCGCGCCGCCGTGGCCGTCCGCGACGCCCTGGCCCCTGGGGGGCTCTCGGGTGGGGGCGCGGGGGGCCTGACGGCGGAAGGCGGGGGGATCGAGCTGGTCGCGGCCGGGGTGCCGGGCGTCGTGGATCCCGAGGAAGGGGTCATCCGGCAGAGCAACCGGCCCGCGCTGGAGGGCATGGCGATCCGGACCGGGCTGGAGGCCGCGCTGGGAGTGCCCGCCGAGGTCGAGACCGACGCCAACCTGGCGGTCATCGGCGAGCACGCGCTCGGGGCCGGGCGGGGCATCGCCGACTTCGCGTTCCTCTCCATCGGCGCCGGCGTCGGGGCCGGGCTGATCCTGGGGAACCGGGCGCATCGGGGGCACCGCGGGGCGGCGGGCGAGGTCGACGATCCCGCGCCCGGGGAGGACGAGCTGCCCGACAGCCCCTCCGGGGACGCCCTGATGAACCTGGCTCGCGCCTGGATCGCCGCGGGCCTGCGTGACGGTGACACCGTGCTGCGGCTCGACGCCACGCCGGAGGCCATCTTCGCCGCCGCCTCCCGGGGAGACGGGCTGGCCTCGGCCATCGTCGCCGAGGAGGCCCGGCGGATCGCGTTGCGGATCGCCACCGTCTCCCGGGTCGTCGACGTCGAGCTGGTCGTGCTCGGCGGTGGCATCGGGCTGGCCTGCGAGAGCATCCTGCCCGAGATCAACGCCGCGCTGGCGGGCATGCTGCGGCACCCGCCGGACGTCGAGATCTCGGCGCTCGGCAACGCCCCCGTGCTGACCGGCGGCCTGGCGCACGGCACCCGCCTGCTCAGGGAGTCCGTCGCCACCCGCCGCATCTCGGCCGCGGCCAAGGGGTCCGGCACGGCGAAGGCCACCGCCGCGGGTTCCGGCACGGCGAAGGGCTCTGCCACGGGTTCCGGCACGGCGAAGGCCATCGTCACAGGTTCCGGGACGGAGGGGCGATGAAGGTCACCGTCGTCGGGGGCGGCTCCACGTACACGCCCGAGCTCGCCGGGGGCCTCGCCGAGCTGGAGCTCGACGAACTCGTCCTCATGGACCCCGACAGAGAACGCCTCGACATCGTCGGCGGCCTCGCCACCCGGATGCTGCGCGGCAGGACGGGCCGCGTCAGGCTCACCAGGCGCCTCGACGACGCCGTCGAAGGCGCCGACGCCGTGCTGCTGCAACTGCGGGTCGGCGGGCAACGCGCGCGGCACGGTGACGAGACCTGGCCGCTGGAGTGCGGCTGCGTCGGCCAGGAGACCACGGGCGCGGGCGGCCTGGCCAAAGCCCTGCGGACCATCCCCGAAGTGCTCCGCATCGCCGAACGGGTCCGCGTCCTCGCCCCCGACGCCTGGTTGATCGACTTCACGAACCCCGTCGGCCTCGTCACCCGTGCCCTGCTCGACGCCGGTCACCGTGCCGTCGGGCTGTGCAACGTGGCCATCGGGTTCCAGCGGCTCTTCGCCCGGCTGCACGGATGCGCGCCGTCGGAGCTCACGCTGGGACATGTCGGGCTCAATCACCTGTCGTGGGAGCGTTCCGCATGGGTGGACGGGGTGGACGTGCTGCCCGGACTGATCGAGCGGCACGTCGCCGAGCTGGCCGGGGAGTGCGAGCTGCCCACCGAGCTGATCACCGCTCTGGGCGTCGTGCCCTCCTACTACCTGCGCTTCTACTACGCGCACGACCAGGTGGTGGCCGAGCAACTCGGGCGTCCGACGCGCGCGCAGGAAGTGCTGGAGCTGGAGCGGCGGCTGCTGGCGATGTACCCGTCGCTGAACGACAAGCCGGAGCTCCTGGAGCAGCGCGGCGGCGCGCACTACTCGACGGCCGCGGTCGATCTGCTCTCCTCGCTGCTCGCCGATCGGGGGGACGTCCAGGTGGTCAACGTCCGCAATGACGGGACCCTGCCGTTCTTGCCGGCGTCCGCGGTGATCGAGGCGCCGTCGCGGATCACCGCCGCCGGGGCCGTGCCGCTTGCCGTGCCCGAGGTGGACCCTTTGCAGGCCGGGCTGATCGCGCACGTCAGCGCGTACGAGGAGCTGGCGGTGCGGGCCGCGTTACGCCCTGATCGGGCGCACGTGGAGGCGGCGTTGCTGGCGCATCCGCTGGTCGGGCAGTACGACCTCGCGCAGGGGCTCGCCGACCGCCTGCTCGCGGCCCACCAGGCCTGGGCCTCATGACCGGACCCGCGGTTCTGGCGATCGACGCGGGAAACAGTAAGACCGACGTGGCGCTGGTCGCCGGCTCGGGCGAGCTGCTCGCCTGGGTGCGCGGCGGCGGCTTCCAGCCGCACGGGGCGAAACTTCCCGCCGCGATCGGGCTGCTCGCCGACCTTGTGGCGGCAGCCGTACGCCAGGCGGGCCTGAACCCGGCGAGAAAGCCGGAAGCTCAGCGGGTGTCGGCGTTCCTGGCGCACTGTGACCTGCCGATCGAGCAGGAGATTCTGCAGAGGGCCGTCGAAGCGCAGAAGTGGGCCCCCGCGGTCACCGTGGACAACGACACCTTCGCGATCCTGCGCGCGGGCGTGGACGTGCCGTACGGCGTGGCGGTCGTGTGCGGCGGGGGGATGAACTGCGTCGCGCGTGGCCCCGACGGGCGGGTCGCGCGATGGCCGGCGCTGGGACGGCGCTCGGGCGACTGGGGCGGCGGCGAGTGGCTGGGCGAGGAGGTGCTGTGGTGGGCCGTCCGCGACGAGGACGGACGCGGACCGCGCACCCTGCTGCGCGAGGCCGTCGCCAGGCGGTACGGCATGGCGGACGTCGCCTCGGTGTGCGTGGGGTTCCACCTCGGGCACCTGCCTGAGGAACGGCTGCACGAACTGGTGCCGGTGCTCTTCGAGGTCGCGGGACGGGGGGACGCCGTCGCCGTCTCGCTGGTGGAGCGGCTGGGCGACGAGGTCGCCGCCTGGGCCGGCGCGGCGATCGGGCGGCTGGACTGGGACGGGGTCAGCGTGCCCGTCGTGCTCGGGGGCGGGGTGCTGACCGGCCGGGACGCCCGGTTGATGGCCCGGATCGGCAAGGGGTTGCCCGGGGTGGATGTCCGGGTGCTGGACGCGCCGCCGATCGTGGGGTCGGCGCTGCATGGGCTGGACCGCCTCGGGGGGACGTCCGAGGCGGTGGAACGGCGGCTCAGAGCCGGATTCGCCACCCGGCGGCCGTCGTTCCTGTGACCACCTCCCGCTTGAGTTCGGTGACGGCGAGGTTCATGTAGTACGGGGTGGTTGGGACCTTTCGCGGCCGAACCCCCCGTTCGCCCCTTTTGCTGCGGTGTGCCCTGGCCGTCGGGGGTGGTGTGGCGGCAGACTGCGTACAGGACGATCTGGTCATCCCAATTTCCGGGAGTTCTGGTAAAGACTCTTGCCTAGATGGAATAAAGACTCTTTACTGTCTTCATGAAGTCAGCAGGCTTTGCCGTCCGTGGAGTCATCGAAGGGTTCTACGGGCGTCCATGGAGTCACGAGCAGCGGCTCGACCTGCTCGGCTTCCTCGGCGAGCGAGGCATGAACACCTACGTGTACGCACCGAAGGCCGACCGGCCCTCGTGGCGGGAAGCCGGCACCCGGGGGCTCGCCGAGCTCGCCGTACGGGGCAGGCAGGCGGGCGTCGACGTCATCTACTGCCTCTCCCCCGGCCTGTCGCTGCGCTACTCCGACACCAAGGACGTCCAGACCCTGTGCGCCGCGTTCGGGTGGGCCATGGAGGCCGGGGCCGCCGGAGTGGGGCTGCTGCTCGACGACATCCCCATGCGGCTGCGGCACCCCGAGGACGTCAGCGCCTTCGACGACCTCGCCGAGGCCCAGGTCGCGCTCATCGACGCCGTCTTCGCGCGCACCGGACGGCTGACGGTCTGCCCCACCGTCTACTGCGGCACCGGCGACGACCCGTACCTACGGGCCCTGGGCCTGATCGACGCCCGGATCGACCTGTTCTGGACCGGCCGGAGCATCTGCTCCCCCACCATCGACCTGGCCGACGCCGCAGCCGTCACCCGCACGGGCTACGACCCGCACGAGAGCTGGGAGCGGGCGCTGGCCGACGTCGTCGGCGACGGCCCGGATCTGGCCGCCTACCGGGTCTTCGCCGACAACGTGCGCGGCTCCTGCCTGGAACCGCACGACGCGCCCAGGCTCACGGGGGTGCTGGAGCAGCGGGCGTTCGCGCGCGAGTCCGGTGACGCCGCGGCGGCCGACCGGCTGCTCGCCGTACACGCGAAAGAGCTGCTGGACGCGGCCGAGCACCTGCTGCGCGGGCCGGTGCGGCGGCGCGCGCTGGTGGAGGAGGCCCGGCCCTGGCTGGAGGAGTTCGAGCGGGGCGCGCTGGCGCTGCTGGCCGCCGCTCGTCAGGACTTACGACCGCACCCCCGTCGCCGCGCCCGCAAGCGGGTGTTCGGCGACTGTCTCGAGGAGTTCCCATGGTGAACAGGACGGCCGGGGCGCTCGCCCTGGTGTTGCTGGTGTCGGCCTGCGGTGGCGGCGGGCAGAGCCCGGCCACCGACAAGGTGTTACGGATCGCGATGAGCTCCCCCGGCGAGGAGCAGATCAAGGTCTGGAAGGACGTCGCGGCCCAGTACGAGAAGGCGCACCCGGGCGCCAAGGTCGAGCTCAACTTCCAGGAGGACGACCTCTACCAGAGCATCGGCCTGCAGAACCTGCTCAACGGCCGTCAGGCGCCCGACATCTACTTCGAGTGGGCGGGCGACCGGCTGCGCACCCGGGTCAAGGACGGCTTCGCGGCCGACATCTCCGCCCAGGTCACCGGAGGCCCCCTCAAGGGCCTCATCCCGGACGAGGCATACAAGCGCACCACGATCGACGGCAAGACGGTCATGGTGCCCTTCGCGGCCGATGTGACCAACGTCCTCTGGTACAACACCAGGATCCTGGCCGACGCCGGTGTGCAGCCGCCCAAGACGTTCGAGGAACTCCTCACGGCCTGCGACACGCTCAACGCCAAGGGCGTCACTCCGATCGCCTCGGGCAACAAGGACCTGTGGGCGGCCGGCAACTGGCTGTCCCACCTGGTCTCCCGGGTCGTCGGCGAGCAGTCCTACCAGGACGTGCTGTCGGGCAAGGCACCCATGGCCGACCCCGACTGGGAACGCGCGCTCGGCTACGTGGCCCAGCTCCGCGACCACAAATGCGTCAACAAGAGCGCCAACGCCGCCAACGACAACGAGGGCGCGCAGCTGTTCTTCCAGGGCAAGGCCGCCATGCACCCGATCGGTTCGTGGCTGGTCAGCTGGGCCCTGGACGAGGCGCCCAAGCTGGAGTTCGACTACGTCAACCTGCCGGCGATGACCGGTGGCGCGGGCGACCAGGACAGCGTGATCGGCGTCGTCACCGGCTACGTGATCAACGCCAGGAGCAGGAAGGTCAAGGAGTCGGCCGAGTTCCTGGCGCTGCTGAACTCGCCGGCCAACGCCGCCGCGTTCGTCAAGGCGGGCACCGTGCCCCAGGCCAGGGCGGAGGGCGCCGAGCAGGTCGACGCGCGCACCACCCGGCTCAACGACCTGCTGGCCGACGCCAGGACGGTGGTCTCCCCGCCGGACACCGGCTATGACCTCAAGCGCGCCGACGCGCTCTATCGTGCTCTGGCCGCGGTGCTCGGCGGGGCGAAGTCTCCCAAGGAAGCGCTGGCCGTCGCGGGATGAGACGCAAGCTCACGCCGTACCTGTTCGCCGCCCCGGCGCTGCTGGTGTTCGGCTTCGCGGTGCTCGCGCCCGCGCTGGCGACCGGGGCGTTCAGCCTGACCGAATGGACCGGCTTCGGGCCGATGACGTTCGTCGGCTTCGACAATTTCCTCAGAGCAGCCCAGGACACGATATTTCTGGACTCGTTTGTTCATGTCGGTGTCTACATCCTGGTGACCATCGTCGTGGAGGTCGCCGTCGGGCTCGTCCTGGCGGGGCTCCTGGTCACCCGGCGCGGCGGGGCGCCCTGGTTCCGCGTGGCGCTGTTCACGCCGGTCATGCTGCCGATGGTGGTCGTGGCCGTGCTGTGGGCGTTCGTCTACAACGCCGACTTCGGCCTGGTCAACGCCCTGCTGGAGCTCGTCGGCCTGCCGGGCAAGGTCTGGCTGGGCGACGAGAGCACAGCGCTGCTGGCCGTCTGCGCGGTCTCCGGCTGGGTGTACGCCGGGTTCTACATGGCGATCTTCTACGCGGCCTTCGCCCAGATCCCGTCGGACGTCATCGAGGCCGCCCGCCTCGACGGCGCCGGTGAGCCGGCCATCTTCCGCCGGATCAAGGTGCCGATGATCAGGGACGCGGTCGAGGTCTGCCTGCTGCTCTGCATCACGGGCGGATTCCAGACGTTCGACCTGTTCTACGTCATGACGGGCGGCGGGCCGTACAACGCGACGGAGATCCCCACCACCTACCTGACCCGCGTCGTCTTCCGCGACGGCGAGGTCGGGTACGGCTCCGCCATGGCGGTGCTGATGACCGCGGCCGTCGTGCTCATCGGGCTGGCCTTCATGCGCCTGCGCAGGAGGACCGCCCGATGAGAAGGCTCTCGACCGTGCTGCTGGCCGTGGTCTCGGCGGCGTTCTTCCTGCCGCTGTTGTGGATGGTCGCCTCCAGCTTCAAGTCCAACGCGCAGATCTTCGCCGACCCGTTCGCCCTGCCCGAGGCGCTGGACTTCGGCCGCTGGGCCGAGGCGTGGGAGGTCGGCGGCATCGGCGGGTACGCGCTCAACAGCGTGATCGTGACCTCGGTGTCGGTGCTGCTGATCCTGGCGCTGTCGTCGGCGGCGGCGTTCGCGTTCAGCCGCTTCGAGTTCCGCGGGCGCGGGCTGCTGATGGGCCTGCTGGCACTCGGGCTGCTGCTGCCGCTGCAGTCGTACTTCATCGCCCAGAGCACGATGTTCACCGAGCTGGCGCTGAGCGACACCCGATGGGCGTTGATCATCCCGTACACGGCCATGGGGCTGCCGCTGGCCACGTACCTGATCAAGGTGTACCTGGACGCGCTGCCACGCGAGCTGTTCGAGGCCGCGCACATCGACGGCGCCTCCGACCTGCGGGTCTACCTGCTGATCGCACTGCCGTTGCTGCGGCCGGGGCTGGCCACGGTGGCGGTGTTCTCGGCACTGTCGTGCTGGAACGAGTTCCTGCTGGCCCTGCTCTACATCCAGGACGACTCGCTCAAGACGATCCCGACCGGTCTACTGGCCTTCTCCAGCCGGTACGTCACCGACTACGGGCTGCTGTTCTCGGCCCTGTCGATCATCACGCTGCCGATGATCGCCGTGTACGTGGTGTTCAACCGTCAGGTGGTGAGCGGCATCACCGCGGGGAGCCTGAAGTAGCTTCGCCGCAGTTCTCGTACGGCCGGGCCGGTTCGGGCGCCGGCCGGCCGTACGAGCCGTCGGGACGCGCCTCGGGGTCCGGCGCGTTGGCCCTCAGGTCACCAGGCCCCTGCGGTAGGCGTAGACCACCGCCTGTACGCGGTCACGCAGGTCGAGCTTGGTCAGGATGCGTGACACGTACGTCTTGACGGTCTCCTGGCTGATCACCAGCGTGGCGGCGATCTCGCTGTTGGACCGGCCGTCGGCGATGAGACGCAGCACCTCCAGCTCGCGCGGGGTCAGCACGGTGTCCTCGGACGCGGCCGGGGCGGGGCGGATGCGGGCCGCGTACCGGCCGACGAGCTGCCGCGTCACCTCGGGGGCCAGCAGCGCCGCGCCCGAGGCGACGGTGCGGATGCCCTGCAGGAGCTGCGCCGGCGGGGCGTCCTTGAGCAGGAATCCGCTGGCCCCCGCGCGCAGCGCCTCGTAGACGTACTCGTCGAGGTTGAACGTCGTCACCACGAGCACCTTGACCGGGTTCGCGACCCCCGCGCCGGCCAGCAGGCGGGTGGCCTCGATGCCGCCGAGCACCGGCATGCGCACGTCCATGACGACGATGTCGGGGCTCAGCCGGCCGGCGAGGTCCACCGCGGCGCGGCCGTCGCCGCACTCCCCCACCACCTCCAGGTCCGGCTGGGCGTCGATGATCGTCGCGAAGCCGGTGCGGATCAGCGCCTGGTCGTCGCAGACCAGCACCCGGACGGGCGCGTTCACGACGGGTTGCCCGCGGGGATGCGGGCCCGTACCACGAAGCCGCCGCCCGCCTGCCGGTCGGCGCCGAACTCGCCGCCCAGGGCCTCCACCCGCTCGCGCAGCCCGGCCAGGCCCCGCCCGCTCCCACCCGGGGAGGCGGCCCGGGAGCCGGTGCCGTCGGTGCTGACCACCACGCTGATCTCCTTCTCGCCGTAGCGCACCTCGACCACGGTCGGGCTGCCATGGGCGTGTTTGAGGGCGTTCGTCAGGGCTTCCTGCACGACCCTATAGGTGACGAACTCGGCGCTGCCCGCCGATTCCGCCCAGCTGCCCCCCTCGGCGAACTCCACCGGCTGCCCGGCCCGGCGGGTCTGCTCCACGAGGGTGTGGAGCTCGCCGGCGGACGGCAGGCCGACGTCGGTGTCATGGTCGGCCTTGAGCAGGTCGAGCATGTGCCGCAGGTCGGCGATGGCCCGCCGGCCGGTGTCGGTGACGGCGCTCAGCGTCGCGTCGAGACGCTCGGGGACGGCGGTCAGGTAGCGGGCGGCCTCGGCCTGCACCACCATCGCCGTCACGTGATGCGTCACGACGTCGTGCAGCTCGCGGGCGATCCGGGTGCGTTCGGCGGCGCGGGTGGCCTCGGCGAGGTGGCGGCGGCGCTCCGCCTCGGCTGCGCGGGTGGACCGCAGCCACGCGCCGATGCCCCAGGCGAGGACGAGTGCCAGGTAGAACACCACGTACCCCTCCGCCTTCTCGGGCGCGCCGAGCCGGGTGAGCGCGAACGCGAGCGGCACGTACGCCACCGACAGCAGGACCACGGTGACGCGCCGGTGGCGCTCCAGGTGGGCGCCCGCGCTGATCAGCGCGATGGGCAGCACGTTGCTCGCCAGCACGTGGTAGGCGCGCAGCTGGTCAAGGGTGAAACCGAGCGACACCAGGGCCAGGCACACGGCCGGCCACCGCCGGCGGACGGCGAGCGGCAGGCACTCCAGGGCGATCACCGCGTACGCCACCGCGTCCAAGGGGCGGGCCGGCAGGTCGCCGACCTGCGTCCCCTTGCCGTGGAGCGCCGGCAGGAGGGACGCGACGGCCAGCAGCAGGCCGAACAGTAAGTCCCGGACGACGACGTCGCACCGCCGCCACAGGTCCGTGGCACGCCGCAGATCGATCATCGGGTGAGCGTAGCGCTCGTGCCGCGCCGGAACGGGACCACGGTGCCACGGCGGCGGGCCAGCCACATGAACCCGGCCATCAGCAGCAGACCGGCCACGACCGCGTACGGGCTCGCCTCGGGACCGAACGCGCCGCCCGTGAGCAGGGCCGGGCCCGACGTCACACCGTGCAGCAATCCCTGCGTCGCGCCGTTGCCCGAGACCTCGGCGCTGAAGATGCCGGCCGCCGCGAAGTTCCACCCGAAGTGCACGCCGATCGGCACCCACAGGGTACGGGTGGCGGCGTAGGCGGCGGCGAGCATGCCACCCGCCTCGATCGCGACGGCGACCGCGCCCCACAGGTCGGCGTGCGGGTTGAACAGGTGCGACAGGCCGAACAGCAGGCCGGTCAGCACGAGCGCGAGCCAGGTCCCCATGCGTTCCTCGGCGATCCGGAACAGGATGCCGCGGAAGAGCAGCTCCTCCGTGACCGCGGCGGCGGCCATGAAGCCGAACATCCCGGCCGCGCCCGCCGGGGAGCCCAGGCCGTCGATCCGGTAGCCGCCGACGAGGGCGAGGTTCACGATGACGGCCGTGAACAGCGCGGCGCCGAGCAGCGCCCCCCGTACGAGGGCGCGGGACGCGCCGCGCGTCGCCACCTCCGCCGGCGCGCGCTTCTCGGACCACCGCACCACGCGGGCGTACACGAACAGCGCCAGCACGGCCGTCCCGAGGCCGAGGAGCAGGGTGAGCAGCGGGCTCCCCTGCACCGCGCCCACGACCGCGCCGCCGGCGAAGGCGACCACCGCGACAGGCACGAGCTGTTTGAACAATCGCATGACGACTCCCTCATCTGGCGGACGGCTCCACGGCGGAGGCCACCGCAATGCCGGAAACGCTAGAGATGTGGCGGTCCGGAATCGTCACCGTGCGGTGGACACTCTCGGGTAGCTCGCACGGGGGACGGCGGCCCTTCCCCGCGGCCCGCGCTTGTCCCCCGCGCGAGCTACCGGTGAATGTCCACTGTGCGGTGAAGATCCAGACACCGCCCGGTCCGTAGCGTTGCAGCGCAGCCACGGCGTTCCGTTCGCGTTCTTCCGCTCGCACCCGCCGTGCGCCTCACCCCGGCGTCGACTCTCTCACTGGAGGACCTCATGCTCGGCAGGATCAAGACACCCGTTGTGGCCGCGCTGTGCTGCGTCGGGCTCGGCGCGGGGGTCGCCGGTTGCGACGGCGACCGGATGGAGAACTGGGACCCCTTCGCCCCCTCCACACCGACCTCCGAGGCCGCCCCGATCTCCGGCACCGAGAAGATCTCCGTGGCGGGCCGGTCGGTGAACGTGTCCTGTTCGGGCGAGCCGGCGAAGGACAGGCCGGTCGTCGTCCTGCTGCACGGCGGAGGCGACGGGCTGGACAAGATGGCCGCCCTGCAGAAGGCGCTGAGCGAGAAGAACCGGGTCTGCTCCTACGACCGGCTCGGCGCGGGCGCGAGCGACCAGCCGGACGGCCCGCAGGACTTCGCCGGCAGCGGCAGGATCCTGACCGGGGTGCTCGACCGCGTCGCCGGTGACGATCCGGTCGTCCTGGCCGGTCACTCGCTGGGCGGCCTGATCGCCGCCAGGTACGCCCCCGACCACCAGGACAGAATCAAGGGGCTGGTCCTGCTGGACGCCACCCCGCCCACCATGATGAGCGACATCGAGAAGGCGATCCCCGCGTCCGCCAAGGGCCCGGCGGCCGAACTGCGCGCGCAGAACCTGGCGATCTTCCAGGGGCAGAACCCGGAGAAGCTCGTCGTCACCGACGGCGAGGTCCGCTCCGCCGGTGACATCCCCGTAGAGGTGATCAGGCACGGCAAGCCGTACCTGGAGGCCCTGCCCGCGTACGGGCCGCGTCTGGAGCGGGCGTGGGCCGCGGGCCAGCGCAAGTGGCTCGCGCTGTCCGGCCGCAGCAAGCTCAGCACGGCCGCGAACAGCGAGCACTACATCTACGTCGACCAGCCCGGCGTCGCCGTCCAGGCCATCGACCGCGTCACCGCCGAGGCCGCCCGCCAGGCGCAGGGCGGATGACCTGCGCGGCGATCGCGGCCCCCGCCAGGTTCTGGTACAAGGCTGGATCATGACAGCAGTGTTCGTCAGGTTCGCACCTGAGGATGTCGATGACCCGGTCGCCTTCCTCACCGATGAGGAGTGGCCCTTTCACGTCGGCCGGCCCGAGTCCGTCGCCTACGGCATCCTGCGCCCGGACTGGGAGACGGGCCGGCTCACACCGGTTCCATGGCAGGACGAGCCCTGACGGTCCGCGCCGGACGAACCGTGAAGATCGCTCGGGCCGGACGCCGGCCGCCCCGCGGCGCTGTGATCTGTGGCGGCGTCCCTGTTAGGGTGGGCGCCGGTGCGCCGGGAAGTCTGGTCGGCAAGGTCGTCCGTTGATCCTGACCGGAGGCGTTCCATGGTGATTGTCCGGCGGAGCCGCTGATGAGCGCGCCGCTGACCGCGTTCGCGTGCGTCCTGCTGCTGGCCGTGCTGCTGTCCAGCCTGGCCCACCGCACCATCCTGTCCACGGCCGCGCTGTTCCTCGTGGCCGGGTTCGTGCTGGGCGACGGTGTGCTCGGCGTGGTCTCGCTCAGGCCGGGTGACGACCTGGTCGGCACGCTGGCCGAGCTGGCGCTGTTCACCGTGCTGTTCACCGACGGGATGCGGGTGGGCTGGGCCGAGCTGCGCGGCGCCTGGAAGCTGCCCGGCCGGGCGCTCGGCTGGGGGCTGCCGCTCACCCTGGTCATCACCGCCGCCTGCGCCCACTGGCTGCTCGGCCTGGGCTGGGTCGAGTCGCTGCTGATCGGCGCGATCCTGGCCCCGACGGACCCCGTCTTCGCCGCCGCCCTGGTCGGCAACGAGAAGGTGCCGCCCCGGCTGCGGCAGCTCCTCAACGTCGAGTCCGGCGTCAACGACGGCCTGGCGCTGCCCTTCGTCATCCTCTTCCTGGCCGTTGCGGCGGGCTCCGACGATCTGCGTCTGGGCGAGCTGGGGCTTGAGCTGGGGCTGGGCATCGTCATCGGGGTGGTGATCCCGTGGGCGGCGATCAAGCTGGAGCAGACCCGCTGGTTCGCCGCCTCCACCGCCTACGAGCCGCTCAACGCCCTGGCCATCGGCCTGCTCGTGCTGGCCGTGGGCAAGGCCACGCACGGCAACCTGTTCCTGGCCGCCTTCTCGGCCGGTATCACCGTGGCCACGTTCGGGCCGCGGCAGCGGGAGTCGTTCGAGCACTTCGGCGAGCTCATCGCCGAGCTTTTCAAGCTGGCCGCGCTGCTGGTGTTCGGCGCGCTCATCACCCCGGCGCTGCTCGGCTCGGTCGGCTGGCAGGGCTGGCTGTTCGCGGTGCTCGCGCTGGTGCTGGCGCGGCCGGTGGCGATCTGGGTGTCGTTCCTGCGTTCCGGGCTCTCGGTGCGCGAGCAGGCGGCGGTGGCCTGGTTCGGCCCCAAGGGCTTCGCCTCCGTCGTGTACGGGCTGCTCGTCCTGGCCTCGGGGATCGCCGCCGCCCAGCAGGTGTTCCAACTCGTCGCGGTGACCATCGTGCTGTCGATCCTGCTGCACTCCTCCACCGACATCGTCGTCGCGCGGGGATTCGACGACGAGCATGACGTCCCCGCCTGGTTCGGACGGCTGCGCGGACGCGAACGATCGTCATGAGATTTCGAGGCCCTGGCCGCGATGAGTTCCGGCGCTCCACCGGGTCTCCACTCAGGACGACCACCACGACTCAGGAGACATTCATGGGCAAGGTCATCTACTGGATGAACACCTCGATCGACGGCTACATCGAGGATGCCGGCGGTGGCATGGACTTCATGGACCCGCCCGAGGACTTCCACCAGGCGGCGAACGACCATCTTCGCCGGACCGGGGCGTTCCTGTTCGGGCGGCGGCTGTACGAGGCGATGGAGAAGCCCTGGACGCAGGACCTCGGCGGCGAAGGCGCGCCGCCCGTCGAGCGGGAGTTCGCCGAGCTCTACAAGGTGACGCCGCGGTACGTCTTCTCCGACACCCTCCAGACCGTCCCCGAAGGGGTCACGATCGTCCGCCGCGAGGACGCCGTGTCCGTGGTGACGCGCCTCAAGCAGGAGATCGACGGCACCCTCCAGATCGGCGGCCCCGAGCTGGCCGCCTCCCTGCTGGACCTGATCGACGAGTTCTGGGTGTACGAGTTCCCGGTGCTCGTCGGGGGCGGCAAGCCGTACCTGGCCGTGAGCGGGAAGGTACGGCTGCGCATGGTCGAGCACCGTTCCCTCGCCTCGGGAATCATGTTCCGGCGCTACGCACGCCCCTGACCGACCGGCAGCGGACCGGCTACGACGAGGGGCCGCCCGCGTGGCGGCCGAAGGAGCGCCGGTAGGCGGCCGGCGTGGTGTGGACCAGGGAGTGGAAACGTCTGCGGAGGTTGGCGGCCGAGGACAGGCCGACCTTGACCGCGATCGTCTCCACCGGGAGATCGGTCTCCTCCAGCAGCGCGCGCGCCGCCGTGACGCGCTGCTGGAGGAGCCATCGGCCAGGGCTGACACCGAGCTGGTCGGCGAACCTGCGGGCCAGGGTCCGCGCGGAGACCTTGGCCTGTGCGGCGAGGTCGTCGAGGGTGAGGGGGCCGTGCAGCCGTTCGGCGGCCCAGTCGAGCACCGGCGCCAGAGACTCCGGCGGGAGGCCGGCGGGGGGCACGGTGCTGTACTGCAACTGGCCGCCCTCGCGGTGCGGTGGCATGACCATGTGGCGGGCGATGTGCGCGGCGTAGGCTGCGCCGTGGTCGGCGCGGGCCAGGTGCAGGCACAGGTCGATGCCGGCGGCGGTGCCGGCGCTGGTCGCGAGGTCGCCCAGGTCGATGTACAACGTGTCGGGTTCGACCTGTACGTCGGGAAAACGGGCCGCGAGCTCGGCGGCGAGCCGCCAGTGGGTGGTCGCCCGGCGGTGGTCCAGCAGCCCTGTCTCGGCGAGCAGGAAGGTGCCCGAGCAGATCGTGACGATGCGGGCGCCTCGCCGGTGAGCCCTCCGGACCGCGTCGATCACGGCGGGCGGCGCCGGGTCGTCACGGCGGTGCCATCCGGGGATCACCACCATGTCGGCCGTCTCCAACGCCGGGAGTCCCTCGCCGACCGCCATGTCGAATCCCGCCAGGGTCGGCACGACGCCCGGACGCTCGGCGCACACCTGGAACCCGTACCGGGCGGGCAGGCCGGGACGGCGCACGCCGAAGACCTCGGCGGCGCACGCCAGCTCGAACGGGGACTGTGGCGGCAGGACCAGCGCGACCACTCGCTGAACACTCATGGCAGGAAAATACCCGCAGACGTCAATCCAGACACTGGGCGGGGGACGTCGTCCGCCGCGACGATGGGGGCATGACGCAAGAGTCGAGCGACGTCCAGATCCTGCACGTTGACGAGGTCGATCCCGTTGAGGTCGTCCCCGGGATCGTCCGGCGGCGCCTGCCCGCCACCGAGTGGGCCCGCGGCTGGATGTACGACTTCGCCCCGGGAACCGAATGGCCCGATGTCGACGTGCACGAGGGCGAGGAACGCTATTACGTGATCTCCGGCGAGTTCATCGACCGGGGGCGGCGGCTCGGGCCGGGCAGCTATGTGGTGTTCGCGCCGGGCAGCACGCACCGGCCGCGTACGGAGACGGGCGCGCGCATGCTGGGCATCAGCATCCTCATCCCATAACCGCCTCACCGGGCACGTCTCCGGGGCCCCACGGATGCCGTGACGATTTCACGGGCGTCGCCCGCCGGGACGGACAGAGAGTTCCAGAGCCGCGACTTATCGGTGAGCCGAGCGTGCGAACGTTTCCCACCCGTACGCGAACGACCGAAGAATCCTTGCGCGCCATGACCGGACGGGTAAAGCTCTTCGGGGCGAACCGCCGGATCGCTCTCGAACTCCTTATCCTTCAGTGAGGGCAATGAGTAATGGAGAACCTGAGTGACGTGCTGCGCCTGCGACGCGAACAGGCCGGCCTGACCCAGCAGGAACTCGCCGCCCGGTCCGGGGTGAGCGTCGCCGTCATCCGCGACGTCGAGCAGGGCCGCACGCGCCGTCCGCGCGCCGCGACCCTGCGCCGCCTGTCGGACGTCCTTCCGCTGGTCACGTCGGACGATCCCCTCGGCGGTCCGGCGACGTCGGCGCTCTGGCTGCGGATCCTGGGCCCGCTCGAAGTGCGGACGCGCGGCTCGCATGTCGCGTTGGGCGGCGAGCGGCAGAGAGGCGTTCTCGGGCTGCTCGCGCTGTCCGCGAACCAGGTGGTGCCGATGGAATCCATCGCCGACGCATTATGGGGGGACGCGCCCGGCGACGGTCATATCAGAGCGGTGCACGGCCATGTCAGCAAGCTTCGCCGTACATTGCATCACGGGGCCCGGAACAAGAAACTCATCATTTGCCGTCAGCACGGTTATCAGCTGTCCGTGGCGGACGGCGACGTGGACGTCCTGGCATTCCGGCGCCTTCTTCGCCAGGCGCGTGAACATCGTGACAGGGCCGATCTCGACGCGGCCGCGGTGTCGTTCGGGCAGGCGATGGATCTGTGGCGGGACAGCCCGCTGCTGGACGTTCCGGCGCTGCACAACCATCCCAAGGTGTCCGCGTTGAGCGCGGAGCGGGTGACGGCCGCGCTGGAGTTCGCGGAGGTGGCCGAGTCGCTCGGCCGGCACGAGCTCGTCCTGTCGCCGCTGCGTGCGATCACGCAGGTGGAACGGCTGCACGAGCGGGCGCACGCGCGGCTGATGATCGCGCTCGCCGGCTGCGGCGAGCAGGCCGCCGCGCTGGAGGTGTTCAGCGGGATCAGCCGGCGGCTGGTCGACGACCTGGGGGTGTCGCCCGGCCCGGAACTGGTGGACGCGCAACTCCACGTCCTCAGACAAGGCGTGGACGGCGCCGTGGAGATCCGGACGCCGGAGGGCGGCGGCGCGCCCGCCGCCCCCCGCGAGCTGCCCCCCGTGGTGCCGGGTTTCGTCGGGCGGTCCGGGCTGATCGAGGCGCTCGTGCGCGACGTGGTCGGCAGACGCCCGCAGCCGATCCTGATCTCCGGTTGTGGCGGCATCGGCAAGTCGGCGCTGGCGGTCCAGGTGGCCTGGCAGGCCGCCGCCCGGTTTCCCGACGGGCAGTTCTACCTCAACCTGCACGGCTCGACGCCGGACCTCGAACCGCTGGACCCCCTGCGGTCCCTCGGCCGCCTGCTGCGATCGCTCGGCGTGGACCGGGCCGCCGTGCCCACGGACGTCGACGAGGCCGCCGCCCAGTTCCGGTCCCGCACCGCCGGACGCCGCATGCTGTTCGTGTTCGACAACGTGCTGGACGTCAAGCAGGTACGCGCGCTGCTCCCGGCGAGCCCGACCTGCGGTGTCATCGTGACCAGCCGCAGGACGCTCGCCGCGCTGGAGGGCCGGATCCCGTACGAGCTGGAGGTGCTGCCCGAGGAGGACTGCCGCGCCCTGCTGACCCGCCACGCCCCCGATCACGCGGCAGGGCCGGACGCCGACACCGAGGCCCAGAACGCCGTGGCCCGGCAGTGCGCGTACCTTCCGCTGGCGCTCTCGATCGCGGCCGCCCGCCTCTCGGTGCGGCCCGCGTGGACCTGGCGGACCCTGGCGGAGAGGCTGGCCGAGGAGGGACGGCGTCTCACGGAGCTGGAGCTGGAGGACCGTGCGGTCAGGGCCAGCCTCATGGTCGGCTACCGGGATCTCGACCCGGCGCAGGCCCGCATGTTCCGGTGCATGAGCCTGCTCAACGTCACGGAGCTCGGCGTGGACACCGCCGCCGCGCTCGCCGGCCTCCCGGTCCTGGCCGCGGAGGACCTGCTCGACCAGCTCACCGAGGCGCATCTGGTGCAGACCGTCGCCCCCGGACGCTATTGCGTGCACGATCTCACCCGGCTCTTCGCCCGGGAGCTCTCCGTGGCGCACGACCCGCCGCAGGAGCGGCGGCGTGCCGTCCTGCGCGCGCTGCACAGCCGGCTGGCCGTGGCCAGGGACGCGAGCAGGCAGGTGATCCCCGTCGCCGTCTGGCGTACGACGCTGGGTCCGGCGACGCCCGGCGCGAGGCCGGGTTTCCGTGACCGTCAGGAGGTGTACGCCTGGGTCGACGCGGAGGCCGCCCAACTTCCGGCCATGCTGGACGGCGCCGCGGCGCTGGGCGCCGACGACCTGGTCACCGCCCTGTCGGCGGCGCTGTTCTTCCCGCTGTACGAACGAGGGCGGTGGCGGGAGTTGTGGGAGGTCAGCGAGATGGGCGCCGCCGCCGCCGACCGCCTGCGCGACCCCCACCACCGGGCGGTCACCCACGGCGACCTCGGTTACGTGCTGGCCGACCTCGGCCGGCTGGACGAGGCGCTGGTCCACCTGAAGGTGTCACTCGGACAACACCGGCTGACCGGCAACCGCCGGGGAGAGGCCGCCCAGCTCGACCGGATGGGGGTCGTCTACAGCAGGCTGGGCCGTTTCGCGGAGGCCATCGGCAACTTCCGCCTCTCGGTCGACCTCGAATGCGGCCAGGGCAACCGGTACGGCGAGGCGATCACGCTGACCAACCTCGGGCTCACGTACCTGCGCAGCGGCGCCCCGGAGGCGGCCGTCACGGCCTTCGGCGACGCCCTGTCCGGCACCCGCGAGATCGAGGACCTGGTGGGTTCGGCCATCGCGCTCGGCTACATCGCCGAGGCCCACCGGCGCATGGGCCACCACGAGGAGTCCGCGCGCCACTTCCTCATGGCGCTCGACGCCGACCGCGCGGCCGACGACCTCGGCAGCTGCACGGAGGCCGGCCACTGGTGGGGCCTGGGCCTGGTCCACCGCGCACTCGGGGCGGAGGATCGCGCCCGGGAATGCCGGCGCAACGCCGCGACGATCCTGCACGACCTCCGGCTCATCAGCGCCGGCGAACGGTCCCGCATCGAGACCGGCGACGCCCCGGGCACGCCCGACGTCATCCTCAGGAACCTGTGAGCGCGGCGGGCGTACCGCTTCCCGTACCGCCGGTCCGCACCTCTGGCGGCGCGGCGCCGTCGGCCCAGGTCACCGTGCCTGCCGGGGGCGGGAATCCCCGTACCGCCGGCCGCCACAAAATCGCGAGATGCGCCGTTCAGGATGGAGTGATCCATCGAGGAACGGCAAGCACGGGCCTTCGTGAGGACCAGTTGGTGAAGGAGAGCGGAACCATGATCGCGACGATCACGAGAATCAGCGACCGCCTGCTCGAGCGGGTCGCGCCCAAGGCCGACGCGTCGGCCACCGCGGCCGGCTGCACGTGGAGGTACATGTGCTGCACCATGGGCGGCCAGGTCGTCTACGGCAAGCGGCTGTACGACCTCGTCCACGGCACGAATTGCGGCGCGTGCACGGTCATCTCCAGCTACTGCTAGCCGTTGAACGCTTGTCCGCCCGGTCCGGGCGGACAAGCGCGTTTTGATCTCCGTATCGAGGAAATCTGGTGGAGTTTGTCGCTTTTGGCGGCCAATGTCTGATCGGTGTCGTCTTCGCGGTGTCGGCACTGAGCAAGGCCCGCGGCCGCACGGCCTTCGCCGAGTTCGTACGGGCGACCGGACCCCTGCTCGCCGCCCTGCTGGGGCACGGCACGAGCCCACGGGCCACCCGCCGGGCCGCGGCAGCGGTCGTCGCGGCGGAGTCGGCCGTCCCGGTGCTGATCGCCGCGCAGGTTCTGCATCCGTTCGCGTCCGTCGTGGGGCTGGCCGCCGCCGTCGTCCTGCTCGGCGTGTTCAGCGCGGCGCTGGCACGTGCCCTGCGTCGCGGGGTGCGGACGTCCTGCCGGTGCTTCGGAGCGTCGCCCGCCCCTCTGGGACGACGCCATCTGGTCCGCAACGTCGTGCTCCTGGCGGTGGCCCTGATAGGCGGGTCCGCCCGCCCGGAGCTGTGGTCGCAGCCGGTCGGCACGGCGGTCGCGGGCGGCGTGGGAGTGGTGCTGGCCGTACTCGTCAGCCGGCTTGACGACCTGGTCGAACTGTTCGTGTCCCCGGCGGCGGCGAGCGCTGGATCGGTGCCGAAAGGAGAACGTCATGTCGTTGCTCGTCACCGGGATGATCCTGGTGGGGGCGCTGTGCCTCTTCGACCTGGTGCTGACCCTGGGAGTGGTCAGACGGCTGCGGGAGCACACCACTCAACTGCAGAGCCTCCTGTCCCACGGTGACCGTTCGCCGGGCAGGGCCGGCGGGGACGTCGGCGACTTCCTGGCCACCACCGTCGACGGTGAGCAGGTCTCCCGCGACCTGCTGACGGGCGAGACCCTGGTCGCCTTCTTCAGCCCCGGATGCACGACGTGCCGGGAGACGCTGCCGGAGTTCGTCGAGTTCGCCCGGGCGCTGCCGGGCGGGCGCCGGCAGGTGCTCGCCGTCCTCGCCGGTGACCGGGAGGACAGCGACGAGATGGTCAGGACGCTCACCCCGGTGGCCCGCGTGGCCCTGGAGGACTTCGACGGCGAGCTCAGCCGGGCCTTCGCGGTCGACGCCTTCCCCTCGCACTACGTCGTCGACAGCACCGGCGCGCTGCTCGCGACCGCGCCCGACGTCGCCCTGCTGCGGGCCACGAGGGCTGCGTGAGCCGGGAACCACGGACATCTCCCGGCGCGTTCGCGGCCACCGCTGCGCGTGCGGTGGCGCTGACGTTCCGTTCGGCGCCTCTGCACGGCCTGGCGTATCTGGTGTGCACCGCGGCGGTCGCGGTGATCCCGGTCGCGGTGGCCTGGCTGACGAAGACCGTCCTGGACCGGTTGACGTCCGCGCCGGGCTCGCCGTCCGGGCTGGTGGGGCCCGCGGCGGGGCTCGCGGCGGTGGGGGTCGCGCTCGGGGTCGTGCCCCAGGTCTCCCAGTACCTGCGGGCCGAGATGGACCGCAGGGCCGCCCTGCGCGCGCACGACGAGCTGTTCGCGGCGGTCGAGCAGGTGGCGGGGGTGGCCAGGTTCGAGGATCCGCACTTCCAGGACCGGCTCCGGCTGGCCCAGCAGAGCGCGTCAGCACCGGCCAGGACCGCCGACGCGGTGTTCGAGGTGGTACGCGGGGCGCTCACCATGGGCGGGTTCCTCGGCTCGCTGACCGTGATCAGCGCGCGGTTCACCGTCGTCGTGCTCGCCGCCGCCGTCCCCACGGTGCTGCTGGAACTGCAGCTGTCCCGGCGGCGCGCCGCCATGATGTGGCGGATCGGCCCGATGGAACGGCGGCAGATGTTGTACGGCGACCTGCTCGCCAGCGCGACGGCGGCCAAGGAGATCCGGCTGTTCGGGCTCGGCGCCTATCTCCGCGGCCGGCTGATCTCCGAGCGGCGCGCCGCCGACGACTACCGGCGGCGGACGGACCGGCGGGAGGTCGTCGTCCAGGGGGCCCTGGCGGCGCTGTCGGCGGTCATCGCCGGCGGTGGCCTGGTGTGGGTCGTCGTCGCGGCCGGGCGGGGTCAGGTCACGGTGGGCGACGTCTCGATGTTCGTGGCCGTGGTCGCCGGCCTTCAGGGGGCGCTCGGCGGGCTGATCACGTCGATGGCCGGGGCGCACCACCAGGTGCTCCTGTTCGGCCACTACGTCGCGGTGGTCGACGCCGGGCCGGACCTGCCCCCGCCGGACGATCCGGCGCCCCTGCCCGCCCTTCGCCACGGCATCGAACTGCGCGACGTCTGGTTCCGCTACAGCGACGACCATCCGTGGGCGCTGCGCGGTGTCACCCTGTTCCTCCCCCACGGCGCGTCGACGGCGCTGGTCGGCCACAACGGCGCCGGCAAGAGCACGCTGGTCAAGCTGCTGTGCCGGTTCTACGACCCCACCAGGGGAGCGATCCTCTGGGACGGGGTGGACCTGCGCGACGTGCCCGTGGCGGAGTTGCGCCACCGCATCGGCGCGGTGCTCCAGGACTTCATGACCTACGACTTCAGCGCGGCCGACAACATCGCCATGGGCGATCTGACGGCGCTCGGCGACCTGGAACGGATCCGCGGCGCGGCCGTCCGGGCCGGGATCGACGGCACCCTGTCCGGCCTGCCCCACGGCTACGGGACGCTGCTGACCCGGCTGTTCTTCACCGACGCCGAGGGGGACGATCCCGGCAACGGGGTGATGCTGTCCGGCGGCCAGTGGCAGCGGGTGGCGCTCGCCCGCGCCTTCCTCCGCGAGGACCGGGACCTGATGATCCTGGACGAGCCGAACGCGGGCCTGGACCCCGAGGCCGAGCACGAGGTGCACGACCGGCTGCGGGGCATGCGCGACGGCCGCAGCAGCCTGCTCGTCTCCCATCGTCTCAACACGATCCGGGACGCCGACCTCATCGTCGTCCTGTCCGGCGGGCTGGTCGTCGAACAGGGGCGGCACGCCGACCTGCTCGCCGCCCGGGGCACGTACGCCCGGCTGTTCACCGTCCAGGCGGCCGGTTACGCCGAGGAGCCCGTGACGCGATGAGGGGAGGGAAGCGCCGTTGAGGCTCGCCTTGGCCCTGCTCACGGCAGCGGGGTGTGTCCTCGGGGCGTCGGCCGCGGTCGCCGTCCGGCTGCGCCGTCGCTACGTCGTCATCACGGTGGCGGGCGTGAGCATGGAACCGGCCTACCGCGACGGCGACCGGGTGCTGGTCCGGCGGACGCCCCTGGCGGCGGTCCGGCGCGGCCAGGTGGTGCTGCTGTCCGGCAGCCTCACGGAGATGTGGCCGGAGATGGCGGCCGAGGCCGCGCTCGCCACGGACCCCCGCGCGCCGGCCGGGAGGTCCGCGGCACCGGAGCCGGCCGACGAGCCGTTCCGGGTGATCAAGCGCGCGACCGCCGTCCCCGGCGACCCCGTTCCCCGTGAGGTCGCCGCCTTGCCGCGGGCGCCCGGCCGGGTCGTGCCCGAGGGGTGCCTGGTCGTGCTCGGCGACAACGCCGCGGCCTCGCGCGACTCGCGGCACTTCGGCTACGTGCCGGCGCGATGGCTGGTCGGCGTGGTGGTACGGCGCATCACCCCGGCCCCCGGCGTCACGCGGGCGGACGGCGGACGCGCGGCACCGGCTGGCCCCGCCGGGCGGCCTCGGCCTCCAGCCGCTTCCTGAGCATCCTGCCCTGGCCGAGGAACGAACGGCCGCGCTCGCGCCGGTTCTCCGGGAGGCTCCAGTCGTTCAGCGCCCGCTCCACCCGTACGCTCAGCCGGTCGCCCGCTCCGGCACCGCTGCCGACCAGCACCACGTTCTCCTGCCACTCCATGGCCGGGCCGTGCCGGTGGAAGGTCAGGCACACCGGCCCTCCGGCGGCCCGGACGCCGACGGGCAGCCGCAGGTCGAAGCCGGCCTCGGTCCGTACGGCGGAGCGGGTGGGCACGGCCAGCGGCAGGCCGTCGGCGACCATGGTGACGACGGGCTCGCCCAGGCGGGCGGCGCGGTCGGCGAAGGGCCGCCAGTCCATCGGCGGCGCGGACCGGCTCGGCAGCCGGGGGCCCGTGGGGGCGGGGTCGGAGGCGGGGACGGCGACGTCCCCCGGGCTGGTCCAGACCTCGGGCGTCCCGGACAGGTCGCCCTCGGGCCACCGGACGATCCGCTCGGGGGTGACCTCCACCCAGACGCGGGCGAAGTACCATCCCAGCCGCTTCACCAGGAACCACGGCATCCCGGCGAACCCGGCGCCGGTCTTGGCCGTCGACTCGCGGACGTACCGGTCGGTGCCGGCCTGCAGATCCGCGTCGCGCACGGTCGCCCGGCCCTGCACGAGGACGACGGGCGCCCGGTCCGGCCCGCTGTCCCCGGCCCCGGAGCAGAGCAGCGCGACGCGCGGGTCGCGGCGGGCGCGCTCGGCCTTGTCGGGGTAGGTGAGCCCGGTGCTCACGTCGAACGTGCCGCCCGCGCCGACGTACGGCGTGACGGGCCAGGTGACGGGCCGCCCGTCGCGGGTGAGCGAGGCGTACTGGCAGACCAGGGCGCGGTCGAAGACCTCGGCCGCCTCGCGCGGCCACGTTGTCGGTGCGGATGCGGTCATCACGGCTCCAGGATCGCGATCGCGGGGGCGGCGGCGGCGTACAGGCGGGCGAAGCGCCGCCGGTAGGCCGGCCACCAGAACAGGCGGAACATCAGCCGGGCCACCACCGGCAGGTCGGCGTACGACGCCGCGAGCAGGCCGGCGTCCGCGCTGGAGGCGAGCCAGCCGAGGATGACGGGGACCCGGCGGCGGCCGAAGTCGTCCATCGCCTGGCGTCTGTCGGCCTCGACGTCGTCGGGGGTCAGGTGGCGGAGCATGAGCGGCACTGCGGTCCGCTCCTCGTGGTCGAGGTGCTCGTTGACGAGCTCGTGCAGCCGCCGCAGGGTGGGCGCGCGCTCGGCCAGGGGCGTCCCGCGGTCGGCGGCGGCCTCGACGAGCGGGTCGAGCAGGGAGTGCTCGGACTCCAGCTCGGCCAGCGCGGGCGCCGCCTCCGGGGCGCGGCCGGCGAGCTTGGGCCACAGGGTGGCGTCCTCGTGCGAGTGGTGGGCGTGCAGCATGTCCAGCACGAGCGCGAGCTGCTCCTCCAGCAGCTCCTCGTGCGCGTCGTCACGCGGGTCGCCGCACGCCTCGGCCAGGCGGCCGAACTCGGCGCGGAAACCGGCGTGCATCATCAGGAAGCCGGTCAGGTGTTCTGGTGTGATCATCAGTCTGTTCCCTCACGTGTCGGGAACAGAGTGCGCGGCCCGCCTCTACGTGCACTTGTCGAGGGCTTGGCGGGCCCTTGTCAGCCAGTAGGCCGCACCTGCCCGCTCCAGCAGGCGCACCGCCTCCCGCAGGTGGGCCCGCGCCCCCTCGCGGTCCCCGAGCGCCAGCAGCGCCTCCCCCATGTGACCGTCGTAGGCCCCGTCCACGGTGGTGCACGTGCCGTTGACGTGCAGCAGCCCGGCGAAGGGACGGAAGGCGTCGTAGACCTCCCGCACGACGTCCGGTTCGCCGAGCCGGATCGCCGCGTGCAGCCGGCACATCGTGGCCATCGCCCAGTGGTAGTCGCGCGGCGGCGGGGGCGTCTCACGCAGGAGCCGCCGGGCGCGCTCGTGCTCGCCCAGGCCCGCCAGCGTGTACGCCAGGACGTAGGCGGGCCCGGCCAGGCCGGTGCGCCGGGCCATCTCCTCGATCCACGCCACCTCCTCGCCGAGGCGGTCCTCCTGGATGAGCGTCTCGGCCCGGACGGCGAGCATGCTCACCTCGAAGTAGGCCAGGTCGGCGAACGACAGCGTCGCCCTGACCGGCTCGAAGTGCCGGGCCGGGTCGGGCACGCCCTGGAACAGGTCGAGCCCGACGTTCGCCACCGCCGCCTGCAACGCCAGCGTGGGATGGTGCAGGTCGCGCAGCGGCGCGCCGATCTCCGCCAGCAGCTCGCGGGCCTGCGGCACCCTGCCCCGCCCCACGAGATGGACGACGAGGTGGAGCTGGGCGATCACCCTGAGCTGGGACGACAGGTCCGGCTCCGCCAGCAGCCGCCGGGCGGTCCCGGCGCGCTCCTCGATGAAGTCCTGACCCTGGAGGGCGAGCAGCCGCAGGTGGAGCACGCGCCGCAGCAGCGCCGGGTCGCCCGCGCGCTCGGCCGCCACCACGGCCCGCGACGACACCGCGCCGACCTCGTCCTCGCGGCCGGTCTGGGCGAGCACGACGGCCCGGACGGCCTGCGCCGTCGCCCAGGCCGGCGTGGACGGCGGCAGCTCGCGCACGGCCCGGTCCGTCGCGTCCCGCAGGGCGGCCACGTCGAGCCCGTACCGGAAGGGCACCCAGACGCCGTGGCCCATCGCGATGTCGGCGGCCCTGACGGCCTTGTCCAGGTCGCCGCCGGCCATGGCGAGCGCCTGCTCGACCGCCTCGTAGCCCTCGTCGAACCGGCCGGCGGCGTAGCGGCTCTCCGCCAGGCCGACGGCCAGCTCGAACCGCTCGGCCGCGCCTGCCCCGGCAGGTTCGGCCGCCGCCAGCGCCTCCTGCCAGGACCCGGCCGCGTCGTCGGGCGCGTGCCGCCGCAGGGCCGCCCGCGCGGCGCGGGCGGCGTAGTCCATCGCCATGCGGGCGGACTCGGCGCCCAGCTCGGCCGCCGCCAGCCAGTGCCGCGCGATCATCGCCGCGCGGTCGTCCCGGTCCCCGTGGAGGTCGGTGAGGACGCCGGCGATCTGCTCGTGCACCCGCGCCCGCCACAACCGCGACCGGCGCGACGACAACGCGTCGGTCACCAGGGCGTGCGCGAACTCGTAGCCGCCCAGCCGGTAGGACGACTCCCGGATCAGCCCCGCGCCGAGCGCCGCGTCGAGCGGCGGCAGCAGGTCGCCGACCGTGCGTCCGGCGACCCGGGCCAGGACGACCGCCTCGAACTCGTCGCCCATCACGGCGGCCAGCTCCAGCACGCGGGCCGCCTCCTCCCCCAGGCCCGTCACCCGGTGCAGCACGACGTCCAGCACGCCCCGCGGCAGTTCCTCGCCCGCCCGGGCCAGCTCGGCGAGGAAGAACGGGTTCCCGGCGGTGCGCCGGCGCAGCTCCTCGGCCCTGTCGCCGCCCGGATCGCGGCCAGACAGATCCCGGACCAGCGCGCGGACCTCGTCGGTGGCGAGCCCGTCCAGGCCGAGCCGGCGTGCGCCGAGCCGCGACAGCGCCGACAGCGTCGCGGTGAGCGGCGACGCCTCGTGCCGCCGGAAGGTCGCCACCAGCAGCAGGCCCGGCCGGGCGGTGGACGCCACGTGGACCAGCAGCCGCAGCGTCGCGTCGTCGGCCGCGTGGACGTCCTCCAGTACGACGACCGCCGGGCCGACACCGGCCAGGAACGTGCCGACCGCCTCGAAGAACCGCAGCCGCTCCCCCTGCGCGTCGGACGCCGGGACCGCCTCCGGCCCGCCCGACAGGAACGTGCCGACCTCGGCGGGCAGGGCTGCCCGCGGGACCGCGGCGGCGAGGTCGCGCAGGACCCGTTCCCAGGGCCACAGGGCGGGCGCGGTCTCGTGGTCGGGGCTCGCCCCCCATCCGAAGGGCACGTCGGCGGTGGCGCGGAACCGCTTCAGCAGGCTCGTCTTGCCGACGCCCGGCTCGCCGTCCACCAGCACCACCTGCCCGGCGGCGGACGACGCCTTCGCCGCCCCGGTCAGGAACGCCAGCGCGTCCTGCCTGCCGACGAAGGGTGGCCGGTCCGCCGGGGGCTCGGGGGACCTGACCGTCCGTGGCCGCGGGAGCAGCGGGGCGGGCGGGGTGGCGGGCCGGTCCGGCGGGAGCAGTGTGGCGTCCTGGCGCAGCACCGCGCCTTCCAGCTCGCGCAGCCGCGGCCCCGGGTCGATGCCGAGCTCCCCGGCGAGCACCTCCCGCACCCTGCGCAGGCATTCGAGGGCCGCCGCCTGCCGGTCCGCCCGGTAGTGGGCCAGCACCAGCAGTTCCCAGGCGCGCTCCCGCAGGGGGTGCTCGCGGACGAACGGGTCCAGCCACGCGACCACGTCGGTGTGGCGGCCCAGCTCCAGCAGGGCCGCGGCCAGCCCCTCCACCGCGTCCAGCCGTACCTGTTCCAGGCGGCCGATCTCCGGCTGTGCCCAGTCCTGCGAGCGCACGTCCGCGTAGGGGTCGCCCCGCCACAGGTCGAGCGCCTCGGCGAGGGCGGACGCCGCCTGCTCGTGCCGTCCCCCGGCCAGGTGGCCGGAGCCGGCCGACACGAGCGTGCCGAAGTCCCTCGTGTCGAGGCCGAGGCCGCCGGTCATCAGGCCGTACCCGTCGGCGGCGCTGACCAGGACGGCCGGGGGCGTGCCCGGCCGCCGGTCGGGCTCCAGGCGGCGGCGCAGGTTGGAGACGTACACCTGAAGGCTTGCCTGGGCGCTCGGCGGCGGGTCGCCGGACCACAGCCGGTCGGCCAGGAGGTCGGTGGGGAGCACGCGGCCGGCGTGCATCGCGAGGAGGGCCAGCAGGGCTCGCTGCTTCGGCGGTCCGACCGGTACGGCCTGCCCGGCCACGACGAGTTCCATGGGCCCGAGGACGTTCAGCCGCACCCGCCCATGGTAGGGGCCGCCGTTCAACCGGTCCAGATGCCGCATTTGCCGCGCCGACCGGCCGGCCCGGACGGGCTTCCCCCGTACGGACCGGCCCTGACGACACCGGCTCAGGCCGGGGCGGCCACCTCGATCGTGGCGAGCTTGGCCGGATCGACGACGATGTGGATGTCGGTGATCCGCCGTCCGGCGACGGTGAAGGCGATGACGGACAGCGGCGTTCCGTCGGCGCGCCAGGACATGTGGCCGGGGCGGCCGTTGACCAGCACGGGCCGCTGGCGGGCGACCTCGCCGGAGAACCTGCGGGCGCCGGCCGCGACCGCCGTGGCGCCGAGCGTGACGACCACGCCGCCGGGGGTGTCGACGGTCAGCTTCACGTCCGGGTCCAGGACGCGCAGCAGCGCCTCGAAGTCGCCGCCGAGCGCGGCGGCGCGGAACGCCTGGACGACCTCCCGTTGCTCGCGACCGTGGCCGGCCGACCGGTCCGTGGCCCGGACCTTGCGGCGGGCGCGGCTGGCGGTCGTCTTGGCGGCGTCGGCCGACCTGCCGAGGATCTGGCCGATCTCCTGGAACGGGACCGCGAACAGGTCGTGCAGCACGAACGCCAGCCGCTCGCTCGGGGTGAGCGAGTCGAGCACGACGAGCAGGGCGAGGCCGACCGAATCGGCCAGCGCCGCCTGCTCGTCCGGCGCGGGGTCGTCGGCGGGCCTCACCACGAGGTCGGCGAGCTCCTGCCCGCAGGCCGTCTCGGGGCGGGCCTGGCGGGATCGCAGGAGGTCCAGGCTGATGCGGCCGACCACGGTGGTCAGCCAGCCCGCCAGGTTGCCGATGGCCGACTCGTCCTGGCGGACCAGGCGCATCCAGGCTTCCTGGACCACGTCCTCGGCGTCGGCGTGCGAGCCCAGCACGCGGTACGCGACGGCGCGCAGCCGGTCGCGCTGGGCCTCGAACGCCTCGGTCACCAGGCCGGGCGGGTGGGCGGTCACGGCTTCCGCTGCTGGCGCAGCGAGATCCGGTTGCCGTCCGGGTCCACCGCCTCGACGCGGACGCCGAACGGGTAGTCCACGGGTTCGGGCTCCGTGAAGGTGACGCCGCGCCCGCGCATGATCTCGAAGTCCTTCCGCAGGTCGTCGGATTCGAGGATCAGCGGGCCCGGCGCGCCGCTCCGGTCCGCGCCGCCCGGCTGTCCGGCGGCCGGCGCGTGCGACCACAGGAGGATCTGCACCGGGCTGCCGGGGACGCCCACGGTGAGGAAACGCCCGTCGGGCCCGGGGGCGTCGATGCGCTTGTCCAGGCCGAGCCCCTCGGTGTAGAACTCCAGCGCGCGGTCCTGGTCGGTGACGTAGACCGTCACGTACATGATGGTGGTCAGCATCCTGCTCTCGATTCGCTCGTCGGTGTGGCGACCGTTCGTCTTCGGTCGTCACCCCCATGACGGGCGCCGGCGGGAAAAGGTAACACGGCCGGTCCGGCATTACGGAACACGAGAACTCGTTCACGATCACTGCGAGGGGGTGCCGGCTCGATCAGAAGAGAGCCCCATGCGGCTCTGCGGACGATCCTTGGGAGCGATTGGCCTCACCCTCGGATTCCTCACTCTGACGTTGTTCCTCGCCGCGCTGGCGATACGACCTGTACCGCCTGGAGCCGGACGGATTCGTCCTCGCCGGCAGCACGACCAGCACGATCGGCGGCTTCTCCGGCGAGCTGAACCGCCTGTACACCATGTACGTCGTGGCCAGGGACCTGGCGGGGCACCTCAGCCCGCCCTCCGCCCTGATCACGGTGGCGGCGACGCTCGGGATGCCCCTGGGTCGCAGACCCAGGTCGGGTTCACCGCCGCCGTAGGCGGCGGTGAACGTCGCACTCAACGGGCAGACCTGCGCCGTCTCAGGCTCGTAGCGCGTCGAGGAGACGGGACAGCGCCACCTGGGTGTCGGCCAGCTCGTCGGGGGCGGACTGCGCCAGCCACAGCGCGGCCTCGTTCATCGCCCCCGACAGCAGGCGGGCCAGCGGCGCCACCGGCTGGGCGGGGATGGAGCCGTCCGCGACGAGGGCCGCCAGCGCCTCGGTCAGGTGCCGGACGCTGGTGGCCTCGTCGATCGCGCGCCATTCGTTCCAGCCGAGCACCGCGGGGCCGTCGATGAGCATGATCCGCTGCACCTCGGGGTCGGCGCCGGCCGCGACGAACGCCGCGCATCCCGCCTTGAGCTGCGCCCACGAGTCGTCCTCCGCCTCGGCCGCCGCGGCCACGCGGTCGGCCACCTCACGCTGCACCTGTTCCAGCACGGCCCGGAAGAGCTCGGGCTTGCCGCTGAAGTGATGGTAGAGAGCGCCCTTGGTGACGCCGGACTCGCCGACGATCTCCGCCAGCCCCACCCCGGCATAGCCCTTGGTCGCGAACAGGCGCCTTGCCGTGGCGAGCAACGTGCGGCGGGTGCGTTCCTTCTGCTCCGTCCTGGTCACTGCGCCCCCTTTGACATACCGACGGTATCCCACATAGCGTACGCCCACATACCGTTGGTACGTGAAACTTGGGAGGAGAAGCACGTGGAGCTGAGCAGCGTGTATCCGGTGGTGTGCACGGCCGATCTCGCCGCGTCGAAGGACTTCTACGTCCGGCTGTTCGGATACGAGGTGACCTTCGAGGCCGACTGGTACGTGAGCCTGCGCCACGGCCCGTACGAGCTCGCCCTGCTCGACCACCGGCACCCGACACTGCCCCCGGCCTACCGCCGGCCGGTCGCGGGGCTGCTGATCAACTTCGAGGTCGCCGACGTCGACGCCGAGTGGGAGCGGCTGGTCGTACGCGAGGGGCTGGCCCCGGAGCTGACACTGCGCGACGAGGAGTTCGGCCAGCGGCACTTCATCGTCGCCGATCCCAACGGCGTGCTCGTGGACGTGATCACGCCGATCCCGCCCTCGCGGGAGTACGCGTCCCGGTACGCGCCCGCGTGAGGCCGCGCCGGGCGCTGGACCCGTCGTACCCGCTCAGGAGATCATGGGAGGGTGCGTGTGGCTGAGGTCCGCCGAATCCGGGACGACACGAACAAGCACGTTGACCGCGACAGTGAAGGAGCACCGATGACCGCCGACCCGACGATGGCCCGGATCGGCCAGGGGGTGGAGTTACATCACCACCAGGCCCGGCCCGAGGCCGCCCGCGATTTGTTCGCGCGGATCTGGGACGACATCGGCGGCGAGCAGGGCGACCCGCTGCACGTCTGCGTTCTGGCCCACTCGATGGCCGACGTGCAGGACGACGTACAGGAGGAGCTGATGTGGGACCTGCGGGCCCTCGCCGCCGCCGACCGGGTCACCGACGAACACGTGGCACAGGCCGGGGTCGCGCTTCCGGTGGCGGGCCTGTACCCGTCGCTGCACCTGAACCTGGGTGAGTGCTATCGCAAGCTGGACGATCTCGATCGCGCCCGCGAACACCTCCACCAGGCCCGCGCGGGGCTCGGCGCGCTCGCCGACGACGGGTACGGGCGACTCGTCAGGGGCGGGCTGGAGCGGCTGGCCGGGCTGCTGGGCGAGCCCGCCTGATTTCCGCGCCGAGGGCTGGGATGTTCACCCGCACAGTGATATTACTTTGAGTCATCAGACAACCTCGCTCCGTCACCAAGAGCGCCGGTCTCCGCAGGAGGAGAGTCTTTGATCTCGAAGAGCAAGAACGTCCGTTCCGTGGCCGTGGCACTCGCCGCGGCCACCGCCTTCACCGCCACCATCCCGGCCGGTCCCGCCTTCGCCATCGACCACGTCCAGTGCGTCGGCGGCGAGAACTTCCTGAAGATCTGGTCGCACCTCAACGGCCGCGACAGCGTCGACTGCTACGCCAACCGCGGGAAGACCGACTTCGGCGGATGGTGGGTCGACCGGATCTCCACCGGCAACAACGACCTGATCTACTACGACGCCAACGGCGACTCGGTCAAGATCGAGCGCTGGCACGACATCAGCTTCCCCAACCGTCCTCCGAAGGTCGCCGCCATCGAGATCCTGTGACACGTTGACCTCCGGCGACAGCCGGACCCGCCGGCCGGTCTGCGGGGACGGGTGCCGGTGGTCGATGTCATGCCGGCCACGGCCATGCAGCCCGCCGGGCTTCCTCTCGGCCGCCGGCCGACCGGGGGGAGCCGCGATCATCTCCGGCGGCGACGTGGCGCCCGTCCTCCAGCCGGCCGTTCGGCAGGTGGAGTGACCAGCCCCCGCGCCCCCATGGTGACGGATCACCATGGGGGCGCGGCGGACGGTGGCGGGCGCTACACCTCTTCGGACACCCCCAGGTACATCACGCTCGGGTGCGCCGGGTTGAAGGCGATGGAGGTGACCCGGTCGTAGGAGTTGTGGTTGATGGTGACGCGGTTCTTGCGGGACTCGTACTTGTAGATGTCCGTGCCGATCGAGGACCAGCCGGTGCCGAAGTCGAAGTAGAGGACGTCCGCGTCCTTCGGGTGCGGGGCCAGCAGCGGCCCGTTGGGGATCGTCACCGCCCCGCTCTGGTCCACGGCGGAGGCGAAGTTCCTGCCTCCGTCGTCCGAGCGGTAGATGTGCCGGCCGCCGGACGGCACGCCGGCCTCCAGCTCGGCCAGGTCGAGCCCCATCGCCCACACGACGTTCCCGGCGGCCGGGGAGATCGCGGCGCTGAAGACGTTGACCCGGTCGCCGGTCGTGGTCAGGCCCGCGGCGGAGGTCCAGGTGCGGCCGCCGTCGAAGGTGACGCGGGCGCCGGTGTCCGAGGCGCCCAGCACCACGTGGTCCAGGTCCTGCGGGTCGAACACCGCCGTGTAGGACATGCGGGTCTCGCTCGGCGACCAGGCCGGCACCCCGACGGGCTGCCACGTGCGCCCGCCGTCCTGCGACTCGCGCAGCTGGCCTTCGAGGTCGGACGTCCGCAGGCGGTCGCCGTTGCCCCGGTCCACGCCGAGCCCGATCAGGTCGCCGCCCGGCCCGGTGAGCGGCGTGACGCCCTCGGGCGTGGCGAGCGCGAGGTTGCCGTCGCGGTCCCAGGCATAGGCCCGGCCGCCCCGGGCCGCGACCAGCTCGATGTACGAGCCCTTCACCTCCCCTGCCGCGTTCCAGGTGCAGCCCGCGTCCTTCGAGGCCAGCAACTGCCTGTTGGACATGGCCAGCAACTGGTTCGGACGGTCGAGCGCGACGAGTCCCGCGGTGTAGACGATCGGCCCCAGCACCTTGCTGGTGGACGCGATCTTCTTGCCGTCGTTCCACGCGTACGTCACAGAACCGTCACCGGCGACCGTCTGGCAGGACGGCCGGCTCCAGTCCGAGCCGTCGAAGCCGTCGCCGGAGTTCCTCGCCATGGCCGGCGTGGCGGCCGACAGGACCGTCAGCGCGGTCGCGAGCCCGATGGTGAATGCCTTCTTCAACACTGCCTCCCCGACAGGAATGTCTTAGATGTCCGTTCCTATCGGTGAATGCGATGCTCAGGCTAGGTCTGACGACGGCAGGTTCAGGCCATGGCAGGTATCTGACACACTGTTTGATCATGAACACGGAGGACAACGCCCTCGCGGCCGTCGGGGTGGACGCCGAGGACGAGCAGATCTACCGCGCCCTGCTGCACCGGCCGCGCGCCACGCTGCCCGAGCTGGCCGCGCACTCCGGCCGCAGCACGGTGGCCCTGCGCCGCGCGTGCTCACGGCTGGAATCGCTCGGCCTGGTCAGCCGCATGGCGGGGCGCCCCGTCCGGTACGTGCCGACCAGGCCCGACGTGGCGGTGGCCGCCCTCATCTCCCGCCGCGAGGAGGGCCTGGCCCAGGCCAGGCTGGCCGCGCTCGCGCTGCTGGCCGAGACACCGCGCACGGAGAACCTGGCCCCCGAGGAGCTGGTCGAGGTCGTGCAGGGCCAGGCGGCCGTGGTGCAGCGGTTCACGCAGTTGCAGCAGACCGCGACCGAGGAGCTCCTGGTGCTCGACCGGCCGCCGTACGCGCAGGACCCGTCCCAGCAGAACGCCCCCGAGATGGAACGCCTCGCGCACGGCCTCCTGGTACGCGGCATCTACGACGCCTCGGCCCTGGAGATCCCCGGCAAGCTGCGCCTCGCCCAGGAGTCGGCGGCGGCCGGCGAGCAGGCCAGGGTCAGTCCAGAGGTGCCCATGAAGCTGGCCATCGCCGACCGCAGGACCGCCATCCTGCCGCTGAGCACCCACACGTCCGCGCACTCCGACAGCGCGGTCATCGTGCACTCCTCGTCCCTGCTCGACGCGCTGGTCACCCTGTTCGAGGTGCTGTGGCGGTCGGCGCTGCCGCTGCCGCTCTTCGACGCCCGCTCCCGGCCGGCGGACCTGCCGGATCCCGAGCTGTTCACGCTGCTCGCGGCCGGGCTCAAGGACGAGGCCGTGGCGCGCCAGCTCGGAGTGAGCCTGCGTACCGTGCACCGCCGGGTCAGCGAGCTGATGGACCGGCTGGGGGCCCGCACCCGCTTCCAGGCCGGCCTGCTCGCGGCGCGCCGCGGCTGGTGGGACGCGGACGCCTGAGCGCCCGGCACAAATCGGTTGCGACTGGCCGGTATGGATGGATAGGAAGCTGAGGTGCTTAAAGGCGGCAAGGTCGGGCTCAGGGCCCGGCACGAGGACGACATCCCGATCCTGCGGACCGAGCTCTACGACGACCCGGTCACCTCCTCGCGGTCCGCGGGCCGGCCGTGGCGGCCGATCACGCCCGGCTTCAGGGACTCGCAGCTCGTGGTGGACGACACCGTCGAGGGGACCGTCCCGTTCTCGGTGGTGGAGCTGGACGGCGGCACACTGGTCGGCACCGCGACGTTGTGGGGCATCGACAGCCACCACCGGTCGGCGCACATCGGGCTGGGGCTGCTGCCGTCCTGCCGCGGCAAGGGCTACGGCACCGATGTGGTCGCGGTGCTGTGCCACTACGGGTTCGTCGTCCGGGGCCTGCAGCGGTTGCAGATCGAGACGCTGGCGGACAACGTCGCGATGTTGCGTTCGGCCGAGCGCAACGGCTTCGTCCGCGAGGGCGTGCTGCGCTCCTCCAACTGGGTGATGGGCCGGTTCCTGGACCAGGTGCTGCTCGGGCTCCTCGTCCACGAGTGGAAGCCCACCTCGGAGAGCTCCTAGGAAGCCGTCCGCGCGCGGTTGCCGGGTGCCCCGGCCGGACGGGGACGCTCATGTCCACGCCTCACCAGGCCCGCGACCCCCGTCGAGGACCGGCCGTCGGCACGGGCGTAGCATCGGAGCATGATCTTCACTGCGGACGCGGGCGACGTCGCCGTCGTCCTGGGGCCGGGCGGTCCCGTGGGCACCGCCTGGCTCCTCGGTCTGGCGGCGGGCCTGCGCGAGGCGGGCGTGGAGCTGTCGGACGCCGACCTGCTCATCGGCACCTCGGCGGGCGCCATCGCCGCAGCCGCCCTGGCCGTCGGCCGGAATCTGGATGAGCTCGCCGACCTGCCACCCGCGCCGCCGGAAAGCCGGGTCAGCGACCCGACCGTGATGCCGCGCGTCCTGCGGATGCTCAACACGCCCGGCGCCGACCCGCACGAGGCGCTGCGCCAGGCCGGCGCGCTCGCCCTGAGCGCGGACGCGCTGCCGGAGGAACGACACGTGGCCGCCATGGAACGGCTCGTCGGCGCCGCCGCCTGGCCCGACCGCCCGCTGCTGATCACCGCCGTCGACGCCGAGAGCGGCGAGCGCGTGGTCTGGACCCGGGACAGCGGCGTGCCGCTGCACATCGCCGTCGCCGCCAGCAGCGCCGCGCCCGGCCACGCCGCCCCGATCACCATCGGCGCACACCGGTACATGGACGGCGCGCTGGGCGGAGGGTCCAACGTCCACCTCGCCGACGGCGCGGGCACGATGGTCCTGGTCGAACCGCTCGGGCACATGTTCCCGGGCCCGCGGGTCGAGGCGGGGGTGCGGATCGTGCCTGACGAGGCGGCTCTTGAGGCGTTCGGGCCGGACGTCAGT
This sequence comes from Nonomuraea sp. NPDC052265, assembly GCF_044547985.1. Classification (NCBI taxonomy): domain Bacteria; kingdom Bacillati; phylum Actinomycetota; class Actinomycetes; order Streptosporangiales; family Streptosporangiaceae; genus Nonomuraea; species Nonomuraea sp. NPDC052265. The sequence continues at coordinate 90,122 of NZ_JBIUBJ010000020.1, forward strand.
GACCGCAACCGGTGGGGGCAGGTGTACGAGTCCGGGCGCCGCCAGTCCGCCGCCCTCGCCGACCGGATCAGGCCGTACCTGCCGGGAGGCCGTTCCCACCCGGCCTGAGCCGGGCGGAAGGCGCGCACGTCGCGAGGTCGCCGGGGTGCTCATCGACCGGTTCGGCACCCGTACGGTGCTGGTGGGCACGTACGTGGTCCGCGCGCCGGGCTTCGCGCTCCACCCGCTCGTGGACGGCTTCGGCCCGCTCGCCGGGGGCGAGGGCAGGGACCGGCTGTACGCGATGCAGGCCACGGCCCGCGACGTCGCCTCCGGGCTGGGCGGCCTGCTGTCGGCGGCCGCCGTGTCGCCGGCCGGTCAGGCGAGTTTCGCGCTGATCGCCGGACTCAACGCGGTCAGCTTCGCGACGGCCGCCGCCTGCCTGCCGCGAGGATCGGCTGCGGGAGGCGGCGGCGGGCAGTCCTTGGCCGTGGACGACATCGCCACGAAGCGCACGGGACTGCTCTTCCCCGTGCCGGCGCGAGGCGGCGAGGTCGGTGGAGATGGTGCAGATCAACGGCGGGCCGGGGCTGCTCGTCCGGATCGACGGCGAGATCGACGGGGTGGTGGCGGTGAACGTGGAGAACGGCTACGTGACCGGCGCCTACCACGTGCGCAATCCGGAGAAACTATCGCGGATCGGGCAGGAGACCGCCGTGAGCCGCTGACCCGCCACCGCCTCCGCCTCCGGGGACGGCGCGCAAAATCGTCCGGCCGCACAGGCATAGCGGGACGGCCCTTTCCGCGTCTGAGGGGTGTCATTCACACGTTTGGAGGTGGTCGTGGACCCTGCGGATGAGCAAGGCTTCCGCGAGTTCGTCTCTGCGCGCTCTCCTGCCCTGATGCGGCTCGGGTTCATGCTCACCGGCGGTGACCAGCATGCGGCCGAGGACCTGGTGCAGGCCGCGCTGGCGAAGCTGGCGGCCCGGTGGCGGCAGGTGGACGCCCCGGAGGCGTACGTCCGGCAGATCATGTACCGGCAGCAGGTGACCTGGTGGCGCACGATCGGGCGGCGCGGCGAGGTCGTCCAGGCGGAGCCGCCCGACCGGGCGGGCGCCGACGGCACGCATCAGAGCGATCTGCGCATGGTGCTGCGCGCCGCCCTGGCCAGGCTCACCCCGAGGCAGCGCGCCGTGCTGGTGCTGCGCTACTTCGAGGACCTGCCCGAAGACCGGATCGCCGACCTGCTGGCCTGCTCGGTCGGCACGGTGCGGAGCACCGCGTTCCGATCGCTCGCCCGGCTCCGGCGGATCGCCCCCGAACTGGCTGCGGAACTGGAGGCCATCCCATGAACCGACTGCTTCGCGACACCATGGAGGAGTGGGCCGACGAGGTGCGCGTGCCGCACGACCTGGCCGACCGGGCGCTACGGCGGCGTGCCCGGCCGTCGTTCGCGACGATCGCGGCGGTCGCGCTGGCCGCGGGGGTGGCGGTCGTGGTGGCCGTGCTCGCCGTCGGGCTGCACGGCCGGAACACGACCGTACGGCCCGCGAACGGGGTCACCGTGCCCGTTCGTCCCGAGGTGACGTCCACGGACGTGCGGGCCGACGTGGAGAACGCGCCGCCCAGGAAGTTCGTGGCGGCGGGGAACGTGGCCGTCTCCGCCTATTTCACCACCTGGCAGGAGAAGCTGCCCGACGAGGTCCAGCGCCTGCGCCGCACCTGGTACCTGTACGACCCCCGCTCCGACGGCTACGAGAAGACGTCGTGGGCCTGGCTGGACGTGGCGCCGGGGCTCCAGCTCGCGGCGGTGCTCCAGGGCGAGCGGATCGGCAGGCGGGTCGGGATCGTCGACATGAACACCCGGCAGGCCCTGGCCTGGATCGACCTGGAGCACGACGTCGGCTCGCTCGTCTGGTCGCCGGACGGCACCAGGGTGCTGGCCACCGCCTACTCCCAGTACCCCGAACAGAGCCGCAAGCGGGTGAGCAAGGACTCCTTCACCATCGACGACTTCGTCACCCCGCGGATCGGCTTCTACGTCATCGACGTGGCCACCGGCCAGGCCGTCTACCATCCGCTGCCGCCCCTGAGCCGCGACGGCAAGCCCGGCAACATGAACGGCCGCCAGGACCTCGGCTGGAGCCTGGACGGGTCCATGCTCTGGGAGCCCACCGACACCATGCCCGACAGGTTGTGGCTCGGCCTCGACGGCACCCGCCGGGACGGCCCTGCCGGCGACCGGTACATCGACTACTCGGGCTGGTCGAAGGTCTCGCCCGACGGCAGGTATACGCTGGACCGCGACCTGCCGCCGTCGAAACCGGGCGCACAGCTGGTGCTGCAGTACCTGGCCTGGGCCGACGACGACAACGTGGTGGTGCTGGGCTGCGCGGACGCGTGCGAGAGCGAGTTCCGCAACGGCCTCGTGCTGGCCAGTGCCGACGGCGAGCGGATGACCCAGCTCACGGGCAGCCGCGACCGCGGCGGCGACGAGACCTGGCAGTGGGTCCTCACGCGACGGAACTAGCCTCCCCCGGGCCTCGGAAGCCCGCGGGGCTCCGAGGCCCGTACGGGGGCCGGGCGCTTCGAGGTCAGGAACGCCCGGTCCGGCGGATCAGGCGCCTGCCCAGCCGTTGCGCAGGCCTCTCCACCCATCGCCAGGTCAGCGCGCACAGGCCGAGCAGCGCCGCGCACACCGCGACCAGGAGCGCCAGGCGCACCGCCAACGGCACGTCCGACGGCCGCGGCAGGAAGAACTCGACGCTCTCCAGCAGCAGCGGGTGCAGCAGGTAGATCGAGTAGGACACCAGGCCCAGCCAGGTGAGCCAGGACGGCATCGCGCGGTGGCGCAGGGCCGTTCCGGCGGCGAAGGTCAGCCAGGCCGCCACGATCGCCACCTGCATCCCGGGTTCGTCGCGCGCCGCCCACAACCCCGCCGGCGGTATCAGCGCCACCCACACGAGGTGACGGCGACCGAGCAGACCGGCCTCGACCCGGTGAAGCGTGGTGCCGGCGAACATGGTCGCCAGGATGAACAGTCCCTGCCACGGCCCGGGGTAACCCTGGTTGACCGCCAGCAGCAGCAGGACGGTGCCCGCGACGGCCACGGCGCCCGCCTGCCGTACGCGCCTGCCGCCGTACAGCATCGCGGCCAGCCCGGCGGCCACCACGGCGGTCACCGCGACCACGACCGTGAGCATGCGGGCCGCCCCGCCGGCCGACAGGAGCGTCACCGGCAGCAGCCCGGCGCCGAGCACGGCGGCCGCCGCGAACCCGAGCGCGGTCGCGGTGCCGCGCCGGTGCACCCCGAGGGTGAACATGGCCGTCAGCAGCAGGTAGAAGGCCATCTCGTACGACAGGGTCCACAACACGTTGGCCACGTTCGGCACGTACAGCAGGTTCTGCAGCATGCTCGCGTGCGCCAGGATCATGGCCGCCGGCCGGGTGTCCCACCAGATGTGCAGGCTGTCCCAGCCGAGCGCCGCCAGCAGCAGCATCCCGGCCACGCACACGGTGAACAGCGGCCACAGCCGGAAGAACCGCGAGATCCAGAAGGCCCGTACGCTGCCCCTACGCTCCAGCGACCCTGGCACGATGTAGCCGCTGACCAGGAAGAACACCAGCACGCCGTACCAGCCGGGGTCGAAGACGGCCTTGATCAGGGGCCGCGCCTCGGGCCACAACGGTTCGAGCGCGTGCTCGAAGACCACCACCATCGCGGCCAGTCCGCGTAACGCGTCCAGCCACGCGAGCCGCCCGGTACGCGGCGAGGCCGGGCCCGCGACCGCGACGGAAGCAGGAAGCATCCGGACATCCTAGTGAGAAATACCGTTTACAGCCTTCCAGACAGCGGTTCCCGCGATGCCGGCCCCGTGTTCTGGCATCAGGCGCCTATGAGCCCCGCGGGCGAGGTTTCGACCCACCGGTCTACCTGCGGCCGGGCGACCGGGTGGAGCTCGGCATCGACGGCCTGGGCCGCCAGCCCCAGTCCGTCGTCGCCGCCCCCTGACCGGGCGTCCCGCCAACCGAACAGCACCGGGCCGGGCCCTGTCCGCCGCGTCCGGGCGGAGTCGAGAGGCGGGCCGATCCAGGAACGCCGGCGCGGCACCCGGTCGGACTCGCAGCCGGGGTCCTTGAGGACTCGGCCGCGGTGGCGCGCGGGGTGCGGGTTCGCATCACGCACGCCCAGAGCCACTCGCCCAACCGGCGCTGCGCGAGCACGTCCAGGGCATGCTGGAGGGCGGGGTCGAGGTGCGGACCATGCCGTTCGTCCCGGTACGACTGATCATGCTCGACCGGGAGCCGGCCGTGGTCGAGCAGCAGCGCGCGGTGCTGCGCCTGCTGGCCACGGGCGCCAAGGACGACGCCAGCGCCGCCGAACTCGGCTGGATCTGACCCCCGAGGCCCCACCTCGCATCAGCCGCGCGGGCACGGTCCACGTCCCGGCGGCGGGTACGGCACCGCGGTGACATTGGTGGTAAATGATCACGCTGATCCCACTGATCACTTGGGCCCCGGCGTGCGGAGTCACGCGCTGTACACTGCCGCTGTTCCTGGTTTCGTGGCGCCGAGCCGCAAGGCCGTGCGACACCGTTCTCCTGGCGGGGCGCACCTGCGCCGCCTGCGTGTACACCCGATTCACGGATGGCATGGGGCAGGTGGGGATGACGACGGTTGGGGAACCGGATCGGGTCGTGCCCGACGTCGGGCGGCCGTGGCCGCGCGGCGCGGCGCGGCACTACCGGCGTGACCCGCTGGGGTTCGTGGAAGAGTCGGCTCGCGCGCGCGGACCGGTGTTCCGCCTGCCCGATGACGGGTCGTTGTGCGTGGCCGACCCTGCCGAGGCCCAGCGGGTCCTGCACGACGAGGCGGGCGACCACGACGACGTGTCCGGCTTCTTCCATGTCGGCGGCGGCCTGCTCGGGCCGCGGGCGACGCAGGTGGCGATCGGCCGGGCGGCCCGTGCGACGCTGCGCGCCCATGTGGCCGCCCATCGCGAGCGGCTGCCCGCCGTCGTGGCGGAGCTGGGCGAGGTCAGCCGGTGGCCGTCGGCCGGGCGCGCCGCCGTGCACCGGTTCCTGGCCGGCGCCCTGCTGCGGCCGGACAGCTCGCCCGCCCTGCGGGAGCTGATGGCGCACGTCGTACGGCGCGAGGTGCTGATCCGCCCGAGCGGCCGGCTCGCGCGGATGTCGCGGCGCGCCCTGTGGGCCCGCGTGGTACGGACGATCGCCACCGAGGTACGCCACCGCCGACCCGAGCCGCGACCCGGCGACCTGCTGGACGCCGTCATCACCGCCACCCCGCCCGAGACGCCCGCCGAGCACGTCGCGCAGGTGTACCTGCTGCTGTTCCGCACCTCGGTGGCGCCGGTGGGACACGTGGTGGCCTGGGCGCTGCTGTCGGCGGCGGCCGACGGCGTCGACCTGGCAGAAGTGCCCGCCGGGTCGGCCGTACGCGAGTCGCTGCGGCTGTGGCCGGTGGCCTGGCTGCTCGGCCGCCCGGTACGCAGGGCCCACCAGGTCGCCGGCGTGCCGCTGGAGCCGGGCGAGAGCGTGTCCGTCTGCCCCTACCTGCTGCATCGCGACGAACGGCACTGGCCGCAGGCCGCCAGGTTCCGGCCCGGCCGCTGGGACGGCTCCGAGCCGCGCGGCCCCTACCTGCCCTTCGGCGGCGGCCCGTTCACCTGCGCGGGAGCGGCCGTCGCCCAGACGCTGGCCACCGACCTGCTCGCCGCCCTCACCGACGCCGCCCGTCTGGAGGTGCGTCCCGGCCCCGGGCGGCCCCACGTCGAGGGCATCATCACGCCTCCGCCCTTCCTGCTGCGCCGTACGGCATCCCAGACCTGACCACCAGCGGTCCGTCGAGGAAGGAGGTGATCTCCATGAGGAAGCTGCTGCGCCGCGTCACCGGCCGCCGGGTCAACCGGCAGGCCTGGTTCATCTGGTAACCCCGCTCGACCGGCCGCGCCGGGCCCCCGTGTCCGGCGCGGTCACCCGGCCTGCCGACCGCTCAGGAGGCATCGCATGTCGCACGTCCAGGAGACGCTGGCGGCCTACGAGGGGATCGCCGCCCGTTACGACGAGCTGAACGCGCAGACGGACTCCGCGGCGCTGGTGGGCCGGTTCGCCGAGGCGGCGGAGCGGCACGGGAACGGGGGGCGGCGGCTGCTGGACGCCGGTTGCGGCACGGGTGGCAGCAGCGCGGCCTTCAAGGCGCGCGGCTACGAGGTGACCGGCTACGACCTGTCCCCGGCGATGGTGACCATCGCGCGGCGTCGGCGGGCCGCCGAAGGCATCCCGTTCCTGGTGGGCTCGCTCCTGAGGCCCCCGTCCGGGCTGGCCGGCTTCGACGTGGTCGCCTGCGTGGACGTGCCGCTGACGTACCTGACGAGCGCGGACGAGCTGCGGCAGGCGCTGACGGCCGCGCGCGCCCAGCTCGTCGTCGGCGGGGTACTGGTCTTCGATCTGAACACCATCGGCCACTACCGGCGCACGTTCGGCGTCCCGGTCGTCGCCGACCGCGGCGACCGGTACGTGGCCTGGTTCGCCCACCCGCCGCGGATCGAGGCCGACGAGGTCGTGGTCACGCAGTTCGACCTGTTCGAACGGGCGGGCGCGGGCTGGGAGCGGCTGTCGATGCGGCACGTGCAGCGCCACCACTCCGACCGTACGGTGCGCCGTGCCGCCGAGCAGGCCGGGTTGCGCGTGGTGGCCGCCCACGGGCTGGTGGGGACCTCGGTGCGCGACCCGGCCGACGAGGAGGCCCACGACCGGATCCTGTACGTCGCCCGTACGGCATGACGCCGACGTTCGCTATATTCAGAATATGGTAAATCTACCTTCTGTCCTGTCCCTGCACGGTTGCGACCTGCGTTACGCCGACAGCGGGGGCAGCGGCGTGCCGGTGGTGTTCTCGCACGGCGCAGGGGCCGACCATGTGATGTTCGACGCCCAGTCCCGGTACCTGCGGGCCCAGGGGTATCGCGTCGTCACCTGGGACATGCGGGGCCACGGCCTCTCGCGTCCGGCCGGCGCGCGTTTCACCGCCGAGCAGGCGATCGCCGACCTGTGCGCGCTGATCGAGCACCTGGCGTTGGAACGGCCGGTGCTCGTGGGGCAGTCCCTCGGCGGCAACCTCAGCCAGGCCGTCGTCCGGCGGCATCCCGATCTGGCCCGCGCCCTGATCGTCATCGGCGCCACGCCGAACACGGCGCCGCTGTCGTGGCGGGAACGCCTGCTGGTGAGGGCGGCCGCGCCGATGCTGCTGATGATCCCGGCCAGGAGGCTTCCGCGGCTGATGGCCGACGCCTCGGCGACCACCCGGTTCGCCCGGGACGACGCCCGGCGGGCCTTCGGCCGGTTGCCGAAGAAGGAGTTCGTGCAGGTGTGGCGGGCGACCGTCGGGTTCCTCTCCCCCGACCCCGGCTACCGTACGCCGGTGCCTCTGTGCCTGATCCGCGGCGAGCGGGACACCACCGGCAACATCGCCTCGGCCATGCCCGGCTGGGCGCGGGCCGAAGGCGTCGAGGAGATCGTCGTCCCCGGCGCGGGACACATCGCCAACCAGGACGATCCGCAGGCGGTCAACGAGGCGATCGACGCGTTCCTGCGGACGATCCCGGCGCCGAGGCAGGCACGGCGATGAGCGCGCGGTACGCGTTCATCACCTCGGTGGGCGACCTGCTGGCTTCCTGGAACCTCCCGCACGCGACCGGGCGCGTCTACGGCCTGCTGCTCCTCACCGAGGAGCCGATCTCGCTCGACACCATCGCCGCCGAGCTCGAATTGAGCAAGGGGGCGGTGAGCACCGCGGTCCGGCAGCTGGATTCCTGGGGACTGGCCAAGGTGATCCCGCAGCCCGGCAGCCGGCGGCTCCTGGTCGAGGCCAAGGGCGGGATCGAGTCACTGCTGGAGGCCAGCCAGGCGCGGGCCAGGACCCTGATCGCCGCCCTGCGCGAGGGCGAGGCCCTGGTGAACCCGGGACCCGCGCAGGAGCGGCTCCAGGAGGTGATCGGGTTGTTCGCCGGCTACGTCGACGTCGGAGGCCGGCTGCTGGCCGGATACCGCGAGCAACGCCCCGGACCTGACGCCGCGAACCCCTCCTCCGCCGGGTAGCGTCTGAACCCACGAAGCCGATCAAGGGAGCCCGGTGGCGGAACTGCCGGACACGCGGTTGGACATGTCCCGGAACGAGCGACTCGGCAGGTACGGCGACGTCGCGAGCGCGCTGGCGTTGCCCAGTGACCGGCGGCTCGGCCAGGCCCTGGAGGCCGTGGCCCCGATGATCCGCCGGTACGCGCCCGTCGCGGCGGCCGTGAACGACTTCTACCGGGACCTGTACGGCACCAGCAGGACGACGCCGTACCCGGGCGAGAGGATCGAACGCGCCCTGAAAGCGATGAGCCGAGCCAGGCTTCGCCCCGGAGGCGCCGAGCTGGACCAGCGGCACTGGTGACGGCTCGGCCGCCGGTGTCATACCGTCACATCATGGACGAGCACCACCAGAGCATCCCCGACGTTCTCCGACCCGTCCGGGACGCCGCCGCGGCCCTGGGAGCGGACTTCACCGACCTGGGCGCCGCGCTGCGCGCGTTGCGGCAGGTCGAGGTGGAGGTGGAGCTGGCGACCGACCTGCTGATGCGGCAGTCCAACGCGCGGGCGAACCAGGCTCGGAGCGAGCGGAAGGATCCGGCGTCCTGACCGGCACGGCAACGGCGATCGACGCCTTCTTCGCCCGCCACGGCCGACGCCGCCACACGCTCGACCGCATCCACCGCGACACCGGCGCAGCCTGACCACTTCAGCGGGAGCCCCGCTGCGCGGCGAGAAGGCGAGCGGACGGCCGCCCTGCCTGCCTCCGGAGGGACCGGCGCGCGCCCTCCCCGCTCAGCACCGCCCGGAATGGTCAGAGACGGTCGGATGCCTGCCTGGCGGCGTATGCCTGGCGCCACTGCTCGGCCGCCTGCAACATCGCGTGGCCGACATGGTCGAAGAAGTCGCCGATGTCCCGTAGCCGCATCCCGGAGGGCGAGGTGGCTCCGAGCGTCGCCGCTCCATGGCGGGCGAACTCGGCCAGCATCGTGTTGTGGCGCGCGCTGGCCATCCAGACCAGCGGCATCTACGCCTACTCCGACGACGAGAAGTTCTTCGCCACGGGCGTCGGCGCCGAGTGGTTCAAGCACCGCTACGGCACCTCCCTGCCCGGCGCCGACTCCGAGATCCGCGGCCCGCACCCGGTCCGCTACTCCACGCTGTTCTCCCGCGACCCCCAGCCCACCATTCACGACGCCACCCGGATGAACCAGTCCTTCGCCTGGGCCGCCGGCGGCGTCGTCTCCACCACCACCGACCTCAACCGGTTCTTCGCCGCCCTGTTCGGCGGGCACGTCCTGCCGGGCGCGCAGTTGCGCGAGATGCTCACGACCGTCCCCACCGAGGGGGCGGGCTGGATCCCCGGCACTCGCTACGGCCTGGGCATCTTCGAACAGAAGCTGCCCTGCGGGACCACGGGATTCTCGGGGATATAGCGGCTCGCGGGTATGGAGATGTCGGCGGCCAGGCCGGACAACCTGTAGGTGACATAGGTCGCCGGGCCGTCGCGATGCGTGGTGGCGAAAGCCGGGGACGTACCGGCGAAGAACAGCAGCGACGCGCTGACCGCGTTCCGGAAGATCGTGAATTGCCTTCTCACCATCGCGTCCCCCATAGAGGTTCGCACGAGCAGAGGCAGATGAGGACCTTGCCGGTTTCGCTACCGGGAACTCCCTCGGCGAAGGCCAATGGCCTGGCCAGAATCTCACCAAGGCACACGTCGCGCGGCCATCCGCTCGTCGTCATCCCTGTGCTCACCGGGCCGGAAGGCCTGGCTTGGGGATGCGTCCATGCCGGGCAACGTATCCACGCGTGTGGCGGCGGTCTTGCAGGAATCGGACGTCGCCCCCGGCGGACAACTACCGGCCCGCGACCGGGCCCCGGTCCGCCGCAACCGGGTGTACCACCAGGTCAGACGGGGAGAGGCCGGTAAGTCGGAACGTTCGGGCCCGCTCGCGACGGCCGCCACCTGAGACACACCATCATCTGGATCGGAGAACTCCCCATGCGCGCAACCCTGATGTACGGCGCCGGCGACGTCCGCGTCGAGCAGGTGCCGGACCCGGTCATCAAGCTGCCCACCGACGCGCTGGTCCGCATCACCGCGTCCTGCGTCTGCGGCAGCGACCTGTGGCCCTACGGCTCGATGAAGCCGGAGGACGGCCCCACCCGGATGGGGCACGAGTTCATCGGCATCGTCGAGGACACCGGCCCGGAGGTCACCACCCTCAGGCGGGGCGACCTGGTCGTGGCGCCGTTCGCCATCTCCGACAACACCTGCCAGTTCTGCCGCGAGGGCCTGCACACCTCCTGCGTCCACCCGCAGGCCGACTTCTGGGACGGCATGCCGGACGAGGGCGGCCAGGCCGAGGCGATCCGCGTCCCGCTCGCCGACGGCACCCTGGTCAAGCTGCCCGTCGAGGCGGACTCGGCCCTCATGCCGTCCCTGCTGACGCTCGCCGACGTGCTGGGCACCGGCCACCACGCCGCCGTCGCCGGCGGCGTGGACGAGCGCACCCGCGTCACCGTGATCGGTGACGGCGCCGTCGGCCTGCTGGCGGTGCTGTCGGCCAGGCGCCTGGGCGCCGAGCAGGTCGTCCTCATGGGACGCCACCTGGCCCGCACCGACCTCGGCCGCGAGTTCGGCGCCACCGACGTCGTGGCCGCCCGCGGCGAGGAGGGCATCGCGCGGGTACGCGACCTCACCGGCGGCCACGGCACCCACGTCGTCCTGGAGGCCGTCGGCAACATGCCCGCCTACCGGCAGGCCCTCGGCGTCGTCCGGCCGGGTGGCGTCATCAGCCGCGTCGGCGTCCCGCAGTACGAGGAGGCGCCGATCGGGATGGGCAGCCTGTTCCGCCACAACCTCCGCCTGGCCGGCGGACCGGCTCCGGTCCGGGCCTACATCGAGGCACTGATGCCCGACATCCTGAACGGCGCCATCGAACCGGGCAGGGTCTTCGACGCCACCACCGGCCTCGACGGCGTCCCGGCCGGCTACCGGGACATGGCCGACCGCAGGAGCCTGAAGGTCCTCATCGAACTCTGACGCCTCCCCGGTCAACGATCGTTTACCGACGGTTTCCTTGCCGAGAGCGGAGATACGCCCGGCCGCGGACGGGAAAAGAACCCCCTGACGCACGACACGCGACCGGGGATCGGAGGCACGATGGCCGGCACGATTACCGAACTCGACGTCGAATTCGGCATGCCCTTCATCGAACGCGCCCTGGAGACCTCCGGAACCGCCGCCCTCCTGCGCGACGAACTCGAACGCCTGGGCATGCGGGCGATGCCGGCACGGTCGCGCGCGGTGAACATCTACAGCGAGGACGACCAGGCGGGCTTCGCCGTCGGGATCCTCCCGTTCGTCTCCGACGACCTGTCGCAGCACGGCGGCCTCAGCATCTCCCAGGGCGGATTCGCCGTGGCCGTACGCGTCATCATGGAGGACCGTACGGCCATCCGCGGCTTCTGCACGATGTTCGTCGTCGACGACGAGGTGGTCTACGCCGAGTACGAGACGGCGGAGCTGCTGGAACGGGGTGCCGAGGCGCTCGCCCGCCAGGCGCCCGACGTCGGCACGCGGACCCCTCTCGCCGAGGTGTCCGTACGCCAGGTGCTCTCCATCTCGGACTTCGCCCATGCCTCGTTCCTGCACGACGAGTCGTCCATGAACATCTACGACTCCGAGGAGATGGCGGCGTTGCGCGGTCACGGCGGGCTGGCCGGCGAGATCGCGAGCTTCGCCCGGCTGCAGGCCAGCGCCTCGCACGGCGGCGGAGGAAGCTGCAGTTGCAGCACGTCCTGCTACGGCTGCTCCAGCACCAGCACCAGCGCGATCTGACGGAGAGCGAACCCTTGCCCGACAACGACAGACTGCCGGCGCGCCCCTGGCTGCCCGCCTGGTACCGGATGTCCACCATGCCGCCGGGCACCGTCCGGCTGGACTCGCTGACGCGATCGTTCGCGCTCGACCACGTGCCGCCCGCGCTGCTCCAGCGCCTGCTGCCGCTGCTGGACGGCACCCGCCCGGTCGAGGACATCCGCACACGGCTCGCCGCCCACGACGCCGACCCCGCCACGGTGGACGACCTCCTGCGCGCCCTGCACGCCAACGGCCTGCTCCAGGACGGACCTCCCGCGCCCACCGCCCTGACCGCCGAGGAACAGGAGTGGTGGCGTCAGCAGGCCGACTTCTTCGGCCACTTCTCCGCGGCCTCCGACTCCACCCTTCCGGCCCGTCCCGACGTCCTGCCCTCGGGCCGGCACTACCAGGCGCGGCTGCGGGAGGCCGTCGTGGCGGTCCTGGGATGCGGCCGTCTCGGCTCGCAGGTCGCCCGGGACCTGGCCACGTCCGGCGTCGGCGAGCTGCTGTGCGTCGATGACGGAACGGTCACCGAGGAGGCTGCCCGCGCCGACGCCTGGTACGACCCGGGTCACCGGGGACGGCCCGCGGCCGAGGTCGTCTGCGAACTGATCGGGCGGACCAGCCCCCACTGCCGGGCCGTCCCCGTCGGCTCGGGATCGTGGGAGGAACTGCTGGACCGCTGTGACGCCGTCGTCCTGGCCCCCGACGTCTTCCGGCCGGCCGACCACGAAGCCCTCAACACGGCGGCGCTGTCGTCGCGGACGCCGTGGACGAGCTGCCGCACGGTCGGCCTGGAAGTGCTGATCGGCCCGACCGTGCTGCCGGGACGCAGCGCGTGCTGGACGTGCTTCGACGACCGGCGCCGCAGCCACCTCACCCGCCACGAGGAAGCCACGCTGGTCGAGCACATCTGGGGCGAGGCCGACAGGCCGCCGCCGTTCCTCGCCGTGGTTCCCGGCCTGTCGCTGGTGACCCTCGAAGTGGTCAAGCTCCTCACCGGGTTCGCCCCCGCGACGACGGTCGACGGGCTGCTCGCCGTCGATGTGCTGTCGAGCACCACGACCCTGCATCCGGTCCTGCGCGTGCCCCGATGCCGGTCGTGCGGGCGTCCGGCCCAGGACCGCCCGGCCCTTCAGGTGTGGGACGTGGAAGGCGTCAGGTGAACCCACCACCTGCGACGGCCCGGACGACGACGCCGACGACGGCCCCGCCCAGCCCGGTGGACGCGCGCACCGGCATCATCGCCCACGTCCTCGACCTCCCGATCGCAGCCGGGGAGCCGCAGATCTTCAACAGCTCGGTGCGCATGGCCGACACCGCCGCCCTGGGCACCGGCCCCTGCTACGACCAGAACGGCGGAGCGGGTCTCACCCAGGCCGCGGCGCGGGCCGCCGCCGTCGGGGAGGGGCTGGAACGCTACTGCGCGGCCTTCCCCCAGCCCGAGCACGTCACCGTGGCGACCTGGCGTGCGCTCTCGGCCGGCGAGCACCCGCCGCCCGCACCCGCGGACTTCGCGCTCTTCCATCCAGACCAGGGCGAACACGCCCACCGCTTCGACGACGACACTCCGGTGGCGTGGCTGCGCGCGTACTCGCTGACCAGAGCCGCCTGGACGCACGTCCCGGCCTGCCTGGTCCACCTGCCCTACCGCCCGCAGCACCCGGACGTGGCGGAACACGTCGTCGCGCCCGCGATCTCGACCGGCCTGGCCTGCGCCGCCTCGCGCTCGGAGGCGGTGCTCAGCGGCCTGTACGAGGCGATCGAACGGGACGCCTTCATGATCAGCTGGCTGCGCGAGCTGCCGCTCGGCCGCGTGGACCTCCAGTCGCACCCGTCGATCGCCGAGGTGTACACGACCCGGCTGCGCCGGCCGGGGCTGGACTACCACGTGCTGGACATGACCAGCGATCTCGGCGTGCCGGCCTTCATGTGCCTGCTGCTCGACGACCGCCGGGACCCGGCCCTCCTCTGCGCCGGCGGGGCCGCGCACCACGACCCGGCCAGGGCCGTGCTGAAGTCGCTCATCGAGGCGGCGCAGACGCGAGAATGGGCGAAATACCTCCGCAGAACCGGCACACCTGTCCCCGACCGCCTCAAGACGTTCGAGGACCACGTCCTCCACTACGCCTCGCAGTGGTCGCGGCCGACGCTCGAACCGTTCCTCGACCGGCCCGCGATCCCGCTCCGGGACGCCGGGCCGCCGCCCGCCGACGACGATGCCGCCATCACGTCCGTGGTCGGCCGGCTGGCGGCGGCCGGTCTGGAGGCCCTGACCGTGGACCTCACCACCCCCGACGTCGCCGCCTGCGGATACCACGTGGTGAAGGTCGTCGTCCCCGGCCTGCAACCGCTGTACGCCGACGAGAACCGGCCGATGCTCGGCGGGAGGCGCCTCTACGCCGAGCACCCCGGCGCGCCCTGCCCCCGCCCGCGGGGACCCGAGGATCTCAACCGCACTCCACACCCGTACCCGTGAGGTGGTCATGGACCCGCTGACGAGCACTTCGAGCCTGGCGGAGCTCTATCACGAGAACAGCAAACAGCGCCGGCACGACCGGAGCTTCGGCTGGCGGGTGGCGGCGGTCGCCAACAGCCCGGCCTTCCGCCGGCTGACCAGGAACCCCGGCAAACGGTACGACGGATCCCCCGTCATCCGTCTCCCCCGCCCCGACCCGCTCGACACGCGGCTCGACCGAGCCATCACCGAGCGCCGATCGGTCCGCCGGTTCTCCGCCGAACCCCTCACCCTGCCGCAGGTCGCGTCCATGCTCCTGTTGTCGGCCGGGATGCCCGCGGGCCCCGGCGGCCCGAACCGCACGACACTGCGCGCCGCACCCTCGGCGGGCGGCCTGCACGCCACCGAGACCTACCTCGTCGCACGCGCCGTGGACGGGCTGGCCCCCGGCGTCTACCACTACCGCGCCGACGACCACCTGCTGGAACTGCTGCACGAGGACCCCACGGCCCCCGAACGGCTGGCGAGGGCCTCCTCCTACCCCGAGATCCTCGACACCGCCGCCGCCACACTGGTGTTCACCGCGGTCTTCGGCCGCACCACACTCAAGTACGGGGAACGCGCCTACCGGTTCGTGGTCCTGGAGATCGGCCACGTGGCCCAGAACGCGCTCCTCGTCGCGGTGGCCCTCGGCTGCGGCGCGGTCCCGATCGGCGGATTCGTCGACGACGAGGTCCACACGCTCCTGGACCTCGACGGCGTGGACGAGGCGGCCTTCTACCTGCTGCCCGTGGGACGGCCCACATCCCGCTGGGAGACGCCGGAATGGCAGAAGGGCCAGGACGCGGTCGCCGCCGTCATGGAACACCTGTGGTCGAACGGCCCCGCGGGCCCGCAGCCGACCACGTGAGCCTCCGCCACGGGCGAACTTCCAAGCGGGAGGAAGGAAACAACCCCGCGAGGAACGATCCTCAGCCCGCCCCGCCGTCCAGCACAGCGCTCGCCGCACATGCTCGCCATACTGCAGAAGGCGCACGGTGAAGTGCACAGTTCCATCCGGCACCTCCGCCGACCTGGTACTCCGGCACCGCCATCGGCCCGGAGCACCAGCGCCACGACATCCACGACGTCGGAAGGCCCCGATGACAGCCGACCAGCCCATCTGCTGCCCCACCTGCAAGGGTGTCCTCCCCGGCCGGCAGCGCAGCGACTACACGGCCGCCCGCGGCCGCCTCGTCGTCGTCAACGGCTACTGCCAGGGCCGCTGCCCGGCCCCCGAACCGCTGCCCCGCTTCCAGGTTCACGCGGACCAGAACGGTGGCGCACGGCAGCCGGAGATCGTACCGGCACCGGCGCTCTGAACCCGGCGCACCGGGGCCGAACGGCCGGACGTTCAGTCAAGGATCTCCACGTACCCGTCGGTGCCGTGCACGCGGATCCGCTGACCGTCCCCGATCAGGCGGGTGGCCCCCTCCACCCCCACGACCGCCGGCAGGCCGTACTCGCGCGCGATCACGGCCCCATGGGTCATCAGGCCGCCCACCTCTGTCACCAGCCCGGCGATGCCCACGAACAAGGGGGTCCAGCTCGGGTCCGTGAAGGCCGTGACCAGGACGTCTCCCGTCTCCAGGTCGGCCCGCGCCATGTCCGTCACCACCCGGGCACGACCCTCGACCGTGCCCGCCGAGACCGCCAGCCCGGCCAGCGCCCCCGGCGGCGCGTCGGCGCTCCGGTACTGACCCGCGAGCACCTCGCCGTCCGACGTCAGCACCCGCGGCGGCGTGAGCGCCTCATGCGACCGGAACGCCTCCCGCCTGCGTGAAACGAGCTCGCCGTCCGCCTGGCCCGTGCGCGCGATCTCCCGCAGCTCCTCGAACCGCAGGAAGAAGACGTCCTCCCTCTCCCGCAGCGCGCCCGACCGGACGAGCCGGTCGGCCTCCCGCAGCAACGCCTGCTTGTACGCGAAATAGCGGCAGACCATGCCGTACTTGGGATACTCCCGGTATCCCGCGAACGTCCGCACCCGCTCGATCATCCGCCGGGTCTCCTCGGCCTTTTCCTTCCCGTCCGGCAGGGCGCGCAGGCGCGTCAGCAACTCCCGCTCCTTCCGCAGCGACTCCTGACGTCCCTGCTCGAAACGCCGCTCACCGGCGCCCGGCTGGAAGTTCCTGACGTTGCCGAGAATCGCCGGAACGAGCATGGCGGGCCGCTCGCTCCAGCGCGTCCTGGTGATGTCGATCTCGCCCGCGCAACGCATGCCGTACCGGTCGAGATAGCCCCGGACGGCCTCGTACGCCTGCCGCCCGCCGGGCAGCTCGGCCAGCTCCTCCAGGAAGCCGTCGCCCTCCCTGCCCTCCTCCGCCACCCGGCGCAGGAACGCCACCACCTCCGCGTGGGGACGGACGGCGTCCGCCACGTCCAGGAGCGCCAGCCCCATCTCCGAGGTGACATTGTGCGGGACGGACTGCGTCAGCACGTCGGCCGCGTTCTTCTCCCCCAGCCACCTCTCCAGATGATCGTTCAGCCACCAGGCCGCCTCCATGCCGGCCATGATCGCCTGGAAGCTCCGCGGACCGAACAGAAGCCGCCTGAGCTCCGTGAGGTCGGCCAGGATGAACTCGAACAGCGCGGGCCCGGACAGCTCCTCGATCTCGCGCCGCAGGGTGGCCACGGACGCCTGACTGTCCCGGACGAGCTCGGCGACCACCGCCGGGTCGCTCTCGATCGGCACGGGCGGGGCGGCGGCGGGCGCGACACCGGTCTCCTCGTCCGGAAGCAGGCGCAGGAAGTCGCCGCGGTCCACCAGCGTCTGCAACGCGTCCCGGATGAGCGGGTCGGACTTGCCCAGCGTCCCGATGAGATTCGCCCGGCCGGCCGGCGTCGCCAGCACCGGGGCCACGTCCACGAACAACCGCCCGCCCGCCTCCGCCATCGGCCGCGGCGTCGTCAGCTGCCACATGGACAGCCCCAGCGGCTTCATCGCGTCGGTCATCATCTGCTGATGGCCGACGGAGACATAGACGTGGTTCTCCTGGTCGTCAGCGACCGGCACCGGGAACAGCGTGGTGATGGGCCGGCTCTGGACGATGTGGAAGTCCTCGCCCGCCAGACACCATTCGATGTCCTGCGGCCGGCCGAAATGCCCCTCGATCCGGCGGCCCAGCCGCACCAGCCGCACCACCTGGGCATCCGTCAGAGCCCGCCGCGCCTGCCGCTCGGCCTCGACCGGCACCTCCTCGGTGCCGCCACCGGGGGACGCCCGGACCCGGCGCGCCTTGGACCCCACCGACACGGTGACGACCTGATCGTCACGCACGGTGTAGACGTCCCCCGCCACCACGCCCGAGACCAGCGCCTCGCCCAGCCCCCAGCCCGCCTCCACAGCGGCGACCTTCCGGTTCGACGTCACCGGGTCCGCGGTGAACAGGATCCCCGCGGCGTCCGGGAAGACCATCCGCTGCACGACCACGGCCATCCGCACCCTGCGGTGATCGAACCCGTTGCGACGCCGATAGACCACCGCCCGCTCCGTGAACAGCGAGGCCCAGCACCGCCGCACCTGCGCCACCACGTCCGCCAGGCCCACGACGTTCAGGTAGGAGTCCTGCTGACCGGCGAAGGACGCGGTCGGCAGATCCTCGGCCGTCGCACTGGACCGCACCGCGCAGGCGGCCTGCTCCCCGAGCCCGGCGAGCGCCTCCCCGATCGCCGCCACCAGCTCGTCGGGCACCGCCGCGCCCTCGATGACGGCGCGCACGTCCGCGCTCAGGGCACGGACCGCCGCGTGGTCGTCCGGATCCACCCGTGACAGCAGGTCCAGGTGGGCGTCGAACGAGGGCGCCTCGGACACGACCCGCCGGAAGGCGTCCGTCGTGACGCAGAAGCCGTCCGGGACGCGGACGCCGTCGATCCGCGAGAGCTCGCCCAGGGCCGCCCCCTTGCCGCCGACGTCCGCGACGTGCGTCGAGCCGATCTGCCCGAAACCCATTACGTAGCCCAATTCCGTCGCTCCATCCTTCGTCGGGGTTGGTTCGCATCGGGCAGTATGAAGGACTTTTCGATGTCTCATGAGGCGCGCGGATCAGTTATAAAGTGAAAGTGGAGGGGGCTTCCGATGAAGGCGTTCCTCCGACTCGAACGTTTCGGATGGCCTGGGCGAGGGCGCGGATCAGCGGGGTTTCGGCGGCCGTACGCCAGACCAGGGCCCACTCGACCCGGCGGCCGGCCGGGTCCGGCGGCGACCACACCGCCGCCTTCGCCGCCCACGAGCGGCAGGTCCGTCCGTACGTCGCCGCCAACCAGCGGCACGGGCGCGAGGTGGTCAAGCTGCTCGGAGCCGGCCGAGTCCGACGCCCTGTGACGTCGCGGCGCCGACCGGCATGTTCAGCGCGGACCTCGTCGTGGACCACGTGCGGGCCACCGCGAAGGGCATGACGTCCCGGCTCGCGACGATCACAAAGACGCAAAGGCTACCCCCAATCGGGACGCTCCTCCCCCGCCATCGCTCCAGGACATGAAAAAGTAACCGCTGGGATACGAAAGAACAGCGCCCTCGAACCAGGAGTCGCAAATCCCCACATAAGCGGAAATATCCCCAACTTCCCGGCACCCCATGAGGGCAACGGGCGCAGAAATCGCCTGAGTTCTCCACCTTTGGCGGCCAACGAGGCTTTCCGGCGACTTATTCCAGATGCGGGTTTTTACGTTTCCCTCGTCACCCAAGACCTGGTCACTCGCGAGCCAGGTTCCGTTATAGAGTCTGCTCCCGGACCCAGCCGAAGAAAGGTGACAGGCATGCAAGACGCGGCCATCGACCGAGTAAAACTCATCTTCACCCTGTTCGACGCCGACGGCACCGGTTACCTTGAGGCCGAAGACTTCGATCGTATGGCAAACCGCGTATTGGCGGCTTCCCCACGTTCCACCGAAGCCGCCAAGAGCGCAATCAGTGACGCTTTCCGCCGTTACTGGACGACCCTTGTCGAAGAGCTTGATCTGGACAAGGACGGCCGCATCAGCTTCGAGGAGTACAGCGCGTGCGTGCTGTCCCCCGAGCGTTTCGACGACGCGCTGACCGACTTCGCCGACGCGCTGGCCGAGCTGGGCGACCCCGACGGCGACGGCCTTATCCACCGCACCGACTTCATGGCGCTCATGACCGCCATCGGCTTCAAACGGCGCAATGTCGACACCCTCTTCGACGCGTTCGGCCCCTCGCAGGACGACCAGGTCAAGGTCCCGGTCTGGGCCGAGGGCATCAAGGACTACTACAGCCCCGAGAAGGCGGACATCGCGGGCGACCTCCTGCTCGGCGAGTCGAGCTGACGGCCGACACGAGCCGACGCGTCCGGCCTTCGACCACGAAAAGGGAGCAGTAGTGGAACCAGTCATCGGACTTGCCATCGGCCGGGGAACGGGCCCCGAGCTCGCGGCCGTCTTCGAGCGGGTGCTGGCCGGCATCGCCGACGTCTGCGGGGCCAAGGTCGCCCTCACGCGCTCGGAGCGGATCTATCACTCCTACGTGTCCTTGAAGGCCGGCGCCGAGGCCGAGAAGATCCGCGAGAGCACGCGGGAGGACGCCGACCACTACACGCAGTTCTGCCGCTCGCTGGCGGCCTCCGGCGTGCCCGCCGTCTTCCGTACGGCGATCAACGCCCAGTCGCTCTACCTGGTCCGCCAGCGCCTGGAGGCGGTGAAGATCGACGCCATCACCACCTCCGGGGCGTCGCTGCTGCTGGTCAGGGACCAGGCCCAGGGCTTCTACACGGGCGAGAACGTGCACCTTCCCGGCGCGCTCGTCCGTACGATGGCCTTCAGCAGGGAGATCACCGAGAAGGTGATCGCGCTGGCCGTGCGGCGGGCACGGCAGGAGTGGCCCGACGGGCACATCGACGAGATCGTCATGGCCTACAAGTTCCACCTGCTCGACGGTGCGCTCGACGAGTGGGTGGCCGAGAGCGCCGCGCGGCACGGCGTGCAGATCGGTCTGTTCCAGCCGGACACGGTGAACCGCAACCTCATCGAACGCGGCCCCCGCCCCCGCACGGTGATCATCGCGGGCAACGAGTGGGCCGACATCATGCACGTGGTGCTGCTCGACCGCTTCGGCTCCGAGCGGCAGGAGAACCGCTGCACCGAGAACGTCTACCTGCATCCCGACGCGCGCGGTCTGGTCGAGTACCAGACCGTGCACGGCTCCGCCGACGACCTGGCGGGCACCGGCAGGGTCAACCCGACGGCCACCATCCGGGCCGCGGCGGCCATCGCCGAGCGGCACGCGGGGTGCGCCGAAGCGGTCCGGACGGTCGAACGCGCCCTGACGACGCTCGACCATCACCGCATCGCCACCCCTGACGCCGGCGGCCGGCACTCCACCACCGGCGTGGTCGAGGCCCTGCTCGACGCCCTGGAGCCGGCGGCTCGGCCGGTCCAGATGGCGGACTCATGACCGTCGAGCAACACCGGCCCGCCCCGGCGGCCGACGAGCACCGCGCCACGTCCGAACGCGCTGCCCTGGTCGTCGTGGACCTGCAGAACGACTTCTGCACCGGCCCGACCGCCCGCGCCCGGTACGCCGGCGACCTGGCGACCCTGGAAACCGCCGTGTCCAACACCGCCAAGGCCCTCGAATCGGCGCGCGCCCGCGGCATGGACGTGGTCTTCGTCCGGTTCGTCGGTGACGCCGAGCACCAGGGGCCGAGCTGGCGGCGGCGCGACCTCGAACAGGGCAAGGCGCTCAAATGCCTGGAGGGCACCTGGGGCGCGCAGTTCCACAAGGTCGAGCCCGCGCCCGGGGAGCCGGTCTTCACCAAGTGGGCCTGCTTCGACGCCTTCCTCAGCGAGGGCTTCGAGCGGCACCTGCGCGGGCGCGGCATCGCCCGCCTGGTGTTCGCCGGCCTGTACACCGACGTCTGCGTGGACACCACCGCCCGCACCGCCTTCCAGAAGGGCTTCCACATCACGGTGCTGACCGACTGCACCACCGGCCGCTACCTGCCCGACGCGGAGATCCTGCGCTTCATGGCCGCCCTCTACGGCGCTCACCTCACCTCCCACGACACCCCCGGTTCGTGGATCCCGGAACAGGAGACCGCCGCGAGGTCAGCGGCCGGTCGATCGGCCCGAGAGGAGAGCACGTGCCGGAGCGACAACTCGAAATCGAGCGCGGCGTCGGCCTGACCGCTCTCATGGTCGCCGCCGCGCGGGCGATCGAGACCCATCGCCCCGACTCCCTGGCCGCCGACCCCTACGCCGAGCACTTCGTACGCGCCTGCGCCGCGTCGGCCACCTGGCCGACCCGTCCGCAGGACGTGCCCGGCGGCGACGCCGACCCCCTCTGGGGAAGGCTGGGGCGCTACTTCGGCCTGCGTACCCGGGTCCTCGACGACTTCCTGTCGCGCGCGGCCAAGGCGGGCATCCGGCAGGTGGTCCTGCTCGGCGCGGGGCTCGACACGCGGGCCTTCCGGCTCGGCTGGCCGCCGGGGCAGGTCGTGCACGAGATCGACCGCGCGGGCGTCCTGGCGTTCAAGGAGGACGTGCTCGCCACGCTCGCCCTCGAACCGTCTCCCCCGGTTCCGGTCGTCCCTGCGGCCCGGCGCCGGGTGGTCGCGGCCGACGTGGGCGACGACTGGGCCGGGTCGCTGGTGGGGGCGGGCTTCGACCCGAGCGTTCCGGCGGCCTGGCTGGCCGAGGGGCTTCTGCTCTACCTCGATCCGGAGGTCGAACGGCGGCTGCTGCGGACCATCGACGTCCTGAGCGCCGGGGGAAGCGTCCTGGCCTTCGAGGCCAAGCTCGGGCTCGGGACACCGGCGGTGCGCGCCAGCCCGGTCTACTCGGCGGCCAAGGCGCAGATCGGCGTGGACCTGCTCGCGTTGTTCGACGGGAATCCGCGTCCCGACTCCGTCGGGCTGCTGAGGGAACGAGGGTGGTCCGCCACCGTCCACACTCCCTTCGACTTCGCCCGCCGGCACGGCCGAGGCCCCCTCCCCGAACCGGACGACGCCTTGGCGACCAACCGGTGGGTGTTCGCCGACAAACCACGACAGAGCCACGTCTTGGGCGTGTCGGTGCCGACGTTCCGGGACTGCTGATCCTTGACGCCGGGGCGGGGGCGGCTTCGACAGGCCCGCGCCCGCCGTCCGCTGGACGGCGCCGAGGTCGGGCATGCCCGAGGGCAGGGCCGTGCCGGAGACGGCGCCGGTGCCGTAGGAGGTGGAGGTGACCGGGCTGCCCGCCGTGCCCGAGCCGCGCGGCGCGAGACGGCCGGTCCACTGGCCGCCGGCCTTGAAGCGGACGGTGTCGCCGGGCTGGAACGTCTGGGCGTTGACCTTGTCCAGGGTCCTCCAGGCGGTGGACGGGGAGTGCCCGTCGGCGGAGTCGTTCCCGGCGGGGTCGACGTAGTGGGCGGCGGCGGCGTGGGCGGGCGTGGGCACGGCCGCGAAGGGGGCTCGCCTCGGCCGACGGCGCCTACGACCGGGCGGACTGGGACTCCTTCGAGGAGACGGCGGCGGCCAACGGCGTCACGATCGTCCCCGAGATCGACGCGCCCGCCCACGCGCTGGCGCTCGTCCGGTTCCGTCCCTCGCTCGGGCTGGGCGACGACCATCTGGACCTGTCGAAGCCGGAGGCCACGCAGTTCGTCAAGGAGCTGGGTGGGGGAGCCGGTTCCCCCTCGGGAGGGAGAGCTCGGGCGGGCCGCCCGAGCTACCGTGGGCGGCCATGAGATCACCTACGCGGCCGGCGCTGCTGGCCGCAGGCTGGGCCGCCGCGGCCGCGCTCGTGCTGGTCGCGCCCGGGAACCTGGTCATGCGGCTGGCGTTCGGCATGTTCGACGACCCGGGGCTCGGCAGGCAGTCACTGCTCGCCGCGCTGGGGGTGCTGCTGGCGCTGGCGACCGTCCGTCTCGGCACGCGTACCGCCGTCCGGCCGCAGGAGCGCCGGGCCGACGGGACGGTCCGGCCCGCGCTCTGGGCCAGGACGGCGACCTGGACGGCGGCCGGCCTGCCGGTGCTGGGCTTCTCGGTCCCGCACCTGCTGTGGGGGCTGGGCCTGCCGCTCGGCGTGGCGGGAGGCTCCCGCGCGGAGCTGGCGGGGCTGGGCGGCTCGGCGGTGTTCTGGGCGCTGCTCGTCGCCGGGCCGGTGGCCGGGGGGCTGCTCACCCTGGGACTGATCGCCCGATGGGGACAGGTCTTCCCGGCGTGGGTGCCCTTCGCCGGCGGGCGGCGGGTGCCGCGCTGCCTCGCGGCGGTTCCGGCGGCGGCCGTCGGCATGCTGGTCGGCCAGTACGGCGCGATGATGACGGGCTGCCTGGCGTTCGGCGTCACCCGCACGTGCGCGCCCGGCGGCGGCGCGGAGGTCCTCGACGGGAGCTGGGGGTTCGCCGGGACGTATCCGGTCTTCCTGCTCTGGGGGACGTCCCTGCTCGCCGCCGCCGCCGGCTACCTCCACACGACCGCGCGGGCGCGGCTCAGTGACTCATGACGTGCCGGCGGCGCGGGGGTTTGCCGTAGCCGAGCAGGCCCATCATGCCCTGTTCCTGGTGGTAGAGGTTGTGGCAGTGGAACATCCACTCGCCGGGGTTGTCGGCGTGCACGTCGATGCTGATCCGCTTGTACGGCATGACGTTCACGGTGTCCTTCCTCGGCCCGCCGCGCTCGGTCGTCCGGACCTGGAAGGTGTGGCCGTGCAGGTGCATCGGGTGCCACATGTGCGTGTCGTTGTGCAGGACGATCCTGATCGTCTCGCCCCGGTCGACCCGCAGGCGCAGCGGGTCGTCGGCGAGGCGGCCGTTGAGCGGCCACTCGCTGCCGTTGGTGCCCTGGCGCCAGCCGAGCGTGACGGTCTCGGTCCTGGTCGGCGGGCGGAGCTGGTGGGCGCGGCGCGCCTGGAGGTCCTGGTAGGCGAGCTGCTGCCGCTGGAGCTCCGGCACGTCGCCGTCCGGCGACGGCGTGCGCGCGCCATTCGTGGTGCGCACCACCGCGAACGCCCGCCCGCTCTTGCCCTCGGCCATCGCCATCAGCGGGAACGCCCCCGCGTCGAGCGTCACGACGAAGTCGTAGCGCTCCCCCATGCCGACCACGACCGTGTCCACGGTGACCGGTTTGCAGGGGAATCCATCGGTGTGGGTGATGGTCAGGCGGTGCCCGCCGAGCGCGACCCGGAAGGCGGTGTCGGCGGCCGCGTTGATCACCCGGAACCGGGCGCGCACGCGGGGACGGCTCATGAAGGTGGTGGGCTCGTCCGCGGTACGGCCGTTGACCAGGTAGTACGGGTAGCGCGCATGGCCGGACGTGCCGCCGAGGACGTGGCTGGACAGGGTGTCGTCGTGCGGGGTGGTGCTCAGCGCGCGCAGCGTGTCGTCGGGGGTGCCGTTGACGCCGTCCTGCCAGTCGTCGAGGACGACCGTGAACTCCTGGTCGTACCCGAGCGGCTCGTGCGGGTCCTCCACGATGAGCGCGCCGTACAGGCCGCGGTCGCTCTGCATGCCCACGTGGGAGTGGTAGAAGTACGTGCCGGGGTCGGGGACGGTGAACGTGTAGTCGAACGTCCTGCCGGGCTGGGTCGGGCGTTGTGAGAGGCCGGGCGCGCCGTCCATGTTCGCGGCGATCCTGATGCCGTGCCAGTGCACGGTGGTCGGCGCGGGCAGGTCGTTGACGAGCCTGACTCGTACGGTGCCGCCGGCGGTGGCCCGGATGGTCGGGCCGGGCAGCAGGCCGTCGTAGGCCCAGGTGGACACGGTGCGTCCGCCGAGGGACACGACGGCGGGCGCGGCCCGCAGCACCCTCCTGCCGGACGCCCCGGCGGCGGCCCCCTCCGACGCCACCGCGGCGGCGGCCGGAACGGTGCCCAGAGCGGCGAACACGCCGCTGACGAACAACCTGCGGGACACGGTCCCACGCGAATCAGTCACTACGGATCCCCCTCATCCACCTCGAAAAATAACGGAGAGTCAGGAAAAGAGGTGGACGCCACGCGCTGCCGGCCGTGCAAGATCGCCGCGAGGCCGGCCGACCCCGGACGCTTCCGGACCCTGCACACCGGCTGATCCGCGGGCCGCACGCGGCCGTGGCGAGGGGCCGTGCCGTGATCCGGTCGTCGCCCGGCGAGGGGCTCAGGAGGCGTCGCGGAAGACGTCCCGCTTCTCGGACAGCCGCTCAAGACCGGCCGACCGGTAGGTGACGACGCCCGGCGCCTGCGCGGGGATCCCCGCCGCCTGGAGCGCCTGCGCGGCCGTGCCCCAACCGCCCACCGCCTCGGCGTGCCGGTAGGCCTCGTCGACCAGGAGCAGCACGCGCGGGTCGACCGGGGTCCCGCCGTCGCCGGCCTTGGCGTCGCGGGCGCCGTACGCGTCGTCGCCCGGCGCCGGCGCCCCGGCCAGCAGCACCGCGTCGAACTCGACGGAACGGGCCGTGGCGAAGGTGCGCCGGACGGCCAGCGCGCCGCCCAGCATGCCGCCCTTGGGCGCGATGACGAACGGGGTCATGCCACCGTCGAGCACGGCCTGGCGGACGGCGCCCACCACGCCCAGGTCGCCGGTCTCGTCCGCCACGATGCCGATGATCCGGCCGTCGGAGCGGCCACCGCCGGCCGACCTGCGACATGGCCGCTCCGACGGCCGCGGGGGCCCGGAGGGTGCGCAGCTCGCCGAGAAGGTCGCGGATCAGCGCGGAGCCGGCCAGTTCGCAGGTGGTCACGTAGCCCACCCGGCGGCGCGGGGCGCCCTCGCCGGGTTCGGCCAATGCATTCCGCGTCAACCAGAGGGGGCCGCGGCACCCCTCCGGTGGCCGGGACCGTCCCGGGTTAGGCGATCAGCAGGCGTAGGCCGAGCTCGGCCTCGTCGAGGTCGGCCAGGTCCCGGTTGCGTCGGGCCCACCGGCCGGAGGCGAGGTCGTCCCGGAGGTCGCGCACCACGCGCCGCTCGGCCTCCGGCCCGAGCCTTGACCAGACCGACGTCCCCCGGCGGACGTCTTCCTCCAGGTACGCCTCCGGCCGCCGCCAGAAGGCCTCGAAGAAGCCGTCGGCGCAGTCCCACGGGATGGGCACCGGTTCCAGCCGGGCCCCGATCGCGCCGGCCAGCTCGGTCACCGCGGGCCGGCCGGCCACGAGGTCGGTGACCTCGGGCAGGTAGTCGCGCGAGAGCCAGAACCGGTCACGCCATCCGGCGTCGCTGGTGTCGTGCGTGAACACCACCACGCGGCGGGCGACCCGCCGCATCTCGCGCAGGCCCGCGATCGCGTCCGGCCAGTGGTGGACGGAGGCGACGGCCATCGCCGCGTCGAAGGACAGGTCGTCGAACGGCAGGCGCTCGGCGGACCCCGCCATGCACGGCGCCGCCCCGGGAGGGCGCTGCGAACGCATGAGCGCCGACGGTTCGACCGCGAGGACGTACCGGTCGGGCGGCTCGTAGGACCCGGTGCCCGCGCCGACGTTCAGCACGGTCCCGGCGTCGCCGAGCGCGTCCCAGATCCGCGCGGCGATGCGCGGATCGGTGCGCCGCGTCGCGGTGTAACCGGTTCCGATCGTGTCGTACAACTGCGCGCCGAACATCGGCACTTCCCTTCCGGCCGGTTGATCACTGTTGCTCGGATCGATCGGTGTGTGAAGCCCCTTCATATGGCCGGTGCCCTTCACAACCGCCGGACGCGCAACACGGCGGTCAGCATGGGAAGGGTGAACTCGCCCTCGGCGGTCTCGGGGCGGCTCACGAGGTAGGCCCGGATTCGACCGAGGCGTGCCTGTCGTTCCTGTTCGGGCATGACCAGCATCCCCGCCCTGGTGGCGAGCGTCTCGACGAGGGAGTCGGCGGTGCGGCGCTGCCCATGCGCGAACTCCGCCTGCTCCGGCGACCCGAACCGGGCGGCGGCCACCCCCTCGGGCTCGACCGCGACGACCTCGGCGCCCGTCCCGGCCAGCGTCGCGGTCAGCTTGCCGGTGCCGGTGCCGAGGTCGAGCACCCGCCGTCCGGGCGCGAGCTCCAGCGCCCATCCGGCCGCGGCGGGCGCGTAGTCCGGGCGGTGCTCGGCGTACGCGGCCGCCGCCGCTCCGAATGACGAGCTGTGGCGTAGCCGTTCGTCCTGCTGCACGTGATCTTCCCTTCTGCCCCGCCGCCCGGCGGAGCCGAAGCGTGAGTCACCCGCATCCTAAGATCGGCGCCGGCTCGGCGAGCAGGGCCGCGGCTGGAAGCTGAACGTCAAGGTCGCTGGGGCGGCGCGCACGTCTCCTTCGGCGAACCTAGGACCGGGCGGGGTCGGTGGCGCCGGTGTAGGCCGGGACGGGCAGCGGGCGGTCGAGGAGGAAGGCGCGGATCAGGCTCCGGTAGAGGTCGGGGCGGCCGTTGGCGATCGAGTGGCCGGCGCCGGGGACGTAGACCAGGGTCGAGTCCGGCAGGGTGCGCCGGTAGTCGTAGGTGACCTCCCACTTCAGGTAGTCGCACTGGCCGCGCATGACGAGCACCGGCACCCGTACCCCGCGCAGCTTCGGCCGCGGGTCGGGGGCGGCGGCGGCGTCCTCGGCGGTGACCTGGTTGCTGTAGAAGCCGGGCGGGTTCCCGTGCACGGGGGCGGGTTCCGCATCGGCGCAGCCCGTGGCGTCCTTGGCCACGAGCAGCAGCGCGCGCATCCGGGCGTCGGCCTCGGCGTCGGGGACGAACGCCCGCGCCGCGGCCGGGTTCACGCCCAGGAGCAGCGACTGGACCAGCATCCGCGGGGAGCTCGTCAGCTCGTCGGCCCTGGCCTTGAGGGGGGCGGGCAGGTCGTCCCACGGGCTGCCGACGCCGCCGGGGAAGGCGGGCTCCCAGATGGCGCCCGGCGAGGTGAGCACGGCCCTGGCGACCCGGTCGGGGTGGGCGGCGAGGTAGGCGGCCGACAGGGTGCCGCCCCACGACCTGCCGACCAGGATGAGTTTCGGGGCGCCGAGGGCCTGGCGGACGGCCTCCAGGTCGGCGACGTGGCGGGCGACCGTGTAGCCGGCCGGGTCGGCCAGCCTGGTCGAGCGGCCCGCGCCGACCTGGTCGTAGGCGTAGACGTCGAACCCGGCGGCGGCCAGGTCCTCGCTGCCCTCCGGCAGCCCCTCGCCGGGCGTTCCCGGCCCGCCGTGCAGGAAGATCACGGGCGGCCGGTGCGCCGTACCGGATCCGGCGAGCTTGACGTAGGCGATGCGGGAGCCCGTCGGGAGCTGCCAGAACGCGACCCCGGGAGGCGTCGCGCCGGACGGCGGGACGGGAAAGGGACGGAAGGCCGCCAGCCCGGCGAGGGCGGTGACCGCCACGGTGTTGACCACCACGTACGGGAGGACCAGCCGGGGCAGCCCCAGCGACCGGAGCGCGGGACGTCCGAGCAGCCCGCCGACGGCCGCGACGGCGAGCACCCCCGCCCCCGCGAACAGCGGCACGGCGGCCGTCACGGCCGCCACGAGCAGGAAGACCAGAGCCCCGGCGGCGACCGCGGCGATCTCGGCGCCCACCAGCAGGATCGCGCCTGACACACGTTTCATACGGCACAACGTTAGGAAGGCGAACGCCGCCTTTCCTCCTGCCGGCGATCGATCCCGACCCCCGCCTGACGGCGGGGGTCATCCGGCCCCGGGACGGATCAGGCCGCACTCGTAGGCGTGGATGGTCGCGTGCAGCCGGTCGCGCACCCCGAGCTTGGCCAGGATCGCCGCCACGTGGTCCTTGACCGTGGCGGGGCTGAGCGCCAGGACGGCGGCGATCTCGGCGTTGGACAGCCCGCGCGCGACATGGCCGAGCACCTCGCGCTCGCGGGAGGTGAGCCCGTCGGCCCGTACGGGCGGGCCGGGGTCGGCCGCCGCGGTGAAGCGTTCGAGCAGCCGCCGGGTGATCACGGGGTCGAGCAGCGCGTCGCCGCGCGCGATCACCCGCACCGCGTCGATCACCCGGGCGGGCTCGGCGTCCTTGAGCAGGAACCCGGAGGCGCCCGCGCGCAGCGCCCCGAACACGTACTCCTCCAGGCCGAACGTCGTCAGCACGACGATCCTGGTGTCCGGCGTGCCGGCGGTGATCCGGGCGGTGGCGGCGAGCCCGTCGAGGCCGGGCATCCGGACGTCCATGAGCACCACGTCCGGCCGCAGGCCGGCGGCGAGCGCCACGGCGGACTCCCCGTCGGCGGCCTGGCCGACCACGTCGAGGTCGGGCTCGGCGGCCAGGACCGCGGCGATCCCGGCCCGGACCACCGCCTGGTCGTCCACGACGAGCACCCTGATCATCTGGGCAACCATACCCGCACGTCGTCCCGGCCGCCGGTCGTCAGCGCGCCGCCGTACCCGTCGGCCAGGGTGTGCAGCCGCCGCCGGGCGCGCCGGGCCGCCGTCCCCTCGACCAGGACGCCCTCGGGAAGGTACGACACGGTGATCCGCTCGCCGGCCAGCTCCTCGACGGCCCTGAACACGCCCACCTCCAGCTCGGGGGTCAGCCCGCCGGGGTCGCCGACGTGGCGCACGCCCGCCTGCCGCCGCGCGGCCAGCACCTCCAGCCCGGCGAGCGTGGGCGGCGGGCCGTCGGCTCCGGCGGGGCGGCGCAGCTCGTCCAGCAGCCGCCGGAGGGTGTCGATCCCGGCGCGGGCGGCGTCGAGGACCGCCTTCAGGTCGCCCTTCCCTGCCGCCGCGACGATCGCGTCCGCGTGCCGGGCCGCCGTCCGGCGCAGCCCCTCGACGATCCGCTCGCGTTCGCCGCGGGCCACGTCCGCCAGCCGACCGGCGAGCAGGTCGCGCTCGGCCGTCTCCGCCGCCCGCCGCCGCGCCCTCGCCCTGCCGACCAGGACGCCCGCCGCCCACGCCGGGGCCGACAGGAGCGCCACGGCCGTCGCGAGCACCGCCCACACGGCCGTCCGGTCGCCGGCGATGCCCGGTCCCAGCGCCAGCGCGAGGCCGCCCACCAGGCCGACGGCCAGGATCGCGAGCACGCCCTTGCGCCTGGGGTGGTGGGCGCCGAAGGCGTAGAGCTGGGCCAGCTCCACCCACCACGCCCACAGGAACAGGTCGCCCGCGGGGGTCGGGGTCCAGCCCGCCATCGCCACCGGGTAGATCGACAGCATCGCGGCCAGGCTCCACCCGGGCCGCCGCACCCGCCACCACAGGGGCACGGCGTGCAGGACGAAGAGGGGGCCGAGCACAAGGAACTCCCGCGGCGCCGGAGTGCCTCCCGGCAGCAGGCTCGCCCCCATCGTCAACGCGACGGCCAGCCCGGCCAGCGCCGCGTCCCACGCCCTCCGTCCGCGCCACCACGTCGTCCTGAACGAGGCCGGGCCCGCGGGGGACGGGAAGTCCGCCCTGACCGTCCATCCCCCGGCGTCCGGGCCGGCCGTGAGCGTGCCGCCGCAGGCCGCCACGGTGGTGGCCAGCCCCGACAGGCCGTGGCCGGTGCCCAGGTCGCCGTGTCTGCCCTCGCCTCCGGTGTCGCCGACCTCGACGGTCAGGCGGCCGGGTCCGGCCAGGACGGCGATCTCCAGCCGGGCTCCGGTCGCGTACCGGGCGGCGTTGGTGAGGGCCTCGCGCACCACCCGGTAGGCGGCCGCCGCGACCTCGGGGGACGCGGCGGCGGCCGTCCTGCGGTAGCGCACCGCGCCGGGGTCCGCGCCGGGCACGGACCAGCCCGCGACCAGGGTGTCGATCGCCGCCAGGTCGGAGGCGGCGGCCCGCGCGCCCGCCAGTTCGGCGCGGGCCAGACGGGCGGCGTCCCCGGCGTGGCGCAGGGCGGACTCCCGCAGCGCGGGGTCGGCCACGTGCAGCGCGGACGCGGCGGCCACCGCGATGCCGGTGAGGCGGTGCGCGGCGGTGTCGTGCAGCTCGGCGGCCATCCTGAGGCGTACGGCGTCCGCCACGGCCGCGCCCGCCTCCGTCCGCGCCTCCCGGTGCGCGGCCAGGGCCTCGCGCCGCGTCCGGCTGCGTCTGTGCGCCCGCCCGAACGCCCAGACGACCGCGCCCACCCCGCCCGACGACAACGCCACGCCCGCCACCGACTGCGGCGGCCATCCGCGGACCGCCGCGACGACCGTCGCCGCCGCCACCAGGCCCGCCGCCACCGCGACCGTGATCCCGGCCGTGCTCCGGACGGCGGCGCCGTACAGGAGGGCGACGCCGACGAGCACGCACCACAGCAGAACGGAGGTCACGGCGTCAGGCTAGCTTCCACGGATCGACAGCACCCCATGGCAGCATTTGTTGGCTACCGTCGGGATATGACCCTCTACTGCCTGGTCTGTCTGCAGCAGAAGCGTTCCACCGAGGCGTACACGATCATGCGTGGCTACGCCCTCTGCTTCGACCACATCGAGCAGATCCTGGCCGACAGGAGGACGAGCCACCCCTCGCTGGACGGCTCGGCGTTCCGCAGGGACCTCGCGCGGATCACCGACCAGGGCTAGCGGCCTACCTTGTACCGCAGGTGCAGCACGCCGTCGCCCTGGACGACGACGTGGGGGCCCGTCAGCAGGTGCTGCCCGTCGATGCGGCCGAAGTAGCGCTTGCCCGACCCGAACACCACCGGCACCACGTCCATCGCCACCTCGTCCACCAGACCGGCCGCGAGGATCTGGCCGCCGACGTCACCGGCGTTCACGGCGACGACCCGCTCACCGGCGAGCTCCTGGGCCTTGGCGACCGCGGCCGTCACGTCGCCGACGAAGTGGTACGACGCCTCGGGGTGCCAGCCCTCGGGCTTGGGCCGGTGGGACACCACGACCACGTGGTCACCCGCGGGCGGCCGCCCTTCCCAGCCGTTCACCAGGTCGAACAGGGTACGGCCCATGATGATCACGCCGATCGAGGCCCAGACGGGACCGACGTACTCCGCCGACGCCTTGGAGAGCCTGAAGCGGCTGCCGGCGCCGGAACGGTCGTGGTCCTGGTCGTCGCCCGGGGTGATCGGGGTGTCGCCGTTCCAGTACCAGTCGTGGAGGGGCCCGACGGCGTCCTTGTCGTCGGCGATGAAGCCGTCCACCGACATCACGTTGTGCATGATCACTGTGCCCACGGGGTCTCCTCGGTACTCGTCGCGCGTTCGCCTCCGATCCTTCCGCCCCTGGGGGCGGCCGGGCTTGTAGAAAATCAATCGGCGGGCATCGGGCCGTTGTCCGGCGGGAACCCCCGCTCTGAGGGGAACCGGCGCCGCAGCGCCAGGTACTCCGTCGGGGTGTGGCCGGTGAAGTCCTTGAACTCCCTGCCGAAGTGGGCCTGGTCGAAGTAGCCCGCAGCGTGGGCGAGCCCCGGCCAGTCCACCGGACGCGGCGCGTCCACGGACAGGATCAGCCGGGCGAAACGGTAGATCCGCGCCACCCGCTTCGGGGTGACCCCGACATGGGACTTGAACTGCGCGGCCAGGTGGTTGCCGCTCACCCCGGCGGCGTCGGCCAGCGTCCCGACCGGGACCGCGCCGTACGAGCTCTCCAGCCGCCCGCCCGCGTGCTGGACCAGGCCGAGGTTGCGCGACTCCGCCCCGGCCAGGCGCGCCCGCAGCTCCTCCTCCACGACCCGCAGGATCTCGGCGGCCGGGACGAGGTCGCCCGCCCGGTCGCGGATCCGGTCCACGAACCGCTGCCAGACGGCGTCCACCGGCACCCACCGGTCGCGCAGCTCGCTCGCCGGCACGCCGACGAACGGCGACAACCCCCACGGCTTGAAGTGCACCCCGACGAGCCGCACCCGCTCGGGGTACTCGTAGAGGAATCGCCTGGTCCACATGCCCATGAACCATCCGTCGGCGAGCACCGCCGCAGGCACGGAAGGGTCGGAGTCCCACAGGCGGGTGGGGCCGCCCAGGTTGATGAACAGGTGTCCCGACGGCATCGGCGGGACGCTCATCCGACGGTGCCGCGGCGTCCCGGTCAGGCAGTAGATGTCGTCGACGAACCGGTCGAGCGGCGGCGCGGGCACCCGTCCGACGTACTCCATGGGTCCAGTGTGGCCGACGAGGTTCCGGCGTGCGCGCCCGGCCATGTCCCGGCGGTCTGAGCGGCGCGTTTACAGTAGGGCGTTGTGCTTTACGGCAGATCTGCGGAAATCAGCGCCCTTGACGAGGTGATCACGCGGGCCGGCGAGGGCGCCGGCGGCGCGGTGGTGTTGCGGGGCGAGGCGGGGGCGGGCAAGACGGCCCTGCTCGACGCGGCGGCCGCGCGCGGCGGCGCGATGCGGGTGTTGCGGATCACCGGCGTGGAGTCCGAGTCCGACCTGGCGTTCGCGGCGCTGCACCAGCTTCTGTGGCCGGTGACCGGCTCGCTCGACGCGCTGCCCGAGCCGCAGCGGGTCGCCGTGCGTGCGGCCTTGGGGCTGGCCGCCGGGGGCGCGGGTGATCGGTTCCTGCTGGCGGCCGGCGTGCTCTCGCTGCTGGTCGAGGCCGCCGCGCCGGACGGGCTGGTCTGCGTGGTGGACGACTTCCAGTGGGTCGACCGGGCCTCGGCCGACGCGCTGCTGTTCGCCGCCAGGCGGCTGACGACGGAACGGATCGCGATGTTGCTCGCCGTACGCGGGGACGCGCCGGTCAAGGGCGTGCCGCTGACGGTGGAGGTGCGCGGGCTGGCCGAGGCCGCCGCGGACGAGCTGCTGGAGTCCCGCCACGGCGTGCTGCCCGTCCAGGTGAGGCGGGAGCTCGTCACGCTGACCGGCGCGAACCCGCTGGCCCTGGGCGAGATCGCCGCCCGCCTGACGCCCGCGCAGCTCGCCGGACGCGAACCGCTGCCCGACCCGCTGCCCGGCGGCGCCCGGCTGTTCGGCGACCGGGTGGCCGCGTTGTCGGCCTCCGCCCGGCTGGCCGCCCTGGTGGCCGCGGTCGAGGGCGACCTCGACGTGGTCCTGCGCGCCACCGACCGGCTGCTCGCCGAACGCGCGGCCCCGCGAGCCGGCCACCCCGCGCCGGCGTCCGGGGAGGCCGGGATCGAGCGGGCAGCGTCGGCCTCCGGGGATGCCGGGGCTGGGCGGGTGGCGCTGGCCGAGCTGGAGGGGGCGGAGCTGGCGGAGGTGTCGGGCACGAGCGTGCGCTTCCGCCATCCGCTGATCCGGTCGGCGGTGCACGAGGCGGCGGCCCCGGCCGAGGTGCGCCGGGTGCACGCCGTCCTGGCGGAGCTGACCGCGGACGACCGCCGTGCCTGGCACCTGGCCGGAGCCGCCCTGGGCCAGGACGAGGAGGTCGCCGCCGCGCTGGTGGCCGCCGCGGAGCGGGCGCGCGACCGCGGCGGGTACGGCGCCGCCGCCACCGCCCTGGCCGGAGCCGCCGAGCTCACCCCCGAGCCGGGCGCCCGTGCCGTCCGGCTGAAGGACGCCGCCGTCGCGGCCTGGCTCGGCGGACGTCCGGGCCAGGCGGAGTCGCTGCTGGCCGAGGCGCGCGAACGGGCCGGCGGGGACGCCGCCGTCACCATGGAGATCGCCCAGCTCCGGGGCCGGTTCGAGCTGAACTCGGGCAATGCGGCCGAGGCCGTGCGGATCCTGGCGGCGGGCGAGAGCCTGGACATGCTGGCCGACGCCTCCGAGGCGGCCGCGTACGTCGGCGACACCTCCATGATCGTCGAGCTCGGCCGGCGGGCGGCGGCGCACCCCGAGGGTTTCCTGCGGGACGCGGTGACCGGGATCGGCCTGACCCTGGACGGCGACGCCACCGGGCCCGGCCTGCTGCGGCGCGCGCTGGCGCGGGCCGGCGAGCTGGAGGACGCGGCTGGCTACCTGTGGGCGGCGGCCTCGGCCAGCCAGCTCGGCGAGACCGACCTGGCCGCCGAGATGACCGACCGGGCCGGGCGGGTGGCCAGGGTGTCGGGCATGGCGGGGCAGTTGCCGGTGGTGCTGGAGTTCGTGGCGACCGCCGAACGCCTGGCCGGGCGGCTGGCGCGGAGCCAGGCCCTCTCGGAGGAGGGCCTGGAGCTGGCCCGCGAGGCCGGCTACGACAACACGGTGGCCGCTCACCTGGCCAACCTGGCGGTCGTGGCGGCGCTGCGCGGCGAGCAGGACGCCTGCGAGCGGCAGGCCCGCGAGGCGCTGGCCATCGCCGTCCCCCATCGGGTGGGGCTGCGGGCGGGGGTGGCGGCGTACGCGCTGGCGCTGCTCGACCTGTGCCTGGGCCGGCACGCGGCGGCGCGCGACCGGTTCGCGGCCATCGCCGCGGCGGGACCGGGCGCCGGGCATCCGACCGTGGTCTGGCGGACGACCCCCGACCGGGTCGAGGCCGCCGTCGGGGCGGGTGACGAGGCGGGTGCGCGGGCGGCGCTGGAGGCGTACGAACGGTGGTCGCGGCACGCGGCGACGCCGGAGTCGCGTGCCTTGCTGGCGCGCTGCCGGGGTCTGGCCGACGCCCGCGAGGACGCCTTCGAGGAGGCGCTACGGCTGCACACCAACCCCTTCGAGGCGGCCAGGACGGCCCTGCTGCTGGGCGAGCGGCTGCGCCGCGGGCAGCGTCCGGGCGAGGCGCGGGCGCATCTGCGGATGGCGTGGGAGACGTTCGAACGGGCGGGCGCGCGGCCGTGGGCGCGGCGCGCGCAGGAGGAGCTGCGGGCGGCCGGCGAGAGCGGGCAGGCGCCGCCGGCGGCCGTGCTCGACGCGCTGACCCCGCAGGAGCTGCGCATCGCGGGCCTGGTCGCCGACGGGTTGTCGAGCAAGCAGATCGCCGCCCAGCTCTTCCTGAGCCCGCGTACGGTCGAGTACCACCTCTACAAGATCTATCCGAAGCTGGGCATCGGCTCACGTACTGATCTGGCGCGACTGGTAGTTCTACAGAAGGCGCCCGTAGCCGGTGGCGGCAGGATCTGAGGCATGCAAAACGTGAACATCTGGAGCGAAGAGTTCGGCGCCGAGAACGACGCGCCGGTCCTGCTGATCATGGGTTCGATGTCGCAGGGTGTGTTGTGGCCGGACGAGTTCGTCGGCCGCCTGACCGCCGGTGGCCGCCGGGTCATCCGGTACGACCACCGTGACACCGGCATGTCGGACACCGTGGACTTCGAGGCCCACCCTTACACGTGGGACGACATCAAGGACGACGTCTACCGGGTGATGGACGCGCACGGTCTGGACAGCGCGCATGTGGTCGGTCATTCGGCGGGTGGGTTGCTGGGGCAGTTCGTGGCGGTGGAGCGGCCGGAGCG
The DNA here is from genome assembly GCF_044547985.1 of Nonomuraea sp. NPDC052265. Taxonomy (NCBI): domain Bacteria; kingdom Bacillati; phylum Actinomycetota; class Actinomycetes; order Streptosporangiales; family Streptosporangiaceae; genus Nonomuraea; species Nonomuraea sp. NPDC052265. The sequence goes on from NZ_JBIUBJ010000020.1 coordinate 126,596, forward strand.
GGTGCGTTCGCTGACGGTGATCGGTTCCTCGCCGCTGGGTGGTGGCGAGGGGCAGGTGATCATGCGGGCGTTGCTGGGGCAGCCGCAGCCGGAGGGGAGTCTGCCGGAGCCGTCGCCGGAGTTCGTGGCCTTCTACCGGGCGTTGATGGCCGCCCCGCCGGCCCAGGATCGGCGGGCGGCGATCGAGGGCATGATCGCCGAGCAGCGGTTGCTGCACGGGACCGGGTTGCCGTTCGACGAGGACGCGGCGCGGCGGTTGCAGGAGCGGATCTATGACCGGGCCCGGGATCTGTCGGCGACGGTCAACCATCGGCTGGCGGCGATGGCCAGGCCGGATTTCGAGCCGGTGGGGGTGCTGGGCCGGGTGAAGGCGCCGACGCTGGTGATCGAGGGCAGCCACGAGCCGGCCAAGCCGGGTCACGGGGCGCTGATCGCCGAGCGGGTGCCGGGGGCGCGGTTGATGATCGTGGCGGGCCTGGGGCACACGCTGCCGCCGGAGGCGCACGAGGAACTGGCCGCCGCCATCCTCGCCCACACGACCGGGTGACCTGGCCCGGGGCCCTGTGCGCGTGCCCTGCGGAATATCGGTTTGCGTGGTGCCGCCGGCTGGACATCGCGCTGCCGGACGGCCCGGTCACGGAGGAACGGACCGGCCCGCGCCAGGACGCCGGATGACGACCGCCGGGCCCTCGGGCGGTCAGCCGGGCGTCGCCGGGCCCGGGGAGGCGCCGCCCGCCAGGACGCGGCGGGCCAGCGTCACGTAGTAGTCCGTGCCCGTCCGCAGGACGGCGTCGTTGAAGTCGTACTGCCTGCTGTGCAGCGGGTCGCCGCCCCGGCCGGGTTCGGTGCCGTTGCCGAGGAAGGCGAAGCAGGCCGGCACGGCCTCGGCGAAGACGCCGAAGTCCTCGCTCGGCATGACGGGCGAGCAGTCGGGGTCGACGCGTTCCTCGCCGGCGACCGCGACGGCGGCCTCGACCGCCGCGGCGACGCAGGCGGGGTCGTTGACGGTGGGGGCGAACTCGTGGGTGTAGGTGACGGCGCACGTCGCGCCGTGGGCCGCGCCGATGCCCGCGCAGAGCCGGCGGATCCGGTCTTCCAGGAGCGCGGTGACGCCGGGGTGGAAGCTGCGCGTGTCGCCCTTGATGACGACCTCGCCGGGGATGGCGTTGCGCACGCCGTCGGTGCTGAAGTCGGTGCAGGACACGACGGCGGGCAGCGCGGGGTCGACGTTGCGGGCGACGACGGTCTGCAGGGCCAGGACGATCTCGGCGCCCACCACGATGGGGTCGACGACCATGTGCGGGCGGGCGGCGTGGCCGCCGCGTCCCCGGATGCGGATCTCGAAGTTGTCCTCGCCGGCCATGATGCTCCCGGCGCGGGTCAGGAAGCGGCCCGCGGGGACGCCGGGCAGGTTGTGCAGGCCGTACATGGCCTGGACGGGGAAGCGGGCGAGCAGGTCGTCGTCGAGCATGGCCCGCGCGCCGCGGCCTGGCTCCTCCGCGGGCTGGAAGACGAACCGTACGGTTCCGTCGAAGCCGCCCTCGGCGGCGAGGACGGCGGCGGCGCCGAGCAGCATCGCCATGTGCCCGTCGTGGCCGCAGGCGTGCATGAGGCCGGGGTTGCGGGAGGCGTGGGCGCGGGTGCCCGGCTCGTCGAGCGGCAGGCAGTCCATGTCGGCCCGCAGCCCGACGGCGCGGTCGCCGTCGCCCCTGGTCAGGGAGGCCACGACGCCGGTGCCGCCGACGCCTCTGACGACTTCGAGACCGGCCGCCTCCAGCGTCTCGGCGACGTAGGCGCTCGTCGCGTGCTCCGCGAAGGCCGGCTCGGGGCGTCGGTGCAGGTCGTGCCGCCAGGCGCGCAGGCGGGAGTCGAGGTCGATCACGAGCGGGTCCTTCCGGGCCGGTGGGAGGAGGACGGGGCCGCGGAGTCGTGCCGTGCCTCCACGACGACAGGACCGCCACCATGATGGACGCCTCCGGACGCCCGATCAAGGTCGAGGCCCCCCGAGGGCCGCGCCATCGGGACGGTGTCACGCGGCCGGGGAGGCCCACAGGTGGTGGCCGAGCCAGTCCAGGACCTTGGAGACGAGACTGATCCGGTTGGACCGGTTCCGGATGTCGTGGCCCTCGTCCTCGAAGAGCAGCAGGTCGCAGGGCACGCCGCGGGCGCGGGCCGCCTCGAACGCCTGCCTGGCCTCGTGGACCGGCACGTTGGTGTCCTGCGTCCCGTGCACGATCAGGAGCGGGGCGGCCAGCCGGTCGAAGGCGCGCAGCGGGGACAGGGCGCGCAGCAGGTCACGGTCCGTCTCCGGGTGACCGTACTCCGACACCGCGGCGGCGGCGATCCACGGTTCCGTACGGGCGTAGAACGTCTCGAAGTCGGCGATGCCGCTCATGTCCACGCCCGCGCGGAAGAGGCGGGGATGGGTGACCAGGGCGGCCAGGGTCAGGTAGCCGCCGTACGACCAGCCCATGCAGGCGAGCCTGGACGGGTCCGCCGCGCCCGTCCGGACCAGCGCCGCGGCGCAGTCGGCGACGTCCTCGACGGCGCGGAAGCGCAGCGCCAGGTCGTCGGCCTCGCGGAAGGCCCGCCCGTACCCGCCCGAACCGCGCACGTTGGGCGCCAGCACCCCGATCCCGGCGGCCAGGAGGTTCTGGTAGAGCGGGTTGAAGGTGGGACGTTCCTGATCCTCCGGCCCTCCGTGCAGCGACACGACGAACGGCGCGGGCCCCTGCGCGTGCGGGGGACGGTAGAGCCAGGCGGCCAGTTCCAGCCCGTCGCGGGCCGGGAAGCGCAGCAGTTCGGCGCCGGTCGCGTCCGGGAGCCGCCCGGCCCCGGCGGCGTACCGGTACGTCCCGGCGAACAGGTCGCACAGCAGCACGTGGGAGGACTCCTCGGGGCTCTCGGCGGCGAGCACCGCCGTGCCGCCGTCCCACGCGACGCGGACGGAGGTGACCACGTCGGCGGGCGGCGGCGGAAGCGTCCGGACGTGCGCGGCGGGGAGCTCCACGACGTCCAGCGCCAAGCGGCCGTGCTCGTTCCACACCAGGACGGCGCGGCGGCCGTCGGCGCTGAGCGCGAGCCGGTCCAGCTCGGCGTCCGGCCGCTCGGCCAGGACGACGGGATAAGCGTTGCGCCGCACCGCCAGCAGCGCGGCCCGGTCGCGGCCCGCGTCCGACACCAGGTAGGCGATCTCGCCGTCGGGCGACAGGGCCCCCTGGTCGGTCGAGCCGTGCAGGCCGGGCAGCAGGTCGCGCTCGCCGCCCGGTGGATGGCCGGGCAGGGCGTCGGCGGCGTACATCCGGCGCAGGCCGCGTGGCCCGCGCCGGAGCAGCATGCGCGCGTGGTCGCGGCTGACGGCGGCCGGCCACAGCAGCTCGCCCACGGCGATGACCTGGCGCACGCCGGTGAGGGCGTCGGCCAGCTCGGCCCGGGTCAGGCCGGCGGCGGAGGTCTCGGCCAGCAGGACCGACTCGCCCCGGCCGGTCCAGCGTACGAGCGCGGCGGACCCGTTCGGGAGGGCGAGCGGCCGCAGCTCGCCGCCGTGCGGGCGCACGGTCCACACCTGCGTGTGCTCGCCGCCGCCGGGAGCCAGCAGGACGGCCAGCCGCTCCCCCGTGGGTCCCCAGCTCACGTCCACGACCGGCTGGGGGCCGGTGTCGATCGGCCAGGCGTCCAGGCCCGCGCCGAGCGGCTGGACCCACACCCGGGGGGAGCCGTCCTGGTCGCTGACGAAGGCCACGGCGCTGTTGTCCGGCGCCAGGGCGGGCCGGCGGCAGCTCCAGGCCTCCAGTGCGGCGGGTGACGGCAGGTGCGACAGGCCGCCGAGGATGTCCGGCATCACACCTGGTGGGCCTGGAGCCACAGTTCGAGCAGGCCGAGTTGCCAGAGCGTGCTGACGCCGGTCGTCGCCCTGTCGGACTCGGGGTCGGCCAGCAGCCGCCGGACGAACTCCGGCCGGAACAGGCCGCGCGAGCGGGCGGCCCGGCTGGTGAGGGCGTCCCGGACGAGGTCGAGCAGGGCCCCTTCGACGTGCCGGACGGCGGGCACCGGGAAGTAGCCCTTGGGCCGGTCGATGATCTGCGCGGGCAGCAGCCGGCGGGCGGCGTCCTTGAGCACGCCCTTGCCGCCGTGGGCCAGTTTGAGTCTGTCGGGGCAGGCGGCGGCCAGTTCGACCAGCTCGTGGTCGAGGAACGGCGTGCGGGCCTCCAGTCCGTGGGCCATGGTCATGTTGTCGACCCGTTTGACCGGATCGTCGATGAGCATGGCCGTGGTCTCCAGGCGGAGCACGGCGTCGAGCGCGGTGTCGGCGCCCGGCCGGGCCACGTGGTCCCTGATGAAGTCGCCGCTGACGTCCCGCTCCAGCAGGTAGCCGGGCGTCAGGACGCCGGCCAGCTCGTGGTGCGGGCGGTCGGCGAACTCCCTGCGGTAGACGTCGGCGGCCTGCTCGCGCGCTACGTCGGCCAGCGGCGGGAACCAGCTGTAGCCGGCGAACACCTCGTCGGCGCCCTGGCCCGACTGCACGACCTTCACGTGCCGGGCGACCTCCTCCGACAGCAGGTAGAAGGCGACGCAGTCGTGGCTGGCCATCGGCTCGCTCATGGCGCCCACCGCCCGTTCCAGCCCCTCCAGCAGGCGGCCGTCGGGGATCCGGATGCGGTGGTGGTCGGTGCCGAACCGGCCGGCCACCAGGTCGGAATAGGCGAACTCGTCCCCCTGCTCGCCGCCGGCCGGCTCGAAGCCGATGCTGAAGGTGGTCAGGCCGCTCTGCCCCTCCTCGGCCAGCAGCGCCACGATGAGGCTGGAGTCCAGGCCGCCGGAGAGCAGCACGCCCACCGGCACGTCGGCGACCATCCGCCGGCGTACCGCCGTGCGCAGGGCGTCCAGGGTGGCCCGCCGCCACTCCTCGTCGCTCAGCCCGGCCTGCTCGGGCAGGGCCGAGCGGGTGTAGGACGGGTCCCAGTAGCGGTGGTCGGTGCTCGTGCCGTCCGCCTCGACGACCCGGACGGTGGCCGCCGGCAGCCTGCGCACTCCCGCGAGGATCGTGCGCTCGCCGGGCACGAGCGAGTGGAAGGTCATGTAGTGGTGCAGCGCCACCTTGTCGATCCCGGTGTCCGCGCCGCCCGCGGCGACCAGGGCGGGCAGGGTCGAGGCGAAGCGCAGGCGGCGGGCGTCGTGGGTCAGGTACAGGGGTTTGATCCCCAGCCGGTCGCGGCCGAGGACCAGCCGGCCGCTGTCCCGCTCGTGGATCGCGAAGGCGAACATGCCCTTGAACCGGTCGACGCACGCCATCCCCCACCGGTGGTACGCCTTCAGCAGCACCTCGGTGTCGGAGGTGGAGTAGAACCGGTAACCCGCGCCGCGCAGCTCCTCGCGCAGCTCACGGTAGTTGTACAGGCAGCCGTTGAACACCACCGCCAGGCCGAGCCCGGCGTCCACCATCGGCTGGGCCGCCTTCTCCGACAGGTCGATGATCTTGAGCCGCCGGTGGCCCAACGCGACGGCCCCCTGCGCCCACAGGCCGGAGCCGTCCGGCCCGCGATCGTGCATCGCGTCGGTCATCCGTCCCACCGCGCCGATGTCGGCTTCCTCGCCGTCGAACCTGAACTCGCCACTCAGTCCGCACATGCCTCAAGCCCCCGCCTCGCGAACGTCCGCCATCAAGCCGCCGGCCAGTACGAGGGGAGGTCGCGGTCCCCCGTCGGCCGGTGCCACTCGCACGTGCGGGTCTCGCTGAGCACCAGGTCGACCACGTCCGCCAGGCTGCCCCGCTTCGCGAACGCCGACCGCTGCCGGGCCGCGGACGTGCCGGTCTCCAGGATCTGCCGGGTCAGCCCCGTCACCAGTTCCCAGTCCCCGGCCGCCTCCAGTTGCGGACGCAGGCCCGCCACCAGGCCCTCGACCACCTCCCTGGCCGGACGCGGCACCCCCTCGACCGGATCGACCAGCTCACCCTCCAGCCCCCACCGGGCGGCCTGCCAGGTCGCCGCGCGCGCCGCCTCAAGCTGCACCTCCGGCCCGGGACCGCGGCGCGCCGCCGCCAGTTCCCTGGCCACCAGCGCCCGGAACAGCCCGGCGATCAGCACGACGTCCTCGACGCGGGGGCACGCGTCGCAGATCCGCAGCTCCACGGTCGGGACGTGCTGCGAGGGCCGGACGTCGAAATAGATCATCCCCGAGTCGTCGATCACGCCGGACCGGATCAGCCCCTGCACCATCTCCTGGTAGTCGGCCGCCGAGTCGAACCTGCCCATGGGGCCCGCCGTCGGCCACCGCTGCCACACCAGCGTGCGGTAGCTGGCATAGCCGGTGTCGGCCCCGTCCCAGAACGGCGAGCTGGCGCTGAGCGCGAGCAACGGCGCCAGCCAGGGCGTCAGCCGGTGGGCCACCGCGACCGCCAGATCGGGGTCGGGCACCTCCGCGTGCACGTGCGTGCCGCAGATGAGCTGCTCACGGGTCAGCACCTGGAAGTCGCTGAGCATCTTCTCGTAACGCTGGTCAGGGGAGACCTTCACCTCGTCCAGGTCGGCGAGCTGCGGCGTGCCGACCGCCGCGATGCCGAGCCCCAGCTCGTCGGCGGTGCCGATCAGCTTGCGCCGCAGGCGGCACAGGTCGCGGGCCAGGTCGTCCAGATCCAGGAACGGCGCGCTGTTGGCCTCCACCATCGACCGCTGCAGCTCGTGCGTGAAGCTCTCCTCGGGCAGCGCGCTCAGCAGCACCCCCGCCCGCGCGGTCACCCGGCGTGTGGTCGCGTCGACGATGTGGAACTCCTCCTCCACACCGACCCGAATCGCTCCCCCGGACCCCTCCACGGTCACCACTCCCATCATTAGGCACTTGAAGCCACTCTCTTCTCCCCCGAAAACGGGCTTCAGCACCTGTTGACCGTCACAAAGTGAAGGTCAGGCCGCCGGACGCGTCAGTGGGAGGGCCGGTGCGGGTCGGCGTGGATGTGCGTGCGCATCCCCTGCGGGTCGAACAGGATGAGCAGTTCGACCGTGCCGCCGTCGGCGCTGCCCAGCCAGTGGGGCATGGACGTGTCGAACTCGGCCGCCTCGCCGACCGGCAGCGTCAGGTCGCGGTCGCCGAGGACGAGCCGCAGGCGTCCGGTGAGGACGTAGAGCCACTCGAAGCCGTCGTGGGTCTGCGGGGTCGGTTCGAGCGGCTCGGGCCGCGCGGGGATGATCATTTTGAACGCGTGGATCCCGCCCGGCCGCCGGGACAGGGGCACGAACGTCATGCCGAACCGGGTGATCGGCTTGAGGTGGATGCGGGGGTCGCCGGTGCGCGGGGCGCCGACCAGGTCGTCCAGCGGGACGTCGTAGACGCGGGCCAGCGGGAGCAGCAGTTCCAGGGTCGCCCGGCGCTGCCCGCTCTCCAGCCGGGACAGCGTGCTCTCCGAGACCCCGGTCGTCGTCGCCAGGTCGGCGAGGGTGATGCCGCGATGACGACGCAGCGCGCGAAGGCGCGGCCCCACCGCGCCCAGCACCTCGTCCATGTCGTCGCGCACGAGGGCATCTTGCCATAACCGCAAGTTTTCGTGCCAGATCGGGAGGCCGCTGGTCGGATGGAGCACACACCGACAGAAGGAGTTCCCGATGAGCGAGTTCTGGGACGGCGTGTATGCGGCGCGTCCCCCCGCCACCGATCCGCGGCCGAACGCCCGCCTCACTGAACTGATCACGGGCCTGCCGCCCGGCGACGCGCTGGACCTGGGATGCGGAGCGGGCGGCGACGCCCTGTGGCTGGCCGGCCGGGGGTGGCGGGTCACCGCCGCCGACATCTCGGCCGTGGCGGTCGAGCGGCTGGCCGCCCTGGCCCGCGGGCACGGCCTGGACGACCGGCTCACCCCGGTACGTCACGACCTGGGGACGTCCTTCCCGCCCGGCGCGTTCGACCTGATCTGCGCCCATTACCTGCACACCCCGGCCGGTCTGGACCGGGCGGCCGTCCTGCGCAGGGCCGCGCACGCCCTGCGCCCCGGCGGACGGCTGCTGGTCGTCGACCACGGCTCGACCGCGCCCTGGTCGTGGGACCAGGACCCCGGCGTACGCCACCCGAGCCCGCAGGAGGTCGCCGCGGACCTCGCCCTGGACGCGGCGACGTGGAGGACCGAGCGGGCCGACGCGCCCCGCCGCCTGGCCACCGGACCGGACGGGCGCACCGCCGAGGTCACCGACCACGTCCTGCTCGTCCGCCGGACCGGCTGAGACCCGCACAGAACCAGGAAAGGAGATGCCCGTGCGCCGCCGCGACACCCCGCCGCCCCGCACCGGAAGCAGCGAGACCGAGACCCTGCGCGGCTTCCTCGACTACCTGCGCTCCTCGATCGCCGCGAAGGTCGAGGGCGCCCCCGAACCGCAGGCGAGGACCGCCGCCGTGCCCTCGGGCACGAACCTGCTCGGCCTGCTCAACCACCTGACCCACGTCGAACGCGCGATCTTCCTCGGCGAGGAGGTCGCCTCCTGGCCCGCGACCTTCACGGCCGCGCCGGCGGACAGCGCGGCCGACGTCGTCGCCCGCTACCGGGAGGCGGTCGAGCGGGCGAACGCCGTGCTCGACACGTGCGCCGATCCCGGCGCGCCCGTGCCCCGCCCGCGGCCGGGCCGTCCCGCGCCCAGCGTGCGATGGGCGCTCACCCACATGATCGAGGAGACCGGCCGCCACGCGGGGCACGCCGACATCCTGCGCGAACTGATCGACGGCACGACCGGCCGTTGACCCCACGACTCTCCTCAGGACAGGACCACATGATCACCGCACCACGGCCGGTGCCGGGCCGCCTCGCCCGGTCCGCGCGCACGGTGGCGACCGTCGCGCTCACCCTCCTGCTCTCGCTCGGCGCCGCCGCCTGTTCGACGCCGACCGCCGCCGGCCCCCCTTCGTACGCCGCCGCCACCCGGGACGATCCGCGGTTCGGCAAGACGTTCCGGCACGAGTTCGCCGACGTCGACGGCGTCCGGATGCACTACGTGACGGGCGGCGGCGGCTCGCCGGTCGTGCTGATCCACGGCTGGCCCCAGACCTGGTACGGCTGGTGGCCGATCATGCCGGAACTCGCCAGGCACCACACCGTCTACGCCGTGGACCTGCCGGGGCTGGGCGACAGCGACGGCTCGCCGACCGGCTACGACAAGGCCACCCTGGCCGGGTACGTGCACAAGCTGATCGCCGACCGGCTCGGGATCCGGGACGCCGCCGTCGTCGGCCACGACTTCGGCGCCGCGGTGGCCTTCCAGTACGCCGCCCGGTTCCCCGGCGACACCTCCCGCCTCGGCTACCTCGACCTGCCGCTCCCCGGCCCGGCCGTCGACGCCGCCACGTACCGGTCGCTGAGCTGGCACATCGCCTTCCACTCCCAGCGGCGGGTGCCCGAGGCGGTGGTGGGCGACGACGTCCGCGAGTACCTGGCGCTGTTCTACCCCCAGGTCTCCTACGGCGGGACGGCGTTCGGCGGCACCTCCGACCGGTCCCCGTTCACCGACGCCGAGATCACCGAGTACGCCAGGACCTACAGCCGGCCGGCGGTCCTTTCGGGCGGATTCGAGCTCTACCGCGCCCTGGACAAGGACGTCCGCGACACGACGGCGGCGGCGCCGGTAGGCGTCCCGGCCCTGCTCATGACCGCCCAAGGGCAGCTCGACGCGATCCGGGGCACGGTGTCCGCGCGCCTGACGAAGATCGTCCGCGCGGTGGACGTCCCGCGCGCGGGGCACTGGCTCGTCGAGGAGAACCCCCGCTTCGTCGTCGCGGAGCTGGAACGTTTCCTCGACGGCTGAGCCGGCCGCCGGGCGTCATGACCCGGGCGGCGGGTCCACGCGTTCGAGCTTGGTCCAGCCGGTCCAGCCGCGCCGACGCAGCAGTTCGATCAGCCGGCGGGCGGGCGGGACGGCGTCGAACGCCAGGCCGTCCATCAGCTGGGCGAACGACGGCTCGACGTCGAGGTCGTCCATGTAGCCCGCGCCCCTCTCCTCGGCCAGCCGGGTCAGGTGGGCGGCCAGCTCGTCGGCCAGCCCGGCCAGCCGCGGGTCGTCGGCCGAGCGCGTGAGGGCCTGGCCCAGGGTGCGGAAGAAGCCGATGAAGGCGGGGTCGGCGATCTGCTCCCGTTTGCGGGCCATCCAGTCCGGTACGCGCCCGGGCGAGTGCGCGGCCAGCAGGATCCAGCCGTCGCGTTCGGCCTGGACGATGCGTTCGTCCACGCCGAGCGCCCGCAGCCGGTCGAGGTAGTCGACCACCTCCGGCGGCAGCGCCAGGCCGTCCCCGGCGGCCAGCCGGGCGATGCTCTCCCGGTGCCGCCGCCGTTGCCGGATCTCGGCGAGCAGCCGCCGGTCGATGTCGGCGAGCGCGGCGGCGAACTCCTCCTCGCCGGCCCGCAGCAGCTCCCGCACCCGCGCGAGCGGCACCCCGGCCTCGGCCAGGGTGCGGATCCTGATCAGCTCGACCACGGCGGCGGCGTCGTACCTGCGGTAGCCGGAGCGGTCCCGCTCGGGCTCGGGCAGCAGCCCCTTGGCGTGGTAGTGCCGCACCGCCCGCACGGTCACTCCCGCGTACGACGCCAGCTCGCCTATGGTCAGCATCGGACCAGCCTCCCAGGTGTCGTCAGGAGGCCGCCCGGCGGATGATCCGGGCGACCTGCGGGGCGTGCGTGAAGACCAGCCCGTGCCCGGCGTCGAGCCAGGTCGTGGCGATGTGCGGCCGCCGCAGGACCAGCCGCTCGATCCCGGCCCGCCAGTTCCGGTTGAACCGCGCCGCGCGCCCGCCGCCCTCGCCCGCCATCGACGTTGACATGATCATGCTGATCGGCCCGTCGATCCTCTCGTACCGGGACAGGATCTCGGACCGGACCGCGTCGATCTCGACGTTCAGGTCCAGCAGGTGCTCGGCGGTGAGCAGCACCTGGCGCGGGGTGCCTCGCTCGGCCTGCTGCCGGGCGGCCAGTTCCGCCCACATCGCGCGGAACTCCGGCAGGGCGTCCTCGGTGAGGAACGGCTCGGGCACCGGGTTCGCCCCGTCGATCAGGACGAGCCCGGCGACGCTCCCGGGGTGCCCGGCGGCGTGGTGCACGGCCAGATCAGCCCCCAGCGAGTACCCCACCAGCACGGGAGCCGTGTCGAAGCCGAGCCGTCCCACCTGCGCCATCACGGCGTCCAGGTCGCCGAGGAACGCCTCGAACGAGTACCGCCCGGCGGCCGAGGTGAGGCCGTGGCCCCGCAGGTCGAAGGTCACCACCTCGTGGTCGCGCCGCAGCAGCTCGATCAGCTCGGCCAGGCCGTCCTGGGTGGAGTTCAGGCCGGGGCACAGCACCAGCGGGCGTCCCCGTCCGCCGCGGGACAGGGGGATCGTGACGCCGTCGTGGTGGACCGTCAGGCCATCGGACGGCGTGGGGTTCGTACGGGTTGTCGTGGTCATGCCGCCATGCTGGGACCTTGACCCTGCGTCAGGGTCAAGCCGGCACGTCTGATCCGGGACCGGACGCTGCGCCTCCAGCCGTTCACCAGGTTGCGTCGTGCGGATCGCGACGCCCTCGGCGGCAGGGCGTACACGCTGACCGGGCCGCAGTCGCTCACGTTCACCGACCAGATCGAGACCCTCTCCCGCGTCACCGGGCGGGACATCGCGATCAAGCCCGTCACCAGGCAGGAGTGGAAGGCCGAAGTGGCGCAGCACATGGACGGGCCCCTCGCCGACGCCCTGTCGGACTACTGGCAGAGCTGCGACGGCCGTCCGGCCGAGCTCACCTCGGTCGTCGGGGAACTGACCGGGCGGCCCGGACGGACGTTCGCCTCCTGGGCCGAGGAGAACCGGGCGGCGTTCCTCGGCTGAACAGGTGCCCGGTCACGACCTCGGCGGCCTCGTCGCCAGGCGGGCCAGAGCCGTCGTGAACCGGGCCGGGCGCGGTAGCTTGGGCGGCATGGAGCACATCGTTGACGGGTCCGGAGCGAGGGGCCCGGGCCGCGTCCGCACGAGCCCTTGACCGTCGGACAGAGAGCGGAGCCGCGTGTCGACGGGGGTGGGCGCCGGCTGGTGGTGGGACTGGCAGGCGTGCTCTTGGTGCTGACCGTCGGCGATGTGCTCGTCTTCGGTGGAGCGCACACCGGTGACCAGGCGGTCTTCCGTGACGGACTCCCCCCTCGCTCGGGCGCCTGGCACGCCTTCTGGCGGGTGCTGGTGATGGGCGGCCAGTACTGGCTGGTCGGCTCGGTGGCGGCGCTGGCCACGGCCTGGCTCGCGTGGCGGGCGCGAAGCCTGCCCCTGCTGCTGGCCGGAGGGCTGTGGCTGGCGGGCGGCGAGCTGGTGATCCGCGCCCTGCAACTGTGTTTCGGTCGCACGGCGCCGCTGCGCGGGGTGGACCTGTTGTTCGCCGAGGCGGCGTCGTTCCCCTCCGGGCACGCGGCCAACGCCGCAGCGTGTCTGACGTTCGTCGCGGGCGTGTCGTCGGCACCGCCTTGGCTGAGGACGGCCGCGCACGCCTGGGCGGTACTGGTCGCGATCGCCGTGGTGACCTTGGGCTATCACTGGCCCTCCGACGCGGTCGCCGGGTGGGCGCTGGGGATCTTGCTGGGCCGGCTGGGCCGTCACCTCGTCCAGCGCTTCGGGCCGTCCCGGGGCGCGTGGACCACCTCGCGCGGTGGCGGGCGATCCAGAACGTGATCATTCCGACCTCGGCACGCACGAAACGGGCAGCAGGGGCTAAATGCTGCAACTGTCACATCGGACATGACTCGCGGGTGGCGGCCGTCGCCGGTGATACACAGCGACGACGTCGAAGGGGTCTCGCCGTCCTGGACGAGCGTCAAGCTCGACAACGTGCGCTGCGGCTGAACCTTCCGGCGCCGAGCACATCCGCGCCCGACCGGTCGCCCCTGGCCGCTCGCGGGGCCCGAGCGGGAGACCTTGATGGTGGTCGACGTGCTCTATCCCGGCTGGGTGCCGTTCAAGAACCTCGCCGTCTCCCAGGACGTCCCCGGCTGGCTGCGGGCCCACGACATCGCCATGCGATATCCGTGGCGCACCCTCGTCGGCGGCCACCTCGGCCGCCTCGGCACCCGCGCCGACGGACACCTGCAGCAGCAGTACCTTGCCGACCTGCGGGCCAGCGTCCGCGACACGGTCTCCCGCCTCGACCCGGCGCCGTTCTTCGACAAGTACGGTTCGGCGGGCAACGCGGCCCAGCTAGCCCTGCCGGCGGTTGGCTCGCCACTCCGGGGCGAGCAGCGACCAGACCTCCACGTCGTGCCGTTCGCCCCGGTGGGGGTAGCTTTCGCGCAGTACGCCGTCCCGGGTCATGCCGAGCCGCCGGGCCACGGCGATGCTGGCCGTGTTCCCCGCCGCAGCCTGCCACTCCACGCGGTGGATGCCGCGCTCCTCGACGGCCCAGTCGATGATCACCCGGATGGCCCTGGTCACCAGCCCCTTGCCCGCCGCCGACGGCTCCAGCCAGCAGCCGGCCTCGGCGGTGCCCTGCCCGACGTCCATCGTCCGGAACAGGACGCCGCCGACCAGTTGGCCGTCGACCCAGATGCCGTAGATGCGCCCGATGTCGGCCGCTGTCTTGTCCGCGTACCGCTGCAGCACCGACCTGGCCGACTCCAGGTCGGTGACGAGGTCGGGCAGGGTGATGAACCGTCCGATGAACTCGCGTCCCCGGTCCATGTGGCTCAGGAACTCCTCGGCCCGCCAGGGCTCCAGCGGACGCAGCTCGGCGCCGTCATCACCCAGGGAAATCGCGAACATCGCTACCTTTCCGCCCATCTTCCACCCGTTTGTGCGGAGATCTTCTCACGGGGACGAGCCGATCGGCTGCCGGACGACACTCGCCCGCGGCACGGTCGATCCGGCCCTGCACCGGCCGGAGGACTCCGGCCACATCCCGGCGACCATCGAAAAGCTCATACACCCCGGAAACAGGCTTCCGACTTCACTGGAGGCATGGCCGCGGGGATGACACGCCCTGAGGGAGGGCCTGGCGTCGCCCTCGCGCGCGCTCAACCAGGGCGGGATGAAAAGGGAGCGAGCTGCGGCGCGCCGAATCTGAGCCTGACCGCGTCGGTGGCCAAGGAGGCCGGGCTGAGCGCCGTCGTCAGCCAGAAGACCGATTTCGAGGGCACCCCCATATGGGTGTACTACGGGGTGCCGGACTCCTTCAAGCTGGGCGGCATCGAACTGCGCAACGTCCCCGTGAGCTGGTCGTCGACGGAGTCGGGGGAAGACGTCGGCACCGACGGCGACGGCATGATCGGCACGCGGGTCTTCCACCACCCGCTGACCACGTTCGACTACGCGGGACGGCGGCTGATCCTGCGCCGCCGCACCCCCGAGACGGCCAGGAAGGCACGCGCCGCCGCCGCCCGGGCGGGGGCGGGGCCCCTGCCGATGTGGCTGGCCCGTGACCACAACGTCCACAGCCTGGGCAGCGTCACCGGCTCCGGCCCACGGGTGGTGGGGGTGTCACCCTCGACTTCACCGACATGAACCTCTACATCGCCCGCGGCAAGGCCGCCTGATCATCCGGACGTGAAGGAGCCCCGGCCGGATGACCGGCCGGGGCCCGCTACCCCTGAGTCCGACGGTCAGAGCGTGATGCTCCAGGAGTCCAGGAAACCGGTGTCACCGGCGTAGACGTCCCTGATGTCGAGGGTCCAGGTGCCGGCGGCCTGCTGGCTGACCGGGACCGAGAAGGTCCTGGTGCCGTACTGCGTGCAGGAGGTGCCGCCGTAGGGGTCGACCATGTAGTAGGTGCCGCTCGGGCCGCGGAGCCGGATGTTGAGGTCCTCGGCGCAGGTGTGGCTGATCGTGATGGACACGCTGACCGGGGAGGTCGCGGTGCCCGTCGCGTTGGACGTGATCGCACTCCGGGTGGTGGAGTAGTCCCTGATCTGGTAGTCCGTGTCGTTGGTGAACGTCCGGCCGCCGGGGCCGCCGGTTCCGACCGTCAGGGTGAACGTCGCGTTGTGCGTGGTCGTGCCGGTGCCCGTGACCGTGATCGGGTACGTGCCCTGCGCGGTGGAGGCGCCGACCGACAGCGTCAGCGTCGAGGAGTTGCCGGAGGTGACCGAGGAGGGGTTGAAGCTGGCGGTGGTGCCGCTGGGCAGCCCGGTGGCGG
>NZ_JBIUBJ010000021.1:0-132817 GCF_044547985.1 Nonomuraea sp. NPDC052265
AAGCGCTTGTTGACTGCTCGAAAATACGTATGTTCATCGGTAGGCATACCGACATTTCTGTTACCGCTGGTCACACCCGTCCACGTGCGGGTAGTACACGCGATGCTGGACAATCGGGCACGCGGAGTGCGGTATTCCGGGCCCGTGAAACGGGCGATCAGCTAGCAATGGGAGCGGCTCGGCCAGGTAAGGCAATTCGGTCTTTTAGGTCGGCTCATCATTGATCAGGAAGTGCCGCGTCGCCGGAGCCGGCAGCCTGTCCGGGGCGCCGGTGACGGGAGATCTCGGCGCCAGGCGTACGTGCCGTGGGACGCGGTCAGCGGGGGGCCGCCAGGGGCGGCTCCGTGCCGGATCCGGTTGCCGGACGCCCGTCCGGCGTCACTGCGACCGCGCGCACCATCGCGGGGACACCCGTAGCCACAGCGGGACGGCCCGCGCGCCTTCAGAGTGGGGCGCCGGCCCAGCGGCGGCAGATCGTCAGCGTCTGCTCCTCGGTGGGCCTCTCCACCAGCGGCGCGCTTCCCGGCCAGGCCCGCAGCCCGTCCAGCGCGACCTGCAGATAGCGGCGGTAAAGCCCCGGATGGACCTGGACGGAATGCTGCGCCAGGTCCGTCACCAGCCACAGGATCATCACCACGTCGTCGCCCACGACCCCGTCACGCAGGTCTCCCTCGGCCCGCGCCCGGTCGAGCAGGTGCGTCATCACCTCCGCGACGTGCTCGGCGGCGGACCTGCCCAGGTGCCATCCACCGCCGCCCAGCGCCACGTCCCGCAGCCCGAGGTTGTCGACCAGGAGCTCGGTGATGCGTTGCAGGAGGAGTTCGAGGCCGTCCCAGGCCCGCTCGGCCTCGCCCGCCCGCTGCGCGACCTCGGCCAGCTCGCTCAGCGGCTCCTCAAGGGCCGCGTGCATGAGCTCCTCCTTGTCGGCGAACCGCCTGTACACGGTGCCGACGCCGACGCCGGCGTGGTGGGCGACCTCGTTGAAGCCGACGGCGAGGCCGCGTTCGGCGAAGAGTTCCTGAGCGGCGCGCACGATGCGATCGCGGTTGCGCTCGGCGTCCCGGCGCAGGCCCCCACGACGTGCCGGCTCATGGTCGGCAAGGGGTCGCGGCGTCACGCCCTCAGCGTACCTCCAAGCGGATAGGTGGGATCAACATCACAGCCCGCACCCCACCATGAAATGGATGATTGCTATCCACTTCTCAATAGACTGCGAAATCGGATATGTCTCATCCGCTTCTCGACTCCCCCGCGGCAGCCCCGCCTCAGAACCAGAAAGCGAGTCCACGATGGCCGAACTGCTCTACCGGCTGGGCCGGTTCACCGCCCGGCGGGGCTGGTGGGTGATCACCGCGTGGGTCGTCGTGCTCGCCGTCGCCGTCGGAGCCTTCCTGGCCTTCGGCGGGGCCATGAGCTCGACCATGACCATCCCCGGCACGCCCACCGCGCAGGTGACCGACCGGCTCAAGACCGAGTTGCCCGTGGCCAGCGGCGGCACCGGGCAGGTCGTCCTCCGTTCCGGTGACGGCGGCCGGCTCACGGACGACCAGCGCGCGGGCATCAGCGCCGCGCTGCGGAAGGTCGCCGGCCTCGACGGCGTCGACCAGGTCGCCGACCCGTTCACCACCGCCGGCACGCGCGCCGAGCAGGCCAAGAAGGTCACGGACGGCCTGGCCCAGATCGAAAGCGGTCGCGACCGGCTCGACAAGGGTCAGAAGCAGCTCGACCAGGCCCGGTCGCGAACCGAGGCGGCCATCGGGCAGGCCGGCTCCGACCCGCGGCTCAAGGCGGCCCTCGCCCAGCTCGACACGCAGCAGGCCGAGCTCGACAAGCAGAGCGCGACCCTGAAGAAGTCCGAACAGCAACTGCTCGTCGGGCGCAGCCTGCTCACCATGGCGCAGGACATCCGCACCGTCTCCTCGGACGGCTCCACCGCCACCGCGACAGTCGTCTTCGACCTGCCGCAACAGGAGATCACCCCGGAGACCAAGGAAGCCGTCATGGAGACCGTCGGCACGGCACTCCCCGACGGCGTCACCACCGACTACTCCGCCGAGATCGCGCAGGGCGAGGTGCAGCTGGGCGGCGTCGGCGAGGCGATCGGCCTGGTCGTCGCGGCGCTCGTGCTCATCGTCATGACCGGCACCCTCGTGGCCGCCGGGCTGCCGATCCTCAACGCGCTGCTCGGCGTGGGCGTGGCCGTCGCCGGGGCCATGGCCCTGTCCGGCACCATCGAGATGACGTCGGTGACGCCCATCCTGGGCGCCATGCTCGGCCTGGCCGTCGGCATCGACTACTCGCTGTTCATCCTCCACCGCCACCGCCGCCAGCTGCGGACGGGCATGGCCGTCGAGGAATCCGTCGGGCTGGCCAACGGCACCAGCGGCAACGCCGTGGTCTTCGCGGGCAGCACCGTGCTCATCGCGCTGCTGGCACTCAACGTCACCGGCATCCCGTTCCTCGCGCTGATGGGCACCGTCGGCGCCGTCGCCATCGCCGTCGCGGTGCTGCTCACCGTGACCATGACCCCGGCGCTGCTCGGCCTGCTGGGGCACCGGCTGCTTCCCCGGCGTGACAGGAACGCCGCGGCCGGGGACGCCGCGACCCCGGCGGCGCCCGTGCACGTGCGGCCCATGACCGCCGGACGTGCCGTCCTGCGCATCCTGATCGGCGTCGGCGCGCTGGCCGTCATCGCGCTGCCCGCCGCCTCCATGCGCCTCGGCCTGCCGACCGGCGCCTCCGAGGCCGCCGACTCCACGCAGTACCGCGCCTACACCGCCATCACCGAGAAGTTCGGCGCCGGCGCCAACGGGCCCCTGATCGTCGTCGCCGACCTCGGCCGCGGCGTGACCGGGGACGACCTCGCCCCGGCGCAGGCCGACCTCGGCAAGCAGCTCATGGACATCCGCGGCGTGACCGCGGTCGCCCCCATCGGCGCCAACGAGAAGGGCACCGTCCTGGTCTTCCAGGTCGTGCCGACCGGCGGGCCGACCTCGGAATCGACCGAGGACCTCGTCCACGACCTGCGTGGCCGCGCCCTCGACCTCGGGTCCGGCCGCGTCTCCCTGTCCGTGGCGGGCAGCGCCAGCGCCAACATCGACATCTCCGGGAAACTCGCCGACGCCCTGCCGACCTACCTCGCGGTCGTCGTCGGGCTGTCGCTGCTCATCCTGATCGTCGTGTTCCGCTCCATCCTGGTGCCCCTGATCGCCACAGCTGGCTTCGTCCTGTCGCTGTTCGCGGCGCTCGGCGGCGTCACGGCCGTCTACCAGTGGGGGTGGCTCGGCGCCGTCTTCGGCGTCACCGACCCCGCGCCGATCCTCAACTTCCTGCCGACCCTGCTGGTGGGCATCCTGTTCGGGCTGGCCATGGACTACCAGCTCTTCCTCACCTCAGGGATGCGGGAGGCCTACGCGCACGGCGCTCCCGCCCGGCAGGCGGTCACCGAGGGGGTGCGGGCGGGCAGGGCCGTCGTCACCGCCGCCGCGGTCATCATGATCTCGGTCTTCGGCGGGTTCATGTTCTCGCACATGACGATGATCCGCCCGGTCGGCTTCGCCCTGGCCTTCGGCGTGCTCGTCGACGCCTTCGTCGTACGGATGCTGATCATCCCGGCGGTCATGCACCTGGCGGGCGACAAGGCGTGGTGGCTTCCCCGGTGGCTCGACCGGCTCCTTCCCGACGTGGACGTCGAGGGCGCGAAGCTGGAACGTCACCACCAGGCCGCTCCGCGACCGGTCCGCGAGCCGGCCGCCCGCTGACGACAGCCCCGCAGGACGCAGGCCGTGGGCGACCGCCGGTTCTCCCGGCCGGCCGCCTACGGCAGGGAAGGTGGCCTCGGGGTCGCGTACGTCGGCGTCGACCGAGATCGGGGAACATCCGCAGCAGCGCGTCAGGGGCCGGCGTTCATGGCCCGAGCGTAGGCGATCACGTCATGGACGCAAGCCCGCCCCGGCCACCAGGTCGAGCACGGCCCTGACCGCCGGCGTCACGGTGCGGACGAGCGCGTGCGTCGTACGGGTGATCTCCACCGTGGACACCGGCCGCAGCACGACGCCCTCGGGAATGCCCACCACCCTGGCGACCAGCTCGGGGACGAGACTCACCCCCAGCCCCTCGCGGACCATGCGCAGCACGAGCGCGTAGTCGTCGGCCGTGTGGATCACGTTCGGGCGGAAGCCCGACAGGGCGCAGGCGCGGTGCAACATCTCGTGGTCGCTGGTGCCCCGGGAGCCGGCGATCCACGGTTCCTCGCGCAGCGCCCGCAGGTCCACCTCACCGTCCGCCGCCGGATGCTCGCCGTCCGCCGCCGGATGATCGGCGGGATGATCGGCCGGGTGATCGGCCGGGTGATCGGCCGGGAGCGCCACCAGGATCGGCTCGGTGGCGAGAACGCGGCGGGAGACGCGGGCCGGCGGCTCCTCGGGGATCAGGTTGTAGGTGAAGGCGATCGCCAGGTCGCAACCACCGCCACGCAGCGCCTCGACGGCCTCGCGGGGCTCCAGCTCGTACACGATCACGTGCAGCTCCGGGTGGCGGACCCGCGCCGCGGCGATCGCGGGCAGCAGGCGGTCGGCGGCGGCCGTGGCGAAACACGCCACCCTGACCGGCCCGCGGGGCGTCGAGGCCGAGCGCAGGTCCTCCTCGGCCGCGTCCAGGGCGTCCAGGACGACGCGCGCGTGCCGTACGAGACGCCGCCCCTCGGCGGTCAGGCGCACCCGCCGCCCGGCCCGCTCGAACAGCGGCACCCCGGCCTCCCGCTCCAGCACGGCGAGCTGCTGCGAGACGGCGGACGAGGTCAGGCCGCAGACCTCGGCCACGGCCGTCATCGTGCCGTGCTCGGCGAACTCGCGGAGCAGGCGCAATCTTGCGGGATCCAACATCAAGCAGATCTTACAGATCAGTGCAGCATCACTAAGTGGACGTTGCCGATCCAGCCGGGCGAGACTGGCGGCCCAGCACCGTCACCTCGGGAGGAAGAAGCATGCTGACCGTCGTCGAGGTCCCGCAGTGGCAGGGGTCGTCGTCGCCCACCGCGCCCAGGCTGGCCGAAGGCGCCGCCAGACTGGCCGCGATGCTCCCGGCGGCCGGGCGGCACGTGCGCGTGGAGACCGGCGCGACCCTCGCCGAGACCGCCGAGCGGGTGCGGCGGGCGTTGCCCGGTGACGGGTTCGTGGTCACGGTCGGGGGTGACTGCGGCGTCGAGCTCGAACCGGTCACCGCCGCGCTGCGCCGCCACGGCGACCGCCTGCACGTCGCCTGGTTCGACGCCCACGGCGACATGAACACCCCTGAGACGTCCCCGTCCGGCGCCTTCCACGGCATGATCCTCCGGACGCTGCAGGGAGAGGGCCCGGCCGACCTCCTGCGGTCCCCCACCCTGCGCCCCGGCCGGATCGCACTGGCGGGCACCCGCGCGCTCGACCCGGCCGAAGCCGACCACGTCCGGCGGACCGGCATCGGCGGCCTCGACACCATCGCCCCCGACGCGGTCGTCTACGTGCACGTGGACCTCGACGTCCTGGACGGCATCACCTCGGTCGGCTACCCCGAGCCCGGCGGCCTGTCCGCGGACGCGCTGGTCGAGGCCGTCGCCGCGCTGGCGGCCCGGCACGAGATCGCCGGGCTGGGCATCACCGAATACGCCCCCGCCGCCCCGCACGACGAGGAGATGCTGCGGCGGCTGGTCCCCGAGCTCGTCCGCCTGTGCGCCGCCTCCCGTCCCTGGCAGATCGAACGGCGCGCCGCCCGCGCCTGGCCGGCCACGCACGTCGAGGAGCGCGGCGGCTGGCTCCTGCGCCACAGCCCTGGCCTGTCCCGCAGGCGTTCCAACTCGGCGCTCCCGCTGCCCGGCGCGGCCCCCTCCGTCCCGGCGGCCGAAGCCTTCTACGCCGCACGGGCGGTGCCCACGACCGTCCAGGTGAGTCCCCTGGAACAGCTCGGCGAGCTCGACGCCCTCCTGGCGGCCCGCGGTTACGCCTCGCAGGCCGCCACCCTCGTCCTCACCGCCACCGCACAGGACGTGATCGCCGCCCGTCCGGGCGGAGCCGGACGGGTGGCGGACCGGGCGCGCTGGGCGGAGCTGTTGGAGGCGGTGACCGGCGACACCTCCGGCATGGAGACCATCGACCGCATCCAACCCGAGGCGATGCTGCTGGCCAGGGACACCGCCGGGCTCGCGCTGGCGGTCTCCGAGGACGGCTGGACCGGGCTCTTCTGCATGGCCACCCACCCCGACCACCGCCGCAAGGGCGTCGCGAGGAGCGTCCTGGGCGAAGCCGCCCGCTGGTCGTGGGAGCGGGGCGCGTCGCGGCTCTACCTCCAGGTCGAGGAGGACAACCTGCCTGCCCGGGCGCTGTACGAGAGCCAGGGGTTCACACTGTCGCACCGCTACCACTACCGCCTGCGAGCGTGACCGTCGCCGCCTCGCGGTGCTGGTCAGGAGGAGACCGCGGTCTGGGTACGGTCGGCCGGTTCGCGCAGGGCCGCCAGCCAGCCGGTGAGGCGGCTCAGGAAGGTGGTGGCCGTGGGCAGGCGCGCGTCCTCGGCGAAGAGCACGGCCGAGTGGAAGGCATGCGGCATCCCTTCGTAGACATCGAGGTTCACCGGCACTCCCGCGGCGGAGGCGGCCTCGGCGAAGCGGTGCGCGTCCTGGAGGAGGATCTCGTCGCCGCCGACCGCGAGCAGGAGGGGCGGCAGGCCACGCAGGTCTCCGTAGATCGGCGACTGGGGCGCCCGGTCCGGGCGCGCCCCGGCCAGGTACTGGGCGGCGATCGGCTCCATCATGGACGGGTCGATCGAGTCCCGCGCCCCGCCCACCGGTTTCGCCGCCAGGTCGGTGACCGGGGAGACGGGGACGGCTCCGCCAGGCATGGGATCCCCCGCCTCGCCGAGCCTCAGCAGCGCCGACAGCACCAGCGTTCCGCCGGCCGACTCGCCCACGAGCAGGATCCGCCCGGCGGGCACCCCCTGTCCGAGCAGGCTCCGGTGGACGGCCAGCACGTCCTCCACCGCCGCGGGGTAGGGGTGCGCGGGCGCCAGCCGGTAGTCCACGGCGAAGGCCGGCCGGCCGGTGGCCTCGGACAGGCGGTGGGCCATGATGCGCTCCATCGGCGGGTTGCCGAAGGAGAAGCCGCCGCCGTGCACGTAGACGACCACGCCTTCTTCGGCGCGGGCGCCGACGGCGCTGACCCAGGTTCCGGGGACGCCGCCGGTGTCCGGCAGGACCGGGCGCAGGTCGGCGTCGCCGTCGAGGACGGGCGGGTCGGAGAAGACCTGACGCATCTGTGCGCGCACGGCGTCGGGCTCCCGCGGCGAAGCGGGAATGCGGGTGATGATCGACAACAGAGAAGTCCTTTCGACACGTGACGGATGGTCCCTCGCAGCCGCGCGCGCTCCGCCGGGCGGGGAGCCACGAACGTCGACGCGCAGGAAGGTCTCGTCGAGCCACAGGCGGTACGACGGGACGGAAAGGCCGCGATCAGAGCGGTCCCAGAAGGTCAGGCGGATCGGCGTCGAGGTCCAGCGTTGCCAGGACGCCCAGGAGTTGGCGCTCCTCGTACTGGAAGTGGGACTCCATGATCGCGGAGAGCCCGTCCAGGTGCATGGCCAGCGCGCTCGGCGTGGCGTGCGAGGCGATCGCCTGGTCCAACCGCCCGAGCAGCATCGCGATCAGCTCGTGGTCCTGCTGGAGCTTGGCGATCGTGGGCCGCAGGGAGGGATGACGCTGGGACAGCTCGGGGAAGAGCCCGACGTCCTCGCGCACATGATGCCCGTCGAGGGCGGCACAGAATCCCTTGCAGTACAGCAGGAGGTCTGCCCGCGCCGAGGTCGTGTCCCCGGTCCGCAGGGACTCACGCGCGAGGCGCAGTGCTTCGCGCAGGCGGCGATGGGCCGCCCGCAGTTCAAGGTGCCAGGCTGTGAGCCTGTTCTTCTCGCTCTCACCCACGGGTGAGGAACGGGGAAAGGGTCATCATGACCACCTTCCGGATCCGACGCCTCCATGCCTGACGCTGTCCGCCACCGGCACGCGACGCTGCCGGAACTCTAGACCGACAACCCCCGCAAGACCAACTCGGGCCGGCCGGCCTCGATTCGTCACCGTGGTCCCGCCACAGTCCCGGGTGCTCGGTGGCGCGTCTCTATACCCCCTCCCATGGCGGCGGCGGCTGCCGGGATGTTGACGTAGTCGCGCAGATGGGTGATCTGTCCCTTGCGTACGGTGAGCACAACGAGGTTGGGCAGCGCGAACGCGCCGGTGGTCACGCTGGTCCCGTGGGCTTCCTGCTCGACGACGATCGTTCCTGGATCGCCGGTGTCGTGGACGGCGAGGGTGCGGTAACGCTCGTACTGCAGCGGGTAGTCCTTCCACCCCGCGGTTATCCAGTTCACGATCTCGTCCCTGCCCTCAAGCCGGGACGGCAGCCCCGGGAGGGTGAACGGGAACTCGTGGACCGCGTCGAGGGCGTAGACGCGCCTCATCTCGTCGGCGGACCGGCTGATGGCGGCCTGGCGGTAACGCTCCAGGACCTCACGTGGACCAGCTTCTCGCTCGCCCAGTGGCGCTCGCCTGGCGGTCACCTTGCGGTAGCTGATCTTCCAGCCGTCGGGCTGGCGCGCGACGATGTCGTCGTAGACGACACTGCCGGTTGTTCCGTCGGCCTTGACGCCGATCCCCTTGGACCGGACCCGCGCCGAGCGATCGTCGATCTGAGTGATCACGATGTTGGTGACGTGATGGCCGACCGGGTTGGCGTCGCCCAACGCGAGCGCGGCCTCACGGATGGCCGCGGTCCCGCGCAAGGCGCCGAGGCCGAAGTCGTCCACGTCATAGGTGACATCCGAGGTGAACAGCTCGCCCATACGGTCCAGCCTGCCGGCGTCCGTGAGGTGGCCGTGGAGATTGATCAGGTCGGTGATGTCGATTCGGTCTTGTTCCGTCAGCGCCATCGGGGGCGGCCCTCCGTGCTTCGAGTGAGTCACGCCAGTAAGGTGAGGCATGGTCCGGTTAGATGGGTCACGGTAACGGACTGTGTCCCCGGTTAGCAACGGAGATGTGCGAATGGTGTCGGCAGGCCACGATCCGCGGTCGGCCGCCGGCCGTCCGAGACGCGCGGACGCCCGGCGCAACTACGAGCGGCTGGTCCAGCAGGCGAAGATCGCGTTCGCCGAGTTCGGCGTGGACGCCTCGCTGGACGAGATCGCCCGGCGGGCAGGGGTGGCCAGCGGGACGCTGTACCGGCATTTCCCCACCCGGCTGGATCTCATCGAGGCGGTACTGTCCGAGCGGATAGCCGAGCTGGTCGACCTCGGCGACCGGTTGCTGACGGCCGAGGACGCGTTCGACGCGCTGTCCACCTGGTTGCGCGCCGCGCTCGGGCACGGCCTGACCTATCGCGGCCTGTCGGCCGCCGTGATGGACTCGGCGCTCGATCACGACGACGGCCCGGTGTCGACCTGGCATGCGCGGATGTTCGAGGCGGGAGCCGCGTTGCTGGCCAGGGCGCGGCAGACGGGGGTGATCGTCTCCGACGCGGACGACGCGGACGTACTGAAGATGATCGGCGCCATCGCCTGGGCCGCCCAGGGCACCCCCGACAGCTCGGCTCAGGCCGACCGCCTGCTCGCCCTCCTCCTGAACGGGCTTCGTCACGGCGGCGCCCAGGGATGACCTGGCCATACGCGCCACGGCAGCCCTGTCGCCGGTGGCGCGCCGGCCGGCGGAACCGTCGCACGCCACCACGCGAGGAGCGGGATACAGGCACGGATGTCCGGAAGCGGACGGGGTGCGGCTAGTGACTCGGCCATCGAGTCGGCGGATGCTGGGGAAGCCGCGGCGCAAGGACGATCAAGGTCCTCGCAGCATGGGACACCCCACCCGAGCGGCATATTCCCTTCTCGGACAAGGAAGGCGATCATGGCGTTGAAAGCAGCCGATCTGGCAGCACTCGGTGACACGCCGATCACGATCCAGTCTGCGGCCTTTCCCAAGGTCCATCTGCGTGTGGACGGCTCCACGGTGACCGCCTTCACCGACCCGGGCGGCGGGAAGGTCAACGGCCAGTACGGCCCCCCGAGCGCATGGGAGAGCTACCGGGTCCACCGCCAGCCCGACGGTTCGGTGGCGCTGGAATCGGTCGCCTTCCCCAAGGTGTACGTGCGGATGGACGGCTCGGCCGTGACCGCCCCCACCGATCCCGGCAGCGGTACGGTCAACTGCCAGTACGGCGCCGGGCTGTACGAGAAGTTCTACGTCCGCGACCAGACCGACGGCTCGGTCGCGCTGGAGTCGGCCACCTTCCCCAAGGTCTACCTGCGCATGGACGGCTCGGCCGTGACCTCCAACACCGGCTCCGGCGGCGGGACGGTCAACTGCCAGTACGGCGGCGCCGGACCGTACGAGAAGTTCTTCCTGGCCCTGGGCGACCAGCGACTCGACTTCGCGATGCAGCACCAGCAGCAGACCCAGTGGTGCTGGTCGGCCACCTCGGTCAGCGTCGCGGCCTTCTACGACCCGGCCACCGCGTGGACCCAGTGTTCGCTGGTCAACGCCGAGCGCGGCCTCAACACCTGCTGCGGCCCGGCCGCCTCCGACGCCAACAGCTGCAACCAGCCGTGGTTCGTGAACACGGCGCTGACCCGGGTCGGGCATCTGCGCGACACCCCGGCGGGCGCGCTGAGCCTCGACCAGATCCGCGCCGAACTGCTGGCGTCCAGCCCGATCGGGGTACGCATCGGATGGGCCGGCGGCGGCGGCCACGCCGTGGTCGTGAAGGGACGCTTCCACGACGCGGCCGGGGTCGAGTACGTCAGCGTGGCCGACCCCTGGGCCGGCGACTCCGACGTGCCCTATGACACCTTCCGCAACAACTACCAGGGGTCGGGAACCTGGACCCACACCTACCGGACCCAGCGGTAAGGAGAAAGCCGATGCCACTGCACATGCCCGCTCCCCCGTCCGACGTCCCGGAGACGGTCCAGACCAAGCTCCGGACGCTCGCCGACGACTCCAGGTTCTCCACCAAGGCGTTGCGCCTGGCCGAACGCGACCAGATCGGGATATCCATCCCGCACCAGGTCTTCACGCTCGGGCTCGACGAGATCGAGTCCGGCGCCGGCCTGGCCGCGGCCCGGCCGGTGGGCTGGCGTTATCTGGTCACGGCCAACGGGAACGTGATCGCCAGCGCCGAGATCACGCAGGGCCCGGACGGCACCCCGCAGCCGGCGCACTTCACCGAGGGCGTGTTCGTGGGGGCGACCGCCACCGCCGTACAGGCCGCCCGGGCGCTGCCGCAACTGCAGACGGCCGCCTTCGAGCTGCGGCTGCTGCGCATCCCCGCGCTGTACCTGATGGCGCTGTGGCTGCACTCGCCGGCCGCCGACCTGCTGGTGCCGCTGGCCCCCTCACCCGTCGGCAGGGAGGGCCAGATCGTGCCGCCCGCGCAACTCTTCGGCGAACTCGCCCGGCAGGCCCGGGCCCGCTCGGCGGCCACTCCCCACCGGCCCGACGCCGCCGAACCGCCCACTCCCTGAGATTCCTCCGAGGAGCATCGGAGACCGCAGGTGCGGGGAAGCACGGCCCCCCGGCCCGATCCTCGGGCCGGGGGGCCGTGCGCGTTTCACGAGGTCACGCGTAGAGGAAGTAGTAGAGGTACCGGCTCTCCCACTCGCATGAATAGTCGTCCCACCAGCTCTGGATGATGCCGTAGGTTCCGGTCCGCTCGCACTCCGAGTGCTCCCTGAAGACGCCGGCCAATCTTTCGGCGTGCGCGGGGGCGGCGCCGATCGTCAGCGTCACTCCAAGGACCATGACGGCTGAGACGAGAACAGCGCGCGCCTTTCGCATTCGTCCTCCTGCGACTGGGGAGATCATGACGGAGGACATTATCACTCGGCGCGCCGCGAAAGATTGTCCCGCCGGAATCAGTCCCGGCGGACATGAAACTTTCATCGGCGTCGCCGCGGAACGGCGTACGGAGCCGAGGCCGCCGTCAATTCCGGACCGGACGGTGAGAGACCTCGTGGGGGCGTATCCGACCGCCTGTGCAGGCCATGGATAACCTGAGGCCGTCTCCGCGCGACCTCGGCTTCTCGGCGACCGTCACCGGGACGAACGCCATTCCCGCCCAGTTCACACTCAACAACATCGCCTGCACGAGAGTGCCCGCCTGAGACGACGCGCGCCGGGGCGGGACCGAATGGCGACGGCCCGGCGCGGGTCTCCCGTCCCGCGGATTCACCGAATTGCATTCGGCGAATCCGTGACGTGAATCGGAAAGGCGCATTTCCTGAATGCGCCACGTTCCGTCGGTCCACGGTCACGGAAGGTCGCGGATCGCGATATTGCTTTATCCGACGGGCCACCCCTATCCTTACCCGGGACGGCCCGCCGGCTCATTTCGCGTTGTTTTCGCCGTCCAGCCGGGCCGCGTTATTCCCGGGCCCGCATTGAATCGGATAAGCCGCCTTGCCGCGCCGAAGGCCGTTGTCCGGGATTCGTCGATGAGTTAGGGGACGTGACGTCCTGGCCACCGAGATCCGGCAGGGCTGCAACGGGATGTTCATCGCCCTGGAACTCGCGGCCGGCCACCTGGACGCCGCTCCCGGCCGGCGGGTCGCCCTGCTGGTCTCCGCCGACAACTACGGCACCCCGCTGATGGACCGGTGGCGGATGGGCCCCGGCTACATCGGCGGGGACGCCGCCGGCGCGCTCGTGCTCTCCAAGGACGGCGGGTTCGCGCGCCTGATGTCGGTGTGCACGACGACGGTGGCCGAGGCCGAGGAGCTGCACCGGGGCAGCGAGCCCCTGTTCCCCCCGGGTGTCACGGTCGGGCGCCGGATGAGCTTCGCGGCCCGCAACGAGCAGTTCCGGCAGCAGGTCATGCCCAGGGGCGAGGCCACCGCGGCGTTGTTCAACATCCAGCGGGCGCTCATGGAGATCGTCGAGCGCGTGCTGGACGAGAGCGGGATCGAGGCCCGCGACCTCACCCGCGTGGCGTTCATGAACTACTCCGAAGAGATCGTCGAACAGCGGTGCATGGCCCTGCTCGACCTGCCCATGTCCCGCTCGACCTGGGACTACGGCCGGACCATCGGCCACTGCGGGGCCAGTGACCAGGTGCTCTCCCTCGACCACCTGCTCATGACCGGGCAACTGGGCCCCGGCGATCACCTGCTGATGCTCGGCACCGGGCCGGGAGTGACCGTCTCCGGCGCCGTGATCAGGATCATCGAAACTCCTCAATGGGTCTGACATCGAAGGGAAACGAACACAGATGGTCGACACTCCGCGCGGAGCCCGGGTGGAACCAGTCGCGGTGGTCGGGATCGGATGCCGTCTTCCCGGCGACGTCCACTCGCCGGACGAGTTCTGGGACCTGTTGTGCGCCGGACGGAACACGACCCGGCCGCTGCCCGCCGAACGCTGGCGCCAGGTACGAGACCCGCAGCCCCGAACACGCCGCCGCGCTGCGCGACGCCGTACGTCACGGCAGCTTCCTGAGCGACAGGCGAGCGCCTGCTGGCCTGGCTGGAGTCGGCGCAGGAGGAACTGCGGGCCCTCACCGGCGTCGGCGAGGGGCCGTCGGGCCGCGTGCGCGTGACCGTCGACGCGGACGGCCGCGTCCTCGACGTCCGCTACGACCAGCGCGCCCTGCGGCTGGGCGGCCAGGACCTGGCCGAGGAGACGCTCACGGCGGTGCGGGCCGCGGTCGCCGACCTCCGGCGGCGCACCGACGACCTCATGCGCGACGCAGTCCCCGGCTACGACCCGCTCCGGACGCAGGACGAGCTGGAACGGCTGCTCGGCGCCGCGCGGTGGTGAGCGGGACGGGAGCCTCCCCGTCCTGAGGGAGGCGCTTCGCGCGCGGGGAGCGGCTGCCGGTCACAGGGGGGCGGTGCCGAGCGGGATCGGGCGGAACATCGGCGGCTCGTCCTCGGGGGTCAGCGCCGTGGGGCCGAAGATCCAGTCGACGAACGAGTAGTCGTGCACGTCGCGGTCGCGCAGCAGGGCGTTGCGCCGCAGTCTGGGGACGCCGTCGAGATGCCACAACGCGCCCCACGCCCGCGCGGTGGTGACCACCCGCCGGCAGTGCTCGGGCCGTACCGCCTGGTAGGCGGCGAGCGTGCGGTCCCAGTCCACGTCCGGGCCGCCCCCGGCGCGCTGGGCGGCGACGTGCTCGCCGAGCACCCAGCCGTCCTCGATCGCCATGATCGCACCCTGCGCCATGTACTGCAGGGGCGGGTGCGCGGCGTCACCGAGCAGCGCGATCCGGCCGGTGACCCAGGTCATGATCGGGTCGCGGTCGAACATCCGCCACCACCGGTCGCGCCACATCAGCGGCAACCCCTTCCTGACCTGGTCGCAGGTTCCCGCGAACGCCGCGTCCAGCTCGTCGGGGGTTCCCCAGTCCTCCTCGCCGGCCAGCGCCTTCGGCGACTCGAACACGGCGACCTGGTTGAACGTGCGCGCGCCGCGCAGCGGGTACTGCACGAAGTGGCAGCGCGGGCCGACGTAGACCACGACGTCCTTGTCGTGGACGTCGTTGCCGGCCACCAGCTCGTACGGCACGGCGCAGCGGTAGGCGACGTACCCGGAGCTCACCGGCTCGTCCCGGACCAGCAGCTCGCGGGCGACCGAGTGCAGCCCGTCGGCGGCGATCACCACGTCCGCCTCGTCGGCGCGGCCGTCGGCGAAGCGCACCCGGGCGCCGCCGCCGAGGTTCTCGTACCACGTGCAGCGGGCGTCGGTGAGCAGTTCGACGCCCGCGCGTTCGCAGGCGCGCAGCAGGATGCCGTGCAGATCGCTGCGGTGGATCACCAGGTACGGGTAGCCGTAACGGCGTTCGACGTCGCGGAGGTCCAGCCGGGTCAGTTCGGCGGCGTCCACGGCGTCCTTCATGACCATGGTCTCGGGCAGCACGCCGAGCGCGGCCGCCTCCTCCAGCAGCCCGTATCGGTCCAGGATGCGGGTGCAGTTCGGGGCGAGCTGGAGCCCCGCGCCGACCTCCCCGAACGCCGACGCCTGCTCGTACACCCTGACCCGCAGGCCCTGGCGGACCAGGGCGAGCGCGGCGGAGAGGCCGCCGATGCCGCCCCCGACGACGATCACGCCGGCGCGGGTGGAGGGGAAGCTGTCCATGGGATCCTCTTTCGTCACAGCCATGGAGGCAGGGTCGGCGGGGGGCCGCCGTCGGCGGCGGTCACTCCGCTCGCGGGCCGTCCGGCCAGGTAGGCGGTCACGTCGGCCAGTGATCCCCGGACGTCGGGCACCGCGTCGTGACCGCGCTTGGCGCGGATGTCCTCCCCCAGCTCCCGCAGGAAGTCGCCGGGAAGGTCGGCGAAGGTGAGCCCGAGCGCGAGGTCCACCGCGTGCACCATGACCTCCCGGCCGCGCATCCAGGGGATCTCGGTCGCCGGTACGGCGCGCCCCTGCGCGGTCACCACCTCGGCCCGCCACGCCTCCTCGGGCAGCGCCGCCACCGCTGCGGCCAGGGTCGCGGCGGACTCGGTGAACCACCGGGTCAGCTCGTCCGCGCCGAGCAGGGAGCCCCGCTCGATCCCGGCGGCGCGCGCCTGCGGGGAGGCGTACATCGGGGTCCTCTCGCCGGTGCGCGCCCATCGGACCAGGTTGCCGAGCGCCTCGGCGTTGGCCGCCAGGTGCGCCACGACGTGCTTGCGCGTCCAGCCGGGCAGGGCCGACGCGGCGCCGTACTCCCGCTCGGAGAGACCGGCGAGCGCCGACGCGCACAGCGCGGTCCCCGCCCCGGCCCAGGCGAGGGTGGCGGCCAGGTCGCGCGCCATCACTCGCCCTCGCCGACGACGCGGTTCGCCAGCCGGCCCAGCGTCTCGATCTCGGTCACCACGAGCTCGCCGCCCTTCAGGAAGACCGGCGGCTTCCGGGCGTGACCGACGCCGCCCGGCGTGCCGGTCGCGATCACGTCGCCCGGGTTGAGCCGGACCATCGTCGAGACGTAGCGGACCAGGTCAACCGGGTCGAAGAGCAGGTCGCCGGTGTTGTCGGACTGCATCACCCGGCCGTCGACCTCGCATCGCACGTCGAGCGCCGGCCGCGGGCCGGTCTCGTCGGCGGTGACCAGGAACGGGCCGAACGGGGTGGTCGAGTCCCAGTTCTTGCCCTGCAGCCACTCACGGGTCCGGAACTGCCAGTCCCGGCAGGTGATGTCGTTGAGCACGGTGAACCCCGCGATCGCGGCGACCGCCTGCTCCTCGTCCGCCCGGCGTACCGGCCGGCCGATGACGACGGCGAGCTCGGCCTCCCAGTCGAACTGCTCGGTCTCCGCCGGACGCCGGATGTCGTCGCCGGCGCCGATGAGGGTGTCGGCGAACTTGGCGAACAGGGTCGGGTGGCCGGGCAGGTCGCGGCCCATCTCCTTGATGTGGTTGCGGTAGTTCAGCCCGACGCAGACGACCTTGCCCGGCCGCGGCACGACCGGGGCGAGGTCGGCTCCGGCGAGCGCGTGCCGGGGGCCGTCGGCGGTCGCGGCCGCCCGGAGCCCGCCGGGCGCGGCCAGCACCGCGCCGACGTCGGTGTGGCCCACCTCGACGAGCTGGTCGCCCTCGACACGGACGGCGGCGGTGCGGTGGTCGTCCAGGCGGACGGTCGCGAGCTTCATCGGCTGCTCTTCTCGGTGTGGTCGCGGTACAGGTCGAGCTTGGTGAAGATCGGGGCGTCGCTGAACTGGAACAGGTCGAGCGCGCCCGAGTCGGAGTCGGAGGCCGACGCCTCCGAGCGGATCGACAGCGGTTGCCAGGACGGGACGACGAACAGGTCGCCGCGGGTCACGCTCCAGGACCGGTCGCCGACCGTGATCCGGCCGGACCCGTCGAAGACCTGGTAGACCGACGAGCCGGTCTCCCGGTGGGGGGCGGTCTCCACGCCCGCCGTGATCCGGTGGAACTGCGCCCGGATCGTCGGGAGCACGTCGCCCGCGGTCGCCGGGTCGACGTAGCGGACCAGCGCGTGGCCGGGTTCGACCGTGCCCGCGTGGCCTTCCCGCTCCAGCGCGAGCTGATCGGCCAGCGCGGCGTCGGTGTCGGTCCAGCGGTAACACAGCAAAGGCGTGCCCTGATGGCGGCCGAGCTGCGAGACCGGCGCCAGGCCGGGGTGCCCCCAGAGCCGTTGCGAGCGGGAGCGGCCGGGGGTGGCGTGCTCCTCCTCGGTGAGGGTGTCCCGGCCGAAGTCGAAGAACTGGGCCTCGATCTCGTACTGGAAGGGGATGTCGAGCCCGTCGATCCAGGCCATCGGCGTGTCGGCCGCGTTGTGGTGGGCGTGCCAGTGCAGGCCGGGCTGGGGAAGGAAGTCTCCCCGGCGCATCGGCACCGGGTCGCGTTCGACCACGGTCCACACGCCCTCGCCCTCGACGACGAAGCGGAAGGCGTTCTGGCTGTGCCGGTGTTCGGGCGCGTCCTCGCCCGGCATCAGGTACTGGATCGCGGCCCACAGGGTCGGCGTCGCGTAGGGCTTGCCGCCCAGGCTCGGGTTGGCCAGCGCGATCGCCCGGCGCTCGCCGCCGCGGCCGACCGGGACGAGTTCCCCGGCGCGGCCGGCGAGGCGGAGCAGCGTGCTCCACTCCCAGCGGTACGGCTGCGCGCTGGAGCGCGGGTGCGGCGGCATCAGGTCGCCGATCTCGGTCCACAGCGGGACGAGCAGCGCCTCTTCGAAGCCTCGGTAGAGGTCCTCCAGCTCGGGGCTGAGGGCGGGCTGGTCCGGCCGGTCCACAGCGGCGATCTTGACCGGCGACCTGTCGGCGTTCACGTGGGGCATGACCCCGACTATCCGCACAAGGGGCAGATCTGGAAAAGAGGATTCTGCACAGCGGAATAGTTGTGCCAGGATCGGTGCATGGCGAAGCCCATGAAGACCCCGCCGGCCTACGCGCCGACCAGCGTCGACCATGCCCTCCGGCTGGCGCAGATCCTCCAGCTCGACGGGGTGATCACGGTCTCGGCCGCGGCTGAGCGGCTGGGGGTCGCCCGTTCCACGGCCCACCGGCTGCTGGCCGCGCTGGTGTACCGCGATTTCGCGGTGCAGAACGAGGACCGCAGCTACCGGGTGGGCCCCGTCCTCGCCCTCGCCGAGCGTGCCCGGTCCGACGTCGGCGCGCTCCGCGCGGCGGCCCTCGGGCCGATGGGGGCGCTGGCGGACCGGATCGACGAGACGGTGAACCTCACCATCCGCACCGGCCGGAACGTGCGCTTCATCGCCTCGGTCGAGTGCCGGCAGGCCCTGCGGGTGGGCAGCCGCGAAGGCATGGTCTTCCCCGCCCACCAGGCCACCGGCGGCCTGGTCGCGCTGGCGGCGCTCACGGACGAGGAGCTCGAACTGCTCTACGCCCCCGACGATCGCGCCGATCCGGCCGAGGAACAGCCGGATCTGGCACGGCTGCGCCGCGATCTGCGGTCCGTACGACGCAGCGGGGTCGCGCTCAACCTGGAGCGCACGGAGCGGGGTGTGGTCGCGGTGGGATGCCTGGTGAAGGGCTGTGCCGACGCGGCGCTGTCGATCTCCATGCCCAGCGTCCGCTACACCCCGAAGCAGATCAAGCCGCTCGTCGCCGCGCTCACGGCCACGGCCGACGCGATCACCTGTGCCCTCTGACGCCGGCTCAGCGCAGCAGGTCGCGCCGGCTCAGCGTGCTGCCGAGCGCGGCCCCCGCCGCGCGCACCGCGGTCGCGTGGCTTTCGGGCCGGAACCTGCCGGTGGGGCCGGCCACGCTGATCGCGGCGAGCGGCTCGTCACCACGGCCCGGCACCGGCGCGGCGACGCACACCAGCCCGGGGGCCGACTCCTCCGCCTCGAACGCGACGCCGGTCTCGGCGACCCGCCGCAACTGGCGGCGCAGGAGGGTCGGCGCGACGACGGTGTGCGGCGTGCGCCGTTCGAGCGGCCCCGTCAGCACCTCGTGCTGCAGGTCGGCGCCGGCGTGGGCGAGCAGCACCTTGCCGATGGCGGTGCAGTGCAGGGGCATCCGCCCGCCGGTGCGCGAGGGCGCCCTGGCCTGGCGGTGGCCGCCGATCTTGGCGACGTAGATGACGTCGTGCCCCTCGCGCACCCCGAGGTGGACGGTCTCGTGGGTGCGTTCGTAGAGGTCCTGGAGGAACGGCATCGCCAGTTCGAGCAGGCTGCGCTCCAGCGAGGCGAGCATCCCGAGCTCGAACAGGCCGCCACTGAGCCGGTAGCCGCCGTCGGCGCGGTCGAGCAGGCGGTTGGCGACCAGATCGCCGGACAGCCGGTGGACGGTCGCCTTGTGCAGGCCGGTACGCCGCACCAGCTCGGCGAGGCTCACGATCCGGTCGTCGGGCCGGAAGGCGCGCAGGATCGTCACCGCCTTACCCAGCACGGTGTCGAGATCGGCTGTCCCCGTCATCCTCACAGCGTATCGCTGAACGAGACGATGTGCTGGTTGGCGCCGGATCCTGCCTGCACAGTGGGGGTATGAACGAAACCATCGGGCTCGCCTCCGCGAGCCCGTCCGCCCTGGCCGCCGCGGTCGAGCGGCTCGCCGGCGCGGCCGCGTCCGGCGTGCCCTGCGCCCCCGTCCGGGACCTGATCGGCCGCGACGACCTGGCCGCCGCGTACGCCGTCCAGGCCGCGCTCACCGCGTCCCGGCTGGCCGCCGGCGCCCGGGTCGTGGGGCGCAAGATCGGCCTGACCTCGGCGGCGGTGCAGCGGCAGCTCGGCGTCGACCAGCCCGACCTCGGCGTCCTGTTCGACGACATGGCCTACGCCGACGGCGACACGATCCCGGCCGGGCGGGTGCTCCAGCCGCGGGCGGAGGCGGAGATCGCGTTCGTGCTCGGGTCGGACCTCGCCGACGGGCCGCTGGACGCCCCCCAGGTCCGGGACGCGATCGCGTACGGCGTCGCCGCGATCGAGATCTGCGGCAGCCGGATCGCCGGGTGGGACATCTCCTTCGGCGACACCGTCGCCGACAACGCCTCCTCGGGCGCCTACGTGCTCGGGACCGAGCGCCGCACCCTCGACGAGTTCGAGCCGGTGGACGTCGTGATGTCGATGAGCGTCGGCGGCGAGGAGGTCTCCACGGGGACCGGCGCGGCCTGCCTGGGCGACCCGATCGAGGCGGTCGTCTGGCTGGCCCGCACGACCCGCGACCTGGGCGAGCCGCTACGCGCGGGGCAGGTCGTCCTGTCCGGCGCGCTCGGTCCGATGCGGCCGGTGGCCGCCGGCGACACCGTCATCGCCACCCTGTCCGGCCTCGGCCGGGTGACGGTCGGCTTCACCGAAGGAGCAGCAGCATGAGCAGGACGAAGGTCGCGATCATCGGGTCGGGCAACATCGGCACCGACCTGATGATCAAGGTTCTGCGCGGAGCGCGTCACCTGGAGATGGGGGCGATGGTCGGCATCGATCCCGGCTCCGACGGCCTGGCCCGCGCCGCCCGGCTCGGGGTCCCGACGACGCACGAAGGCGTCGACGGGCTGATCGCGCTGCCGGGCTTCGGCGAGATCGGGATCGTCTTCGACGCGACCTCGGCCAAGGCGCACGAGGTGAACGCCGCGAAGCTGCTTCCGTCCGGGAAGAGGCTGATCGACCTGACCCCGGCGGCGATCGGGCCCTACGTGGTCCCCGCCGTCAACCTCGACGAGCATCTCGACGCGCCGGACGTGAACATGGTCACCTGCGGCGGCCAGGCCACGATCCCGATCGTCGCCGCCGTCAGCCGGGTGGCGCCCGTCGAGTACGCCGAGATCGTCGCCTCGATCGCGTCGAAGTCGGCCGGACCGGGCACCCGGGCCAACATAGACGAGTTCACCGAGACAACCTCGGCCGCGATCGAGCAGATCGGCGGGGCGCGCCGCGGCAAGGCGATCATCATCCTGAACCCCGCCGACCCGCCGCTGATCATGCGGGACACGGTCCTGTGCCTCGTCGCGGCGCCGGACCCGGCCGTGCACGAGGAGATCCGCCGGTCGGTCGAGAAGATGGTCGCCGACGTCGCCGCCTACGTCCCCGGCTACCGGCTCAAGCAGCAGGTGCAGATCACCGAGATCCCCGCCGACCAGCCGGTCGGCACGCTCCTGGCCGGCGGCGCCGCCCGTCCCACGCATCAGGTGTCGGTCTTCCTCGAGGTCGAGGGCGCCGCGCACTATCTCCCGGCCTACGCCGGCAACCTCGACATCATGACCTCCGCCGCCCTGCGGGTCGCGGAGCGCATCGCCGCACGGAAGGCTGGCCTGTGATGGGCATTCCGATCT
This sequence comes from Nonomuraea sp. NPDC052265, assembly GCF_044547985.1. NCBI lineage: Bacteria > Bacillati > Actinomycetota > Actinomycetes > Streptosporangiales > Streptosporangiaceae > Nonomuraea > Nonomuraea sp. NPDC052265. The sequence continues at coordinate 21,238 of NZ_JBIUBJ010000021.1, forward strand.
TCGTCCAGGACGTCACGCTGCGCGACGGGATGCACGCCCTTCGCCACCGGATCGGCCTGGAGGACGTCAAACGCATCGTCACGGCGCTCGACCGGGCCGGCGTCGACGCGATCGAGGTCGCGCACGGCGACGGCCTGGCCGGAGGGTCGCTCAACTACGGTCCCGGGTCGCACACGGACTGGGAGTGGATCGAGGCGGCGGCGTCGGTGCTGGTGAACGCCCGCCTCACCACGCTGCTGCTGCCGGGTGTCGGCACCGTCCACGAGTTGAAGCGGGCCCACGACCTCGGCGTACGTTCCGTCCGGATCGCCACCCACTGCACCGAGGCCGACATCTCCGCCCAGCACATCGCCGCGGCACGGGAGATCGGCATGGACGTGTCCGGCTTCCTGATGCTCTCCCACATGGCGCCGCCGGAGGAACTGGCCCGGCAGGCCAAGCTCATGGAGTCCTACGGCGCGCACTGCGTCTACGTCACCGACTCCGGCGGCCGGCTCACGATGAACGACGTGGCCGCGCGGGTCCGCGCGTACCGCGACGTCCTCGACGCCGGGACCGAGATCGGCATCCACGCCCACGAGAACCTCTCGCTGTCGGTCGCCAACTCCGTCGTCGCGGTCGAGAACGGCGTCCGCCGGGTCGACGCTTCGCTGGCCGGTCACGGCGCGGGCGCGGGCAACTGTCCCCTGGAGGCGTTCATCGCGGTCGCCGACCTGTCGGACTTCGAGCACCGATGCGACCTGTTCCAGCTCCAGGACGCCGCGGACGACATCGTCCGCCCGTTGCAGGACCGTCCGGTGCGTGTCGACCGGGAGACGCTCACCTTGGGGTACGCCGGCGTCTACTCGTCGTTCCTGCGCCACGCGGAGGCCGCCGCCGCCCGGTACGGCGTCGACGTCCGCGGCATCCTGATGGAGTGCGGCCGCCGCCGGCTGGTCGGCGGCCAGGAGGACATGATCGTCGACATCGCCCTCACCCTCGTCGCCGAGCGCGACGGGCAGCCCGCCTGACGGCCGCACCCGGCCGCGCGGGGGAAGCTCAGCGGCCGGCGATCAGCGCCTGGCCCATCGCCACCATGGCGTCGGCGAGCTGCTCCATGGCCTCCGAGATCGGCTTGCCGTCCTCGGACTGAAGGGAGACGAACGCGCCGTCGAAGCCGGCCATGCCGAAGTGGGCGAGGGCGTCCGCGACGAGATCCACCGGCACGCCTTCTACAAGCACCACGTCCGGATGTGCGACAGCTGGCGCAAGGGCCGGGTGGTCCTGGCCGCGCGGCCCCGGGTTCGCGCTCGACCACGACCACGAGCAAGAGCCAGGACGTCAGGCCGTCGCTCCGGCGTCGACGGTGACGGATGTGCCGGTGATGGTGCGGCCGGCGGGGCCCGCCAGATGGAGGACGGTGGCGGCGATGTCGTCCGGAGAGCTGTAGCGGCCGAGGGCGGTGTAGGAGCGTTCGACATCGGCGTCGGGCCCGTCGGCGGGATTCATCTCGGTGTCGGTGGAGCCGGGGTGGACGAGGTTGGCCGTGATGTCCCGGGGGCCGAGATCACGTGCGAGGCCCTTGGTGAGGCCGATCAGTGCGGACTTGCTCATCGAGTACAGGGTCCATCCGGGGTAGGGGACGCGTTCGGCCAGACTGCTGCCGATGGTCACGATCCGCCCGCCGGCCCGCATATGGCGTGCGGCGGCCTGCGACGCGAGGAAGGCGGCTCTGGCGTGGATGGCGAGGGTGCGGTCGAGCTCGTCCAGGGAGACGTCCTCCAGCGGGCCGAAGGGGGCGATTCCCGCGTTGTTCACCAGGATGTCGAGGCGGCCGAAGGTGGAGACGGTGCGGGCGACGGCTGCCTGGAGCGCCTTGGCGTCGGTCGCCTCGGCGGCCATGGCCAGGCCGCGACGGCCGAGCGCCTCGATCTCCTTGACCACGGTCTCCGCCCGGCTCGCCGCCGTCGCGTAGGTGATCGCCACATCGGCACCCTCAGCGGCCAGGCGGCGGGCGATGGCCGCGCCGATGCCCCTGCTGCCGCCGGTGACGAGTGCGCCCTTGCCGTTGAGCATCTGTCCTCCATCATACGGAACTGATTCCGCTTAACGGTATCCGGAATGAGTTCCGCTTCACAAGTCGATAAGGTGACCACGTGGCACAGGAACGGGCCGATGCCGCCAGGAACCGGGCGAAGATCCTGGCCGCGGCCGCACAGATCGTCGCCACCGAGGGAATGAAGGGCCTGGCGATGGCCGACGTCGCGGCCGCCTCGGGCGTCGGGATCGGGACGCTGTACCGGCGGTTCGGCGACAGGTCGGGGCTGGCCTACGCGCTCATCGACGAGAAGGAGCGCGAGTTCCAGCAGGCGTTCCTGACCGGCCCTCCGCCGCTGGGGCCCGGGGCGCCGGCGGTCGAACGGGTACGCGCCTTCCTGCACGCGCTGACCGATCGCACCTTCGCCCAGCTCGACCTGCTGCTGATGGCCGAGACCGCCGGGGAATTCGCGCGTTTCGGCGGGGCGTATGAGGCATACCACCAGCACCTCGTCGTGCTGATCGCGCAGATCAAGCCGGAGGCGGACGCGGGCTTCCTCGCCGATGCCCTGCTCGCGCCGATCGCGGCCAACCTGGTGGCCCATCGGGGGCGTGCGGCTTCCGCGGTGAAGGCGGGCCTCGACGCGCTGCTCACGGGCCTCGGGTAGCGAAGCGGGCGCCGGTCGGAGGTGCCGGGGCTCGACGCGGCGCCGTCGCACCTCGCCTGTCACCGCCCGCCACGTCCATGTCATCCGCTCCGCCAGAGATCGCGGGCCGATCGCTCGCGCGCGTCAGGCACGTTCCTTCGAGGTGTTCGGCAGAGCGAACGCGGCTACCGCCCCGGCGGTCACGACGCCGGCGTGGTGTGACGGTGGCCTGCCAGGCGAAACCCGCTGCCGAGATCAGCGCGCCGGTGGCCAGCAGCGGACGCAGGCCCAACCGTCCGGCCAGCCGCGGCGTGGCCTTGGAGGCGACGATGATGGCGAGGGTGTGCGGCAGGAACGCCAGGCCCGCCTGGAGCGCTGTGGTGCAGCACCTGCTGCATGTAGAGGGACAGGAAGTACCAGACCGCGAAGCCCGCGGCGCCCAGCAGGAACTGCACGAGGAGCGCGCCGGACACCGAGCGGGCTCGGAAGATCCGCAGCGGCATCAGCGGCGCCCGCGCGAATCTGGCCTGTACCAGGACGAACGCAGCCATCGTCAGCACGCCCAGGCCCATCGGGATCAGCGCGCGCGCCGAACCCCAGCCGTACGCGGGGGTCTGCAGCATCCCCAACTCCAGCGCGGACAGTGCCACCGTCACCGTGATCGCACCGGTCAGGTCGAGCCCACGGGTGCCGACGTCGCGGCTCTCGGCGAGCAGCCGCAGCGCGGCGGTGATCGCGACCGCCCCGATCGGTGCGTTGATCAGCAGGATCCAGCGCCACGACAGGTAGTCGGTGAGCAGCCCTCCGGCGAATGATCCCGCCGCCCCGCCGACCGCCCCGACCGCGCCCCGGGTGGCGATGGCCCTGGCCCGCGCCGGTCCGGCGGGGATGGTGGTGGTGAGGATCGTCAGCGTGGCCGGGGCGACCACGGCCGCGCCGAGGCCGCGCTGGCCACGCACGGCGTGAAGGTGCACTGGGTGGAGGACTACGCGTGGGCGCACATAGGCGGCGGCGAGGTGCACTGCACCACGAACGCCTGGCGCGCTGTCGACCGGTCGGCCGGCACGGCGCCGCTTGCCCTGCCCACACGAACTCCTTCCTCGCTGAGCACGACACGAACCAGGCGATGATCACCGTTTTGCGAACCGCAGTCAGACGTCAGGTTGACGTCGGGGGGCTCATGTAGCGGCCGAGGCGGGACATGGCCTCGGCGCGCAGGTGTTCGAGCCGGTCGTCGAAGCTCTCCACCGGGGACGCGGGGGCGACGAACGGCGTTGCCCTGATGGCCTGCGCCGTCCACCACCACGAACGCGTCCATGCCTCCAGGGCGAGGGCTCATCGGAGCAGACCTGAATATTCTTGGCATCATGATCCCTGGGGAACATGGCCCGGTTCGAGGGGGCGCCTTCTACGACGCACCGCAGGTCGCGGACCGCTACCTGCGACACCGCCACAGCGGGGTGCACAGCCCCAACCACGTCATGGAGGAACCGGCACTCCTTGACGAACTGGGACCAGTCGCCGACCTCCGCGTGCTGGACCTCGGTTGCGGGGACGCCGCCATCGGCCGCACCCTCCTCGCGGCCGGCTGCCGTAGTTACCTCGGCATCGACGGTTCGGCGGAGATGACCCGCGCGGCCACGGCCACCCTGGCCGGCACCTCGGGCCGCGTGGACACGATGGACATCGAGAAGTTCTCCGCCCCGCCGCACGCCTTCGATCTGATCATCTCCCGCTTGGCGCTGCATTACGTCGACGACCTCGACTCCGTCCTGACGGCCTGCCGGCGCTCTCTGTCACCGGGCGGACGACTGCTGATCACGGTCGTGCACCCCGTCATCACCTCCCACGAAGCTCGCCGGAGCACAGAACAAGCACGCACCGACTGGGTCGTCGACGACTACTTCCACACCGGGGCACGCCGGCGCAGCTGGCTGGGCGACACCGTGACCTGGTATCACCGGACCATCGAGGACTACGTCACCGCCCTGACGCGGGCGGACTTCGCCATCACCTCGCTGCGTGAGTGCGCCCCTCGCCACGATCGCTTCGACGGCGACATGGCCGAATTCGCACGTCGCCGCCGCGTCCCGCTGTTCCTCCTCCTGGCGGGCTCACGACCATGAGCTGCGACCTTCCGGACGCCACTCTCCACCATCCACCGGCGCGCCTTGCCTCACGTGCCTGACAAACCCGCGACCGACGCACCCGGCTCCGGCTCCGGCGAGGACGGTGATCATCTCAGGCTCGGCGGCGCATGACGTCGTCCTCGTCTAAAGCAGTCGCTTGACTTACGGCGGCTCGCGTTGGTTACCTGGGTCTGACAGGGGAGAGTGCTGGTGCGTCACGCCGGAAGTCGATGAGCGCCGTCCGGGCCGAGCGGGTCAACGCCACCCGCGGCCAGATCCTGGCCGCCGCCGAGCGGCTGTTCGCCGAGCAGGGCGTGTACGCCGTCTCCAACCGCCAGATCAGCCTGGCCGCCGGCCAGGGCAACAACGCCGCCGTCGGCTACCACTTCGGCACCAAGGCCGACCTGGTCCGCGCCATCGTCCGCAAGCGCACCGACGACGTCGAACTGCTGCGCCGCCGCATGCTGGCCGAGATCGAGGGCTCCACCGACGTGCGCGACTGGGTCGGCTGCCTGGTCCGCTCGCTCACGGAGTACCTGGCCGGTCTCGGCACCCCCACCTGGTACGCCCGCTTCGCCGCCCAGGTGATGACCGACCCCGCCCTGCGCCAGATCATGAGCGAGGAGGCGCTGACCTCCCCGACCCTGCAACGCGTCGTGGACGGCCTGCGGCGCTGCCTGCCCCGGCTGAGCCCCGAGGTGCGCGCCGAACGTGCCGACATGGCCGGCCGGCTCGTCGTGCACATGTGCGCCGAGCGGGAGCGCGCCCTCGCCGAAGGCCGTCCCACCGTACGGCCGAGCTGGCACGACGCCGCGACCGGGCTGATCGACGTGGTCGCGGCGATCTGGACGGCCCCTGCCACCACCGGCCCGGCCGACCGGACCCATCGAACGGAAGGAACACCGTCATGACGGTCACCCCGGAGCAGGACACATCCGGCACGCTGCCCGAGTTCCCCGGCGTGAGGGCGGCGGCGTGTCCGTTCGACCCGCCGCCGGCGCTGCAAGCGCTCCAGCAGGACGCGCCGCTGACCCGGGTACGACTGCCCGACGGCGGCCTCGTGTGGCTGGTCACCGGGTACGCCGAGCAGAAGGCGGTGCTGAGCCATCCGCAGGTCAGCTCCGACATCACCCGGCCCGGCTACCCGCTGCCGATCCTGTCCCCCAAACGCCCCGACAGCACGATCAGCTTCGTCCTCATGGACGACCCCGAGCATCACCGGCTGCGCCGCATGGTGCAAGGGGCGTTCACCGTCAAGCGGGTCGAGACGATGCGCCCGGCCGTGCAGCGCATCGTGGACGATCTCATCGACGACCTGCTGGCCGGGCCGAGGCCGGTGGATCTGGTGGAGTCGTTCGCGCTGCCGGTGCCGTCGCTGGTGATCTGCGAGCTGCTCGGCGTCCCGTACGCCGACCACGGCTTCTTCCAGGAGAACAGCAGGATCATCGTCAAGCGGGACGTGACGGTCGAGGAGAGGGCCGCCGCGGGCGGGCGTCTGAGGCAGTACCTGGACGGTCTCGTCGGCGACAAGCTCGCCCGGCCGGGCGAGGACCTGCTGTCCCAGGTGGCCGCCCGCGTCACGGCGGGCGAGCTGACCAGGCAGGAGGCGGCCCAGATGGGCGTGCTGCTGCTCGTGGCCGGCCACGAGACCACCGCCAACATGATCGCCCTCGGCACCCTCGCCCTGCTCCGCCACCCCGAGCAGCTCGCCCTGTTGCGCGAGAGTGACGACCCCTCCCTGGTCGCGGGCGCGGTGGAGGAGCTGCTGCGTTACCTGAACATCACCCACGGCGGACGCCGCCGGGTGGCGAAGGAGGACATCGACGTCGGCGGCCAGATCATCCGCGCGGGCGAGGGCATCATCGTGGCCAACGACATCGGCAACCGCGACCCCGAGATCTTCCCCGCCCCTGACGAGCTGGACGTGCGCCGCGACGCCCGCCGGCACGTGGCCTTCGGCTTCGGCGTCCACCAGTGCCTCGGCCAGCCCCTGGCCCGCCTGGAGCTGCAGGTCGCCTATGCCACCCTCTACAAGCGCGTCCCGACCCTCGCCCTGGCCACCGACTTCGAGAAGATCCCCTTCAAGCACGACGGCCAGGTGTACGGGGTTTACGAACTCCCCGTGACCTGGTGACGCAGACGAGATCGCCCGGGTTCCCGTACTTCCTTCGGAGCCGTCAGGGGCGGGCCGTCACGTCGTTGACCGGGCTGCGCGGCGTCTGCCCGGTCAGGACGCGTACGGCCTCTTCGGCGGCGAAGCGCCGGACGAACTCGATCGCCTCCTCCGAGTAGTAGGCCGCGTGCGGAGTGACGATCACGTTGGGCAGCGTGAACAGCGGGTTCTCCGGCCGCCAGTCGCGCTGTTTGGCGGGCTCCTCCTCCAGGTCGTCCAGGGCCGCACCGGCGATCCAGCCCTCGGTCAGCGCCTGGTGGAGGGCCGTGTCCTCCACGATCGGGCCGCGCGCGGTGTTGACGAGGATCGCGGTCGGCTTCATCCTGCGCAGCGTCGCGCGGTCGAAGGTGTGGTGCGTCCCAGGGGTGAGCGGCGCCTGGATCACCAGGTGGTCGGCGCCCTCCACGAGCTCGTCGAACGACACCGGCCGCACGTGGCGCGACAACATCTCCGAGTCGTCCAGGAACGGGTCGTGCGCCCAGACCTCGACGCCGAAGGCCCGTGCGCGTACGGCGATGAGCTGGGCGATGGCGCCGAAGGACAGCAGCCCGAACACCCGCCCCCGCAGCCGCCGGATCGGCTCCCCGGTCTGCCACCGCCACGTGCCCCGGCGGGTGGCGCGGTCGTACTCGCAGATCTTGCGGACGGCGGCCAGCCAGAGCGCGACGGCGTGGTCGGCGACCTCCTCGGCGCACCACTCGTTCGGCGCGTTGGTGACCTGGATGCCGCGCCGGGTCGCGGCCTCGACATCGACGATGTCCACGCCGGTGCCGTAGCGGGCGATCACCCGGCACCGGGTGAAGGCGTCGACGGCGCGCGAGCCGACCCGGGCGTACTGGGTCAGGACGCCGTCGGCGTCCCGGCCCTTCTCGATCACCTCGTCCTCGCTCTTGCACTGTTCGGCCAGGAGCTCGAACCCGGCGCCCTCCACGATCGCGCGTTCGATGTCCACGTCGCCGAAGTCGGAGTCGGCGATCATGATCGTGCCTCTGGCGTCAGTGCGAGTCACGGGGAATCCCCTTGGTGTGTACGAGGTCCTGGTACGACAGGGCCAGCTCCAGGCAGCCCCCGCTGTCGAGCTGCCCGACCGTGGCCCGGTAGATCTCCTGCCACGGGGTCTGGTTCTCCAGCGCCGGCGGCGTGTGGCGGGCCCACCGCTCGGCGATCTCCTCCTCGGTCAGCAGCACGTCCACGCGCGCGTTGTCCACGTCGACGCGGATGAGGTCGCCGGTGCGCAGGATGGCGAGGTTGCCGCCGGCGGCGGCCTCGGGGCTGGCGTTGAGGATGGACGGCGCGTCGGAGGTGCCGCTCTGGCGGCCGTCGCCGAGCGTGGGCAGCGTGGTGATGCCCAGCCGCAGCAGCGCGGACGGCACCTCCATGTTCACCACCTCGGCCGACCCCGGGTAGCCGATCGGCCCGGTGTAGCGGATGACGAGGATGCAGCGCTCGTCGACGCCGAGGGCGGGGTCCTGGATGCGGGCGTGGTAGTCCTCGGGGCCCTCGAAGACGATGGCCCGGTAGTCCGACACCGCGCGGAACTCGTCGGTGAGGACCGAGGTCTTCATGACCGCGGAGTCGAACAGGTTGCCCGTCATGATGAGCAGCCCGCCGTGCGCGGCCAGCGGATCGTCGAAGGGGCGGATGACCACCGGGTCGGCGGGCGGGGCGTCGGCCAGGTTCTCGGCCACGGTACGGCCCGTGACGGTCACGGCGTCGCCGTGCAGGCGCCCGGCCGCCAGCAGCGACAGCATGACGGCGGGGACGCCGCCGGCGCGGTAGAAGTCCTCGCCCAGGAACTCGCCGGCCGGGGCGACGTCGGCCAGCACCGGGATGTCGGCCCCGACGCGCTGCCAGTCGTGGATGGTCAGCGGCACCCCGGTGTGCCGGGCGATGGCGTTGATGTGGATGGGCACGTTGGTGGAGGCGCCGATGGCCGAGGCGACCACGATCGCGTTCTCGAAGGCCCGCATGGTCATGACCTTGCGCGGGGTAAGGTCCTCGCGCACCAGCTCCACCGCCCGCAGCCCGGTGTCGTACGCCATCTGCGCCCGGCGGCGATAGGGCGCCGGGATCGCCGCGCAGCACGGCAGCGACATGCCCAGCGCCTCGGCCAGGCTGTTCATCGACAGCGCGGTGCCCATCGTGTTGCAGTGGCCGACGCTGGGCGCGGAGGCGGCCACGCGCGCCATGAACTCGTCGTAGTCGATCTCGCCGGTGGCCAGCAGCCGCTTCGACTGCCAGATCACCAGCCCCGATCCGGACGCGGCCATCCGCTGCCCCTGGTGGTAGCCGTTGACCATCGGCCCGCCGGACAGGACGATCGCCGGGAGGTTCACCGTCGCCGCCGCGGCCAGGCACGCGGGCGTGGTCTTGTCGCAGCCCGTCGTCAGGACGACCCCGTCGAGCGGATATCCGTAGAGCACCTCGACCAGCCCGAGGTAGGCGAGGTTGCGGTCCAGCGCGGCGGTCGGGCGTTTGCCGGTCTCCTGCAGCGGATGGACGGGGAACTCGAACGGGATGCCGCCGCCGTCGCGGATGCCGTCCCTGACGCGGTCGGCGAGGGCGAGGTGGTGGCGGTTGCAGGGGACGAGGTCGCTGCCCGTCTGGGCGATGCCGATGATCGGCCGGCCGGACTGGAGCTCCTTCGGGGTCAGCCCGAAGTTGAGGAAACGTTCGAGGTACAGCGCCGTCATCTCCGGATTGCCGGCGTTGTCCCACCACGCCTGGCTGCGCAGGCCGCCGTCCTCGGGATGCCCGGTCGGGCGCATCGGCTGCTCCTCGCTCGCGCGGACCCGCCGCATCCGGCCGGGTGATGTCGTACGGCACGCCGCCCGGCGGGCCACTCTCCCGGCGTGGCCTACCCCGTCACCCTGACCGCGTAACGCCTCAGATCATCGCCGCCATCACCTGCTCGACGCTGGTGATCTCGGGAAACGCCACGAGCCACCAGGTCGCGCCCGCGTCCTCGTACGGGCCCGGGTGCTCCCCCGGCGGGACGCCGACCGCGACCTCGAAGCCCGACAGCCCGCCGCGGTGCCGGGCGACGACCTCCAGCATCTGCCGGAGCCCGGCCGGGGTGGTCTCGGGGCAGAGCCCGTCGAAGCGCGCGGCGCGGCGCAACGGCGCCTGCTTGACCGACCGGGCGGCGACCCAGACGGGGATCCGCGGCCGCTGCACGGGCTGGGGCTGGAACGCCAGGCCGTCGACGCGGTAGTGGCGGCCCTGGTGGTGGACGGGCAGACCGGTCCAGAACCGGCAGATGACGTCGAGGCTCTCGTCGAGCATCTCCGCCCGGACGCGGGGGTCGCGGGTCTCGCCGAGCCTGCTCAGCTCCCCGCCGTCGTCCGAGCCCAGCCCGACGCCGAGCACCATCCGGCCGCGGCTGAGGTGGTCGAGGGCGGCGGCCTGCCTGGCCACGTCGTGCGGCCTGCGCCGCGACAGCGGCGTGACCCTGGTGCCGATGCGGATGCGGTCGGTGGCGGCGGCGATCGCGGCCAGGGCGGTCCAGGCGTCGCAGACGGGCAGGCCGGGGCTCCGCGGGCGCACGACGTGGTCCCACAGGAAGACGCCGTCGAACCCGGCGTCCTCGGCGCGGGCGGCCAGGTCGGCGAGGATGTGCGGGTCGGCCAGCTCCCCGAACGGCGGCAGGTGGAGTGCGCGGCGCATCACAGCAGGCCCTTCAGATGCGGAGCGGTACGGCTTCGCGGGCTGGCGGCGACCTGCGCCGGCGTGCCCGCGGCCACCACCGTGCCCCCGGCCGCCCCGCCTCCCGGCCCCAGGTCGATGACGTGGCCGGCGGTCGCCACCACCCGCATGTCGTGCTCGGCGACCACGACCGTGCCGCCGCCGCCGACCAGGTCGTGCAGCCGGTCCATGAGGACGTCGGTGTCGTGCGGGTGCAGGCCGGTGGACGGCTCGTCGAGCAGGTAGATCGTGGACTCGGCGCGGCGGCCCTGCAACTCGGCCGACAGCTTGATGCGCTGGGCCTCGCCGCCCGACAGCTCGGTGGCGGGCTGCCCCAGCCGCAGGTAGCCGAGCCCGACGTCGTGCAGCGTCTCCAGCGGGCGGACCACGGCGGGGACGTCGCCGAAGAAGCCGGTGGCCTCGTCGACCGTCATGTCCAGGATCTGGGCGATCGTGCGGTCGCGGTAGGTCACCCGCAGCGTGTCCGGGTTGTAGCGGGCTCCGCCGCAGTCGGGGCAGGGCGCGTACGTGGTGGGCAGGAACAGCAGCTCGACGGCGACGTAGCCCTCGCCCTGGCAGGTCTCGCAGCGTCCGCCGGGCACGTTGAAGGAGAACCGCGCGGGGCCGTACCCGTGGGAGCGGGCGCCGTCCGTGGCGGCGAACAACTTGCGGACGGTGTCGAACAGGCCGGTGTAGGTGGCCAGGTTGGAGCGCGGGGTGCGGCCGATGGGCTGCTGGTTCACCCAGACCACCCGGCGGTCACCGGCCGCCTCCTCGGCGACGGCCGCCAGCAGGCTGCTCTTGCCCGCCCCCGACACGCCCGTGACGGCGGTGAACGCGCCCAGCGGCACGTCGACGTCGACGCCGCGCAGGTTGTTGCGGGTGAGCCCGCGCAGCTCCAGCAGGCCCGTCGGCCGGTGGGCCGGGCGTCGCGGCACGACGGTGTCGAACAGATGGCGGCGGGTCACCGACGCGGCGACCTCGCGCAGCCCGGGAACCGGCCCGCTGTAGAGGACGCGCCCGCCGTCGCCGCCCGCGCCGGGGCCCACGTCGACCACCCAGTCGGCCTGGCGCACGACGTCCATGTCGTGCTCGACGAGACAGACGGTGTTGCCGCTGTCGCGCAGGCGGCGCAGGAGCTCCGACAGGGCGGCGGAGTCGGCGGGGTGGAGGCCGGCCGACGGCTCGTCGAGGACGTAGACGACCCCGAACAGCCCGGCGCGGAGCTGGGTGGCCAGCCGGATGCGCTGCAACTCGCCGCCGGACAGGGTCGGCGCGGGCCGGGCGACGCTCAGGTAGCCGAGCCCGAGCTCGTCCAGCACGTCGATGCGGTCGAGGATGTCGCGGGTGAGCGCCCCCGCCGGACCTGGTTCGCCCCGGTACGGGCGGAGCACTCCGGCCAGCTCACCCATCGGCATCGCGGCCAGCTCGGCCACGGTGCGGCCCGCGTACGTGACCGCCAGCGCCTCGGGACGCAGCCGCCGCCCGCCGCAGACCGGGCACGTGCGGGCGGTCATGAACCGCTCGGCGCGCTGCCGGCTCTTCTCGCTGGCCGACGACGCGTACGCCTTGAGCACCAGCCGCCGCGCGCTGGCGTACTTGCCCTGGTAGGGGCGGTGGATCCGGCCCGCCTCGCGCACGGGGTGCACGGTCACGACCGGCTCCTCGTCGGTGAACAGGATCCATTCGCGCTGCTCGCGCGGCAGGCTGCGCCACGGCGCGTGGATGTCGTGGCCGAGCGTCGCCAGGATGTCGCGCTGGTTCTTGCCCTGCCAGGCGCCCGGCCACGAGGCGATCGCCCCCTCCGCGATGCTCAGCGACGGGTCGGGAACCAGCGACTCCTCGGTGACCTCGTGCAACACCCCCTGCCCCTGGCACTCCGGGCACGCGCCGGCGACGGTGTTGGGCGAGAACGCGTCCGAATCCAGGCGCTCCGCGCCCTCGGGGTAGGCGCCGGCGCGGGACATCAGCATGCGCAGCGAGTTGGACACCCGGCTCAGCGTGCCGACCGTGGAGCGCGCGGACGGCACCGAGCGCCGCTGGCCGAGCGCGACCGCGGGCGGCAGGCCGGTGATGTCGTCGACGTCGGGCATGGGCAGTTGCTGCAGCAGCCGCCGCGCGTATGGCGCGACCGACTCCAGGTAGCGGTGCTGCGACTCGGCGAAGATCGTGCCGAACGCCAGCGACGACTTGCCCGACCCCGAGATCCCCGTGAACGCTACGAGCGCTTCGCGCGGGATCGTGACGTCGACGCCCCGCAGGTTGTGCACCCGCGCGCCGCGCACCCGGATGCCGCCGCCCCCCTCGTCTTCCACTCTGTGCAATCTACCCGTCGCCCCCTGTGGACCGTCGCGGCGGGATCACGCCCTCAGCGGACGCAGCGCGGAGCCCCAGGCGAGGACCTGGTCGAGCACGGCGTTCAGCCGGTCCTCGTGGGCGGCGGCGGGCTTGAAGCCGTCGGCGAAGTCGGTGTGGAGCGACAGCCCGACCTGGTTGGACACGGTGGCCACGCTGAGCAGGCCCAGGACGTGCCGCAGGTGCGAGATCGCCCGGGGCGCGCCGTCCACGCCGTAGCCGACGAACCCGGCCACCTTGTCGGTCCATTCCGCGTACAGGAAGTCGAGGGCGTTCTTGAGCGCGCCGGGATAGGAGTTGTTGTACTCCGGGGTCACGATCACGAACGCGTCCAGCGACGAGACCGTGGCCGACCAGCGTCTGGTGTGCTCGTGCTGGTAGTTGCCCATGGCGGGGTGCTCGGGTTCGTCCAGGTTGCCCAGGTCGTAGTCCTTCAGGTCGATGAGCTCGTACTCGGCGTCGCCCCGCTTGGCCGCCAGGTCGCGGACCCAGTGCGCCACGGCCTCGCCGTTGCGGCCGGGACGGGTGCTGCCAAGGATGATGCCTACCTTCAGCATGTCTGTGCTCCCTCAGTTCGGTGACAGGAACCAGCGTAGGAAGAGCGGCTGAGATACTGAATGCGCTGCCATCCACTATTTATAAGCCAGCGTCTCAACCCATAGACTCGTTGCCCATGGACGTGCTGAGCGACGTGATGGCCTTCATGCGCTGCGGGCGCGCCACCTCCTCCCGCATCTCCTGGCGGGCGCCCTGGGGGGTGGCCTTCCACTCGGTGCCGGGGTCCGCGGGGTTCCAGGTGGTGCTGCGCGGGTCCTGCTGGCTCATCCCTCCCGACGGGGAGCCCGTTCCGCTGAGCATGGGCGACGTGGTGTTCCTGCCGCACGGCGACCGATTCGCGCTGGCCGACGACCCCTCCAGGACGCTGGTCGAGTCGGACTGCGAGCCGCACTCGGAGCTGTTCGCCTCGGCCGGCTTCGGCGGCACGGGGGCCGAGACGGTCGTGCTGTCCTGCGGCTACCGGCTCGACCTGGACAGGACCCACCCGATCCTGGGCTCGCTGCCCGGCGTGATCCACCTGCCCGCGACGCTCGGCAGCCACCCGGAGCTGCGGGCCGCCGTCGAGCTGCTGGCCGCCGAGATCGACAACCCGCGGCCCGGCACGGACACCGTCGTGTCGTCCCTGCTCGACATGTTGCAGCTGTACGTCCTGCGGGCCTACTTCGAGACCCAGGACGAGCCCTGCACGGTGTCCGGCTGGGCCTCCGCGCTGGCCGACCCCGTCGTCGGCCGCGCGCTCGACGCCATCCACCGCGACCCGGCCCAGCGCTGGACCGTCGAGTCGCTGGGCGCCCACGCGGGCATGTCCAGGGCCGGCTTCGCCCGCCGCTTCACGGGGCTGGTGGGGCAGCCGCCGCTGGCGTACCTGACGTGGTGGCGGCTGATGAGCGCGGCCCGTCTGCTGCGCGAGTCCGACGCGTCGGTGGCACGGGTGGCCGAGCAGGTGGGGTACGGCTCGGAGTTCGCCTTCGGCAACGCCTTCAAGCGCGAGTTCGGCGTCGCCCCCGGCCGCTACCGCCGCCGCTCGTCGGCGGCCTGACCCCCGGGACGCCACGCAGGATCAGGGCCCCCATCGTTCCTGGGCGTACTGGCGGCGGACTCCGGCGGACTCGCCGATCCGGGTCCAGGAGCGGCCGTCCTTGCGGGCCGCGCGCACCGCGGCGTCCAGGTGACCTTGGGCGCGGCGCACGGCCTCGGCGGCCTGGCGGACCTCGACGAGGCTCGGCGGGTCGAGGTGGGTCTCCCACTCGGCGCGGATCGCGACGGCCACGTCGTCCGGGGCCGCGCCGGACAGCAGGCACTCGCTCAGCGCGTAGATGCGCCGGGCCGCGAAGTCGTGGCGTATCTGGGCCACGCGTTCCCACAGCGGCCCCTGCCATCCGCAGGCGCAGTGGCCGCGCCAGCCGATCGCGGTCCGGCCGTCCACGACGTCGCCGCGGCCGTAGCCGATGCGGCCGTCGGAGTCGATCGGGTGCACCCTGGCCCCGCCGTCGGCCGGCCCGGTGGAGACCCGCCCGTCGGGGAAGACGGCGGCGTCCCAGCCTTCGTGGCGCCTGTCGTCGCCCTCCCACCACCTCATGGCCCGCCCTTCCAGAGATCGTCCGGATCACCTGGCGCCTCCATGGTGGCAGGCGATCCCGGCCCTTGCGAGGGCCCGCGGATTACGGTGCCGCGGCGGCGGGATATCGGACCGGGCGGACCGCCGGTGCACGACCCACCACGCCGTCCAGGACGAGCTCGCCCGCCTCTATCCGCGGGCGACGGTCGCCAGGGACGTCCTGTACGTCGAGGACGACCGGATCGTCACCTCGGCGGGCGTGGCCGGCGGGATCGACGTGGCGCTGCACCTGGTGACCACCCGGTACGGCCCGTACGCCTGATCGAGACCCGGTTCACCGAGCGGCTGCCGCTGAGCCTGCCGGCCGGGGCCGCGGGATGCAGCGAGCGCACGGTGACCCGGCTGTTCAGGCGCGCGACCGGGCTCACCCCGCCGGCCTACCAGACCGCCCTGCGGCTGGAGCGGGCCGAACACCTCCTCGGCCGCGGCGCGACCGCCGAGGTCGCCGTGCGCGAGGTGGGCTTCGCCGACACCCGGATGTTGCGCCGGCTGCGCGCCCGCACGGCGGAAACGGACCCCTCACCCCTACAGGAACCCACGAAAGTGGATAATCCGGATCATGGGAAAGACCTACGACCGGATCGACGGCCGGTTGCGCACGTTCATCGAGTCACAACCGATCTTCTTCACGGCGACGGCTCCCCTGTCCGGCGACGGCACGGTCAACCTCTCGCCCAAGGGCCTGAAGGGCTCCTTCGCCGTCCTGGACGACCACACCGTGGCCTACCTCGACTTCGCCGGCAGCAACGCCGAGACGATCGCCCACCTGCGCGAGAACGGCCGGGTCACGCTGATGTGGTGCGCCTTCGACGGCCCGCCGAACATCGTGCGCGTGCACGGCCGCGGCGAGCCGGTCTTCCGCGACGACCCCCGCTGGACCGGGCTGCTGCGGCACTTCCCGGACATCGACCCGGTCCCGCACGGCCTGCGCGCGATCATCGTCGTGACCGCCACGCTGATCCGCGACACCTGCGGGTACGCCGTCCCGTTCATGACCTACGACGCCGACCGCCCGCTGCACGCCTCCCGCTTCGCCCGTGAGGACGACGAGTCGCTCGACGCGTACTTCCACAAGAAGGAGCACGTCGCGACCAGCATCGACGGCCTCCCGGGGCTGCCGCTCCCCCTGCCCGCGCTCCCCCGCGACGTCTGAGGGCGCGAGCCCGCCGTCCGGGGCGCGGCGAGGGCCCGCGCCGCGGGTCCGTGAAAACATCTGATCGGCATGGTCGTTCGCACGGAAGGTTGTCCCGATGCCGCCCGCGTTCACCGCAGGGGAGAAGGCCCGCATCACCGCCCTGTTGCTGGAGAACGGCGAGAAGCTGTTCACCGGCCAGGGGCTGCGCAAGACGTCCCTGGAGGAGCTGATGGCCCCCACGGGGGTGGCCAAGAGCAGCTTCTACGTCTTCTTCGACTCCAAGGAGGCGCTGTACCTGGAGCTGATGCTGCGCCGGTCCGGCGAGGTCAGGCGCCGGGTCATCGACGACGCGCTGATGAGCGCCGACGACCCCCGCGAGGGGCTGCGCCGGTTCCTGCGCGCCACCGTCGAGGAGCTGTCGGTCAACCCGCTGTGGCGCCGGCTGATGACCCATCCGGAGGAGATGCAGGCGGTGGCCCGCAAGCTGGACCCCGAACGGGTCGCCGCGATGTCCGGCAGCCCGGCCGCCGCCCTCACCGAGTACGTCACCGCCCGCCGGGCCGAGGGCGAGCTGGTCGCCGCCGAGCCCGCCGTCATCATCGGCGTGCTGCAGTGCGTGCTGCTGGTGCCGATGTTCGCCGAACGGCTCGGCGACCCGGCGCTGCACCCCAAGATCCTCGATCTGCTCATCGACATCGTCGCCTCGGGGCTGGCCCGGCCCGGAGGATGACCTCCCGGGGGTGGAGATAACTACAGGGAGAGTCGAGAGTCAGCCCCAATGGCCGCCGCCGCGCGATCGGCGAGGCTCCTGGACATGGCAAACACCTACCTCGCCGGCGGTCGGCGAAAGTACGGCTGGCTCGCGGCAGGAATCGCGCTCGGGCTGTTCGGCACGAACAGCGAATGGGCGGTCCCGCTCGCCGGATGGTTGTTCTCCATCGGACTGATGCGGTTCACCCGGAGCTCGGGCGTGCCGGCCGGGCTCGCGTGCGTCGGCCTGTCGGCCACCGCGACGACGGTGGTCCACGTCGCGGCGGCGGGCCAGCTCGGCGTCCCGCCGATCCTGCTCGGCTGCCTGCTGCTGAGCCTGGTCCTGAGCCTGCCGCTGCTGGCCGACCGGCTGCTCTTCCGGCGGCTGAGCCCGTTCCTGGGCACGCTGGTCTTCCCGGCCGCCCGGGTGACGGTCGAGTTCCTGGTCGCGGCGATCAGCCCGCTCGGCACGATCTTCGGGCCGCTGGCCGCGACGCAGTCGGCGAACCTGCCGCTGCTCCAGACGGTGTCCGTCACCGGCATCTACGGGATCAGCTTCCTGATGGCGTGGGCCGCGCCCGTCGTCAACCTCGCGCTGGAACGGCGGCCGGCCTGGCCGTCGATCCGGGCCGTCACGCTGACGTACGCCTCGGTGCTCGTCCTGGTCCTGCTCGGCGGCGGCCTGCGGCTGGCGACCGCGGCGAGCGCGCCGGAGCTGGTACGCGTGGCCGGGATCAGCGCCTCGCTCGCGGCCGAGAAGCGCATGCGGGAGATCGACAACTTCCACACGCCGCAGGTCCTGCCCGAGCAGAAGCCGACGCTGCGCAAGGCGTTCGCGGTGCTGGACGACGACCTGTTCGCCCGCACCCGGACCGAGGCTGACGGCGGCGCGAAGATCGTGGCGTGGGCGGAGACCGCCGCGGTCGTGCTCGGCGAGGACTACCCCGGCTTCCTGCGGAAGGCGCAGGACCTGGCCAGGGAGAAGCGTATTTATCTTGACATGGGCGTCGCCGTCATCCTCGACGGGCGGCCGCGCTCCCGCGACCTCGCCGTGCTGGTGACCCCCGACGGCCGGGTGGCGTCGGTCTTCGACAAGGCCCATCCCGTGCCCGGCATGGAGGACCTGCGGCCGGGCGACGGGGTCGTCCCGGTGACCGGCACGCCGTTCGGCAGGCTGGCCCACGTCATCTGCTTCGACGCCGACTTCCCCGCGACGCTGCGCACGCGCGCCGACATCATGTTCGTCCCGGCCAACGACTGGAAGGGCATCGAGCGTACGCACGCCGCCAACGCGGTGTTCCGCGCCGTCGAGAACGGCTACAGCCTCGTCCGGCAGACCAGCAACGGCCTCGCGATCACCGTCGATCCCTATGGCACGCCCCTGGCCAGGACGGACTACTTCGGCACGGCGCAGCAGAGCATGGTCGTCTCCGTGCCGACGCGCGGCACCTGGACGTTGTACGGCCTGGTCGGCGACCTGTTCGCCGGGCTGTGCGCCGCGGCGGTCGCCGGGCTGGCCGGGCTCGCCGTGCTCCGGCGGACGGCGTACCGGGGCTGACCATGGGATTTCCGGAGGAAGGTGCGATGATGCCACGGGCGCGCAACGCGAGGACGAGGACGACGGGGAGACGAGGGGTGAAGGCGAGACTCGTGACGCCGGTGCTGGCGCTGGCCATGATCGGCCTCTCGGTCGCCGGCGTCGTGGCGGCCGTCCTGGTCGTGATCAGCGCGGTGCCGGCGGTGGCCGGCCTCGGCCGGTGGGTGTTCCCTCCGGCGGTGTCGCTGCTGCGGACGGTCGCGGACGCGGCCCGGCGGCTGGCGGGCCGGATCGGCGTACGCGTCGAACGTCCCTACGGACCCGGGACGGACACGGCCGCGCTGCTGAGGGACCCGGCGACCTGGCGGGACGTGCTCTGGGGGGTCCTCGACCCGATCATGGGCACGTGGGCGTCGGCGCTGGCGGTCGGCATGCCGCTCTACGGCCTGTACGGCGTGGCCGTGCAGCCGTTCGTGTGGCGGGCCAACGCCCGCGCGGGCGGCGCCAACGCCTACGGCGTCATCCACGTCACCTCGACGGCCGCCGCGCTGGCGGCGATCCCGGTCGGGCTCGCGCTGATCGCGCTCGGCCTGTACATCGGTCCGATGCTGCTGGGCCTGCGTGCCCGGTGGGCCGGCGCACTGCTCGGGCCGTCGCGGACGTCCGCGCTGGAGCAGCGGGTCGAGACGCTGGTGGAGACGCGCGCGGACAGCGTGGACGCGCAGGCCGCCGAGCTGCGCCGGGTCGAGCGCGACCTGCACGACGGCGCGCAGGCCCGGCTGGTCGCCCTGGGCATGGGGCTGGGCCACGCCGAGCGGCTGTTCGACGAGGACCCCGACGCGGCCCGCGCCCTGCTGGCCACGGCCCGCGAGTCCTCCTCCAAGGCCCTGGACGAGCTGCGCGACCTGGTACGCGGCGTGCATCCGCCGGTCCTGGCCGACCGCGGCCTCGCCGACGCGATCCGGGCCCTGGCGCTGGACTGCCTGCTCGACGTCGAGGTGTCCTCCGACCTGGCCGGACGGCCCGCGCCGCCGGTGGAGTCGGCCGTCTACTTCGCCGTCAACGAGCTGCTGGCGAACACCACCAAGCACGCCGGCGCGGCGACCGTGCAGATCACGCTCGGCCACCGGCACGGGATCCTGAGCTGCGACGTCGTGGACGACGGCGGCGGCGGCGTCGATCCGGCCGACGGCACCGGGCTGCGCGGCATCCAGAGCCGGCTGGCCGTCTTCGACGGGACGATCGCCGTCGACAGCCCGCCCGGCGGGCCCACCCGGGTGCATCTGGAGGTGCCGTGCGCGATCAGGTCCGAGTAGTCGTCGCCGAGGACCTGTTCCTCATCCGGGACGCGCTGGTCCGCATGCTGACCGAGCACGGTTTCACGGTCGTGGCCGCGGTCGACAACGGGCCGTCGCTGCGCAAGGCGCTGGCCGAGGAGCGGCCGGACGTGGCGGTCGTCGACGTGCGGCTGCCACCGTCGTTCACCGACGAGGGGTTGCAGGCGGCGATCCAGGCGCGCCGCGAGCGGCCCGGCTTCCCGGTGCTCGTGCTGTCGCAGTACGTGGAGCAGCTCTACGCCCGCGAGCTGCTGGCCGACGGCGCCGGGGCGGTCGGCTACCTGCTGAAGGACAGGGTGGCCAACACCGGGCAGTTCATCGACGCGGTCACCTCGGTGACCCGGGGCGGCACGGCGATGGACGCGCAGGTCATCGCCAAGCTGCTGACCCGCGGGGACGCGCGCGGCCGTACCGGCGAGCTGAGCCCGCGCGAACGGGAGGTGCTGAGCCTGATCGCCGCCGGACGTTCCAACACGGCGATCGCGCACCAGCTCGTGATCTCCGCCAGCGCGGTCAACAAGCACATCTCCAGCATCTTCGGCAAGCTCCAGCTGCCCGAGTCCGAGGACGACAACCGCCGGGTGCTGGCCGTCCTCGCCTACCTCAACCGCTGACCTCTCCGGGGCCGATCGGCCGCCCGGCCTCACAAACCGGGCGGCTGTCCCGTCGATCACTGTGGAGGCGCCGGTCTTCCCGCCGGGTCTCCTGTCACGAGTGAGGAGAGGCGACATGCCGGCAACCGAGGAAGCCCGCAACAGGGAGACGTACCAGCGCTTCCACGACGCCGTCAACAGCGGCGACCTGGAGGTGATCTCCAAGGCGGCCGAGGAGTTCCTCCACCCGGACGCGCGGTTCCACACGGCGGAGGGGGGCGCTCTGCCCGCAGTGCAGGCCCAGAAACGCGTCTGGGACGTCCTGCTGCGGGCCTTCCCCGACATTCACGTGTCGGTCGAGGACCTGATCGTCACGGAGGACAAGATCATCTCCAGGCAGAAGGTCACCGGGACCCACACCGGCGAGTACCGGGGCAGGCCCGCGACCGGCCGGGCGGTGGCGTACGACGAGATCTTCATCGCCCGCCTCTCCGACGGCCGGATCACCGACCTGTGGGGGGTCGTGGACCTCTACGCCCAGCTCCGGCAGCTCGGCTTCGTCGAGGAGCAGGCGCCGGTCCGGTAACACCCGGCCGTCGCGGGCCGGCGGCGGCCCCGCGACGGGCTGGCCTCCGAGGGGTGGGAGCGTCCATGATCGGTTCATGCTCAGCACCAGTGAGGGCACGCCCGCGAGTGCCTACGTGACCCGCCGGCCCCTGCTCGCCGGGGCCAACCCGTACGTCACCCTGTACGACGGCGACACCCCCACCGGGTACGCCTCCCTGTGGCAGGTGGACTGGTCCACCCACGGCGCCGGGGCGGTCCTGGTGGTGTGGACGCCCGCCGCGCTGCGCGTCGCCAGCGACGACGCGCGGCTGGGGGCGTGGATCGAGGAGCGCTTCGTACGGCACTTCGACGAGGCCACGGCGCTGCCGTCCTGGCCCGTCGCGCGGGTGGAACGGGCGGACGTGGAGCTGCGCGTCGACCCCGCCACGGGCGCGCACGCCACGGGGGCCGGGATGTCGGTCGCCATCACCGGGCCGCTGGACGCCAGGCCGTTCGCGATGGCCGACTTCCCGCTGCTGGGCCTCAGCCACGGGCTGTCGATGCAGATCATCCCCTGCGAGCACGCCTCGATCACCGTCGACGGCGTCCCCGTGCCGGGTGCTCCGGCCGTCACGCGGCCCGGCGGGCGGCCCGTCTCCTCGGCCATCACCACCGTCCACGAGGCGTGGAGCGTGTGAGAGTGAGCCCGTGCTCGACGGCGCCCCCGCGGGGCGGCGAGCCTGCCCGGCGCCTAGGAGGGCGAGAGGCCCGCGGTGACCTTCTCCGCCCAGGCGAGCTGGCCGCGCAGCCGGGTCGAGGCGCCGCCCTCGTGGCCGTTGAACGGGTGGACGACGATCTCGGCGGGCCCGGCGTAGGCGTTGAACGCGGCGTAGACGGTGGACGGCGGGCACACCTGGTCCATCAGGCCGACCGAGAACAGCGCGGGGGCCGTGGCCCTGGCCGCGTGGTTGACGCCGTCGAAGTAGGACAGGGTGTCGAAGGCGCGGTCCACGGCGTGCCGGTTGGCGGCGCAGAACCGGGTGATCTCGGCGTACGGCTCGGTGCCGACCAGTTCCACGCCGCGCCGGAAGTGGCACAGGAACGGCACGTCGACGAGCGCGCCCGCCACGTCCCGGCGCAGGCCCGCGACGGCCAGCGCCAGGCCGCCGCCCTGGCTGCCGCCGGCCACCAGGATCCGGGACGGGTCGATCGCCGGATGGGCACGGGCCGCCTCCACGGCCAGGACGGCGTCGGTGTAGAGCCTGCGGTAGTAGTACCCGTCGCGGTCGGGCAGTCCGTGGGTCAGCATGCCCTGGGTCGCGCCGAGGGGGTCGGGGGTGGCCCCGACGTGCTCGGCGGACAGCAGGCCCTGGCCCCTGGAGTCCATGACGAGCGTGGCGTACCCGGCGGCGGGCCAGGTCAGCCACGAGTACGGCTCTCCCCTGCCCCGCCCGTACCCGAGGTACTGCACGACGCACGGCAACGGTGTGGCGGCGGCCGGCAGCACCAGCCAGCAGCGGATGAGGGCGCCGCCGTACCCGGCGAAGGTGACGTCGTACACCTCCACCAGCGGCAGGCCGGCGTCCACCGGCGTGAACGCCGGGGCGGCCGGGGGGTGCGCGTCGAGGGTGGCCGTCCAGAAGTCGTCGAAGTCGTCCGGGCGGGCCACGTCGGGACGGTAGGCGACGAGCTCGTCGAGCGGCAGGTCGAACAGCGGCATGGGGTCTCCCTGGGGTCGCGGGTGAGGCGGTGGGCGGCCGTGGCCGCCGGGTGTGAAGGGCGTCAGTTCTTGACGGTGACCGCGACCCCGAACCGCTCCTGGATGTCCCAGGTGCGGGGGATCTGGTACGGCGAGGTCATCGGCTCCCCGGTGTCCACCCAGACGCCGAAGTTCATGATCGCGACGACGCTCTGGTGCTTCTTGGCCAGGTCGTAGTAGACCCGCTGGACGGCCTCGATCTTCTCGTTGGTGTCGTACCGGCCGGTGTACCGGGCGACCGCGGTCGGCGGGAACAGGTAGGTGCGCCTGGCGCCGCCGGTCATCCGTTCGAGGGTGGTCAGCATGCCGTCGAGCTTGGCCTCGTCGGCCGCGTAGTCGTCGACGCCGACCCAGTCGACCTCGGCGGGGATGAGGGTGGAGGGCTTCACGTCCTGGTTGGCCAGGGTCAGCATGATCGGGTACGGCCCGAAGCCCTTGCCCGGCGCCATCGACGCCTTGACCGCCGTGGCCATGGTCTGCAGGTCGGCGTTGGTGACGCCGTAGATCTGCGGCTCGTCCTTGAGGTAGATCGCCCCGATCCGGTCCTTGTACGGCTTGACCATCTCGACGAACGCCTTCCAGCGGTTGAGCGAGGCGTCGATCGGGCAGACGTTGTCGCCCTTGCAGGTCTCCGGCGGGAAGAACTCCTCGCCGACGTACAGGGCGCACGAGCGCGGCGGGCAGCCGGCCAGGTCGGCGACCTTGTAACCGCCGCCGGGGACGTCCCAGTCCGGGGAGACGCTGATCCAGTGCAGGTTGGCGAAGCCGGTGACCTCGGGCAGGTGGTTGCCCCAGCTCCGCAGGGCGTCGGTGGCGAAGTAGCCGTAGTACTCCACGTTCGGGTAGAGGTCGACGCGGCTGACGGTCAGGTCGTCGGCGGTGCTGACCTGCTTGTCGTCGCTGACGTACGCGCCGAGGTAGAGGTAGGGCTTGGGGACCGGGGTGCCGAGTCCGGTGGTGCGGGTGACGCCGTTGACGGTGGCGGTGACGGACGGGTCGGCCTTGGACGCCCCGGCGACCGCGAGGGTCACGTGGAAGCCGTCGCCCGTCCGGGTGGTCTTCAGGGGGCTGCTCCACAGGACGTTGCCGGCGCGGAAGAGCTGCACCTCGCCGTTGCGCGCCACGGTCAGGCCCAGGCGTACGTCGCCGTTGGTCACGTAGCCGCTGGAGTCCCGGTTCTGGGAGAGCATGATCGAGCTCCAGTCGCCCGGAGTGCCGCGCAGCTCGGGGTCGGGGTCCACCGTCACCGAGATCGTGTAGGCGTCGTCCTGGCCGGGTGAGACGGGGGCGTCCAGGCGGACGGCCGAGCGGCGCAGCGCGAACGACAACTTGCCCGGAAAGTCCGGATGGTTGACCTGCGAGTAGTACGGCGGTGGCTGGTCGAAGGACAGCCAGTCGCCGGAGACGCGGGTGTAGGCCGAGGTGCCGAGCGGCGGTTGCCGCTTGGCCAGCGCGTCGTTCAGGCCGTAGCCGGGGTCGGTGTCCTGGGCGTCGTCGAAGGTGTCGGCGAAGCGGGAGAGGCGGCTGACGGTCAGGTCGTCGGCGGTGCTGACCTGCTTGTCGTCGCTGACGTACGCGCCGAGGTAGAGGTAGGGCTTGGGGACCGGGGTGCCGAGTCCGGTGGTGCGGGTGACGCCGTTGACGGTGGCGGTGACGGACGGGTCGGCCTTGGACGCCCCGGCGACCGCGAGGGTGACGTGGAAGCCGTCGCCCGTCCGGGTGGTCTTCAGGGGGCTGCTCCACAGGGCGTTGCCGGCGCGGAAGAGCTGCACCTGGCCGTTGCGCGCCACGGTGAGGCCGAGCTGGACGTCCGCGCTGGTGACGTACCCGACCGAGGACGGGCTGCGCGACAGCATGACCGAGCTCCAGTCACCGTCGGTGCCGCGCAGCTCGGGGTCGGGGTCCAGCGTCACCGAGACCGTGTAGGCGTCGTCCTGGTCCTGGGCGAGGGGGGCGTCCAGGCGGACGGCCGAGCGGGCCAGGGCGAAGGACAGCTTGCCCGGGTAGTCCGGATGGTTGACCTGGGAGTAGTACGGCTCGGGCGGGGTGGCGGTGGTCCACGAGCCGGACACGCGGGTGTAGGTGACGCCGCGCGCGGCGCCGCTCTGCCGTGCTCCGAGGGAGTCGTTGAGCCCGTACGTGGGGTCGATGTCGTGGGCGTGCTCGAAGGTGTCGGTGAGCTGCGGGGTCACGGCGGCGGTGGCCGGGGCGGGCAGGGCCGTCAGACCGGAGGCCACCAGGGCCAGGCATAACAGGGTGCGTTTCATCGAAGCGCCTTTCGCAGGTCGTGGCGGGCGAGGCGGGCCGCGGCCATGGCGCCGTCGCCCGCGTGGCTGATCGGGGCCGCGGGCCAGCGGGCGGCGGCCTGCCGCCGTACGGTCGCGGCCAGCGGGGACCCGGCGCTCAGCAGGCCGCCGCCGAGGACGAGTGGCGAGCCTTCCCCCGGGTCGCGGACGGTGTCGAGGGTGGCCAGCAGGTGGGCGGCGGCGCGGGCGAGCACGTCGGCGGCGTCGGGGTCGCCCTGGAGGGCGAGGCGGGCCACGACGGGGGCCAGCGCCGCCATGACGGGGACCGGGGCGGCGTGCACCGCCTCGATCACCTTCCCCGCGGCGGCCCGGTCCGCGGCGACGCCCCCGGTGAGCTGCCGCAGCACGGCGACGGCGAGCGGCGGGAGGGGTGCGGGTGGGGAGGGGGCGGGGGGTGTGAGGTCGATGGTGCGGAGGGTGCGGCGGATGGCCTGGCGGCCGATCCACACGCCGGAGCCGAGGTCGCCGAGCAGCCAGCCGTGCCCGTCGGCGCACCGCGCCGTCGTCCCGCCGGCGATCCGGCAGGCGGCGGCGCCGGTGCCGCAGACCAGGACCGTGCCGGAGTCCTGCTCGGTGCCCGCCGCGAAGGCCAGCTCGACGTCGCTGACCAGCCGGGGCGCGCTGCCGAGCCCGAGCCGGGCCCACAGCCGGTCGAAGTCGGCGGCGTGCCGCCCCATGCCGCCGGCCAGCCCGATCACCCCGGCCCGTACGCGCCCCGGGTCGAGCCCGTTCAGCGCCTCGCGCACGGTCGCGCCGACCCTGCCCACGGCCGCCGCCCCGTGGGCGACCGGGTTGCCACCCTCGCCCGACGCCCTGGCGAGCACCGTGCCGTCCAGGCTGGCGACCAGGGCGCGGGTGGTGGTGCCGCCCACGTCGAGGCCGAGGACGAGGGTCATTTGACCGCCCCTTCCGTCATGCCGGCCTGGATGTGCCGGTGGAAGGCGACGTAGACGGCCAGCATGGGCAGGATCGACATGCTGAGCGCGGCGAACAGGGCTCCCCAGTCGGCGCTGTAGCCGGTGGCGGTGGAGATGTCGGCGATGCCCTGGGTGAGCACCCATTTGTCCCGGGCGTTACCGCTGAGCAGGATCAGCGGCAACTGGTACTGGTTCCACTGGCCCAGGACGTTGAAGACGGTGATGCCGGTCAGGGCGGGCCGCGCCATGGGCAGCATCACCTGGAGGAACACCCGCGTGTGGGAGGCGCCGTCCATGAACGCCGCCTCGGCCACCGAGCCGGGCAGCGTGCGGAAGAAGGCCGTCAGGAAGAACACGGTGAACGGCAGCGAGTAGGCGATGTAGACCAGCACCAGCCCGCCGCGCGTGTCCAGCCCGATGAGCGGCCCGATCAGCGGGATCGAGCCGCTGTTCCGGACCACGAAGAACAGCGGGGTCAGCGCCAGGTAGACCGGGAAGGCCATGCCGGAGACGAACAGCAGGTACACCGCGCCGCTGCCGCGGAAGGGGTAGCGGGCCAGCACGTACGCGGCCATCGAGCCCAGGATCATGGTGCCCGCCGTGGACAGCGCCACGACGATCACGGTGTTGACCAGGTACGTACCGATGTGCGCCTGCTCGAAGGCCCGCACCCAGTTGCCGGCCCGCAGCCGGGCGGGCAGCGTCCAGGCGGGCCCGAAGATCTCCGCGGTGTCCTTGAAGGAGGCCAGCAGGGTCCAGGCCATCGGGACGACCACCAGGACCGTCCAGAGGGCGAGCACCACGTGCGCCGACCGGCGGAGCCCGAGCTCGCGCCGGGCCGGGCTCGCGGCGCGCCGCCCCACGGCGGGACGGACGTCGACTGCCATCGTCAGTACTCCAGTTTGTCGCGCCGGGTCAGCCGGAGGGTGAGCGCGGCGAAGGTGATCGTGCAGAAGAACAGGGCGACCCCGAGGGCCGAGGCGTAGCCGAACTTCGCGTAGCCGAAGGCGTTGCGGTAGACCTCGTTGGCCAGCACGGTCGTGCTGTAGTCGGGGCCGCCGCGCTCGGCCGACAACACGAACACGATCGAGAACGCGTCGAAGGCGGCCACCCCGAGATAGACCCAGCCGACCTGCACGGTGTGCCGCAGCAGCGGCAGGGTGACGTGGAAGAACGACGCGGCCCGCCCGGCCCCGTCGATCTGCGCCGACTCGTGCAGCTCGCGCGGGATGGCGGCCATGCCGGCCGAGAACAGCACGACGTGGAAGCCGACGGCCTGCCAGACCAGCACGCCCAGGATCGACCACAGGGCCAGGCCGGGGTCGGTGAGGAAGCCGACCGGCTCCAGGCCGAGCCGCATGAGCAGGCCGTTGATCACGCCGCTGCGGTCGGGGCGGAGCACCGACTGGAACATCACCGCGACGATCGTGACCGACAGCACCTGCGGGAAGAAGAACACCACCCGGTAGAAGCCCGACCCGGCGACGCCGGTGCCCGGCCGGTCGCCTCCGGCGTTGAGCAGGTACGCGAACAGCAGCGCCAGCCCGAGCGTGATGACCGGCAGCGCGGCCAGCAGGATCGCGTTGTGCGAGAGGGCCTTCCAGAAGACGGGGTCGGCCAGCAGGCGCCGGAAGTTGTCCAGCCCGACGAACGCGGGCCTGGCGTCGATGCCGCGCCAGTCGGTCATCGAGATCTGGAACGCCTGCGCGTACGGGGAGACGACGTAGACGACGTAGAGGAGGACGGGGAGGGCGAGGAAGGTCGCGGCGAAGCGCCGCCGTCCGTGCCGCACGGCGGGTTACCTGGAGAACTTCTTGATCGAGGAGTCCTTCTTGACGGCGTCGGCCTTGCGCTGCAGCCGCTCGGCCCACTGGGCGGCGGTGATGCCGCCGGTCATGAGCTGCCCGGTGGCGGCGTCGAGCTCGGTGGCGAGCTCCTTGTACCACTCGTGCACCCGCCAGTTGACCAGGGCGGTCCCGGCGGCGTCGAGCGCGGCGGCGGCGCTCTTGAGCCCGGCCCCGGCCTGCGGCGGCAGCGCCGCGCCGCGGACCGTGGTCAGGGTGCTGATCAGGCCGCTGTACTTGCCGGCGCCCTCGCGGGAGACCATCGCGCGCAGGTACTCCATGCCGGCCGCCGGGTTCCGGCTCCTGGCGGCGACGACGAAGCCGGAGCCGGGCATCGCGTGCAGGGCGGTGCCCGGCATCGCCTCGGCGGCCTCCAGCGCGGGGACGGGGAACATGGCGTAGCCGAAGTCGGCGGGGGCGACCTTCTTCTGCTCGTTCTCCAGCCAGGAGCCGTTGGGGATGACGGCGACCTCGCCGCTGTTCTGCCTGGCCTGCGACTCGGTGTGGTTGAGCCCTTCGGTGCCCTGCAGCAGGAACCCCCTGGCGTGCAGCTCGCCGAACGCGGCGGCCGCCCTGGTCAGGGCGTCGGCCTGCCAGGCGCCGTCCTCCAGGTTGTCGACCCGCTTCATCACCTCGGGGCCGCCGTGCTTGACGGCCATGGTGAGGATGGCCTCCCACACGTATCCCGGGTACTTGCCGGCGTAGGCGAACGGCGCGATGCCGGCCTTCTTCATCGTGGCGCACAGGGTGAGGAAGTCGTCCCAGGTGGCGGGGGCCGTCCAGCCCTTCTGGGCGAACAGCTTGGCGGAGTGCCAGAAGCCGAAGATCATGAACACGTACGGCAGGCTGTAGGGACGGCCGTCGAAGGAACCCGCCTCGACGGCGGCGGGCAGCAGGACGTCGCGCACCTTCGTGCCCGGGTCGTCCCAGGAGGGGGCCTCCAGCAGCGGCGTGAGGTCCTGGAGCTGGCCGCCCTGCACCAGCGCGGCCAGGTCGAGCGCCTGGGCGCCGTCGTTGTTGATGACCTCGGGCGGGTTGCCGCCGACGAAGCGCGGCTGGAGCGTGCCGGAGATCTCCTTGGTGCTGGAGTGCTTGAGCCGCACCTTGGGATGGCGGCTCAGGAACAGCGGCTCGTGGATGGTGGTGGCGTAGGCGTCGCCGAGGCCGCCGTCGAAGATGACGATCTCCAGGGGGCCGTTCTCGTCGAGGCCGAGCGGGTTGGCGGCGCTGATGGCGCCGGTGGCGGCCGGTTCGGGGGCGGCGGGGCCGCCGGGGACGGCGCAGGCCGTGGCCAGCAGGCCGGCCCCGGTCAGGGCGGCTCCGCGCAGGAGCTGCCGCCGGGAGGGGTGGTTCATGGTGGTACTCCTGGTTACCTGGTGGTACGGCGGATGCGCCCGTCGTACCGCTCTTCGAGGCGGCGGTTGTGCTCGTCGCCGCCGTGGACGTTCGCCGACAGGTACACCGGCGGCCGCGTGCCCGACTCCTCCAGGCGGCGGGCCACCTCGGCCACGATCTGCTGGGCCAGCAGGGCGCCGGTGATGGAGGAGACGCCGCAGACGCGGCCGCCGTCGCGCAACGGCAGGATCGCGTCGCCGTACGGCGCGCCGTTGTCCAGCACAATGTCGGCGTGATCACCCAGACGCAGTCCCGAGGGGTGGCGGGAGGACATGCGGCCGGAGTGCTCGGCCGAGGTGACCGCGATCAGCGGATGGCCGCGCTCCTTGACCAGGGCGGCGAGCTCGACGATCGAGCCGTTGACCCCGGAGTTGGAGGCGATGACGAACACGTCGCGCGGGTGCGGCGCGGCCAGCTCGTACAGGCGCGACGCGACGCCGGGGTCGCGCTCCAGCAGCGGGTCGGACAGCACGCCGGGCTCCGCGCCGCCGAGCAGCACGAGGTCGCGCAGCTCGATGCGGTTGGCGGCGACGAGCCCGCCGGCCCGGCCGGTCAGCTCCAGGGCGAACGCCTCGGAGTGGCCGCTGCCGAAGGCCTGGAGCACCCCGCCGGCCTCGACCGCGTCGGCGATCAACGCCGCCGCCTTGTCCACCAGCGGCGCCTGGGACGTGCTCACCTTGCCCAGGACGTCCTGGAGCGCGCTGAAATAGCCGGCCGCGGAGAGGAAGGACATCGGCATCCCGTTCTGGTAGCGATGAATTTTTCTCTGTGGCCGCTAAGGTGCGGGACGGTCCGGCCCCGCGTCAAGGGGTTCCCGATAACAACTTCGCGGTTGACGCGTCACGCGAAGACAAATTATTCTCCGTTGCGATGATGAGAGGCAGGACATCCATGCAGAGCCCGTTGGAGGGCGTCGTCGCCCGGATCGCCGAGATGGCGCCGTCGATGCCGGAGGCGCAGCGCACGATCGCCGACCTGGTGCTGACCGATCCCGGCGCGGTGGCCCGCCTGACGATCCTCGACCTGGCCGACCGGTGCGGCGTCTCCACCGGCAGCGTCACCCGCCTGTGCCGCTCGCTCGGCCTGAACGGCTACGCCGAGCTGCGCCTGGCGCTGGCCTCCGACAGCGGCCGGTCCAAGGCCGAGCCGTGGAGCCTGAGCATCGGCGCCGACGTGACCGAGCACGACGGGCTGCCGCGCATCGCCGAGGTGGTCTCGGCCGCGATCGCCCAGGCCACCACCGAGACCCTGGCCGGGCTCGACCTGGCGGCGGCCGCGCGCGCCTGCTCGCTGATCGCCGCGGCCCGCAGGGTGTGGGTGTTCGGCGCCGGAGGCAGCTCCACGGTGGCCTCGGAGCTGCAGCAACGGCTCTACCACGTCGGCGTGCCGGCCTGGACCTCGACCGACACGCACATCGCGCTCAGCGGCACCGCGCTGCTCGGCCCCGGCGACGTGGTCGTGGCGATCTCGCACAGCGGGCGCACCAAGGAGGTGGTCGACCTGGTGAGCGAGGCGATGTCGCACGGCGCGGCCACCATCGCGATCTGCAACGACCCCGCCTCGCCGCTGGCCGCCCGCGCCGAGCTGACGCTGCTGACCCGGGTGGCGCAGACCGGGTTCCGCACCGAGGCGATGGCCGCCCGGCACGGCCAGCTCGCCGTGATCGACGTGCTGTTCATCACCGTCGCCCAGCGCACCTTCGACCAGGCCGGCGAGACCATGGCGGCGGCCCAGCAGGCCGTCCAGCCGTACAAGAACCAGGGGAGCTGATGGACCGGATCACCGACGTCCGCGTCTTCGTGGCCGACTTCGTCAACCTGCCGCCCGCGGCGGCCGATCCCGGCGACGGCGAGGCGTTGCGCCAGTGGAAGCGGCGCAAGGTCGCCAGCCCCATGTCGCAGCACGCCGACTTCCGCGACGACCGCATGGCCGCCATCGGGCCCGACTCGCAGCAGACCGTGGTCGTCGAGGTCGAGAGCGCGTCCGGGCACGTGGGGTTCGGCACCACCAACGGCGGCGTGGTGGTCGCCACCCTCGCCGCCCTCCACCTGGCCTATCTCGTCCGGGGGCAGAGCCCCTTCGACCACGAGCGGCTGTGGGACCGCATGTTCAACAGCACCCTCCACTACGGGCGCAAGGGCCTGGCCCTGCACGCGATCTCCGCCGTCGACCTGGCGATCTGGGACCTGCACGGCCGCATCACCCAGACCCCCGTGCACACCCTGCTCGGCGGGGCGGTGCACGCCGACGTCGAGCTGTACGCGACCGGCCCGCGTCCCGAGGCCGCCCGCGAGCTCGGCTTCCGGGGCGCGAAGATCCCCCTGACCTACGCCCCCGTCGAGGGCGAGGACGGCTTCCGCGCCAACGTCTCGATCGCCGAGCAGGCCCGCCGGGCGGCCGGCCCGGACTTCCCGCTGATGTACGACTGCTGGATGTCGCTCGACGTCGACTACGCCGCCCGCCTGGCCCACGCCGTCGCCCCGCTCGGCTTCGACTGGATCGAGGAGCCGCTGCGCCCCGACGACTACGCCGCCCACCGGCGCCTGCGCGACCGGCTGCCGTCGCCGATGGCGCTGGCCTCGGGCGAGCACGAGTACACCGCCGCCGGCTTCGGCCTGCTCTGCGAGTCCGGGGTCGACGTCGTGCAGCCCGACCCCAACTGGTGCGGCGGGCTCACCGAGCTGCGCCGGATCTCCACGGTGGCCCGCGCCCACGGCGTGCGGCTCGTCCCCCACACCGGCGGCCACTACGCCTACCACTTCGTGGCCACCCGGCCCGAGCCGCCGCTGGCCGAGTTCGGCATGTTCGTGGGCGACTGCGATTGGCTCGTCCCGCAACATCCCCTCTGCACCGGCGAGACGTTCCCCGTGGACGGCCGGGTGCGGCTCGGCGACGCGCCCGGTTTCGGGCTGGAGCTCGACCCGTCCGTCCCGTTGCGGCGCGTCGCGTGACCGTCCGCCTGGGGGTGATCGGCCTGGGCTGGTGGGCCCGCTTCGCCCACCTTCCGGCCATCGCGGCCGCGCCCGGGGTGCGCCTGGCCGCCGTGTGCGACCCCGATCCGGAACGCGCCGAGCTCGGGGTGCCCGCCTTCGCCGACCCGGCCGAGCTGTACGCCTCCGGCCTGGTGGACGGCGTCGTCATCGCCACCCCGCACGCCACGCACCACGCGCTGGCCAGGGCCGCGCTGGAGTCGGGCGTCCACGTGCTGGTCGAGAAGCCCATGACGACCACCGCGGCCGAGGCGTGGGACCTGGTGGCCACGGCCGAACGCACCGGGACGCACCTGTCGGTCGGCTACACCGGCCAGTACAGCGCCGCCGCCGTCCGGGTGCGGCAGGCCGTACGGGAGGGGGAGATCGGCGAGCTGGTCTGCGTCAACGGCGACTTCTCCTCCGTCATGATGAGCCTGTTCACCGGCTCGGCCACCTACGCCGCCCCGGCCGCCGGAGGTCAGGGCCACTCGCAGCTCACGCATCTGGCCGGCGCCCTGACCAGGGCCACGGGGCAGAGCGCCGAGCAGGTCTTCGCCTTCATGGACCACCGCTCGCTGCCGGTGGACGTGGTCGACGCGCTCACCTTCCGCCTGACCGGCGGCGCGGTGGGCTCCCTGACCGCCACCGGGACCGTGCCCGAGGGCCTGCCCACCCGCCAGCGCCTGCGCCTGTACGGCACCGCCGGCATGGTCGAGCACGACCTCCAGCACGGCACGGCCACCGTCCACCGGCCCGACGGCGCGCTCGTCCGCCTGTCCCCCGACCCGAGCCACGCCGCGTGGGCCAAACACGCGCCGGTGGAGGCGTTCGGGGAGCTGATCGCGGGCCGGGGCCCCAACCACGCGCCGGGCGACGACGCGGCGGCGGCGGTCGCCCTGGTCGAAGCCGCCTACGAGTCAGCCAGAACCGGCCACCCCGTCATCGTCCCGCCGCGCCCCCGCCCCCGGTGAGCGGCGGGCCGGCAGCGCGAAGCGGTGGGCGTGGGCCGTCAGCGGCCGGCCGCCTGCCATCCGCTCGTGCAGGGCGCGCAGGCGGTGGCCGTGCCGGACGGCGTCGAAGGCGGGGGCCTGCCACGGCACCATCCGCAGGAACAGCACGAGCGCCCCGACGTCGTGGAACACCGTCCGCACCCGGGCCTGCGCGCTCCACGTCACGGTGAGCCCCGCCTCGGTCAGCCCGGCGGCGGCCCGGCGAGGTCCCAGCCCTCGATCGCCGCCGCCGACGCCTCCGCGACCAGCTCGTCGTACCCCATGACCGTGATCGTCCCCGACGCCGCCGCCACCCGTCACCCGGTTTTCCGACGGAGGGCCTGGCCGGTCAGTGACTTTCGGCCCTGACCGGGGCGGCGTCCCGCCGGGAAGGGTGGGACCGCGGGCGGCCTGAGGAGCGGCACGCGCGTGTGCGCGCCCCGACCGTCGTCTTCGACCAGCAAGCCTCCTGTAAGGACGTGACCATGTGCAATTACTGCGGCTGCCGGGAGTTTCCGCTGATCGGCCGCCTGTCCCAGGAGCATTGGGACATCCAGGAGTGCGCGGGGGCGCTGCGCCGCGCCGTCGGGGAGACGCGTCACGGCGAGGCCGTGTCGCTTCTGGAGGACCTGATGGCCCGGCTCGTCCCGCACACCGACACCGAGGCGAGCGGGCTGTTCGCCGAACTGCGCGCCGAAGGCTCGCTGGCCGAGGAGGTGGAACGGCTGTGCGCCGAGCACGCCGACATCCACGGCATCCTCGGCGCGGTCGACCCGGCCGCGCCCGACTGGCCCGCCGTGCTGGACGCCCTCGACCGCCTCCACTGGCACATCGACCACGAGGAGCACGGCCTGTTCCCGGCGGCCGTCATCATGCTGCCGCTGGCCGCCTGGGACCGCATCACGCCCGTCCCGTCCCCCGCGACGACCGGCTGACCGGCGCACGTGCCCCGGAGCGGGTCAGCACCAGCGGCAGCAGCGGGGACAGCGCGGCGGCGACCTCGTGCGCCGGCCGGGTTGCCACGACCACCAGATCGGCGGCCAGCGCCACCTCGAACCAGACGATAGCCGCTCCCAGCATCCAGGCCGCGCCGGTGTGCGGCTTCCTGCGCCGCAGCGCGTCGGCCAGCGGCGTGAGCGCCGCCAGCCCGCCGGCCGCGTACGCCGCCAGCCCCGCGAGCGCCACCCACCGCCAGCCCGCCAGCAGCCCGGTGACGGCCACCGTCAGCCCCGGCGCGGCCAGCCACAACCCCACGCGCGAGGCCCGGCGGGTCCGCTCCGACATGCGGGTGCGCAGGACCGTCGGCCACAGCGTGAAGAGGGTGCCGAGCACGGTGAGCCCGACCCAGCCGAAGACGTTCACCTGGGAGTGGGCGGCGCTCATCCGTTCGTGGAGCGCGCCCTGGACGGCCTGGGCGGCCATCAGCCCGCCGAGGACACCGCCGGCGGCCAGCGCGCAGGCGGCGGTGACGTACCAGCCGATGACGTGGCCGAACCGGCCGGGCAGCGCGCCGCGTACGAGCAGGACCAGGACGGTCGCGTGCCACAGCGCCACGCCCGCCAGCAGCGCCGCGCCGGCCGCCGCCACCTGCCACGGCCCGTACGCCACCCCGGCCAGCACGGCGACCGTGGCCGTGTTGAGCAGGGCAAGCCGGGTCAGGCTCCCCCACTCGGACGGCCCGCGCACGCGCAGCAGCGCCACGGTGAAGTGCTCGCTCCAGATCAGCACGGCCGTGCTGACCGCGCCCAGCAGGAACACGTGGATCAGCAGCCACGACGGCGCCGGCAGCGCGTCGCCCGCCAGGGCGGCCACGACGGTCAGGCCCAGCCAGGCGACGACGATCGCGTTCGCGCGCAGGTGCCAGGACGCGCGGGCGCGTCGCGGCGGCGGCAGGTCGATCGGCCTGCCGCTCTCTATGCGGATGTCGACCGGCATCCCGGAAACCTCCCTGTCACACGAACGTCGATGGAACGCGGCCCGCGCCGGTCAGGCACGCCGGGGCCCCGAGCCGGTCGATGACCTCGTACACCGGGCGGCGGGGGACGCGCGGGACCGGCGGGCCGTACCCGAGCCTGATCAGCATCTGCACATGCCCGAACGGTCCGGGCCGGTCGCCGCGGTGCTGTGGTGGGCGCAGGTCGAGCGGCTGGCTGAACATCGAGGCCGCCACGCCGTGCGCGGTGGCGGTGAGCAGGACGCGTTGCAGGGCCTGACCGGCGCGCAGCCAGTCGCGCGGGCCGTCACCGCGGGTGAACAGGGCGGCGAGCTGCGGATCGGGCTCGAAGTCCGCGACCTCGCCGCTCCCCCGCCCGCGCCGCGCGCCGCCACCGCCGAAGTCGCGCATGGGCAGCTCGCCGTGACGGGGACGGGGGCCGAAGGCGTCGGCGGGGACGCCGTCGGGGCCGCCCTCGGGACGGGTCCAGCGGGCCAGCTCGGCCCGGTACGCGGCGTCGGCGGCGCGCGAGGCGAAGGGCTTGTCCCAGGGGCGGGCGCCGGGGACGCCGATGCCGGTCATCGCGGGGTTCCCGGCATGACGGTGACTGCGGGCATGCCTCCACGATGTCGCGGCGGGCCGTGCCGCCGTCAGGGACCAAAGTCCCTTTCCGTACGTCCGATCGGCCATGCTCAGGTGGCCGGCAGCGCGGCGGCCAGCAGGACGACGCCGATCGATCCCGCCAGGGCGCTGACGGCCATGGCGCGGGCCAGGCGGGGACGGGCGTGGGCGGCGGCCCAGCCGTGCAGGGCGGCGGCGGCCATGACGGCGCAGAAGAGCAGGAGTTTGGCGGCCAGGGTGCGGCCGTAGCCGGGTTCGGCGAGCGAGGCCCAGGTGACGCCCTTGTGCCAGGCGATGGCCAGGCCGGTGGCGAGCTGGAGGGGCAGGAACACAGCGGCGGTGAGCAGGCCGAAGCGGCGTCCGACGGCGTCCAGCATCCGGGTGCGGCGCTCCTCGTCGAGCAGGCGGCGGGCCGACGGCAGCAGCACGAGGGAGACCGCGAGCTGGCCGCCGACCCACAGCGCGGCCCCGAGCACGTGCAGGAAGCGCACCACCGACCACCAGGTCATCGCGCGCCCACCCGCTCTTCGGCGGCCTGGCGGCGGGGGATGCCGGTCGCGCCGAGGTGGAGCCGGGCGTAGAAGTCCTCCAGCGCGGCCAGGGTGCTGTTGATCGTGCTGGGGGCGTAGCGGCCGTCCAGCTCGCCGTGGTAGGCGTGCGCGGTGCGGACGGCCACGGTCGTGTCGGCCAGCGGTTCGCCCGCCAGCAGGCCGCGGGCCGAGGCGGCGGCGACCCACGTCAGGTAGCGGCCGACCCGGCGCAGGTAGCTGGCCCGGCTGGAGGCGGCCAGCGGCGAACCGGCCAGCGCGGCGGCGTACGCGGCCAGCATCGTGTCGTAGGGCGCGGCGAGCCCGCGGGCCCTTCGTCCCTCTCGCGTGGGCGCCTCATACATGGGCGGCCGGCTCCTTCTGGTAGGGGAAACTGCCCGGCTCGTAGGCGTACCACGGCTCCTCGCCGAGGACGTCGCCGGAGCAGGCGTAGGCGCGTGATCGGGAGCCGCCGCAGATCGTGCGGAACTCGCACGCCCCGCACCGCCCGCCCAGCCGGTCGGGGTCGCGCAGCGCGGTGAACAGCGGCGAGGACCGGTAGATCTCGGTCAGCGGACGGTCGCGGATGAACGGGCTCGCGGCGACGTCGCGCCGGACCCGGCGCAGCGGCTCGCGGGCGGCTGGTGCGGTCATGCGGGTGCTCCTCGCAGAAGGTGGTCCACGACGTCGGCGGCCGAGTGGTCGTCGGGCAGGCCGTCCAGGAAGCCGAGGTCCTGGCCCAGGGTGAGCAGGGCGGGTTCGTGGTAGCCGTCGGCGCGGCGCTGGCCCAGGCCGATGGCGGCGGTCAGCCCGTTGCACAGGCACTGGCGGCCTTCGGCCTCCTCGGCCGGCCGGCCCTTGCGGACGTAGGCGTCCACGGGTTCGGCGGGACAGCGGTAGCCGATCGCGCCGCCGGGCCTGGCGTACGGGGTGCGCAGGTAGCCCAGGTCGCACAGCCTCGGACGCCGGTCGTGCACCTCGGGCTCCGACAGCGTGCCGGGCAGGCTCGCGACCTTGAACGGGAAGCCGGTGGGCGAGGCGCGCGGGTCGTTGCGTACCTCCAGCGCGCCCCGGCGTGCCCGGCTCAGCATGCGCCGTCTGAGGCCGTCGTCCAGGCCCGACTCCCGGCACAGGGCGAACGCCGTCCCGACCTGGATGCCGGTGGCCCCGGCGGCCCGCGCGCCGGCCGCGCCGCCGGGGGCGGCGTACCCGCCGGCCAGCCAGAACGGCAGCCCGAGCGCGGCGACCTTGGCGAGGTCGGCCTCGTCGCGCGGGCCGTAGACGGGTTCGCCGCGCTCGTCCACCAGCAGCCGGCCGCGCGGCGGCGCGCTGTGCCCGCCGGCCGCCGGCGTCTCCAGGACGAACCCGTCGGGCCTGGTCACGGGCGAGCGGGCCAGGTAGAGGGCCAGCACGTGGGAGGAGACGATCGCCAGCAGCCTGGGCCGCCGCAGCGGCTCGGCGGGCGCGGGCCACAGGGCGGCCGGGTCGAGGCCGGCCGTGTGGCGGGCGTCGCCGGCCTCGGCCACCGTGACGGCGATCTCGGCCGGGCGGTGCGCGGCGAAGGCGTCGAGCAGCGCCGGGATCTCCGCCGGGATGCCGGCGCCCAT
This sequence comes from Nonomuraea sp. NPDC052265, assembly GCF_044547985.1. NCBI lineage: Bacteria > Bacillati > Actinomycetota > Actinomycetes > Streptosporangiales > Streptosporangiaceae > Nonomuraea > Nonomuraea sp. NPDC052265. Next base: position 59,186 of record NZ_JBIUBJ010000021.1, read on the forward strand.
CAGCACGTAGTCGACGCCGGCCAGCATCGCGCCGTACGCGGCGGCCGGCGTGGCGAGCTGGATCTTCTCCAGGTAGTTGACGCCGACCGGCCCGTCGTGGCCCTGCTTGGCCAGGAAGACCTCGGCGAAGTTGGCGACCACGGCCAGCTCGTCGCGGGCCCGGCTGCGCCGCAGCCCGAGCCGGGGCACCGGCCGGTACGGCGTGCCGGGCGCGATCCCGCCGGGCACGAAGTAGCGTCCGAGCACCCGTTCGGCGATCCCGGGGATCGGGAAGCAGGCCAGCGCCCGGCGCAGGTGGCCGCCGGGGTCGCCGCGCTGCAGGTGGCGGGCCAGGGTGACGTCCAGGGCGGTGCCCGACACCACACCGAGCTGCCCGGTACGGGCGACCGCGCGCGCCAGCCGCCACCCGGACACCCCGACGCCCATGCCGCCCTGGATCAGGACGGGGAGCGCGGCCTCAGACACGCCGCGCCCGCAGCGTCCCGGCCCAGGTGAGCACGTCGGCGTTGATCTCCCTGGCCACCTCGCGGGTCGCCAGGATGTGCACGACGTCGTCCTCGGGCAGCGTCTCGACCATGAGCGACAGGCCGTCGCAGTCGCTGACGTGCGGCAGGATCTCCCGTACCAGGGCGATGCCCCAGGCGGCCTGGTTCTCGTCGATCTCGCCCAGGCCGTCGATCGCGGCCAGGTCGGCCAGCTCGGCCAGCTCGCGGATGTTGCGGATGGTGTCGTCGTGGTCGCTGAGCAGTTTGTCCACGTAGGGCGCGCCGAAGACGGATGTCAGGCCGGGGTACATGGCTTCTTCCTCGTAGCGGAAGTGCGGCCCGACGGCCGCCGAGAGGGTCTGCACCAGCTTCCCCACCCGCGCCGCGTCGCCCGTCCCGAAGGCGTCGATCAGGGCGAGCAGCAGGTCCCTGACCTCGCGGTGCTCGGCGTGGAAGGTCTCGGTGAAGTGGTGGGCGATGGACAGCACACAGTCCTCCAGCTGCGTAGTTCCGGGCGTCACCGGTGGCGTGGCCGGTCGCATGGCCGGTCGCATGGCCGGTCGCATGGCCTGTCGCATGGTCTCCGTCCCCGTCACTCGTCGGCGGCGAGGGTGGCGCCGGAGGCCAGCAGGGCGGCGCCGGTGACGGTCAGCAGCCCGCCCAGGCCGATGACCAGGTTGCCGAGCTGCCAGGCCTGGTAGGCGTTGAGCAGGGAGGCGCGCAGCATCTGGCCGGTGAAGGCGGTCTGCCGCAGGCCCTCCAGCTCGGCGTCCTCGCCGCCCGCCTCGAACAGCGCGGCGCTGACCTGCGCGTACGTCCGGCCGCCGGTGGCGGTCAGCACGTTGCGGCCGATCACCTGGGCGTAGGCCCTGGCCTGCGGGCCGGTCAGGACGTCGCGGCCCTGGTGGGCGGCGAGCCCGGCGGGCAGCCCCTTGCCGGGGAAGCTGATGGCCTGGCGGCGCAGCTCGTCCCGGATCTCGGCGCGCGCCTGGACGCCCCGGGCGGCCATGACGGGGCCGGCGGCCACCATCGCGGCGCCGGCGGCGCCCAGCAGCGCGCTCGCCGCGCCTCGGACAACGCTCATGTCGTGCTCCTCACGTGGATCGCGGGTGGATCGCCGAACGGGCCGTCAGCCGGCGGCGAGCCACAGGTCGGGGCCGAAGACCTCGTAGCGCACGTCGCGCGCCGCCACGCCCGCCTTCAGCAGCGCGGCGCGCGCCTCGCGCATGAACGGCAGCGGCCCGCACAGGTAGGCGACCGCGCCCCGCGGGATCGGGACGCCGTCGAGGTCCATCAGGCCGTCGCGGTCGGGGTCCTGGGCGCCGCGCTCGTACCAGAAGACGTGCTCGGGGGCCAGGCGGGTCGTGTCCTCGCGCAGCGCGTGCCGGTCGGGCGAGCGGTCGGCGTGCAGGGTCAGCACGCGGCGGCGCGAGCCGGTGGCGGCGAGGTGGTCGAGCATGGCCACCATGGGGGTACAGCCGATGCCGGCGCTGACCAGCACCAGGGGCGCCTCGGAGTCGTCCAGCGTCACGTCGCCGAAGGGCGCCGACAGGGTGAGCTCGTCGCCCTGGCGCACGGTGGCGTGCAGCAGGGTGGACACCTCTCCGGCGGGGTCGTCGTCCACGCGCTTGACGGTGATCCTGCGCAGGCCGTCGCCGGCGTTGGACAGCGTGTACTGGCGGAGCTGGCGCACGCCGTCGGGCATCTCGATCTGGACGCTGACGTACTGGCCGGGGCGGGCGGGCGGCGGCGGCTCCTCGCCGATCGGGGTGAGCAGGAAGGAGGCGACGTCGGGCGTCTCCTCGCGGCGGCCGGCCACCCGCCAGCGCCGCCAGGTGCGGCCCTCGGTGGCGCCGGCCTCGGCGTAGATGCGGGCCTCCATCGCGATCAGGGCGCCGGCCATCAGCCAGTAGACCTCGTCCCAGGCGGCGGCGACCTCGGGGGTGACGGCCTCGCCCAGCACCTCGGCGATCGCGCCGAACAGGTACTTGTGGACGATCACGTACTGGTCGTCGGTGACGCCGACCGCGGTGTGCTTGTGCGCGATGCGCGCGAGCAGGTGGTCGGGGCGCTGGTCGGGGTGGTCCAGGAGCATGGTGGCGAAGGCGGCGACGGAGGCCGCCAGCGCCTTGCGCTGCTCGCCGCTGGCCTGGTTGCCGCGGTTGAACAGGCCGTCCAGCAGCTCCGGCCGGTCGGCGAACATCGTCGCGTAGAACCGCTCGGTGATGGCGTCGAGCGAGGCGCCGACGACGGGCAGCGTGGCGCGGACGACGGCGGCGGATTCCGCGGACAGCATGTGACCTCCACAGTCCCAGGGGAACGGGCCCGCGATCACGGGCCGGATTTCAGGCTAGGGAGCCCGGCCGGGCCGTTCACCGGGGCGAACGTCCGCACTTGCAGGGCCGAAGGTCCCGGACGGGACATCCGGGCGCCCGCGGCGGGCGGCCCGGCCGTTTCGCCGCCGCCCACGCGACCTCTCGGTGAGGGGTTCGCGCCGCCCCCGGTCCGGGGGCGGCGCGCCGGTCAGCCTTCGTGCGCGGTGGTGACCAGGCCGGAATCCCCGTCGTCGCGGCGGTAGAGGAGGCAGCCCGCCCCGGTGCCGGCGTCGGCGAAGAAGACGAACGGGAAGCCGGTCAGCTCCAGCCGGTCGAGGGCCTGCCCGGTGGTGAGGCGGGGAGCGGGCAGCGGGCTGACCGAGATCGCCGCGCAGGTCGGGGCCGGCAGGTCGGGCCGGGGGTCGAGCTGGGCGAGCCGGTAGCCGTCGCCGGTGCGGTAGATCACGCTGTCCTGGCCGGTCGCGGTCTCGGTGAACAGCAGGAAGTCGTAGTCGAGGTCCTCCATGTCCACCGCCGCCTCGTCGGGCACGGCGCGGGCGGCCGTGAAGGTCCGCACGATCCGGCGTTCCCCGGCGGGCGGGGCGGGGTGAGCCGGCCGGGGGTGGCGTCCGCGCCGGTTCTCCCAGTCCCTGCCGGTCTCCAGCAGGCGCGTCCGCAGCCGGTCGCCCAGCAGGTGGATGGCCGCGCGGGTGGAGGCGGCGCCGGCCCGGGCCCTGATGAGCCGGCCCTGCACGTCCACCACGGCCTCGGCCGTACGCCGCTCCCCCGCGATCTCCGGTGTGGCGGCGAGCTTGACCGTCGCGCCCAGCACCGGCTCGTGGGCGAGCCGGGTCAGGTCGGCCACGGTGTGCCGGGCACGCCGTACGTCGGCCGCGCGCACGCCGCCGCCGCGGATCCTGACCTGAACGTCGTCGGCGTCAAGGGCGATGGGCCTGTGCCTCATTCGTGAACACCTTCTTCGCATCCGGTGGTGATGGACCCAGCCTCTGACCTGAGCGGATGCGGCCGCCAGGGCCGTAGGTCCCACCGCGCGACGACCTACGGCCCGCGGCGGCGGGGGCGTCAGGAACGTCGGTAGCCGGGATGCACGCCGGGGGTCAGGCCCTGGTCGGCGGCGATCAGCTCCAGCAGGGAGAGCAGCTGCCCGCGCTGGTCGGGGCTGAGGGAGGAGGTCAGGTCGGCCTCGTGCGCCATCGCGCTCTTCCTGATGTCCTCCATGACCCGCGCGCCCTGCTCGGTCAGGTGCAGCTCGTGGTTGCGGCGGTCGCCGGCCGACCGGCGCCGCTCCACCAGGCCCGCCCGGTCCAGCGGGTCGAGCAGCGCGGTGACCCGGCTGGGGACGACGCCGAGATCGGCGGCGAGCGACTGCTGGCTGCGGCCGGGCTGGAGGGCGACCATCCGCAGCAGTCCGACGTCGGCCGGCGACAGGCCGAGCTCGGCGACCCGCGCGGCGAACCGGCCGGCGGCGTGCGCGCCGAGCTGCGCGAGCAGGAAGGCGACGCCCATCGGGCGGTTGCGGGACGCGGACACAGCGCATACTGTACTCCGCACAGAACCATTCACAAGAGTGAACCTTTCTCTAGAGAGAAGTAATATGCGATGACCACCGACCTGCCTGACTGGCCCAGGCATCCAGGACTGGAGGGCAAGGTCGCCCTCGTCACCGGCGGTTCGCGCGGCATCGGCGCGGCCACGTGCCGCGCGCTGGCCGCCAACGGCGTCAAGGTCGCGGTCACCGGCCGCGACACCGAGGCGGTGGCCCGCGTCGTCGCCTCGATCACCGGCGAGGGCGGCCGGGCGCTGGCCGCGCCCGGCGACGTGACCGACGCCGGAGCCCTGGCCCGCATCCGCGCCGAGGTCGAGGCCGCGCTGGGGCCGGTGGAGATCCTCGCCCCGTTCGCCGGAGGGCAGGGGGCGCCCGCGCCGACCGCCGGGCTCGACCCCGCCCGCTGGCGCGCCGTGCTGGAGTCCGATCTGACCTCGGTGTTCCTCACCGTCCACGAGTTCCTGCCGGGCATGCTGGAGCGGGGTGCCGGGTCGATCATCCTGATGTCGTCCACCGCGGGCCGCCGTCCCGGGGGCGCCAACGCCGCCTACGCCGCGGCCAAGGCGGGCGTCGTCATGTTCGCCCGGCATCTGGCCGCCGAGGTGGGCGGCGACGGCGTACGGGTCAACTGCCTGGCGCCCTCGGCCGTGCTCAACGACAAGCTCGCCACGCTGCCGGCCGAACGGCTCGCCCAGCTCGCCGCGACGTTCCCGCTCGGCCGCGTCGGCCATCCCGCCGACGTCGCCCAGGCCGTCCTCTACCTCGCCTCGCCCGCCGCCTCCTGGGTGACCGGGGCGACCCTCGACCTCACCGGCGGACGGATCTCCGGATGAACGCCGCGCTCTGCCCGTCCCCCGCACCCACCGTCCACACGGAGGCCATGTCATGACCGACCCGATGACCGAGCGGCTCGTCCGGTTCCAGCGGCCCGGCGCCCTGCCCTACCTGATCGGCGCGGACGAGTCCCGCCTCGCCGCCCTGTTCGGCCTCGACGCCGACGCCTACCGCGCCCTGCTGGACGGCTTCGACCGCCAGGCCCGTCAGGCCGCCGAGACGCTGCTGGCCCGGCCCGGCCTGGCCGACGCCGTCGACCGGCTGCCCCTGAACGCCCAGGGCGGCCAGAACGCCTTCCACGTCGTCGCCGTCGGCGAGAGCACCACCGCCGACCGCCTGTCCTGGTTCGAGATCCTGGGCCGGCTCGTCGCGCTGCGCCGCCCCGGCGACGCCGTCCGCTTCACCAACCTGGCGATCTCCGGCAGCACCACCACCCAGGCGCTCACCCAGCTCCCCGCCCTCGGCTTCCAGCGGCCCGACCTGGTGCTGTGCATGATCGGCGCCAACGACGCCCAGCACCTGGCCCCCGGCGCGCCGACGCTGGTCAGCGCCGCCGAGACCGAACGCAACCTCGCCATGCTGCACGACCTGGCCCAGGAGCGGGGGCCCGCCCGCTGGGTCTGGCTCACCCCCAGCCCGGTAGACGAGCCGCGCGCCGCCGCCTACCCGCACTTCCGGCGGGCCGGGATCAGCTGGGCCGCCAAGGACATCGACGTCACCGCCGACCACCTGCTGGGCCGTCCCGAGCTCACCGTGGACACCAGGCTCGCCGTCTCCGACGACCACCACTTCCTCGACGACGGCGTGCACCTGAGCATCGAGGGCCAGCGCGAGATCACCGCGGCCGTCGTACGGGCGCTGGCCGGTGCGGCATGAAGCTGATGGTCCTCGGCGCGACCGGCGGCACCGGAGGCCAGGTGGTCGAGCAGGCGGTCGCCGCCGGGCACGACGTCACCGTCCTGGCCCGTGACCCCGCCCGCGTCCCGGCGAGCGAGCGGGTGCACGTGATCGGCGGCGACGTGCTGGCCCCCGGCCCCTGGCGGGCGGCCGTCGCCGGGCACGACGCCGTGCTGTCGTGCCTGGGCAGCACCGACCGCGGCCGTCCCACCACCGTCTACTCCCAGGGCACCGCCAACGTCGTCGCCGCCATGCGCGAGGGCGGGGTGCGCCGCCTGCTGTGCCTGTCCTCGGCGGGCCTGGAGATCCCGCCGGGCACGCCGCTGGGCCGCCGCCTGGTCACCCGCTTCGTCATCCAGCGCCTCTACCGGCACGGCTACGCCGACATGGAACGCATGGAGGCCGCGGTCACCGCCGCCCACGACCTCGACTGGACGATCGTGCGCCCGCCGATGCTCACCGACGGCCCCCTGACCGGCGTCTACCGCACCGCCGAGAACGCCCCGCTGGCCAAGGCGAGCTCGATCTCCCGCGCCGACCTGGCCCACTACCTGCTCAGCCACATCACCGACGAGCACAACCGCCACGCCGTCGTGGAGATCGCCGGCGGCTCCTGACCCGCCTTGCGCGGGCGCTCCCTAGGCGATGCGCGCGAGGGAGCCCCGACCTGTCACAACGTAGATCGGTCTCACCTCCTCGGGTCGATGCGCTGGAAACCTACCACACCATCAGATTTCAGCTGCGCGCCGACGGTCAACCGTGCAGCAGATCGAGGATGTGCGGCCAGGCGTCGGCGCCGAGCCCGGCGTCGGCCGCCGGGTCGCCCCCGTAGAGGAAGTCCGGCGACTCGGGAGCGGGCCCCTCCCCCGGCAGGCGCGGACGGTGACCGGCCTCGGCCCGGCTGACCAGCCGCACCGTACGGCCGGCGGCACGACGCCGCTCGGCCAGCCGCCCGGCGAACGGCAGGGACGGCCACATGGCGTCGTCCCCGCCCGCCACCAGCAGCACGTCGGCCGCCGCCGCCTCGATGGGGATCGCGGCGGCCGGGAGCAGCCCGGCGAACGTCCGCTCGCTGAGCTCGTACAGGGCGCGGAGGGCCAGCGGGCCGTGCTCGGGCTCGTCCTCGGCCCAGTCGTCGTCGTACGGGACGAATGGCAGCGGCTCCCCCTGCCACGTCCAGGACGACCGGTATGGACGCTTCTCCCCGTCGGGACCGGGCCCGACGTTCCCCCACACGACCGAGGTCGGCGACAGCGCCACCACCCCGCCGACCCGCCGGTCCCGGACGGCGGTCAGCAGCGCGGCCTCGGCCCCCTTCGACATGCCCAGCACGCAGATGCGCCGGACCCCGGTGGACTCCAGCAGGTCGACGGCCGACACGAACGTCTCCAGCGGGATCTCGCAGATGCCGGGCGACTGCCCCGGACCGCCGAACCACCGGATCGACAACGCGGTCACCCCCTCCGCGGCGAGGAGGCGAGCCCTCTCCCGTTCGATCCGCCCGCTCGACCCCGCCAGCACCAGGACGCCCGTACGGCCGGCCCGGCCCGGAGTGACCAGGACCCCTTCCCATGGGGAGCTCAGTTCGCGCTCATCCATCTGCACCCCTCGGCACTCGGCGGCATCGCATCTTACTGAGAAGCAGCCCAGGCGCCCGAACGGCGAACCGCCATCAAATGGGACACTAGGACCGCAACATTCCGACGAGGGGAGAACGCCATGTCGTTCCAGGCGTACCTGGACAACATCGAGGACAAGACCGGACTGACGCCTCGCCAGTTCATCGCCCTGGCCCAGGAACGCGGCTTCGACGCCCCTTCCACCAAGGCCGGGACGATCACCGACTGGCTCAAGCAGGACTACGACCTCGGACGCGGCCACGCCATGGCCCTCGTCCACGTGATCAAGAAGGGCCCGAAGATCGACGCCAAGCACGTCGGCACCTCCGGCGTCCACCGCGACGAGTCCGACACCCTCTGGCTGGACGGCAAGGCCACCCGCCCCGAGACCGCCTGACCCCGGGCGGGCTCCCGCGTGTCCGTCACCGCAGGATCCGGCGAAGAGGCCCCGGCGGGGTTGAACCCCGCCGGGCCCGTCCACGGATCCGCAGGTGTCAGAAGTCGGCGTCGAAGCTGACCGAGCCGGTCACCCCCATCTGGTACGCCGACACCCGCCGCTCGAAGAAGTTCGACAACTCCTGCACGTCCTGCAGTTCCATGAACGCGAACGGGTTCTTGGCCCCGTACAGCGGCTCGATGCCGAGCTGGGCCAGCCGCCGGTCGGCCACGTGCTCCAGGTACGACCGCATGTCACCGGCCGACATGCCCGGCACACCCTGCCCGAGCAGGTCCTCGGCGAACTGGGCCTCGCAGTCCACCGCCTCGGCCAGCATCTCCCTGACCTCGCGGGCCATCTCCTCGTCGAAGAGGTCCGGCTCCTCCTGCCGTACGACGTCGACCACGTCGAAGGCGAAGGCCATGTGCATGGACTCGTCGCGGAACACCCAGTTGGTGCCCGAGGCCAGCCCGTTCAGCAGGCCGCGCGAGCGCAGGAAGTAGACGTAGGCGAAGGCGCCGTAGAAGAACAGGCCCTCGATGCAGGCGGCGAAGCAGATCAGGTTGAGCAGGAACGCCCGCCGGTCGTCGCGGGTCTCCAGCCGCTGGAGGCCGTCGATGGAGTCGATCCAGCGGAAGCAGAACTCGGCCTTGCGCCGGATGGAGGGGATGTTCTCCACCGCCGCGAACGCCGCGAACCGCTCCTCCTCGTCCGGCACGTACGTGTCCAGCAGGTTCAGGTAGAACTGGACGTGCACGGCCTCCTCGAAGAGCTGCCTGCTCAGGTAGAGGCGCGCCTCGGGCGCGTTGACGTGCTGGTAGAGGTTGAGCACCAGGTTGTTGGCCACGATCGTGTCGCCGGTGGCGAAGAAGGCGACCAGGCGGCTGACCAGGTGGCGCTCGGCCGCCGACAGCTTGGACAGGTCCGCCAGGTCGGAGTGCAGGTCCACCTCCTCGACGGTCCAGGTGTTCTTGATCGCGTCGCGGTAGCGGTCGAAGAAGAGGGGGTAGCGCATGGGCCGCAGGGTCAGGCTCATGCCCGGGTCGAGCAACATCACGTTCTCCTCGGGGGTCACTGGCAGGCTTCGCACGACTCGGGATTCTCCAGGGAGCAGACCAGGGCCTCCTCGGACCTGTTCACGAGGGGCACGGTGGCCTGCTGGATCCGGGTGGCCGGGCGCGAGCGCAGGTAGTAGGTGGTCTTCAGGCCGGACTTCCAGGCGTACAGGTACATCGATGAGAGCTTGTCGATCGTCGGGGCGCTCATGAACAGGTTGAGCGACTGGCTCTGGTCGATGTACGGCGAGCGCGCGGCGGCCATGTCGATCAGCGCGCGCTGGGGCAGCTCCCAGGCGGTGCGGAACAGCCGGCGCACGTCCTCCGGCAGCTCGGCGATGCCCTGCACCGACCCCTCGGCCTGCTTGATGGCGGCCCTGACGCGCTCGTCCCACAACCCGCGCGACTTGAGCTCGGCCACCAGCGCGTTGTTGATCTGCAGGAACTCGCCGCTCAGCGTCTCGCGCTTGAACAGGTTGGACACCTGCGGCTCGACGCACTCGTAGCAGCCGACGATCGAGGCGATGGTGGCGGTCGGCGCGATCGCGATCAGCAGCGAGTTGCGCAGGCCGTGGGCGGCGATGCGCTCGCGCACCGCGTCCCAGCGCTCGGCCTGGGTGCCGCTCTCCCCCCACAGGTCATGCTGGAGCCTGCCCCGCGCCGCCCACGTCTGGTCGTAGGCGGGGTGGGCGCCGAAGCGCTCGGCGAGACCGGCGGAGGTCTCCAGCGCCGACAGGTAGATCTCCTCGGCGACGCGGGTGGACAGCTCCTTGGCCTCGGCCGAGTCGAACGGCAGCCGCAGGGCGAAGAAGACGTCCTGGAGGCCCATCACGCCCAGACCGACCGGGCGCCAGCGCGGGTTGCTGGCCGCGGCCTGCTCGCTCGGGTAGTAGTTGATGTCGATCACGCGGTCGAGGAAGGTGACCGCGGTGCGGACGGTGGCGCGCAGCCGCTCCCAGTCGAGGCCGCCGTCGGTGAGGTGGGCGGCGAGGTTGACCGAGCCCAGGTTGCAGACCGCGGTCTCGGCGTCGCTGGACACCTCGATGATCTCGGTGCACAGGTTGGACAGGTGCACGACGTTGCCGGGCTCGGCGGCCTGGTTGCACAGGCGGTTGGCGGCGTCCTTGAAGGTCATCCAGCCGTTGCCGGTCTGGGCGAGGGTGCGCATCATCTTGGCGTACAGGTCGCGGGCCCTGATCTGCCGGACGTACCGACCGGCCCGCTCGGCGGCGCGGTAGGCGTCCTCGAACGCCTCCCCCCACAGGTCGGGCAGCTCGGGGACCTCGTCGGGGTCGAACAGCGACCACGGCTCGTCGGCCTCGACGCGGCGCATGAACTCGTCGGGGATCCAGTTGGCCAGGTTGAGGTTGTGGGTGCGGCGGGCGTCCTCGCCGGTGTTGTCGCGCAGCTCCAGGAATTCCTCGACGTCCGGGTGCCACGGCTCCAGGTAGACGCAGGCCGCGCCCTTGCGGCGGCCGCCCTGGTTGACGGCGGCCACGGACGCGTCGAGCGTGCGCAGCCACGGGACGATGCCGTTGGAGTGCCCGTTCGTGCCGCGGATCAGCGCGCCGCGCGAGCGCACCCGCGACCAGGAGATGCCGATCCCGCCGGCGAACTTCGACAGCTGCGCCACCTGGGCGTAGCGGTCGTAGATGGAGCCGATCTCGTCCCGGGGCGAGTCGACCAGATAGCAGGAGGACATCTGGGTGTGCCGGGTGCCGGAGTTGAACAGCGTCGGCGAGCTGGGCAGATAGGCCAGCGACGACATGAGCCGGTAGAAGCCCACGGCCTCGGCGGGCGTCTCGGCCAGCCCGCACGCCACGCGCAGCAGCCAGTACTGCGGCGTCTCCACCACCAGCCGGGTGGACGGATGGCGCAGCAGGTAGCGGTCGTAGACCGTGCGCAGCCCGAAGTACTCGAACCGCAGGTCGGCGGTGACGTCGATGGCGTCGTCGAGCTTGCGGGCGTTGGCGTTGACGAACTCGGCGGTCTCGTCGCCGACGAGCCCCTCGGCGTGGCCCAGCCGGATCGCCTGGCTGAAGGAGGCCACGCCCTGCCCGCGGACCTCCTTGTCGATGTAGCCCGACAGCAGCCGCGCGGCCAGGCGCGAGTACTGCGGCTCCTCGCCGATCATCTCGGCGGCGGTCTGGATGGACAGCCGGTCCAGCTCGGCGGTGGTCGCCCCGTCGTAGAGCCCGCTGATCGTCTTGGTGGCCACCCGCATCGGGTCGACGTCCGTCAGATCGGTCGCCCAGTGCTCCACCGCACGTACGATCTTGTTGACGTCGACCGGCTCGGCCGTGCCGTTGCGCTTGCGCACCCGCATCTGGACGCGCCGCGGCTCGGGTCGCTCGCCGTCCGCCCGTGCCGTCTCGGCCAGGTCCGTCATCGGGTCCCCTGTGACCGTCACTTCGCTCTCCCCTCGTGAACTCGGTCAGATGCCGAGAACACGCGCAGGAGGCGGACGGCAGGGAGCCACAGCCCTCTCGCCGGTACCGTCCGCCGTCCCACGCGGCCTCGGAGCAGCCGCGCACGCATGATCGTGCACGGCGCGCCGGCAGGTCTTCGGACTCGTGGGCATGCTGTCGCTGCCTACTGGCCGTCGCTTCCCGGGCCCATGGCCCAGTGCGTCTGACGGCGGTCGTTCCCACTCACCGCTGCGGGGCAGTCCCGGATTTCCACCAGGTTCCCTCTTGCCTCGGTCACCCTGGCTGGGCGCCCGAACCGGCTGCGGGAGACACCATATATAGGGTGGATCAAAAAGTCACACCCAACATGTCGTGTTGCGAAGAAGCCGCGACCCGATCCGGCCGCCCGGCGGCCCGGCGACGTCTCCCCCACCGGACGCGTCTTCACCAACCGGCACGGCCGGGCCTGGACGACCGGCGCCGTCCGGTCCGGCTACGCGTCTCGGTCGACGATCCCGCGGGCCAGGCGGGCCAGGGCGGCGGTGATCTGCTCCGGGGTGAGCCCCCGCCTGCGCTGCTCGGCATAGACGTCGGGCCCCAGCGGGGCGAGGAGGATGTCGGCCAGCGCGTCGGGCTCCGGGATGCCCGCCTCGGTCAGCAGCACCCGTACGTGCGCCCGCCAGAACCCGTAGGCGCCGGTGGCGTACCGCATCGCGCCCTGCTCGGCGCCCAGGACCAGTGAGATGTGCTCGTCCAGCAGCTCGACCATCGCGGCGTAGAAGGCGGCGAGCCGGTCGGCGGGAGGCGCGCCGGGGCCGAGCGGCGGGTCGCCGCGCAAGAGGCGTTCCTGCAGCACGCGCTCGTGCTCGTCCAGCAGGGCCTGCGCGATCGAGACGGTGTCGGGGTAACGGCGGTAGAGCGTGCCACGCCCCACGCCCGCGGCCTTGGCGATGTCGTCCATCGTCACGCCGCGCGGGTCGCGGGTGGCGAACAGCTCGGCCGCCGCGGCGAGCACCTTGGCACGGTTACGCGCGGCGTCGGCGCGCTCGCGCGGGCGGCCCGCCTCCTCCACGGGACGTCCGGTCAGCAACTCGGTACGGGACTCCATGGCGGCGACTCTAACCCACCCGGCGACAAGTGGACAACGCGTCCGCTTAGTTGCTACGGTCGAGCCGACCCAGAACCGGACGCAATGTCCACTTATTTCGAGGAGCCCCCTCATGACCGTTCTGCTCCACCTGGACGCCAGCGCCCGACGTCGTTCGATCAGCCGCGAGATCGGCGACACCTTCGCCGGGGCGTGGCGGTCCGCCCACCCCGAGGGCACCTACGTCCACCGCGACCTGGCGGCCGAGCCCGTGCCGCACATCGGGGAGGCGTGGACCGAGCTGTGCGACCACGTCATGGCCAACCGGATCACCGACATCGGCCGCTACCACGAGGCCGCCCGCACCCCGGAGCAGGCCGCCGCCTGGGCGATCGTCGAGCCGCTGCTGACCGAGCTGGTGGCCGCGGACGTGGTGCTGATCGCCACCCCGATGTACAACTACTCGATCCCGTCGGCGCTGAAGGCGTGGCTCGACCAGGTGACCTTCCCCCGGATGTCCCTCGCCGGGCGGCGGTTCGTGGTCGCCACCGCGCGCGGCGGGGCCTACTCGCCCGGCGCCCCCAAGGCCAGGTTCGACTACCAGGAGCGCTACCTGCGGGACTTCTTCGCCGGCCACTTCGCCGTCGAGGACACCACCGTCGTCACCGCCGAGCTGGCCAACTCGCGCGTCGACCCCGACCTGGCCCACCTGCGCCCCCGGCACGACGAGCTGTACGCCGCCGCGCTGCGCGGGGCCCGCGACCTGGGAAAGGAGTTCTGACGATGAACTGGCTGGTCCTCGGGCTGGCCGGGCTGGTCGAGATCGCCTGGGCGCAGAGCATCAAGCCCACCCAGGGGTTCACCAGGCCGCTGCCCACCCTGATCTGCTTCGTCCTCATGGTGGCCGCGGTCTGGCTGCTGTCGTACTCGATGAAGACCCTCCCGGTCGGCACCGCGTACGCGGTCTTCACCGGCATCGGGGCGGTCGGCGCGATCGCCCTGGGCGTCGTCGTCCACAAGGACCCGGTGTCGGCCGGCCGGATGGCCGCGCTGGCGCTGATCGTCGGCGGCATCGTCCTGGCCCGGGTCACCAGCCCGGAGTGACCCCGTCAGGCGGGGGTCGCGGCCCGTCGGGGACGATCCCCGAACCAGCGGGTGAGGGCGGCCTTCAGGCCGTCGTGGTCCGCGCCCGCCCAGGCGACGTAGCCGTCCGGCCGGACGAGCAGCGCCGGGGCGGGGGCGTCGGCGGCGGTCGCGGCCACGTGGCGCACCCGGTCGAGCCAGGGCGCGGCGGTGGCGGCGAGGGCGTCGCCGCCGGTCAGGTCCAGGAGCAGGGGGCGGGCGTCACGCAGCAGCTCGGCCAGGCGCCGCGACCGCCCGTCGCCGGCGGTCAGGCCGAGGGACGGCGCGAACCACCCGGCGGGCGCGGCGGGCGGCTCCTCCCCCATGTCGAAGCGGACGTCGCTGCCCGCCATCAGGTCGGCGACCAGGCGCAGGTTCTCCGTACGGCCCAGGAGCTCGGCGAACAGCCGGCGCAGCGCCGTGACCTCGGCCCCGGGCGCCAGCAGGGCGGTCGCGGCCAGGGTCTGCGTGTTCACGCGTTCGGCGCACGCGCGGCGCTCGGCCTCGTGGCTGTCCAGAAGCCCTTCGGGGGCGTGTCCGCGCAGCGTGGCGGCGAGCTTCCAGGCCAGGTTGGCGGCGTCCTGAAGCGCCAGGTTCAGGGTGGGCCCGTGGCTCACCTGGGCGGCGTCGCCGGCGATGAAGACCCGTCCGGCGCGGTAGCGGTCGGCGAGCCGGGTGTTGCGCCCGCACAGGCGGCGCAGCATCGTCGGCGCGCCCTCGGGCGGCGGGCTCAGGGGCAGGCGCACGCCGAGGACGCGTTCGACGCTCTTCTCCATCTCGGCCATCGTCATCGGCGCGCCCGGCCCCGGGAAACCGCCCGCCGGATGCTCCTCCCATTCGGCCGTGTTGATCAGCGGCCGCCGCGGATCGTGGGCCAGGAGGGTGAAGACGCCGCGGTCGGTGCGGTGGAAGTGCGCGGGGATCTCGCCGAGCCCGTCGATCAGGACGCGCCCGCCGGGGAGCAGCCGGAAGTGCTCGCCCGGCCCGATGAGGGCCGAGCGGTCCACGACGTGGTCGTCGCTGACGCCGGGGAAGGCGATGCCGGCCGCCTTCCTGACCATGCTGTGGCCGCCGTCGCAGCCGACCAGGTAACGGGCCGTGAGGGTCGTCCCGACGCCGCCGGGGCCGCGGGCCACGACCTCGACCCGGTCGTCGTCCTGGCCGAAGGAGCTCACCTCCCAGCCGCGCCGCACGTCCGCGCCGAGTTCGGCCGCGCGCTCGCCGAGCACCCGTTCCAGGTCGCGCTGGTCGCAGGGCAGGAGGTACATCGGGTTCTCCTCGCCGAGCGCGTGCAGCGGTAACGGCATCCCGCCGAAGAAGAAGCCCGGCGCGGGCGCCGGGACTCCCCTGCCGCCGCAGCGTTCGTACAGGCCGCGGTGGTCCAGGAGCCGTACGACCTGGCCGGCCAGGCCGTGGGCCTTGTCCGACAGGTCGGGCTCCGGCCGTCGTTCCAGGACCAGCGGCCGGACGCCCGCAAGGCGCAGCTCGCAGGCGAGGAAGAGGCCGGCGGGCCCGCCGCCGACGACGATGACGTCGAACATCATGGACGTTCCTTAAAGTACAGGGCTGTATCTTATTAAGATCACCGTAGGGTCCCGCGATAAGATACGCAAGTGAATCTCAAGCACCGTGCCCCCGGTGGCGCCTCCCGCCGGCGCGGCCCCGCGCTGGAGGACGCGATCCTCGACGCCGCCTGGGACGTGCTGGTCGAGCACGGCTATCACGGCTTCACCTACGAGGCCGTCGCCGCCCGCGCCGGCACCAGCCGCCCGGTGCTCTACCGGCGCTGGCCGCGGCGCGACGACCTGCTGCTGGCCACCCTCGCCAAGTTCTGGCGGCTGATCGACGTGCCCGACACCGGCAACCTCCGCGACGACGCCATCGGCTTCCTGCGCAACGCCGGGGACGACCGCGCCGGCATGCTGACGCTGATGAGCGTGCAGCTCGCCGACTACTTCCGCGACACCGGCACCAGCCTCACCGAGCTGCGCGACACCCTGCTCCCGCCCGGCCACGCGACCGCCTTCGAGACGATCGTGGGGCGCGCGGTCGAGCGCGGCGAGCTGCCCGGCGTGCCGCGTTCGTCCAGGGTGGTGAACCTGCCGTTGGACCTGCTCCGGCACGACATGCTGGTGACGATGCGCAGGGTGCCGGATGAGTCGATCATCGAGATCGTGGACGAGGTCTGGCTGCCCCTCCTGGCCGCGCCCACCGCCTGACCGGCGGCTACCAGGGCCGGCGAGATCTCCCCCGCCCTCGCCCCCGGGCCGGCGCTCGGCACCCTGTTCAGGCCCCGCCCGGCGGGAGCGGCCGCCAGGCCGGGTCGCCGCGCGGGTCAGTCCACGTAGTAGTCGCGGATCTCCCAGAACCGGGAGGGGTGGCCGTCGCAGGTGAACTGCACGGCCTCCAGGTTGTTCGCGGTGCTCACCCCGCCGGCGATCGTCAGGCACTTGCCGGTCTGGACGTTGCGGAACTCGACGTACTGGCCGACGCGGTTGCCGAGCGCCCAGTAGCGCGAGGGGTGGGTGTCGCAGGTGTACTGGAGGGCGACGACGTTGTTCGCGGTGCTGACGCCCCCGGCGATCGTCAGGCACTTGCCGGTCTGCCGGTTCCTGACCTGAAGGGCCGCGCTGGAGTAGCCCCAGACGTCCCAGCGGCGGGAGGGGTGGCTGTCGCAGTCGTACTGGACGGCGTGGACGTTGTTCTCGGTGCTGAGGCCCCCGGCGATCGTCAGGCACTTGCCGGTCTGCCGGTTCACGAGCTGGACGTTGGACGCGGCCCACACCGCCGAGGCCGACGCGGGCGCCGGGGCGGTGGTGAGGGCGAGGACGAGGAGTGGGGCGACGACGGCCGCCGGGCGAAGGAAGTGTGTCTTCATGCGACCAAGCGTGCGGCCGCCGGGCCCGTACGGCCTGAGTAGCGCGTACTCAATGTACGCCGGCGGGGGTTGCGTCCCCGGACGATCATGAACCAGGATCGGACCATGACAACACGACGAGTTCAAGGGAGGGTCTTCGGCGAAGTCGCCGACGAGTACGACAGGGTCCGGCCCGGCTACCCGGCGGAGCTGGCGGCCGACGTGCTGGCCTACGCCGGGGCTCCGGCGCTGGAGGTGGGCGCGGGCACCGGGAAGGCTACGGAGCTGTTCGCGGCGAGCGGCATCGACATCGTGGCCACCGAGCCCGATCCGGCCATGGCCGCCGTGCTGGCCCGGCGGTCGGCCGACCGGCCGAACGTGACGGTCACCGTCTCCACGTTCGAGGAGTACGTCCCCGAGCGGGCGTTCGGGCTGCTGTACTGCGCCCAGGCGTGGCACTGGGTCGACAAGGAGGTGCGCTGGCAGCGCGCCGCAGCGGCGCTCGCACCGGGCGGCGGCCTCGCCCTGTTCTGGAACATCGACTGGCCCGCCGACGACGGGGTGAGCGCGAGGCTGCTGGCCGCGCACGAGAGGTTCGCCCCGCACATCAGGCCCAACACCGGCCCGATCGCCAGGCCGATCGGCGAGGAGGCCGGGGCCCGCGAGTGGGCCGCGGAGATGGGGCTGCCGCCCGAGTTCGGGGACCTCGGCACCCGGCTCTACCGGTCGGAACGCACGCTCCCGGTGGCCGACTACGTCACCCTGCTGTCCACCCAGTCGGCCTACCGCATCCTGGACGAGGACGTGCGCGAGAGGTTGTTCGGCACGCTCCTCGACACGCTCGGCGACCACGTGCGGGTGAACGTCGAGACGGCCCTCTACCTGGCCCGCCACCTCCCCTGACCGGCGGCACGGCACGGACGGGCACACCCCGTCACGGCTGGGCCCTGCCGGTCGCCCACGCCCATGCCGCGATCATGACGCGGTTCCTGGCGCCGATCTTGCGCTGGACCGTGGCGATGTGGTTCTTCACCGTTCCCGGGGACAGGAAGAGCTCGGCGGCGATCTCGGCGTTCGTCCGCCCCTGAGCCACCAGGGCCACGATCTCGTCCTCCCGCCCGGTGAGCACCACGTCCGAGACCTCCCGCTGCGGGCCGCTGCCGCGCAGCAGCCGGACGGTGAGCTGCGGGCTGATGAGCATGTCGCCGTTCATGGCCGCCCGGACGGCCTCGACGAGCAGCGCGGGGCCCGAGCGTTTGAGCACGAAACCGGCGGCGCCGTGCCGCAGGGCCGCCTGGACGTACTCCTCCAGCCCGAACGTGGTGACGACCACGACGTGGATGCCGGTGCCGGACAGGGCGCGGGTCACCTCGATGCCGTCGGCGCCGGGCATGCGGATGTCGGCGAGCACGACGTCCGGCCGGACGGCGAGGGCGGTGTCGATCGCGGTGCGCCCGTCGGCCGCCTCGGCCACCACGGTCATGTCGGGCTGGGCGTCGAGGATCAGGCGGAAGGCGCCGCGGATGCCCTCCTGGTCGTCGGCGACGAGGATGCGGGTGCTCACCCGGGAGATTGTCGCAGCGGCAGCCGCGCCGCCAGCGACCACCCGTCCGGTACGGCCCGTGCGACCAGCTCGCCCCCCTGCTCCGCCACGAGCGCGGCCAGGCCGGGCAGCCCCGAGCCGCCACGGGGGCGGCGTGCCGCGCCGGCCGCCCCGTCGTTGGTCAGCGTGATCTCCAGGACGTCGCCCTGCGTGGTGACGGACAGGTCGATGCGCCGGCGCGCGGCGCGTGCCGCCGGATGTTGGTCAGCCCCTCGATGACGATCCGGTAGGCCAGCGCCGCCGTCTCCGCCGGAACGGCCGCGACCGGGTCGATCCGCACGCCGATCCGCGCCGGTCCGGCGGCGGCGAAGCGGGCGCCGGCCTCGGCGATGCCGCCCAGGTCGCCGACGGGGCCGAGGGGACGGTCGTGGTGGAGCATGTCGAGCGTGCGGTCGAGCGTGGACAGGGCCCGCTGACCGGCCTCCTCGACGCGCTCCAGCGCCCGCAGCGGATCTCCCGCGACGGTGCCCGCCTGGGCGTGCGCGACCATCTCGCTGATGTCGTGGGCGGGGAAGTCGTGCAGGTCGCCGGCCAGCCGCAGCCGCAGGAGGGTCCGGGTGTCGGCCACCGCCCGGTCCTGCCGTACGTCGAGCAGGCGCAGGTAGCCGCCCACGGCGGCGGCGGCCAGCACGCCCGTCCCCCAGAACGCGCACGCCCCCAGCGCCTCCAGCGGCGAGGCCGGCGTGAAGACGCCCGGCCGGGTTCGTCTCGATCGCCGTCTGCTACCACCGGCGCCGCCGGGAGACCTCGCCCCGGACGGCGGTCAGCCCGCGCTCTGCCGCTCGGGCTCGATGAGCACGACGACCCGCTCCTCCTCGCGCGAGTAGGGACCGCCGATGTACTTCTCCGCGATCCGGTCGACGATCTCCCAGCCCGGCTCGCCCTCGATCCACTCCACGACCCTGCCCCTGATGAGCACCGGCTGGAACGGGTTGCCGGGCGGGGTCAGGGAGAGCGCGAGCCGGGGGTCGCGCCGCAGGTTGAGCGCCTTGCGGGAGCGCGGGCCGGTAAGGATCGCGACACGGTCGCCGTGCGTGCCGATCCAGACCGGGACGGAATGGGGAGCGCCGTCGGGCAGGACGGTGGCGAGGTGGGCGATGGGGGTGCCGTCGAGCACGCCGCGCACGTCGGGGTCGAGCTTCATGGTTCTCTCCGGTATCTGGCGAAGTTCCTTGAGGAGACTCCGTAACCGTAGCACCCCGAGTTCCTTCAGGGAACCCCACAGAGGTAGACTGCCGCCATGCAGCGCACGAATTTCGCGGAGATGGCCTGCTCCATCGCACGTACCCTCGACGTGATCGGGGAGCCGTGGTCGCCGCTGATCCTGCGGGACGTATGGGCCGGGGTGCGACGGTTCGACCAGCTCCAGGCCGACCTCGGCATCTCCCGCAAGGTGCTGACCGAGCGGCTCAACCACCTCATCGACCACGGCGTCCTCGAACGCCGCCCCTACGACCGGCGTCCGCGTCACGAATACCACCTGACGGCCAAGGGCGCCGAGCTGGTCGACCTGCTCATGGTCATGGCCGGCTGGGGGGACAAGTGGCTCGCCGGGGAGGCCGGGCCGCCCGTGCTCTACCGCCATCACGGCTGCGGCGAGATCAGCGCCGTGGACCTGCGCTGCGCCCACTGCGGCGCGCCGATGCACGCCGGCGACGTCGACCTGCTGCCCGGCCCCGGCGCGGCGGATCGGCCGAACGGCGAGGAGGATCGCACTTTCGGCTGATCCCGGCCCCGGACGCCGATCAAGATGATCTCCCGTGACCATCGACGTCACACAGGGAGTCCGACATGAGATCGACCGGATGGCGGCGGGCACTGGCGCCCGCCGCCGGTTTGTGCCTGATCCTGACCACCACGGCCCAGCCCGCGACGGCGGCGCCGGCCCTCGCGGACGCCGGAAGCTGGACGGCGACCTGGGGCAGCGCGATGCAGCGCCCCACCAAGGGCACCGCCGACACCGGCCCGAACTGGTCGCTGTCCGGGTTCGACGACCACACGGTCCGGCAGGTGATCAGGGTGACGGCGGCGGCCCCCGAGCTGCGGGTACGCCTGTCCAACCGGTACGGCACCAAGCCGCTCAGGCTCTCCGGCGCCACGGTCGGCAGGTCGGCCGGCGGCGCGGCGGTGTGGCCGGGCAGTTCCCGCCCGCTGCGCTTCGGCGGCCGGACGCGGACCGAGATCCCGCCCGGCGGCCAGGCCGTCAGCGACCCGGTCGCGCTGCCCACCTCGCCGCTGGAACGGCTGGCCGTGACGCTGCGCCTGCCCGGAGCGACCGGCCCGGCCACCTTCCACCGGTTCACCACCGCGACCTCCTACCGGGCCTCCGGCGACCGGCTGTCGGACCTGGGCGGCGCGACGTTCACCGAGTCCACCGCCGCCTGGTACTACCTGACCGGGGTGGAGGTCGCCGCCGCCGCGCCCGCCGTGGTGGCCTTCGGCGACTCCCTCATCGACGGCGTCGGTTCCGGCCAGGGCGCCGAGACCAGGTTCACCGACCAGCTCGCCGAACGTCTCGTCGCCGCGGGCAGCCCGGCCTCGGTCGTCAACGCCGGGATCGCCGGCGGCAGGCTGCTGAACGACTCCTCCTGCTTCGGCGACAACGCCCTGGCCCGTCTGGGCCGTGACGTGCTGGACCGGCCGGGCGTCAAGGCCGTCGTCGTCCACCTGGGTGCGAACGACCTGGCCTATCCGCGGCTCGACGACGCGTGCGCCAGGCCCAATCCGAAGGTGGGCGTGGAGCGGCTCATCGCGGGTCACCAGCGGCTGATCGCCGCCGCCCGCGCCCGCGGGATCAGGACGGTCGGCGTCACGGTCATCCCGCTGCGGGGGGCGCTGTTCCCGTTCTGGACGAAGGAGATCGAGGCGGCCCGGGTGGCGCTCAACCGGTGGATCCGGACGAGCGGCGCCTACGACGTCGTCCTGGACGCCGACCGCGCGATGTCCGACCCGGCCGCGCCGGACCGGCCCAGGCCCGGCTACGTCTTCATGGACGGCCTGCACCCGGACGACGCGGGCGCCCACGCCATCGCCGCCGCCCTCGACCTGCGCCGCCTGCTCTGACGGACGGTAAACCGGTGGCCCGGGCCACGGACGGCCTGGGAACCTGAGCCATGCCCCCCACGGAACCGAGCACGTACCGACCCGGCGGAACGGCGCTGGTGGTCACGATCCCCGAGGCCGAACCGCTGGTCGGCCACTGGCGCTCCCGGCTGGACGCCGCCGCGGCCGACGGCGTCCCCGCGCACGTGACGATCCTCTACCCGTTCCTCGATCGCGACCGGCTGGAGGAGGTGGCGCTCGGCCGGCTGATCGCCGCCCATCCGGCGTTCGACGTGCGGTTCACCGGGTGCGGCAGGTTTCCCGGCGTGCTCTACCTCGCGCCGGACCCCGAGCGCCCGTTCCGGGAGCTGACGGAGGCGGTCGCGGGGCGGTGGCCCGAGGCGCCGCCTTATGGGGGCAGGTTCGCCTCGATCGTCCCTCACCTCACGGTCGCCGACCAGCAGGAGCCGGAGCTGCTCGACCGCGTGGAGGCCGAGCTGATCGCGGGGCTGCCCCTGACGGCCCGGGTCCGGGAGGTCCGCCTGCTGGTCAGCGACGGCCGCCGCTGGCGCGAGGACCGGGCCTTCGCGCTCGGGCGCGCCTGACCGCCCGAGGTTCGTCACTTACGGTGTCTTTGCCATTCCTTGGAGTTACGATCTGGAAGGTCGTCTTCCCCTGATCGATCATGGAGTGCCGCATGGAGCGAACGGTTCTGGCCGCCGTCACCGAACACCCCGACGCCGACTCGGCGCTCGCCGAGCAGCTCCGCCGGGTGTGCGCCGAGATGGGCGAGCTCGGGCTGCAGGTGCGCTGGACCCACCGCACGGCCGACGCCCTGGCGGTGGTCGGGTCCGACGCCTCGCTCACGGCGATCCTGGCGGCCTGGGACGCACCCGGCGCCGACGACCTGCTGACCGCGGTGGCCAGGCGTTTCCGCGGCCTGCCGGTCTTCCTGATCACCCAGGACCAGGAGCTCCCGCTGTGGGTGTACGAGGTCATCCAGGGCTACGTCTTCCCGCTGGAGGACACCCCGCAGTTCATCGCCGGGCGCATCGCGCACGCCGCCGACCAGTACGCCGACGAGATCCTGCCGCCGTTCTTCCGCGCGCTGCTGCACCTGGAGGACCATCACCCCTACTCCTGGCACACCCCGGCGCACGCGGGGGGCGTGGCGTTCCTGAAGTCGCCCGTGGGCCGGGCGTTCTTCGACTTCTACGGCGAGCGGCTGCTGCGCACCGACCTGTCGATCTCCGTCGCCGAGCTGGGCTCACCGCTCGACCACACCGGGCCGATCGGCGCGGCCGAGCAGAACGCCGCCCGCGTCTTCGGCGCCGAGCGCACGTTCTTCGTGGTCAACGGCAACTCCACCGCCAACCGCATCGTCGGGCACCACGCGATCGCCCGCGACGACACCGTCCTGGTCGACCGCAACTGCCACAAGTCGATCCAGCACGCGCTGGCGATCAGCGGCGCGCGGCCGGTCTACATGGTTCCCGAGCGCAACGGGCTGGGGCTGGCCGGGCCGATCCCGGCCGCCGCGCTGGAGGCGTCCGCCGTCCGGGCGCGGGTGGCCGCCCATCCGCTCGCGGCGGGCGACCCGGCGTACGCGGTCGTCACGAACTCCACCTACGACGGCGTCTGCTACGACGCGGTCCGGGTGGCCGAGCTGCTGGGGGCCGGCGTGCCGCGGCTGCACTTCGACGAGGCGTGGTTCGCCTACGGCCGGTTCAACCCGCTCTACGCCCGCCGGTACGCCATGTCGGTCGACGAGCACACGCTGCCCGGCCCGGAGCGTCCCACCGTGTTCGCCACGCAGTCCACGCACAAGCTTCTGGCGGCGCTTTCCCAGGCCGCCATGTTGCACGTCCGGCCCTCGCCGCGGGCGCCGGTCGACTACGACGCGTTGAACGAGACGTACCTCATGCACGCCTCGACCTCCCCGCTGTACCCGATGATCGCCTCGCTCGACGTGGCCGCGGCGATGATGGACGGCCCGTCGGGGTCCTTCCTGACCGGGGAGGCGATCGTCGAGGCGGTCCGGTTCCGGCAGGCGATGACCCGGCTGGCCGCCCGCATCCGCGAGGACCGCCGCCGGCCCGAGTGGTTCTTCGGCCTCTGGCAGCCGCCGTCGGTGATCGACCCGCACACCGGCCGCGCCGTGCCGTTCGCCGACGCCGACCCGGCGCTGCTGTGCGCCGAGCCGCGCTGCTGGGTGCTGGAGCCCGGGGCCGCCTGGCACGGGTTCGACGGGATGAGCGACGGCTACGCCATGCTCGACCCCGTCAAGGTGACGATCACCTGCCCCGGCGCGGACGCGGCCAGGGGCACGCTGGAGTGGGGCATCCCGGCCAAGGTCGTGGCCGCCTACCTCCAGCGGCGCGGCATCGTGGTGGAGAAGACCGGCGACCACACGCTGCTGGTGCTGTTCTCCATGGGGATCACCAAGGGCAAGTGGGGCACGCTGATCGACGCGCTCACCGACTTCAAGAACGCCTACGACGACGACAAGGCCCTGGCCGACCTGCTGCCCGGGTTCGGGCCGTCCGGGGTGTCGTTGCGGACGTTCTGCGCCGAGGTCCACGCCAAGCTGCGCGACTCGGGGGTGGGCGCGCTGCTCGACCGGGTCTTCACCGCGCTGCCCGAGCCGGTCTCGACGCCCGCCGACGTCTACCAGGCCATGATCCGCTCCCGTACCGAGCGGGTCCCGCTGGCCCGGCTCGCCGGGCGGGTCGTGGCCGCGACCGTGGTGGTCACCCCGCCCGGGATCCCCATGCTGATGCCCGGCGAGGCGACCGGCGCGGCCGACGGGCCGCTGATGAGCTACCTGCGGGCCCTGGAGGACTTCGACCGGGCCTTCCCCGACCTGGCCACCGACATCCACGGCGCCCACCGCGACGGCGAGGGCCGCTACTGGGTGGAGGTCGTCCGCGACTGACGCCCCCCGCCGGGCTCGGAGCCGGTCAGGGCAGGGCCGGCACGGCGGGCTGGGCGTCGGTCCAGCCGACCTCGGCCAGGGTCGTGACGGAGGACTTCCCCTTTCCGCCGGGCCCGGACAGGTGCTCCTCCGACAGCAGCGCCGTCCTGCCGGTGTCGACGATCAGCCGGGTGGTCTCCCGCACCGCCGCCTTGCCCGTCCCGTTCAGCGTGTCGATCACGACGACGGCGCCGGACCGGCCGAGCTCGTCCTTGGCGTTGCCGTCGGCGCGCACGCCCGGCATGGTGAGCATCCCCTGGTAGGCGGCGTCGCGGACCTCCTTCGGCGCGGGCAGGACGTGCAGGAGCTGGGGCAGCGTCGAGGCGACCCAGCCGGGCAGGGCGCTTTCGGGGATCCGGCTGACCCGGCCCGCCCTGGTCAGCCAGTCCTTCAGCCGGGCTGGGTCGGCGGGCAGGCGCTGGACCTCGTCGTAGGTCAGCCACTGCCCGGCCAGCTCGAACTGGTTGCGCTCGCGCACGCTCCCCACGTGGCCCTTGGTCGGCTCGGTGGACAACCGCACGGTCTGCCCGTCGATCGACTCGCTCCACTTGCGGGGCGAGCCGTCACGTTGCCACGCCTTCTTGTCGGCCGCGGTGCGCGGGGTCGTCCCCAGGTCGCGGTAGGCGTACCAGGCCCTGCCGTCGGGGGTGCTCCACCGTTCGGTGATCTGTCGCTTGACCAGCGAGTACGGGTTCGAGCCGGTACCGAACCGGCCGGGCTGCGGCATGGTGAGCAGTTCCTTGACGTGCCAGTAGGCGCCCTCCGGCGGGGCCGCAGCGACGGGCGCCGATGTGCCCAGGGCCGCGCCCACGGCCAGCCCCAGGCCCGTGACGACCAACCGGCGGAACGTCGCCGCCCCTGTCCATGAATGCGAAGTCATGACCCTCCATACGCCTGAGCCCCCCGAACGGTTGCCCGCCGTCTCGTCCTGCCCTCGGGGGCAACCGCCGCGAGGGCCCAGGCGTATAAGGAAGCGTGAAATCGGACAGACAGCCTTGAGCGCCACGGAACACGACTTCGGCGCGTTCGTGGCCGCACGTGCCACGAGCCTGCTGCGGGTCGCCTACCTCGCCTGCGGCGACGAGGCGGAGGCCGAGGACCTGCTGCAGACCGCGCTGGAGCGCACCTACAGGAACTGGGACCGGGTCCGCCACGACAGCCCCGAACCGTACGTACGCCGTGTCATCGTCAACGCCGCCATCAGCCGGGCCCGCCGCCGGGCGATCCTGAGGATCATCCCGATGCACAGCCCGCCGGACACGCCGGACCGCGCGACGGACACCGACCTGCGCCAGGTGCTCATGGACGCGCTGCGCGCCCTGCCGCCACGGCAGCGGGCGGTGATCGTCCTGCGGTACTGGGAGGACCTCAGCGAGGCGCAGACCGCCGAGGTCCTCGGCTGCTCGGTCGGCACGGTCAAGAGCCAGGCGTCGAAGGCGATGGCCAAACTTCGTTCGTCCATCGGACGCGAGACAGTGGAAGGAGTGATCAGGAATGCCCACGCTTGAGGAGGAGCTCCTCCGGCTCATGACGGAGGAGACCGCGCGCCTGCACGCCGCGCCCGACCTGGTGGAGCGGGTGGTGCGCGGGTCCCGGCGGAGAAGGACGAGGAGCCGGATCGCGGCGGTGTCGGCGTCCGTGGCCGTCGTGGCGGCGCCCGTCGCGTACCTGGGGATGGGCACGGTGTCGACGACGGGCGGCCAGGTCACGGTCTCCGTGACGCCGGAGCCGCCCGCCATCGACGACACCCCGCCCCAGCCGTCCGAACCGCCGAGCCTCGGCGACCTGGGCGACGGGAAGGCGTTCGGGCACGTCAAGGTGGGCTACCTGCCCGAGCGGCTGCGGTGGTCCCGCTGGTCGGTGAACTTCGGCGACAAGTACACGACGGCCTACATCCACAAGGGCGACGACCCGGGCTCCTACCGCGTGCAGATCTACATGTACGAGCAGGCGACCGTCGAGGAGGTCGCCGACCGCATCGCGACCTACCGCGACGAGGGGGACGGCGAGGAGGTGACCATCGGCGACCGCACCGGCTACCTGGTCGTGCAGGACGTCGGCGAGGACGGCATGAAGGGCACCCCCACCCTCTTCCTCAGGATGGGCGACCGGCAGTGGGCCGAGATCATGTTCAGCCCGGTGTACGCCGCGGAGTTGCGCGACGCCGAGACCGTCACCGCCGAGCTGAGGAGGATGGCCGAAGGGCTCACCTCCACCCTGTGACCGCCTCCGCGGGGCCGGCGGCCGGGCGTGCGCGGCACAATACCTCGGGGGGTATATTGGCAGTGGAGGTGGAGCGAGTGGACATGAACGCGGCCGTCCTGGCCGACGCGCTCACCCGGCTCAAGCGGGCCCACGGCCAGCTCGGCGGGGTGATCGCCATGATCGAGAACGGCGACGACTGCGAGCGGGTGCTGACCCAGCTCGCGGCGGTCTCCAAGGCCCTGGACAGGGCGGGATTCAAGATCATCTCGACCGGCCTGCAACAGTGCCAGATGGCCCGCGAGCGCGGCGAGAAGCCGTCGATCACGCCGGAGCGGCTGGAGAAGCTGTTCCTGGCCCTGTCCTGACCCCACCCAAGGGCATCCGAAGGCGACGGCGAGAGCCGTACGCCGGAGTATGCCCTTATTTTTGCCCGGCGCATACCCCATAGGGTATCGCTGGGTAGGAACGTCCCCGACCGGAATCCGACCGCGACGACACGAAGGCGGCGAAGACGATGAGCACGATCCACATCGAGGTGGTGGCGACCTCGTCCCTGGGCGACCGTAGCTACCTGGCCCACGACGGGCAGGTCGCCCTGGTCGTGGACCCGCAGCGCGACTTCGACCGGATCCTCGCCCTGGCCGGACGCCTCGGCGTGCGCATCACCCACGTGGCCGAGACCCACCTGCACAACGACTACGTCTCGGGCGGCCTGGCCCTGGCCAGGGTGACCGGCGCCGCCTACCTGGTCGCCTCCGACGAGACCGTGCGGTTCGACCGCCGGCCGGTCTCCGACGGAGAGGAGATCACGCTGTCCGGCGCCATGACCGTCCGGGCGGTGGCCACCCCCGGCCACACCTTCCACCACCTGTCGTACGTCCTGACCGGCCCGGACGGCCCCGAAGGCGTCTTCACCGGCGGCTCCCTGCTCTTCGGCACCACCGGCCGCACCGACCTGCTCGGCGCCGAGCATGCCCACGACCTGGCCCACCGCCAGCACACCTCGGCGCACCGCCTGGCCGACCTGCTGCCCGACGGCGCCCAGGTCTGGCCCACGCACGGCTTCGGCAGCTTCTGCTCGGCGACGCAGGCCGACGCCCCGGCCTCCACCATCGGCCGCGAGAAGCAGGCCAACCCGGCGCTGCGCCTGGAGGCCGACGACTTCGTCGCCCAGACCCTCGCCGGACTCGACGCCTACCCCGCCTACTACGCCCACATGGGCCCGCGCAACGCCGAAGGCGGCGGCCCGATCGACCTCACCCCCGTCCGGACCGCCGACCCCGAGGAGCTCAGGAAGC
This sequence comes from Nonomuraea sp. NPDC052265, assembly GCF_044547985.1. Taxonomy (NCBI): domain Bacteria; kingdom Bacillati; phylum Actinomycetota; class Actinomycetes; order Streptosporangiales; family Streptosporangiaceae; genus Nonomuraea; species Nonomuraea sp. NPDC052265. The sequence goes on from NZ_JBIUBJ010000021.1 coordinate 86,990, forward strand.
GGATCGCGGCCGGCGAATGGGTGGTGGACCTGCGCTCCCGCAAGGCGTTCGCCAGCCGCCACCTGACCGGCACCCTCAGCTTCGGCCTGGACGGCCCCATGTCCACCTGGCTCGCCTGGATGGCCCCCTGGGGCGCGCCGATCACCCTCCTGGGCGAGGACGCCGGGCAGGTCGCCGCCGCCCAGCGCGAGCTGGCCCGCATCGGCGTCGACCGCCCGGCCGCCGCCGCGACCGGCGACCCGGACCAGTGGGCCGGCCGCCAAGACGACCGGCTGGACGAGCTGGCGGTGGCCACGTTCGCCGACCTGGCCGCCGTCCGGGCCGGGCGCGCCCCCGCGCACCTGCCCGCCCCGGACGTCGTGCTGGACGTCCGCATGACCAACGAATGGCGGGCCGGCCACGTCGGGGGCGCCACCCACATCCCGCTGCCCGACCTGCCGCACCGCCTCGCCGACGTGCCCGCCGGCACGGTGTGGACGCACTGCGGCTCCGGCTACCGGGCCGCCGCCGCGACCAGCCTGCTGGCCCGCGCCGGACGCCGCGTCGTGCACATCGACGACGCCTACGCGGCCGCCGCCGAAGCCGGCCTGACCATCACCGACGCCGACGACTGATCAGCGGCCGGGGCCCGGGACGCGCGCGGGCGGTCAGGGATGGGCGTGGCGGTCGAGGCCGAGGGTGGCGATCAGGTCCTCGTGCAGCTCGAACCAGACGCGGTGGCAGGAGTCGACGTCGGTGCGGTCCACCCAGGCGCCCTCCCCGTTGCGGGCGCGGGCCAGGGCCGCGGCGAAACGGGTGTCGTACCCGCCGAACCGGGCCAGGACGCCGGTCAGCCGTTCGGCGAGCGGCTGGAGGGCGCGGCCGACGACGGTGAGCTCGTGCAGGATTCGGGCGTCCCAGGCGGGGTCGGAGTGGTCGTTGACGGCGAGCCGGTCGCGGCCGTCCGGGCGGAGTTGCCAGTCGGTGCACGCCTTCAGCAGGAGGGCGTTCAGCGGGAGGAACTCGCGGTAGACGCCGTGGACCTCCTCGGCGCCGCCGGCGAGGTCGAGCTCGGCGGCGAGCCGCCGTTCGTCCTCGGCCCGGCCCGCCTCGGTCAGCGACCAGCCGCCGGTGCCGGCGAACGAGGTGTGGCTCACCCAGCCGCGTGCCTCGGCGTCGCGCAGCTCCTCCTCCGTCTGGGCCACGCCGAGCGCGTACCGCCGGGCGATCACGGGGGTGTCGGCGAAGCCGGTGACGCGTACGGCGTGCAGCACCAGCAGGTCGGGCGCGGAGGTCCGGGTCATGCGCCGGCCTCCTGACGGGCGGTCAGCCGGGTGTAGTGCTGCTGGCAGGCCTGCGGCGAGTTGAACCCCATCGCCTCGGCCATCTGCGCCCAGGTCAGCCCGGCGCTGCGGGCCGTGAACAGCAGGGCGGACTCGATCGCCTCGACCTCGGCGCGCGCGGCCGGCAGCAGGGCGAGCGCGCTCAGGGCGTCCTCCTGCCCCAGGTCGGCGTTGCGCCAGACGGCGAACCGCACCAGGTCGACCGCCGACGGCGGGACGGGCGGGGGTTGCCAGGGACGGGGGTCGAGCCGGTCGGCGCCCAGGGCCAGGAGCCGCCGACGCGCCTCCTTCTCACGCTGGGCCTGGAGATGGTCGGCCCGCGTGACGTGAGCCTGGTCGTGGTTGCGTTCCATGCGGGACATGATTCACAATCAGCGGGACATCGTCAACATTTTGTTGAAGGGCGGGCGGATGATCGTACCCCTCAAGGAGGCCGCGGCCGACACCTGCGGGGGCAAGGGCGGGGCGCTCGGCGCGCTGATCCGGGCGGGGCTGCCGGTTCCCGACGGTTTCGTGCTCCCGTTCGCCGCCTACCTCGCCGCGGTCCGCGACCTGGACCTCGGGCGGCACACCGCGGAACCGGACGGTCTCGCCGCGGCGCGGCGGGCGATCGAGGGCCGCCCGGTCCACGCCGGGGTGGTGGAGGCGCTGGCGCGGGCGCTCGCCGAGCTCGGCGACCCGCCCGTGGCCGTGCGGTCGTCGGCCGCCGACGAGGACACCGGCCTGACCTCGGCGGCCGGCCGGTACGAGAGCTTCCTCGCCGTACGGGGAATCGGCGGGGTCACCGAGGCCGTGCGCGCCTGCTGGGCCTCGCTGTTCTCGCCACGCGCCGCCGTCGGCCGCCGGTCCGGCGACGGCCCGGTGACGGCCGTCGACCCGATGATGGCCGTCGTCGTCCAGCGCCATCTGGACGCGGAGGTGTCCGGGGTGATGTTCACCCCCGGCGGGCCGGGCGAGCCCACCGGGATCGAGGCGTCCTGGGGGCTCGGGCCCAGCGTCGTGGGCGGCACGGTCACCCCCGACTCCTACCGCGTCGCCGGGGACGGGTCGGTCGAACGCACCGTCGCCGACAAACGCACCCGGCTCGACCGGGAGGGCGCGCGGCTCGTCCTGCGCGACGTGCCGGACGGCGTCCGGGGGCGGGCGGCGATCGACGACGCGACCGCCGCGCTGCTCGCCGGGCTGGGCGCGGAGATCGCCGCCCTGCGCGGCGGGCCGCAGGACGTCGAGTGGGCCGTCGCCGACGGCCGCGTGTGGATCCTCCAGGCGCGCCCGATCACCGCCGCTCCCCCGCTCCCGGACGCGTTCACCCGCGCCACGGACCGGCCGGCCGGGGCGCTCATCGGGACGCCGGGCAGCCGTGGGGCCGTGACCGGCACCGCGCGGATCGTGCGCGGGCCGGGCGACTTCGCCCGCGTGCTCCCCGGCGACGTGCTCGTCTGCCCCTTCACCGACCCCGCCTGGACGCCGCTGCTGCGCATGGCCGCCGGCGTCGTCACCGAGACCGGCGGCGTGCTCTCCCACGCCGCCATCGTGGCCCGGGAGCACGCCATCCCCGCCGTCCTGGGCGTCCCGGACGTGACCGGCAGGCTCCGGGACGGCACGCTCATCACCGTCGACGGCACCGCCGGCACCGTCACCACCGCCTGACCGAGCACCTGAGAGGGGAGGGGAAGCGGCCCCGCGGGACGCTTCCCCGGCCACCGATGACGACGCGACACCTCTACCTGGCCCGCCATGGCGCGGCAGACGCGTTCGGGCAGCTCACCGACGCGGGACGACGGCAGTCGGCCCTGTTGGGAGAACGGCTGGCCGGCATGCCGATCGACGCCGTGTGGCACTCCCCGCTGCAGCGCGCCGCCGAGAGCACGCGCGAACTCGCCCGGCGCCTGCCGGACGTCCCCGTGGCCGAGGCCGCCGAGCTCGTCGACCACGTGCCGTACGTCCCCGCCCCCGACGAGACGCCCTCTTCCTGGGCCGGGTACTTCGACGGCTTCGACCGGGCGGAGGCCGCCTCGGGACGCGCGCTCGCCGACGCCCTGGTCGCCCGGTTCGCGAAGGTCCCCGACGGGCCCGCGTCCGACGTGCACGAGGTGCTGGTGACGCACGCCGGACAGATCGCCTGGCTGGTACGGCACGCGCTGGACGCGCCGCTGCCCCGCTGGCTCGGCCTGAACAGCGCCAACACCGGACTGACGATCATCGAGTACCGCACCGGGCTGCCCCCCACGATGGTGATGTTCAACGACCTGGGCCACCTCCCGCCCGACCTCCGCTGGACCGGCTTCCCCCAGGGCATGTGGCCGTGAACCCGCGCGTGCCCCCGGACGCGCACCGGCCCGCCGCGGTGGTGCGCGGCGGGCCGGTGTGCCAGGGGTGCGTCAGGAGATGCTGCGGCCTTCCACGGCGTCGAGCACCAGCGGGTTGGGGCCGGGGTCGCCGCGTACGCCGAAGCCGTAGCGGTATCCGGCCCTGACCTCGGGGTCCGACAGCGCCGGCAGGTGTTCCAGGGTGGCCACGGTCACCAGCTCCCATCCGGACCCGGTGTCGGCGTACATGGCGGCCCGCTCGCCCACCAGCGACAGCGCGAACCGGCCGCCGTCGGGGACGGTGACGCCCTGCTTGACGCCGAAGACCGCCAGTCCGCCCGGCACCTGCGGGCCGCGTACCTCGAAGCCGGCGAACTTGTGGCTGTTGACGTAGAACGCGGCCACGTCCGTCCTGCCGTCCTTGACCAGGCCCGTGTAGACGGTGTCCATGTCGGTGGAGTCGCCCTGGAACCTCCTGATCGTGATCGCCGTGGCGAACGCCGGGTTGCGCGGCGAGACGCCCGACGACATCAGCCCGAACCAGGACGCCGACGGGTGCCCGGCCGACAGCGCGCCGCCCGCGTACGTCACCTGCGGCAGCTCCTTGTCCTCCGGCAGGACCCGGTGCGCCTGGTAGTCGCCGGCCCGGTCGAAGCCGTCGGCCAGCTCCTGGTTGGCGAAGGCGTCGGGGGCGGGCGGCACGTACGCGGCCTGCGGCGGCAGCCGGAACGTCACCCGGTCCGTGTGCCCCAGGTAGGACGCGCACACGACCGGATACTCCTGGTTCGCGGGCGCGTACGCCGTCAGCGCGGTCTCGAACGTGCGGCTCGCGCCCGTGCCCAGGCCGGTCACCCGCAGCGCGGACGGATCGACGCCCACGCCGTCGCAGGCGGACAGCGTGACCCGCCCGGCCATCGGCAGCACGTCCCGGTTGGTGACGGTGAAGGTGACCTTGGAGCCGAGCCTGCCGCGCTCGGCGGTGGACGCGCTCACCTCGACGTTGCGCCGGGCGAGGCCGGGCAGCGCCGCCGCGGCCAGGCTCAGCCGGTCGATGTCGTACGAGCCCGCCCAGTCGGAGCCGACCGAGCCGCGTACCCACACCTTGACCCGGGAGATCGCGGCGCGCGGGGCCCAGCGGGACAGGTCCAGCGTGAGCCGGTTCCAGCCGAGGGCGGGGTCGATCGTGCCGACGCCCTCCGCGACCGCGCCGTCGCGCCCGTACGCGCGGACCTTGGCGGTGAAGACGTTGCCCGGCTTGAAGCGGTCGTCGGCCTCGGCCGGCACCCGGATCGACAGCGACAGCGACGGCGTGCGCGAGGCGTCGAGCGGCTTGTCGAACAGCACGTCGGCGCCCTTGTACGACTTGGCGTACCGCGACCAGCCGGGCAGGTCGCGGTCGAAGCGCACGCGCAGCGCGTGCCCGCCGTCCACGGCCACCCGCTCGACTGCGGCGGCGTTGTCCGAGGGCCGCCAGCCGTCGGCGCCGGTCTCGAAGCCGGAGATCACCCGCTCGGCCACCGGCCTGGCGTCGAGCTGCGTGCCCGCCACGGTGGGCGGCTTCCTGACGGCCAGCTTGCCCGGGTCGAAGCCGGGGATGACGTCCTTCCAGTCGGAGATGCCGATGATCTTCTTGGCGAACTCGGCCACCTCCAGCGACCGGTCGGTGTCGATGGCGGCGAACACCTCGTGCAGGGGCTTGCGCTCCCCGGCGTTGGAGGGCGCGCTGTGCTCCTCGTCCCACGTCCACAGGCCGAGGCGCAGGCCGCCCTCCTGCTTGTGGTCGACGTGCCGGTGCAGGATGAAGGAGTCGATGCCGTCGGCGAAGGCGATCTTGTAGTAGGCGTAGGCGTAGGCGGCGGCCTGCAGCTCCAGCTCCTTGGCGGAGTAGTCCTGGGAGTTCAGGCCCTGTTCGGAGAGGATCACCCGCCGTCGTCGGCCGTTGTAGGTCAGGTTGTCCTGGGCGAGGTAGCGCGGCAGCAGCTCGATGTTCTTGAACGTGATCCGCATGGTGTCGAAGCCGTCCGTGGCGGTCTTGTCGTTCCAGAACGCCGGGTTGAACAGGTTCTCCGGGTAGGGGTGGTAGGCGATGTTCCAGTCGAAGTCGCCCTGGCGCTTGGTGAGGGCGTTGAGGCCGTCCACCACGTCGCGGCCCTTGTAGGTGTACTTCGGGTCGTCGTTGGCGGCGCCCGTCCAGAAGTGCGTCAGCGAGGTGTAGACGCGGGCGGCGGCGTCGGCCTTGCGCACGGCCTGCCAGGTCAGCCGCATGGCGCGGGCGTACTGGTCGAGGAACACGTCGCGGTCCTGGCGGCCCATGTTGTACCAGAACTGCTGGGCGTCGATCTCGTTGCCGACGATCCAGCCCCACGCCCGGCCGTAGCGGCCGTCGGCCTGGCTGTAGCGCTGGGCGAAGAACTCCATCGCGGCGGTGAAGTGCGCCTCGCCCTCGGCGGTCTTGGTGTTGAACGCGTACACCGTGCCCTTGCCCAGCTCGGCGTCGGGGTGGATGAGCGTGCGGGCGGCGGAGTTGGGTGCGCCGCTGTTGTAGACCAGCACGATCATGTTGACCAGGACGCCGTTGTCCGACAGCGGCTTGACCTGGGCGTCGAGCCCGGCGACGGCGCCCCGGTCGAAGTAGTACGTCTTGCCCTGCGAGACGAACTCGATGGTGTTGCCCGGGGCGCCCGGCCCGGCCGTCATGACCGAGTCGAGGGCCAGGTTGATGCCGGCGTGCTGGACGCCGATCTCTTCGGCGTCGTCGGTCATCTGAACTTGCAACCCCTTTTTGCCCGACATGTCGGGATAAGGGGATTGGTTGGCCGACGCGAAGCTCAGTTTGTCGGCGTAGTGCACCTCTCCCAGCGGGCCGTCCGCGCCCACCGCGAGGAACTTGTCGTAGAGCCGGTCCTGGTTCCCGTCCATCCGGGGCAGCTCGACGCGAAACGGGCCCGCCTCGACGCTCGCGACCGGCTGCTCCCCCGCGGGCGAGTCCCGCCAGGTGTCCAGCGCGTACAGCTCGGCCCGGCCCGGGGCGACGCCGGTGACGGTGATCGTGTCCCCGCCGACCTCGACGCCGCTCACCCCGCCGGCCGCCGCCGCGCGCGCGGGCAGCGCCTGCGCCGGGACGGCCAGCATCGGGACGGCCAGCGCCAGAGCGATCAACAACCGCATGTCATCTCCTCCTACTTGGCCCAGTCCTCGTCGCCCCAGGCGTTCTTCTTGATCCCGGCCTCGATGCCGCGCTTCCACCACTTGTCCAGGTCGGCCAGCTCGTCCTCCAGGGAGCGGCGGCCGAGCAGGTAGCCGTCGAAGACGTCGCGGAAGGAGGTCCCCTCCGGGCCGCCCGGCAGGGCCACCACCCGGAACGGCTTGCCCCACTCGCCTTCCAGCAGCCCGGCCGTCTCGGCCGACGGCTCGACGCCCTCGATGGCGGGCAGGCCGCCGGTCGCGTCCAGCCAGGGCTTGATCGCCGGCGAGCTCATGTACTGGAGGAACTTGACCGCCGCCGCGTACTTCTCGCCCTTGACGGTGGAGGGGATCATGTAGCTGGTGCCGCCGATCGAGGCGCCGTAGCGGGCCGGGGCCTCCGACGACAACGGCGTGCTCGCCTTGGTGATCGTCGGGAACGGCATCGTGCCGAGCGCGAACTTGGCGTCCGCCTTCAGCGCCTCGACGGCGAAGTCGGTGCCCCACGACATGGCGGCCTTGCCCGAGACGAAGTCGCGGTAGCCCACGGTCGCGCCGCCGTCGGCCACACCCGTCCAGTTGGGGGTGCCGCAGTCGAAGAACTCCTTGTAGATCTTCAGGGACTCGGCCACCTCCGGCGTCCCGGTGGTGAGCGTGCCTTCCTTGATGGCCTTGCTCATCGACTTCTCGGTCACGGTCGGCGCCTTGCCCGGCTTGCCGGTGGCGTCGAAGAAGTTCCAGTCGTCGTGGTACTTGTCGATGAGCTGGGTGCTGACCGCCTCCCACGTCCAGCCGGCGGCCAGGCCGCCCTTGTCGAGGGCGACGGGGTCGAAGCCGGCCGCCTTGAGCTTGACGCAGGCGCCCTTGAAGTCCGCCCAGGTGGCCGGGGGTCCGTCGAGGCCCGCCTTGGCGAAGGCGTCCTTGTTGTAGAACAGGCCGATGGCGACCAGGTTGAAGGGGATGTACTCCAGCTTGCCGCTCTCCTTGCTCAGCGCCTTGGAGACGGCGGGGCCGTAGTAGTCCTTCCTGAACACGTCGATCCAGTGCTGGTTGCCCGGCACGTACGGGTTGGGCTTCTGCAGCTCGGCGTCGAGCGCGTGCACCTCGTGCGCCTTGTGCGGCGGCTGGTTGAAGACCAGTTCGGGCGCGGTGCCGGCGGCGAGCTGGGTGGTGATCGTCTGCATGAAGCCGTCGAGGGGCAGCACCTGCGTCCTGACCTCGATGCCGGGCTCGCGCTTCTCGAAGCCGTCGACCAGCGCCTCCCAGGCCGGTCCGAAGCTGCTGCCGCTGGCGTTCCACTGGTTGGGGCCGGCCAGGGTGATCGTCACCTTGCCGCCGCTGTCCTGGGCGGACGTGCCGCCGGTGCCGAGCAGGCCGCAGCCTGTCAGCGCGAGCAGCATGGCCGAGGCCGCGAGCCCGCTCATGGGGGGTGTTCTCATCGGGGTACGGGTCCTTTCCTTATTGATACGTTTCAATCGCGGGGCGGCTCACTTGCCGGACACGATGCCGCCCTGGATGCCGGCCAGGAACCACTTGGACAGGAACGTGAACAGCACCACCAGCGGGAGGCTGGCCAGGACGTAGCCGGCGAACAGCGGGCCCCACTGCTGCGCGTTCTGGTTGGCGAAGAAGGCCAGCCCCGCGGGGATCGTCCGGTAGGCGTCGGTCTGCACGGTGAGCAGCGGCCAGAAGTAGTCGTTCCACACGCCCAGCACCGTCATCAGCGCCACCGTGCCGATCACCGGCCGGGCCAGCGGCAGCATGAAGGCCAGGAACAGCCGGACCCCGCCCGCCCCGTCCACCCGCGCCGCCTCGAAGATCTCCTCGGGGATCTGCGCCATGTACGTGCGCATGACGACGATCCCGAAGACCGTGTTCGCGGTGATGTGCGGGACGATCAGCACCAGCCGGCTGTCCAGGATGCCGAGGTCGCGCATCAGCACGAACAGCGGGATCAGGCTGGTGATCGAGGGCACCATGAGCAGCGCCGCGACCAGCCCGAACAGCGCGTTGCGCCCGGGGAAGCGGTAGCGGGCGAACACGAACGCCGCCGCCGGGGCCAGCAGCATCGTGCCGCCGATGGCCAGCGCCGCCACCACGAACGAGGTGAACAGGTACGGGCTGACCTGCTCCCAGGCCGCCGCGTAGTTGTCCAGGTGGACCGGCCAGGCCGGGGACCAGTAGCTGGCGAAGAACTGCTCGTTGTCCTTGACCGACGCGGCGAGCATGAACAGGTAAGGGAACAGCCCGGCGAAGGCCAGCACCGCCAGCACGCCGCCGGCCACCAGGTCGGTCCTGCGGGTCCGGCTCACGATCCCGACCTCCTGCCGAGCACCAGCGCGACCAGGCTCACCCCGAGGGTCAGCGCGAACAGCACGGTGCCGAGCGCGGCCGCGTACCCCCAGCTCGTGTCCACGAAGGCGGCGTCGAGCATGCGCAGCACCGGCACCTGCGTGGCGTTGTCGGGGCCGCCCTTGGTCATGATGTGGGCCTGCATGCCGTACTGGAGCACCGAGATCACCGCCAGCACGAACAGCAGCTTGACGTCGCGGAACAACATCGGCAGGTCGATGCTCCAGAAGCGGCGCAGCCGGCCGGCGCCGTCCACCTCGGCGGCCTGGTAGATCTCGGCCGGCACGTTCTGCAGCGCCGAGAGGAAGACCAGGAACGGCAGGCTCGCCACCCACGGGAAGCCGATCGTCATCAGCGCGGCGAGCGCCGTGGCCGGGTCGCCGATCCAGTTGCCCGCCAGCCCGTCCAGGCCGAGCGCGCGCAGCAGGCTGTTGACGACGCCGTCGCGCGGGTCGTACATGAACTGCCACAGCAGCACGTTGACCACGGCCGGGAAGGCCAGCGGCAGGATGAGCAGGGTGCGGAACACGAAGCGCAGCCGCTCGCTGGACAGCGACATCACCAGTTCGGCGGCCAGCAGCGGGAACACCCACATGAGCGTGACGGCCCAGACGAAGATGATCCCGGCGTTGCGGAAGGAGGCCCACCACAGGTCGTCGCCGAGCATCGTGAGGTAGTTCTCCAGGCCGACGAACGGCGACTCGAAGCCCGGCCGCCACTCGTAGAGCGAGTGCAGCATGCCGTTGAGGGCCGGGTAGTAGGCGAACGCCGCGAGCAGGGCGAAGGTGGGAAGGAGGACGAGGTAGACGCCCCACGGGATCCGGCGGCGCGCTCTTGTGCTGGTCACGATCGTCAATGCCTCTCAGCCGTCACAGGGTGCGGAACGCGTACGAGCCCGAGCCGACCCGGTAGACCGCGGCCCCGTCGTCGAGGCGGTCGAAGGTCACGCCCTCCGCCTCGCCCGCCGGCAGGCCGCCTTCGGTCACCCGCTCCGGCGGCGCGGGCACGTGCACCTCGGCGCGGGTGTTGGGCGGCACGACGACGTCCAGGGCGAGGCCGCCGTCCGCGAGCCGCCAGGAGATCTCCACCTGGCCGTGCCGGGTGCGGTGGGCGGTCCGCGCCCAGCCGATCCCGCCGCCGGGGCGGGGGCGCACGACGATGTCGGCGTAGCCGGGCGAGCCGGGGGCCAGCCCGCCGACCGTCCGGTACATCCAGTCGCCGACGGCGCCGTAGGCGTAGTGGTTGAAGGAGTTCATGCCGGGGTCCTGGAGCCCGCGGTGGTGGCTCCAGGAGTCCCAGCGCTCCCACATGGTGGTCGCGTCGCCGTGCACGACCGGGTAGAGCCAGGACGGGAAGGTGTCCTGCGTCAGCAGCCGGTAGGCCACGTCCAGCCGCCCGGTCGAGGTGAGCGCGTCCAGCAGGTACGGCGTGCCGAGGAACCCGGTCGACAGGTGGCCGCCGCGCGCCTCGACGTCCCCGGCCAGCCGCGCCGCGGCCCTGGGCAGCTCGTGCTCCTCCAGCAGCCCGGCCGTGACGGCCAGCACGTACGCGGTCTGCGTGCCGCTCGCCACCACGCCGGGGCCCTCGACGAAGGCCGCGCGGAAGGCCCGGCGCACGCGTTCGTACAGCTCCAGGCAGGTGCGTTCGTCGGCGTCCCGGCCGAGGGCGGCGGCGAGCCCGGCGAGCTGCCGGGCCGACAGCGCGAAGATCGCCGTGCCGACGAGCCGTTTGGGGGTCTCGGCGCCGATCGACAACCAGTCGCCGAACCCCTCCTCGGGGAAGATCCCGCCGTCGGAGTGCTGGTCCAGGTAGGCCAGCCAGCGCAGCATCGGCTCGAAGCAGGCCGTGACCACGCCGGCGTCGCCGCGCAGCCGGTGCAGCGCCCACGGCAGCATGACCAGCGCGTCGCCCCAGCCGGGCGAGCCGGCCTCCTTGGGGTTGGGCGACAGGCCGCGGCCCGACAGCACGTCGGGCACCACGTGCGTGACCGCGCCGTCGTCGCCCTGGGCGTCGACCACGTCGGTCAGCCAGCTCCGCAGGAACGCGGCGGCGTCGTAGTTGAACAGCGCGGTCGGGGCGAAGGCCCAGATGTCGCCGGTCCAGCCGAGCCGCTCGTCCCGCTGCGGGCAGTCGGTGGGTACGGCCAGGAAGTTGCCGCGCTGCCCCCACACGATGTTGCGCTGCAACCGGTCGAGCCGCTCGTCGGAGCAGGTGAACTCGCCGGCCGGCTCCATCGCGGCGTGGGCCACCCTGGCGGTGATCGACTCCGGGGCCGCGCGCAGGCCCGACACCTCGGCGTACCGGAAGCCGTGGAAGGTGAACCTCGGCTCGAACGTCTCGGCCTGCTCGCCGCGCGGCAGGAACTCGTCCGTGGCGCGGGCCGAGCGCAGGTTGGCCAGGTGCAGCCCGCCCTCGTGGTCGAGGACCTCGGCGTGCCGCAGCACCACCGGACGGTCGCGGCCGGCGCGGCCGGTGAGCCGGACCCAGCCGACCAGGTTCTGGCCGAAGTCGGCGATCCACACGCCGGGCCGGTGCTCCCACACCGCCACCGGCTCCACCTCCTCGTGCACCCGGATCGGCGGCGCGACGGAGGCGGCCACCCGGCCCGCCGGCGGGCTCACCGGCACCGCGGGCGCCCATGCCGAGTCGTCGAACCCGGCGGCCGTCCAGCCGAGCGGCTCGGCCGCCAGGTCCTGACGCTCGCCGTTCTGCAGGTCGGCGTAGCGGATGGCGCCGGAGCCCGCGCGCCAGTCGGCGTCGGTGCGCAGGTGGGTGCGGGAGCCGTCCTCGTGCAGGATCTCCAGCTCGGCGCGGAAGGCCAGGCGGCGGCCGTACTGGAAGGAGCCGAACCAGCTGATGTTGCCGGCGTACCAGCCGTCGGCGAGGACCGCGCCGATCGTGTTGCGCCCCTCCGACACCAGCGCCGTCACGTCATAGGTCTGGTACGTGACCCGTTGACGGTAGTCGGTCCAGCCGGGCGCCAGGTGGTCGGCGCCCACCCGGGCGCCGTTGAGGTGGATCTCGTAGACGCCGAGCGCGGTGGCGTACAGCCTGGCCCGGCGCACCGGCGCCGGCACTCCGAACTCGCGCCGCAGGTACGGGCTCGGCCGGTCGCCGATCGGCTCGCGGCCCAGCGGCGGGTCGCCCTGCAGCCCGACCTCCTCGGCCAGCCGCCAGTCCGCGTCGTCGAAGCCGGGCTGCTCGAAGCCCTCGCCCGGCCGGTCGTCGGCCCGCCACCGGCCGCCGGAGGTGACGGTCACCGTGCCCTCCCCCGCCACGGGGACGAGTTGCGGCAGCGCGGGCCGTCCCTCGACCACGACCTCCAGCCGCACGCACAGCCCCGACCCGGCGGCCCTGATCGCGAGCACGTTCTCGCCCGAGGCGACCAGGTCGCCCGCGTCGGCCACGAACGCCCCCTCCCGCCGCTCCCCCACGACCCGCACCCCGTTGACGTACGCCTCGACCTCGTCGCCGCCGCCGCCGATCACCAGCCACGCCGACAGCGGCCTGGCCCCGCCCGGCACCGAGAACCGCGTCCTGAACGCCCCCGCCGGCGACGCGGACGGGCCGAGCGGGCCGGCCACCCAGATGCGCGGCACGTTCTCCAGGGACGGCAACCGCTCGGAGCCGGGCACCACGGGGGTGCCGATCCAGCCCGCCATCCAGCCGCCGGCCTCGCCGAGCCCGGTCTCGAACCAGTGCGCGGGGCTCCAGCCGGACCACTCACCGCTCTCGTCGGCCACCTTGACCCGCCACTGGTAGCGCGTCCTCGGCCGCAACCCGGCGCCGCCGTAGGGGACGTCGAAGGTCGCCGCGGAGGCCACGACGCCGCTGTCCCAGACCGGCTCGGCCCCCTCCTCCGCCGGATCGCACTCCCGCGCCACGACCAGCCGGTACGCGCTCTGCGCCCGTCCCCGCCCGGCCCCGGTGATCCGCCAGGAGAACTCCGGCGCGCTCACGTCGAGGCCCAGCGGTTCGGCCAGTCCTTCGACCCGCAGGTCGGTCACGGCGAGATGGTTCAAGGGGGCTCCCGACTAGTTGAAACATTTCAAGCAATGCGCACCGTAGGCACCCCGAGGTACTTCCGTCAATGCCCTGGATCCAGATGTGCAGGCGGGGATCGTTTGGCTGAAACATTTCAACCAGTAGACTGGCCATCTCTGCCAGGTGACCAGAAGGGCTGCCCACCGGTGACCGACATCCACAAGCCGGCCGAGCGCCGCCGGCTCAGCATGGTCGACGTCGCGGCTCATGCCGGTGTGTCCGTGGGAACGGTCTCCAACGTGCTCAACCGGCCCGAACTGGTGGCCGAGCGCACGTTGCGCCGGGTGCGCGCCTCCATCAAGGTGCTCGGCTTCGTGCCCAGCGCGCCCGCCCGGCAGCTTCGCGGCGGCTCCAGCCGCTCGGTGGGCGTCATGGTGCGCGACATCGGCAACCCGTTCTTCAGCGAGGTGCTGCCGGGCATCGAGACCCGGCTGTCGCAGGAGCAGCTGCTCCTGGTGTTGTGCAGCTCCGGCGACTCGGCCGAGAAGGAGGCCCACTACCTGCAGATCCTGGAGCAGCACCGGGTGCCCGGCATCCTCATCACGCCCGCCGGGCCCGACATCTCCCATCTGGTGGAGCTGCGCAGGCGCGGCGTCGGGATGGTGCTGCTCGACCGGCCGGGCGTCGACTCCCAGCTCTGCGCGGTGGCGGTCGACAACGTCAGGGGCGGCGAGCTGGCCGGCGCCCACCTGCTGTCGCTCGGCCACCGGCGCATCGCCTTCCTCAACGGGCCGCCCATCGTGCGCCAGTGCGCCGACCGGCGGGAGGGGCTGGCCAGGGCGGTGCGGGCCGCCGGGCTCGACCCCGACGAGGTGATCACCGAGGTCACGCTGCCCGCGCTGACCCCGCGCGAGGGCGAGGCGGCGCTGGAGCGGCTGCCCGCGCGCAAGGGGCCGACGGCGCTGTTCTGCGTCAACGACACGGTGGCGCTGGGCGCGCTGCGCGGGCTGGAGCGGCGCGGCGCGCGCGTCCCGCACGACATGGCGGTCATGGGCTACGACGACGTCGAGTTCGCCGAGCTGCTGTCGCCGTCCCTGACCTCGGTCCGCCAGCCCAAGCACCAGCTCGGCCAGGCCGCCGCGGAGCTGCTGCTCACCGACGCCCGGGGCGACGCCAACCACTGGCACCAGGAGATCGTCTTCCAGCCGGAGCTCATGGTCAGGGCGTCGACACTTCCTCAGTGACGTTTCAAGTCGGCCCACCGCAGGAAATCGGGTCTTGCCTGACCGCCTTCTGAGCCTCATTGTTGAGACGTTTAAATTCAGGAGGTTCCATGCGTTGGGTTGCCCGTCTCGCCGCCGTCCTGTTCCTTCTCCTCCCCGCGGCGCCGGCCGTCGCCGCCGCCGCCGCTCTGCCGTACCCGGTCAGGTCCGACTACCGCATCAAGGGCCTGCAACCGGACTTCTGGCCCGACAAGAACGAGATCGCCGGCAACAACGCCGGCGGCGTCGCCATGAACCTCATCTGGGCCGAGTGGGAGCCCGGCGTGAAGGCGCCGCCGTGCGCGGCGGGCGCGCAGGAGTTCGGCGGCCACTGCTTCACCGTGAACTCCGCCGTCGACGCCGCCATCAAGGACTGGACCGCCCGCGGTCTGGTCGTCACCGCCGTCGTCTACGGCACCCCGGCCTGGGCCCGGGGCGCCCGTCCCTGCACGCCCGCCGCCCCGGGGTTCGAGAAGTTCTGCGTCCCCGACGACCCCGCCGACTACGGCCGCTTCGCCGGCATGCTGGCCCAGCGCTACGACGGGCAGCACGGCAACGGCCGCATCGCCGACTTCGTCGTCATGAACGAGGTCAACAGCAACACCTGGTTCGACATCGGCTGCGGCCAGGGCACGGCGTGCGGCACGACCGCCTGGCTGGACGCGATCGCCGCGAACTACAACGCCGCCTACGACGCGGTCATGGCCCAGCAGCCCACCGCGAAGGTGCTCACCTCGCTCGACCACCACTTCGGCACCGCGTACGACCAGCCGGCCGCCTCCGACGCGATGTTGTCGGGCATGACCGTGCTCAAGGGCCTGGCCGCGCGGGCCGGCAGCCGGGCCTGGCGGGTCGCCTACCACCCCTACCCGCCGAACCTGCTGGCGCCCCAGTTCTCCGCCGACGACTTCCCCCGGGTCACCTACGGCAACATCGGCGTGCTGGTCGGCTGGCTGCGCCAGCAGTTCCCGAACACGCCGTCGGCCTGGCAGGTGCAGCTCACCGAGAGCGGCGTGAACTCGCTGTCGCCCTCGTCGGAGGCCGCGCAGGCGTCGCAGTTGTGCAACTCCTTCCGCAACGTCCTGGGCACCCCGGGCATCGAGAGCTACGTCTGGCACCGCATGAGCGACCACCCGGACGAGACGGCTGCCGGCCTCGGCGTGGGACTGCGCCGTACCGACGGCTCGGCCAAACCGGCGTGGGCGACGTGGGCGCTGGCCAACCGGAACGACCTGTCGCCCCCGCAGTTGTCGTGCGGCTTCGAACTGCTTCCCCACACCCAGCTCCGGCGCGGCTACCAGGCGAGCAAGGGGCACGTGGCCAGCTCCCGGCTGCTGCCGCCCGGCTTCACCCAGGAACGCGTCTGGAAGCTGCTGCGCAACCAGGCGGCCGGCACCGTGCCCCTGTACGAGTGCAAGGTAGGCGCGCACACCATGCTCACCCGCGACCCGGGCTGCGAGGGGCAGTTCCCGATGGGCCCGGTCGGTCACGTCTACACCAGCCAGGTGCCCGGGTCGGTCGCGCTGCACCGGTGCCGCGCCGCGAGCGGCGACCACCTCGTCACGGACCAGGCGGGCTGCGAGGGCCTGATCCACGAGCAGGTCCTCGGCTACGCGTTGACCTGACCCGCCCTCCCACGGCCGCCGGGCCGGTGGCCGTCCGCGTGGCGGCCACCGGCCCGGCGGCTACCCGGCGGCCCGCCTGGCCGCCGTCCGGCCCGAGCCGCGGACCAGGGTGACGTCGTCGACGTCGAAGTTCGCGCCGGTGAACACCAGGTACAGCCGGGCCGCGCCGGACGGGACGCCCGTCAGCTCCGTGGAGACGTCGGCGTAGGACTCCCAGCCCCCGGTGTTCGGCACGGTGACGGCGCCGAGCACCGGCCCGGTCGGCGAGCCGGTACGGACCTCGAAGCCGCCCGACGGCCCCGGCGAGGCGACCCGGGCCCTGAGCGCGGTGACCCCGGTGAGGTCCACGTCGTAGGCCGCCCAGTCGCCCGGGTCGACGTAGCCGAGCACGGTGCCGCCGTGCGCGGGGGTGTGCGGGTAGGTGGCCACGCCGGACGCCTGCGTCCAGGTCTCCGCCTGGACGACGGAGTCCCCGGTGGGCGGGCCGAGCTCCTTGATCCGGACGTTGCGGAAGGACACCTCGTCGCCGTCGCCGTGGTTCTGGAGGCCGATGTGCCCGTTCTTCAGCGAGCGGGCCGGGTCGGTGTTGGTGAAGTCGTTGATCTTCACGCCGTTGAGGAAGACCTGGAGGCGTTCGCCCTCGACCCGGATCTCGTAGGTGTTCCACTGTCCCGGCGGGTTCAGCGCGGCGTCGCGGGCGGCGGTGTCGGCGGCCTTGAAGCCGTAGACCGAGCCGGTGGTCCTGTCCGGGGTGTCGGTGGCGTCGATCTGGATCTCGTAGCCGTTGTTCACCGCCGAGGACGGGTCGGTCGAGGGCGGGAAGCCGACGAAGACGCCGGAGTTGTCGTCGCCGGCCGGCCTCCAGTCGAGCTTGAGCGAGTAGGAGGTGGTGTACTCCTTCGCCTTGTACCAGAACAGGCCCATGCCGCCCTGCGAGGTCAGCGTGCCGCCGGCGTTGGCGAACCCGCCCGGCCCGGCCTGTTCCCAGCCCGTGGTCGAGCCGTTGTAGAGGGTGGTGTAGCCGGTCTCGGGGCGGCAGTCGGCCTTGGCCTGGCCCGTGGCGTAGGCGAGGCCGCCGCGCAGGTGCTGCCGGAAGGCGGGCTCGGCGAAGGACTCCGCGGTGTGCCCGCCGCCGGTGTAGAAGGACCGTCCCCCGTCGTACGGCTTGCACCAGGCGATCGGATGGTCGGCGCCCATCGTGCCGCCCGAGTACGTCGACTCGTCCAGGGTCGCCAGCACGTGGGCGCCGGTCCTGGCGTTGGTCCGGTAGTCGTACCACTCGTCGGTCCGCGGCCAGGAGGCGTCCAGGTGGGCGGTCGCCGGGTGCGCCCGGTCCTCGACCTTGACCGTCGCCTTCTGCACCGCCGGGTGGGCGGCGAACCAGGCGCCGACGAGGCCGCCGTACCAGGGCCAGTCGTACTCGGTGTCGGCCGCCGCGTGGATGCCGGCGTAGCCGCCGCCCGCCTTGACGTACGCCTCGAACGCGGCCTGCTGCGTGGCGTCGAGCACGTCGCCGGTGGTGTTGAGGAAGACGACCGCCTTGTACGCGGCCAGGTTCGCCGCGGTGAACGCGGCCGGGTCCTCGGTCGCGGTCACGCCGAACCCGAGGTCCCTGATCGCCTGGACGCCCGCCGCGATCGAGTCGTGCCGGAACCCCGCCGTACGGGAGAAGACCAGGACGGCGGGGCCGCCGGCGGAGGGGGTGGCGGTGGTGAACTTCTGCGCGGTACCGCCGTTGCACGTCCGGATGACGAGCTGGGCCGGGTCGGTGGCGTCGAGGCACTTGCCGAGCGCCTTCAGCGCGCCGCCCTCGGCGGTCCACTTCTGCGCGCCGGTGTCGTTGCAGGTCCAGATCTGCACCTTTGTGCCGTCGGCGCTGTTGGCGCCGGCCACGTCCAGGCACTTGCCGAGCGCCTTGACGGTCTGGCCGTCGATGATCCAGTTCTGGGCGTTCGTACCGTTGCAGGAGTAGAGCTGGACCTTGGTGCCGTCGGCGGTGGCGGCGCCGGCGACGTCCACGCATCTGCCGTCGGCGGCGCGGATCGGGCCGGTGGCCATCGCCTCCTTGGCCAGGGTGAAGTCGTCGAGGTCGAACAGCGCCCCGGCGCCCCCGGTGAAGACCAGGTAGAGCGTGGTGCTCTCGGCCGTCGCGCCGGCCAGCGGGGCCTGCACGTCGGTGAAGGTCTCCCAGCCGCCCGTCACCGGGACGGCCGCCTTGCCGAGCAGGGGCCCGGTCGGCGAGCCGGCGCGCACCTCGACGGAACCGCCGACGCCGCCCGAGGAGACCCGCGCCCGGAACGTCCTGGCGTCGTCGAGCCGGTAGGGCTTGAAGGCGATCCAGTCGCCGTTGTGCACGTCGCCGACCGTCCTGCCGCCGTGCGCGGCCGCCTTGGAGATCTGCGAGACGCCGGACATCGTCGTGTAGTGCTCGGCCTGGCGGTGGCGCGGCTGCAGGACGTGCTGGGTATGGGTGGTCAGGCCGCCCTGGTCGGTGTACTCGGCGTCGAAGACGGCGAAGATGTTGGCCGCGTCGTCGTGCTCGCCGTCGACCGGGATCGTCAGCTCGCCCGCGCAGCCGTTCTTGGAGGTGATCTGGTGGCCGTGGCTGTCGTGGCCGAGCACGTACGTCATCCTGACCTTGGCGCAGTCGACCGCGGTGTCCTCGGGGTCGGTCACCCCGATCGTGAAGGGCACGGTGTCGCCCCAGGTGAACGGCGTCCCGGGGGCGGGCGTGCCGATGGTCACGGTGGGGGCGGTGTTGCCGGCGGTGATGACCACGCCGGCCGTGCCGGAGTTGCCCTGGGGGTCGCGCACGGTGAGCGTGGCGGAGAACTGTCCCTCGGCGGTGTAGGTCTTGGTGGGGTTCGGGGCGGTGGAGGTGGTGCCGTCGCCGAAGTCCCAGGCGTAGGTGAGCGCGCCGCCCTCGGGGTCGGCGGAGCCGGCGCTGGAGAAGGCCACGGTGAGCGGGAGTTTCCCGGACGTCCTGTCGGCCTTGGCGACCGCGACCGGAGAGCGGTTCCTGTCCTTGATGTACTCGACGCGGTAGAGGGCGGAGTTGGCGTCGCCGCCGAAGTAGCCGGAGCCGTAGTCGAGGACGTAGAGCGCGCCGTCGGGCCCGAACGCCAGGTCCATCACCTGCGTGCCGGTCCAGGGGAAGGCGGCGATCTCGCCGCGGGCGCCGTCGGCGGCCACGTCGATCGCCTTGATCCACTTGCGGCCGAACTCGCCGGCGAAGAAGTGCCCGTCGAGGTCCTGGGGGAACTTGACGGCGGAGTTCAGGGCGGCGTCGTAGCGGTAGACGGGGCCGCCCATCGGCGACTCCGAGCCGCTGCCGAACTCGGGCGGCGAGCCGGCGTCGCCGCCGTACCTGATCCAGGCGGGCTTGGCGGGCGGGAGTTCGGCCAGGCCGGTGTTGCGCGGCGAATTGTTGGCCGGGCCGCCCGCGGCGCAGTCGTACTTCTGGCCGGCGGGCCCCGAGGGGAAGGTGTACTCGTTGTAGGTCTCGGCCAGGGTGTTGGTCCCGGTGCAGTACGGCCAGCCGTAGTTGCCGGGGCCGGTGACGCGGTCGAACTCGACCTGGCCGCCGGGCCCTCGGCCGGGGTCGGTGCTGCCGGCGTCGGGGCCGTAGTCGCCGACGTGGACGACGCCGGTGGCCTTGTCCACGGTCATCCTGAACGGGTTGCGGAAGCCCATGGCGTAGATCTCGGGCCTGGTCTTCGCGGTGCCCGGCGGGAAGAGGTTGCCCGCGGGGATCGTGTACGTGCCGTCCGCCGGGTCGACCTTGATGCGCAGGATCTTGCCGCGCAGGTCGTTGGTGTTGCCGGCGCTGCGCTGGGCGTCGTAGACGGGGTTGCGGTCGGGCCGCTCGTCGATGGGGGCGTACCCGGCCGAGTCGAAGGGGTTGGAGTCGTCGCCGGTGGACAGGTAGAGGTTGCCCTGGGCGTCGAAGTCCATGTCGCCGCCGACGTGGCAGCACATGCCGCGGTCGGCGGCCACGTCGAGCACGGTCCGCTGCGAGGCCATGTCGAGCGTCCAGTCGGGCTTGACGGTGAACCTGGCCAGGCGGTTGACGCCCTGCCAGGCCGACCAGTCCGTACCGGTCGCGGGCGCGTCACCCGACGGCGTGCTCAGGCGGGGGGCGTAGTAGAGGTAGATGGTCCGGTTGGTGGCGAAGCCGGGGTCCACGGCGACGCCCTGCAGGCCCTCCTCGTCGTGGGTGTAGACGGGCAGCGCGCCGACCACGGCGGTCTGTCCCCGCGCGTCGGTACGGCGCAGCGTCCCGTCGCGGGCGGTGTGCAGCACCGACAGGTCGGGCAGCACCGCCATGGTCATCGGCTCGCCCATCTCGGCGACGCCCTTGGCCAGCTCGACACGCTGGTAGTCGGCGGGGTCGATGGCGGCGTGGGCCCGGGCGGGCGGGGCGGCCACGGTGAGCACGACGGTGCCCGACATGGCCAGGAGCAGGGCGCCGGCCCGCGCCGTCCATCGGGAGGCACGGGTGGATCTGCTGGGGGGCATCGCGGAGGTTCCCTTTCCGTGGGGGTGGACCGGGAAGGAGGGTTCCATTGGCGGACGATCGAAGAACCTTCGTAGATCGGGACATTAGATCTGGCTTTTGATGATTGTCAACGAAAGTCCGTTAAGTCCTAGACGTAACTGGTGAACGCCCTGGCCCGGAACGACGAAAGCCCGCCCTGCGCGGCAGGGCGGGCTTTCGCGGCGGACGTCAGCCGGCGAGGGCGCTGTCCACCGCCTCCGGGGCCAGGACATGCTCCAGCACCATGACGGCCGCCCCGATGACGCCCGCCCGGTCGCCCAGCTCGCTGACCTGGATGCGCAGGTGCTGCGTGGCCAGCGGGAGCGAGCGCTTGTAGATGGCCTCGCGGACGCCCGCGAGCAGGTGCTCACCGGCGTCGGCCAGGTCGCCGCCGATCACGATCGCGGCCGGGTTGAAGAAGTTCACGATCGTGGCCAGCACGTCGCCGATCTCGCGCCCGGCCTGGCGGACGAGCTGGGCGGCGTCGCGGTTGCCGGCACGCAGCAGCGTGACGACGTCCCGGCCGCCGGCGGCGGGCACGCCCGTCGCCGAGATCCGGGCGGCCAGCGCGGCCCCGCCCGCCAGGGCCTCCAGGCAGCCCACGTTGCCGCAGTGGCACAGCACGTCGTCGTCGGCGGTGGCCACGCGGATGTGCCCGATGTCGCCGGCCGCGCCCTGGGCGCCCCGGTGGAGGCGGCCGTCGGAGATCACACCGCAGCCGATGCCCGTGCCGATCTTGACGAAGACGAGCTGGCCGGTCTCCTGCCGCCCGGCGCGGTGCTCGCCGAGCGCCATGATGTTGACGTCGTTGTCCACGAGGACCGGCACGCCCAGCCGCTCCCCCAGCCACTCCGGCACCGGGAAGCGGTCCCATCCGGGCATGAGCGGCGGGTTGACCGGGCGTCCCGTCGAGTACTCGACCGGGCCCGGCAGGCCGATGCCCGCGCCGCACACGTCGGCCAGGTCGCGCCCGCTCTCGTCGAGCAGGTCGGTGAACGTCCGCGCGAGCCGCCCGAGCGTCGCCTCCGGGCCCCGGTCGATCGGCGCGTCGGCGGTCCGCTCGGCCAGCACCGTGCCGCCGAGATCGGTGATCGCGACCCGCTCGTGCATGACGCCCAGGTCGGCGGCGAGCACGAGCCGCGCGGTGCGGTTGAAGGCGAACATGGCCGCGGGCCGCCCGCCCGAGGAGACGGCGTCGTCGGCGGGCAGCACCCAGCGGTGCCGGAGCAGCGCGTCGAGGCGCAGGGACACGGTGGACCGGGCCAGGCCGGTGAGCTGGACCAGCTCGGTCCGGGTGCGCGGCGGCCCTTCCCGCAGCAGGGAGAGCAGCGCGCCGGCCCCCGCCGTCGCGCCGTTGAGCGTGTCCAGAGTCAACACCAGCCTCTCCGCCGATGACGGCAGCCACTTCAGAGGACCCCAAGTCTATCTTCGACGACCGGAGCACGACTTACGACTGAGCGTCGGCATAAGCCCTCAGACTCGGGCGGTCACGTCGCCAGCGGGAGCCTCAGGACGAAGCGGGCACCGCCCGGATGGTCGGCCACGAAGAGGTCGCCCCCGTAGGCGTGGGCGATCTCGCGGGCGATGGGCAGGCCGAAGCCGGAGCCGCCGGCGTCCAGCGAGCGCGCCTGGTCCTGGCGGTACAGCCGGTGGAAGATCCGCTCCCGCTCCTCGGGCGGGATGCCGGGCCCGTCGTCGATGACCTCCAGGACGGCGTACGGCGGCGCGGCGGCGACCACGAACTCGATCCTGCTGGTGGTGTGGCGCTCGGCGTTGGCCACCAGGTTGGACAGCAGCCGGGCCAGCCGCACCCGCGAGGCGCGGACCACCACGTTCTCCTCCAGCCGGGTGATGACGGACGCGCTCGGCGGATGGGCGTCCAGTTCCTCCACGACCAGGCGGCCGAGGTCGACGAGGTCGGCGCCGGGCGGCGGGGCCGTGTAGAGGCGGGCCAGGGCGAGCAGGTCGCCGACGATGTCGTTGAGCCGCTCGGCGTCCCGGTGCAGGCTGTGCAGGGTCCGGCGGAGGTCGGCGCCGGGGTCGGACAGCGCCTCCTCCAGCTCGGTCAGCAGGCCCGTGATCGGGTTGCGCAGGTCGTGGGCGGCGTCGAAGACGAACCGCTGCTGGTGCTCGATCGTCTCGTGCAGCATCGAGACCTTCTGCTGCTCCTGGCGGTAGGCCTGGTGGAGCAGCGCGTTCGGCTTCAGCGGGCCGGAGACCCGGCCGTCGGTGCGGGCCGGGGCGGCGCGCCGGGCTTCGAGCGAGCCGGTGACGTCCCCGAACACGACGACGATCTCCTTCGCCTCCCCCGACGGGTCGAGCACCGGGGCGTTCGTCAGGCGCCAGTGGCGCTCGTCGTGCGGGTCCCAGTCGTCCCGCAGCAGCGGCACGACGTCGCCGACGCCGGTGCCGGCCACCCGCTCCAGCGACGCGCGCACCTTCGCCGCCCCGGACGCGCTCAGGTCGGCGAGGACCGGGGCCCCGTCCAGCAGGGCGCGGCCGACGACCTCCGCCCGGTCCTGGCCGGTCATCCGCAGGTAGGCGTCGTTGACGGCGAGCACGACCTGGCCGCGCGTGAGCACCATGCAGGGACACGGCAGTGCCTCGAATGCCGCCCGATAGTCGACCGTCGCTCCCATCACCGGGTCCTCCTCAGGCGGCACCTACCCCCACCAGGGCTGTGACATGCAGAAATGCCACAGAGGTGTCATTCTCATTCTCGATAGTGATAACGTCTGAAGCGTGACGACCTCGACAGAGCGCTGGGCCGAACTGGCGCTGCATCCCGTGCGCATCCGCATCCTGCGCGCCGTCGCCGGGGGCCGCCGTACGGCCTCCGACCTGGCGGGCCTGCTGCCCGACGTGCCGCAGGCCACGCTCTACCGGCAGATCGCGACGCTGGCCAAGGGCGGGATGCTGGAAGTGGTCGAGGAGCACAAGGTCGGCGGAGCGACCGAACGGGTGTACGCGGTGCCCGAGGGCGGCCTGACGCCGTCCCCCGAGGCGCTGGCGGGGGCGTCGGCGGAGGACCACGCGCGGTGGTTCACCGCGTTCGCCGGGAGCCTGCTGTCGGAGTTCTCGCGCTATCTCGACCGGGAACGCGTCGATCTGGCCGCCGACGGCGCCGGCTACCAACAGCTGGTGCTGCACCTGGACGACGAGGAGTTCGTCGCCTTCGCCCAGGGGTTCGCCGAGCTGGTGCGGCCCCTGCTGGCGAACGAGCCGGGAGGGGGGCGTACGCCGCGCATGCTGGCGACGGTCCTGCTCCCCCTGAAGGAAGGCTGAGCTGTGGCAACGGTAAACGTCAACGAGGGTCTGGTCACGATCGCCTTCGGCCCGTGGGAGCGGTTCCTCACCGGTCACGGCCGGTACGCGTTCCCGCTCGCGTCCGTGCGGGAGGTGCGGGTCGCCGGGGAGCCGTTGCGCGTCCCGCGCGGCGCCCGGAAGGGGCTGAGCGTGGCGGGCCACGTCAAGATCGGCGTGTGGGGCCTGTTCGGGGGGCGGCGGCAGCTCGTGTCGGTCACCCGCGACGCGCCGGCGGTGCACCTGCTGCTGGACCGCGCCGCGTCCGGCGGGGAGTTCGACGAGGTGGTCGTCTCGGTCCCCGACGCCGGACGGGTCGCCGCCGCCGTACGGGCCGTGGTCGCGTGACCGGAGTCGAGGTCAGCGGCCTGACCAAGCGGTACGGCGAGCTGACCGCCGTCGACGACCTCAGCTTCACGGTCCGGCCGGGGGCGGTCACCGCGTTCCTCGGCCTCAACGGCGCCGGGAAGACCACGACGATGCGCATGATGGTCGGCCACGTCACCCCCACCCGCGGCGGCGTGACGATCGGCGGGCGGCGCTACCGGGACCTCCCGCGCCCGACCACCGTGGTGGGCGCGACGTTCGACGCCGCCTCCTTCCATCCCCGGCATTCGGTCAGGGATCACCTGCGGATCTACGCCGCGATGGGCGCCCATCCCGATCGCCGGGTCGGCGACCTGCTGGGCCTGGTGGGCCTGGCGGGGGCCGCCGGGCGGGCGACCGGCGCCCTGTCCACCGGGATGCGGCAGCGGCTCAACCTGGCCACCGCCCTGCTCGGCGACCCGCGCGTGCTGCTGCTGGACGAGCCGGGCAACGGCCTGGACCCCGAGGGGGCGGCGTGGCTGCGCTCGTTCCTGCGCGGCATGGCCGCCGAGGGCCGTGCGGTCCTGGTCTCCAGTCACGTGCTGGCCGAGGTGGAGCAGGTCGCCGACGACGTGGTGGTCATCGGGCGGGGGCGGCTGCTGGCCGCCGGCCGCCTGCGCGAGTTGTGCGGCGCCGAGCCGGACGTGCTGGTGCGCACCCCCGACGCCGCCGCCCTGCGCGCGGTCCTGGCGTGCGAGGCCGGGCTGGTGGAGATGGCCGGCCCGGATGACCTGCGGGTCCGCGGCCTCGACCCGGCGCGGGTCGCCACCCTGGCCGCGGCCCACGGCCTGCCGGTCCACGGTCTGGCCACCGAACGCCCGACCCTGGAACGGCTCTTCCTCGGCCTCACCGGCGAGGGGACACGGGAGCGAACGGGCGCGAGTCAGGAGGCCGGCGCGCGGCAGCGGGCGGGCGTGAGCGAGAGGGCGGGCGCGTGAGGGGTTTCGTCCGGGCCGAGTTCCGGCGGCTGCTGGCCACGCGGATGTGGTGGGGCATGCCGCTGGTGGCCGTGCTGCTCGGCGGCGGTCTGATCGGGCTGCTGGCCCTGCTCGGGCCGGAGAACTTCGAGCCGCCGATGCCGGGGCTGGACACCGAGGCGGGGGTGCGGGCCGTCCTGGGGTTCCTGGGGTTCACGGCCTTCGTGCCGGCCGCCGTCGGGACGCTCGCCGTGACGTCGGAGTACCGGCACCGCACGGTGAACTTCACGTTCCTGTTCGCGCCGGACCGCTGGCGGGTGCTGGTGGCCAAGCTCGTCGCCTACGCCGTGGCGGGCCTGGCGTACGGGCTGGTCCTGGCCGCCACGGCCGGCGCGGCGCTGTTCGGCGTGGCCGCGGCCCGCGGCGTCGAGCTGGGGCTGCCCGCCGGGACGATCGTCGCGCTGCTGGCCCGGCTGGGCGTGGCGATGGCGGTCTACGTGGTGCTCGGCGTGGGCGTGGGCGCGCTGATCCGCAACCAGGTCGCGGCGTTGTGCGTGGTGATCGGCTACCTGTACGGCGGCGAGCTGGCGCTGATCATGATCCCCGGCGTGCGGGAGCTGTACCCGTGGCTGCCCGGCGGCGCGACCTCGGCGCTGACCGACTTCACCGCCGTGGCCGACGCGCTGGCCGCGCAGTTGTCCAGCGACCCGGTCCGGTTGTTGTCACCGGCCGCCGGGGCGCTGGTGCTGCTGGCGTACGCGGCGCTGGCGAGCGCGGTCGCCGTCCTGAGGCCGCTGCGCCGGGACGTGGCCTGACCGGTGGCCGGGTGAGCCCTGGGCGCGAGGGCCGGGTGTGGTCCGCGCGCCCAGGGCCGGGGATCAGAACAGGCCGCCGAGGAAGTCGTCCAGGCCGCTCTGGTCGATCCAGCGGGTGACACGGGCGCCGGTCTCGGCGATCGTGCCCGTCCGGGTGTTCTCCGGCTCGATCTTCTCCGGTTTGAAGATCTGCTTCTCAGCCTGTCCGGAGCCTTGGGGCCTGGTCAGGCTGGGTGGCGGCGGCCCGTCCGGGTACATCCTGCCGTCGCGGTAGACGGTGTAGGACTGGGTCGGCTGCGTGGTGCCGTCATTGCGGTAGACCTGGCTCGGTCTCGGCTGCGCCGGCTGCCTGCTGGCCTTGGGCGGCGACTGCCGTTGGACCGCCCTGTGGCTGGTCGGCCGGTGCGCCGGTCGCCGTGCGGCCTGGGCGCGCCTGGCCTGGGCCGCCCGGTACCGGTTGCGCGCCCTGGCCGCCTGCGTGGCCCGGCGCTTGGCCGCCGCCTCGGCGGCCTTCCTGCGTGCCTCTCTCCTGGCCGCCGCGGCGGCCCGTCTCTTGGCCGCCGCGGCGGCCGCCTTCCTGGCTTTCTCCGCCGCCTTCTTCCTGGCCGCGGCCAGCGCCTTGCGCTTGGCCGCCGCCGCGGCCTTCTTCTTGGCCGCCTCCAGCGCCTTCTTCCTGGCCAGCGCCGCCGCCCGCCGCTTGGCCGCCGCGATGGCCGCGCGCCGTGCCGCCGCCCGCGCCGCCGCGAGCGCCGCCCGCCGGGCCGCCGCCTGCGCCAGCTTCCTGGCGATGATCCGCGCCGCGATCCGGGCCGCGATGCCGACCGCGATCCAGAACAGCTGGCCGTCCGGGTCGCTCATGCTGACGGGGCTGTTGTTGGCGTAGGCGTAGGCGTTGAGCTGCTGGGGGTCCTCCTCCTCGATGATGGGGTCGACCGACAGGAAGCGGCCGTTCTTCGGGTCGTACTCGCGGGCGCCCAGGTGGACGAGCCCGGTCGTCGGATCCTTGGTCCCGCCGACGAAGGACCGCTGCCCCGGCCACCAGGGCGGCGGCGACCCCCGGTCCTCGCCGAACGGCGTCATCCGCCGTACGGCCAGCTCCCCGGTGCCGCCGTTCACCGCGGCCTGCGCGGTTCCCTGGTGGTCGGCGGCCAGGAAGTAGACCTGGTTGTCGGGCGTGCGGACCGCGATCGGCTCGCCGTTGATCGTGTAGTAGCGGGTCTGCTCGACCGCGTCCTTGGCGAAGTCGAAGCGCAGTTCCATGTCGTCCACGTACAGGGTGGCGTCCGTGGGGGTCTTGCGCAGCAGGCGGTCGCCGTCGGCGTCGTAGAGGAACGACGTCGTCTTGCCGGCCTCGGTGACCGATTCCAGGTTGCCTTCGGCGTCCCAGACGAGGGTCTGGTCGGAGGTGCCGACCTTGCGTCGGGTGGTGTTGCCGGCCTCGTCGTAGGTGAACAGGTCAGCGCCGATGCTCTGCACCGCGTGCGGCTGCTTGCCGCCGGCCGCCGGGTAGACCGAGGTGCGCACGGTCTCGGGCGCGCCGCCCCAGGCGGGCTTGGTCTCCTTGACCCGGTTGCCGGTGGAGTCGTAGGCGTAGTTGACCGCGTACGGGGCCACGCCGCCGATCTTGTCCGAGCTAGGCGTGCCGCTCGCGCAGTCGTCGGTGGCCGTCCACGCCGAGGTCATCCGGCGCAGGTGGTCGTAGGTGAAGCACTGCGTGTCCCGGCCGCCCGCCTTTTCGGCGATCTTGGTGATGTTGCCGGCGGCGTCGTAGGCGTAGTTGAGGTCGAGGTCGGTCGCTGCGGCGCCCTCCCGGTCCAGCCGCATCCTGGTCAGCCTGCGGGTGGACTCGTCATGGGTGTAGGTGAGCCAGGTCTTCCTGCCGCCGGAGCCCAGCTCGTACTGCAGGGTCTCGCCGAGCTTGGAGTAGCGGGTCGCGGTCACGTACGACGACAGCCCGGTGACCTTGGTCGGCTGGCTGAGCTCGTCGTAGGAGTAGACCACCGACTCGGCCTCCAGCCCGCCCCCGGCCGGGAAGCTGACCGACTGCACCTGGTCGTCCAGGGTGTAGCGGGTGTTGAGCACGTACGAGCCGGCCAGCTTGCCCTCCCGCGCGGGGACCGTCACGGTCTCGCGCAGGGTGCGGTAGTCGGAGTCGATGGCGTTGATCTCCGCCTTGTACGCCTGCCCGCCCGCGTACCGGATGGTGGCGTTCATGTGGCCCTTGGCCAGCCCGTCGTACTTCCACTCGGCCAGCAGCGTGCCGGTGGCCGAGCCGTCGCGCAGCTCCTTCTTGCGTCCGAGGTCGTCGTAGACGTACCAGAGGGTCTTGCCGCGCGCGTCGGTGCTGCTGACCAGGTCGTCGGCGTCGTTGTACGTCATCGTGGTGACGCCCTTGTCGGGGTCCTCCGTCTTGATCTCCCGGCCGCGCACGTCGTAGTGGTGGCGCCACACGTTGCCGGCGGAGTCGGTCACCGTGGACAGGCGTCCGGCGGGGTCGTAGGTGTACTTGGTGGACTCGTACGCGCCCGTCGGGGTCGCGCCCTTGTACTGGCGCAGCTCGATGAGCCGGTCGTCGGCGTCGCCGATGCGGGTCGTCGCGGTGCCGCCGGCCGGCGGCGTCACGTTGATGCGGTCGCCCTGCTGGGTGGCCGAGACCCGGTACTTCTCCACGCCCTTGGCCTTGAGGATCTGGGCGTTGACCTCGCCGGCGCCGTCGAAGGTCGACACGACCTGGGTGGGCACGTCGGTGTCGGCGACCGCGAGCAGCTCGGTGGCGGGCGTGCCGGTGGTGAAGTAGCCGGTGTTGGACTTGCTCACCTCGCCGAGCGAGTTGTAGAAGGTGTCGGTGATCGTGCGTCCGTCGCGCAGCTCAGGGTCCTGCGTCTGGTCGTCGCGGGGGGCGGGTTCCTGGGTCTGGCGCTCGCGCATCAGGCCGTCGTACAGCTCGTGGCTGACGGTGTAGCCGCCGTCGGCGCGCAGCGTCTTGGTGGTGACGACGCTGGGGCCGTCGGTGCGCATGGTGTAGGCGTACTCGGTGCTGGGCGACTGGCCGGCGGCCTTGCTGCGGTCCGGCTGCCAGACCTTGACCAGGCGGCCGAGCGCGTCGTGCTCCATGTCGACGCGCCGGCCGTTGGCGTCGATCTCGGCGACGGGCTCGCCCCAGGCGGGCTCGACGAGGGTGCGCTCGACGTGGCCGAGCTGGTTGGTCTCGACGACCTCCGTGGCCGGGGCGCCGGTGGCCGGGCTGTAGGTGATGGTGGACTTCGTCCCGACCGGGTCGGTCTCGCTGGTCTCGCGGCCGTAGACGTCGTAGGTGTGGGTGCTGTCGGTGATCGTCGAGCCGTCGGCCGCGGCGAGCTGCTGGACGGTGGTCACGTCGCCCTTGGTGGGCGCCTGGCCGTAGGCCTTGTCGTCGTACTGGACCCGCTCGTCGGAGATCACCTCGCCGGCGGCCAGGGCCGAGACGGCGGTGCCGCAGCCCGCGGCGACCTTCTGGATCCTGCTGGTGTAGTCGAGCATCCAGGCGGTGTCGTTGCGGGCGTAGGTGTAGCGGGTGCACTGGTCGTCGTCGGCGGTGGCCAGGTCGCCCTTCTCCTCCACCTGGGTGAGCAGGCCCTTGGCGTCGTACGAGCGCTCCTCGCCGGTACGCCGCCACGCGCCGCCCGCCAGCGCGGTGCGGGTCACCATCGACTTGGGCTCGACCGCGTACGCGGTCTTGGTGACGCCGCCCTGCGTGGACTCGGCGGTCTTGAGCGACCACGGCTCCTCGGCGGTCGCGGTCAGCACCGTCCCGCCGTCGCCGTCGTAGAGGATCTCCTCACGTTCGAAGCCGGAGAGCTGGTCGAGGTCGTCCAGCTTGCCGCCCTCGGTGTCGACGACCTGCGCGGTGCGCTTGGAGCCGTCGGCCTGCTTGTCGCCGTGCATGCCGCGGAAGTACCTGAACTCGGTGAGCGTGCGCCTGGTGTCCTGCCCGTCGCCCTCACGGACCCGTACGCGGCCGAACCCGCGCCAGTCCGACCAGGTGCGCTGCTCGGGCTTGACGAGGATGTTGTCGGCGTAGTGCCAGGCCCCGCCGTCGAGGTACTCGTAGTCGGTGACCACGTTGGGCGAGCCGGCGACGCGGTCCACCTCGACGGTCTGGGTGACGACGTACTTGTGGAACCAGTCGGTGACCTCGCCCTCGTCGGGCGGCGCCCAGCGCTGCGGGAAGCACAGCCGGTTGTTCTTGTCGGCCGCGGCCGGCACGTCGCCGGGCTTGCAGTCGGCCGCGGCGTAGTTGATCCGCAGCTCGCCGCCGGTCTCGTTGTTCACGCCCTGCACCCGCCACTTGACCAGCGGCGCGCGTCCCTCGTTGGCGTCCACCCGGTTGGGCAGCTGCACGCCGCTGAAGGTGATCTTCGGCATCGTGAGGGTGCCGCCCACGTGGCCGCTCTGCTGGACCGCGGCCAGCCACAACGACGGGCTCAGGCCGTCGCCGGTGGCGGGGAACTGGTGGGTCAGCGTCCAGGAGTCCACCGGGCTGTACTGGCCGGAGGCGTTCAGGACCTGCGTGGTGACCTTGGCCAGGCGCTTGCGCGAGAAGAACGTCGGCGACAGCCGGTCGGTGCACTTGACCCCGGCGTCGCAGATCTGGTCGAACGGCACGTCCGGCCAGGACGCCGCGGTCTCCTTCTTGAGCTGGTCGGCGGCGCAGGTGACGGTGCCGGAGGGCAGGCAGCGCTCGGCCACGTCGAAGACCACCCGGGCGGCCGGGGACTTGGTGAACAGCTCGTTGCCCAGGTAGCCGTAGTCGATGCGGGTGAGGTACGCGCCGCGCACGTACACGGTGCCCTGCTCGGGCTTCATGCTGCGGCCGTAGTAGTTGTTCTCGTTCTCGTACCAGTACGTGGTGGCGTTGCCGTGGGTGTCGACCGCGTGGTCGAGGTTCCACCGGTAGGCCTGCTGGCACCAGGCGTTGGCCGGGGTGCTGGAGTAGCACGGCTCGCCGCTGTTGTTGCCGAACACGGGCACGGTCTGCACCGACTTGGTCTCCGGCTTGCCGGTCGCCCAGCCGGGCAGGCGGTTCAGGCCGAAGCTGTACTGGGTGCCGTCGGCGGTCGTGACCCGCCAGTACTCGCCGTTGTTGTCGCCGTTCGTGGCGCCGGTGAGGTACTCGATGCGGGTGCCGTCGTCGCGCTTGGGCCGCCACTGCTTGGTGGTGGCGTCCTTGACCAGCTCGACGGCGGAGTTGCCGAGCGACAGGGTCGCGTTGTCCTGGTCCCAGCACAGGTCGCCGGTCTTCTTGCCGTCGATCATGCAGGCCTTGTAGCGGCGTTCGACGTAGCCGCTGGGGTTCAGCTCGAAGCCCTCCCCCACCCAGGACGGCTGGTTGTTGGTGGAGACGGTACGGCCGTCCACGCTCTGGGAGGAGTAGTCGAGCGACAGGTCGGGCTCGTCGCCGCCCAGGGCGGGCGGCGTGCGCAGGCCGTAGGCCCAGGAGAAGTCGCCGGACTGGTTGCCGACGCTCCAGCTCGCCGAGGGGGCAAGGGAGGTGGCGGCGTGGTCGCCCGACGGGCCGGAGGCGGCGGCGGTCACGGCGTACAGGCCGGTGGTCTCGACCTCGGCGGTCAGCGTGCCGGCCTTGGCGTCGTTGTCGCTCTTGACCGGCCGCGGCGCGGCGCAGGCGGTGGCCTTGGCGTCGAGCGCGCACTCGTCGAGCTTGACCATGCGCAGCCGGGCGCCGTAGTCGCCGCCGAAGGCGTAGCGGAAGCCGGAGTAGTCGACCTCCAGGCGGGTCTTCCCGGACGCCTTGGCCGCCGCGACGCCCTGGCCGGGCGACACGCGCATCGCGACGCCGAGCAGGTCGGTCTTGAGCAGCTCGACCTTGACCGGGGTGGCCTCGGCCGCGGCCACGCCCTTGGCGGCGGGGGCCAGCCGCACCGGGAACCCGGCGGCCAGCGTGCTGACGCCGCCGCCCAGCTCGGCCGTCCGCGGCGTGGGCCAGGCGACCGCGGGCGGGGCCTTCCACGCCTGCTCGGCCGCGGGATCGGCGAGCGGCGGCAGGACGGGCACCTTGCCGCCCTTGACCGGCGTCTCCTTCTGCACCGCGGGCGCCTTGCGGGGCGCGGCGGAGGCGGGCATCGCGTACGCCATGGGCGCCAGGAGCACGACCGTGAGCACGGTCGCCAGCCTGCGCGGCCAGGCGCTCTCGGGCTTGGCGCCCTCGAAGCGGTTCCAGTGGGGGTCGGGGGCGTCGGGTTCCTCGGCGGGCTGCTGAAAACGATTCCAGCGGGACTCTGGCAGCTCTAACTCACTGTCCACGGATTCTCCCAGGGAGGGGCTACTGGGCTGCTAGCTGGGCTATCTGCTCGGCGCTGAGCACGCCGTCGTACGTGCGGACGTCGTCCACGGTCCCCGGCCAGTAGCCGGTGAAGACGCCCGCGGTCCTGGTCCGGCCCAGTTGCAGGGGGCCGGTGGCGGTCCAGGTGCTCACGTGGGGGGTGACGGTGGTGGCCGACAGGCGGCCGTTGACGTAGACGCGCAGCTCGCCGGCGAGGGCGTCGTACACGCCGGCGACGTGCGTCCATTCCAGCGGGGCGGGGATGGCGTCGGAGCGGGTGCGGACGAGGGCGGCGGTGTCGGTGTCGGCGGCGGCCATGCCCAGGGCCCACCGCCCCTGTTCCTTGTCGAAGCCGAGCTGGAACCCGGCCGCCCGGGTGCCCGGCTGGGCGACGGCGGCGGTGTCCTTGGCGGGCAGGTAGTCGAGCTGGGTCCAGACTGCGACGGTGAACCCGGAGCCGGTGGCGACCGCGGGCGCGGCGGCCTGGGCGTAGCCGGTGGCGCCGTCGAGGGCGAGGGCGCCGTCCAGCCAGCCGTCGGTCCAGGTGGCGGCGCCGGCCAGGGTGGCGGGCGTGGCGCGGCCCGAGGAGTCGGCGGCCGACAGCCCGCCCTCCTCGTCCAGCTTCCAGTGGCCGACCAGCGTGGCGGCGCTGTTGACCAGGTCGGCGACCTCGTCGGCGAACATGGCGCGGCCGTAGAGCCGCACGTCGTCCACGTCGCCGGGCCACAGGTCGGCCGCCGCGCCGCCGGCCCTGCCGCGGCCGATGGTCAGCGGGCCGGTGGCGTTCCACGGCGCGGGGACGGCGACCGTGGACTCCGGCCGGCCGTTGACGTAGAGGGAGATCTGACCCGCCGCCGAGTCGTAGACCCCGGTCAGGTGGGTCCACTCGTTCAGCCGGGGCGCGGCGGCCGACAGCGCGCGCACGGTCGTCGCGGCGTCGGTGTCGGCGCTGGTCACGGCCAGCGCCCAGCGGTTGTCGGCCTTGCTGTACTGCAGGGAGAACGCGCCGGTCCTGCCGCCCTCCTGGGTGACGGCGGTGGCGGAGGCGGCGGTGCCGGTGAGCCGGACCCAGGCGGTGACGGCGAAGTTGCGGCCGGTGTCGGCGACCGGGCCGCCGGTCTGGGCGTAGGCGTTGGCCAGCCTCAGCGCGCCGCCGGTCCGGCCCGAGGTCCAGGTGGCGCCGTACAGGGTGGCGGGGTGGGTTCCCGCGGTGTCGGCGGCGGTGCCGCCCTGGCCCTCGTCCAGGGGCCAGCGGCCGGCCGGTCCCCGTCCGGCGTTGACGTTGAAGACGTACGTGCGGATCGGGCCGAGTTGCCCGGCGCGGTCCTTGCTGCGCACCGACAGGACGTTCGGGCCGTCGTGGCGCGGGGTGAGCGTGATCGCGGCCGTGCCGTCCTGGGCGGGCGGGACCTCGGTCTTGGGGGTGGTGTCCAGGCCGTAGACGTAGGCGGCGACGTCGCTGACGCCGTTGGGGGCGAAGGCGAACCCGCCGGCCAGGCCGACGCCGTCGCTCCAGGCGTTCTCGGCGAACCGGTCCGAGGACACCTCGGGCTCGCGGCCGGGGGCCGTGGCGTCCACGGTCGCCTCGCACCAGGGGCTCCACGCGCTGTTGGCCTTGCCGTCCTCGGCGCGGACCCGCCAGCGGACCAGCGAGCCGTCGGCGTACAGGCTCTGCGGGACGAGGGCGGAGAAGGCCGTGCCGGTCGAGCCCACGGGGGTCAGGTACTCCCCGGCCTTGGTCCCGTCGGCCCGGTACCACTCGAAGCGGCCCCTGACGGAGTTGTCGACGTCCTTGAGCCGGGCCCAGAGCTTGGGCGTGGGCGTGCTGATGACCGGCCGGCCGTCGCCGGAGACGCACGGGCCGCCCGGGTCGGACCAGGCGTCGGCCGCCACCGGGTCGGCGGGCAGCGAGTTGTACTCGATGACCAGGCTCGGGTTGTTGCGGAACTTCTTCCAGGCGTACTGGTCGGTCTCGCTGGTGGCGCGGAGGCCGACGGTGATGTTGGGCCACTTGTTGGCGGCGGCGTCGGCGACCTGCGAGGTGACGTCGAACTCGACGCCGCCGGGCAGGCAGGCCGAGCCCCAGCCCTTGGCCACGTTCACCGTGGAGAGTTTCTTGACCCACTTGGGCTGGTTGCTCCAGGTGGTGCTCTTGCTGATCGTGTTGGTGGACCACGCCTCGACCTGGCGGGCGCTGCACGAGTACGACCACGTCTCGTACGTCCGCAGCGTGCCCTTGATGATCTGCTTGCCGTGGATCGTGGAGCCGGTGTTCATCTGGAAGAACGAGCGGTTGGTCTGCGAGTTGACGTGCCCGACGCGGGCGACGTCGCTGGAGTTGAGGTAGTTGGAGCTGGGCCAGTTGCTCCACACGGCGGTCCAGGCGCCCCGGGCGGCCGAGAAGTACGGGTCCAGGAACACCGGGTACCGCGTCTTCGGGTCGTTCATCATCGCGCGGTCCGGCCGCAGCCGCAGCTTCCTGCCTTCGAGCGAGACGCCCATCGTGGCCTGGCGGGCCTCGGGCGCGCGGCCCTCCTTGACCGCGGCCTGGCTCGTGGCGCCCGTCGAGTCCCACATCGTGGGGGTGGGCGCGATGAAGATCGTGCCGCCGGTGCGGTCGACCGCCTCCAGGTTGCCCGCCTTGTCGGAGGTGAGCGACAGGCCGCTGACCGACAGCGGGAAGTCCAGGTCGGGCAGCGCGCTCGCGGCGGCCCGCGTCTTGACCACCAGGACGTGCGAGAACCCGTCCACGTCGGCGGTGACCCGCAGGTCCACGCCCGGCAGCACCTCCGGGTAGGTGGCGGTGTCGCCGTCGAGCGTGGGCCTGGGCAGCGTGCCCGGCCAGGCCAGCTCCAGGGCCTTGCCACCGCGGGACAGGCGGGCGAGCGGCCCGCCGCCCCCGCCGGAGAAGGTCAGCCCGGCCGCCGTGGCCACCGGCTCCACCGCGCCGTCGGGGCGCAGGCGCAGCGTGGTGTCCACGGGCACCCAGCCGGTGGCCTGGCGGACGCGGACGGGGCGGGCGTGCAGTTCGAGGGCGAAGGTGCCGTCCGGGCGGGCGAAGACCTGGCGGGTCTCGCTGCGCATCGACTCGATCTCGACCGGCTTGCCGGTACGCCTGGCCAGCGTGGTCGCGGCCGTCTCCGACGTGGGGGGCGCGCTCGCCGCCGGAGGCGCGCCTGCCTCCGGCGGCTCCGCGCCGGCGGGCGGCACCGCCGGGATCGTGAACGCCAAGACGGCCGCGACCAGCCCACGCACAACCCGCATCGGTCCTCGCATGTCGACCAGAGGTCCGCGCGGGACCAGGCGATCTTCGATTGACGAACGGATTGTCACCCGCGTAATGCCATACGTCTAGATCTTCTGGCGAATTTCGCCACAAGTTGAGACATCTCTGGAAGGAACTGCCGCCGGCCGTCGCCGGAACCCGTCACCGGGGCGTCCCGGGGGCGCTTTTGTCCTAGCCCCGGGCCCAGGCGGTGGCCGACCAGGTCAGCGCGTGCGTGGCGGCGGTCTTGCGGAGCAGCTTGAGGAGGACGACCTGGTGGTCCCCGGTGACGACGCACAGGCCCATCCCCACCCGCATGTGGGCGAAGGTCAGCGAGGAGCCCAGCGGGTTCAGGTTCACGGCGTCCACGCAGGCGGACGGGTCCGGGGAGCCGTCGAAGAGGGCCTGCTGGCCGGTGACGTCCCAGACGGTGAGCTGAGACCCGCACCGGAGCCGCCGGCCCCCGCGGCGGCGCGTACGCGTGCAACGTGGAGGCCACCGCCGGGGGCAACCAGGGACCGGCCGCCCCGCCGCCACGTGCCCCCGCGAGCGCGGCGATCTCCGCCGGGGCGGGCCGGTCGGCCGGGTCGCGGCTGAGGCAGCGGGCCAGTGGGCCGTGCAGGGCGGGCGGGCATCCTCCCAGGTCGGGGTCCTCGTTGGTGATGCGGTAGAAGAGCACGTCGGCCGGGCCCTCGCCGAACGCGGGCCGTCCCGTGGCGGCGAAGACGGCGAGCTGGCCCAGCGCGAACACGTCCGTGGCCGAGGTGACCCGCCCTCCCCCAGCCGGGCGCGGAGCGGGTACCCGGCCACCGACGCCGGGTCGTCCGGGGAGAGGGGAGGGAACTTCGTGGCCATCGGGACTCCAGGGTCGGTACGGGTGTCGTCCGCGTGGACCCGGGGGCGGCCGATCGAGCCCGCCCCGGCATGTCGCGTGGGGTCATTGTCGGCCCGGTGGGGGGTGCGGCGCCTGTCCCGTATTCGTCCCACATCGTTTGTGGTGCGGGGGCTGGCGGCGGTCAGCGGACGGCGGTGGCCTCCTCGACGAGCGCCACGGCGGCGCGCGGGTCGGCGACCTCGATCACGAGCCGGGCGTAACGCTCGTCGGCCAGCTCGATGACCACGGCCTTGGCGGCGTCGTGCACGTCCCAGAAGACCTTCTCGCCGTTGAGGTGGAAGGTGCCGGCCGTGATGACGCCGGGGAGGTGGGCGCCGGGCGCGCGCAGCCCCTTGGGGTCGCCGACGATCCCCGGGTCGGCGGTGGCGCCGCGGACGTTGGCCAGCGGGATGACCAGCCGGCTCTTCAGCGCCCACAGCTTGTCCAGGCCCTCGATCTCCACGACCAGTGCCTGTCCCTCAATGCTGATCTTCGCCATGTCGTGCTCCTCAGGTGTGGTGGGTGAGCCGGCGGGCCAGAGCGGCGCCGGCGTGGTCGATGTCGGTGCCCGCGGTCCCCGCCCTGGCCCGCATCCGCAGGCCGAGGACGGCCGCGGTGACCGCGAAGGCCAGGTCGTCCGCCGCGCTCGCGGCGGGGTCCAGCGGGCCGGCCGCCGTCCTGGCGGCCTGGTCGAACGCGGCGAGCACGGCGGTGAGCTGGTCGGCGACCTCGCGGTCCACCGGCGCGCGTTCGACCGCGGCCAGCAGCAGCAGGTTGAGGCCGACCTCGGCGGCGGGCTCACCGGCGGCGACGCGCAGCGCCTCCGCCAGGTCGCCCGCCTGGGCGATGCGGTCGATCAGGGGGGTGATGTCGTGCTCCAGGGACCAGCGCAGCGCGGCCTGGTAGAGGCCGCGTTTGCTGCCGAAGGTCTTGTACAGGCTGTTGCGGTGGACGCCGAGGTGGGTCACCAGTTCGTCCATGGAGATGCCGTCGTAGGACCGGGTCGAGAACAGCTCTGCCGCCGCCCGCACCACGGTGGTCTCGTCGAAACCTCTTGGTCGTCCCATGGCTCGACCATAGAGCATTAAGGAACGGTCAGTCAAGAACACCCATTCC
The DNA here is from genome assembly GCF_044547985.1 of Nonomuraea sp. NPDC052265. Lineage (NCBI taxonomy): Bacteria > Bacillati > Actinomycetota > Actinomycetes > Streptosporangiales > Streptosporangiaceae > Nonomuraea > Nonomuraea sp. NPDC052265. Next base: position 124,539 of record NZ_JBIUBJ010000021.1, read on the forward strand.
TAAACTCCACCCGACCGGCGTGCGCCCGGTTCGGCGAGCTCGGCCCTCCGACTGGACGCGGGCGGCAAGGGTGACACCCCGGGCCGAACGGCTCGCCGCCGTCAAGGCGTTCGAGTGGTCGGCGTGCACTGAGCCCTCGCCATCCGGCGGAAGGCGCTCAGGCGGTCTTCCGGACGCGTGAGGTCTCGGCGGAGAGCGGTGCGCCGTCCTGGCCGAGCGGGTGCAGCCGGGGCAGTTCCAGTCCCTGGCCGTCGACCAGGACGGAGTGCGGCTCGTCCGGGGCGAAGGCGTGGCGCTCCCCCCATTGGCGGAGGGCGACGACGGCCGTAAAGAGGTCCTGCCCGGCGTCGGTGAGCCGGTAGGCGTGCCGCCTGCCGTCGGCGGCGGCGCGCCGGTCGAGGATGCCGTGCTCGACCAGCTTGCGCAGCCGGTCGGTGAGGATGTTGCGGGCGATCCCGAGCCGCTGGTGGAACTCGGTGAAGGTGGTCGCGCCGTCCATCGCGTCGCGGACGATCAGCAGGCTCCACCGGTCGCCCACCAGGTCGACGGCCCGTGCGACCGGGCACGCCGGGTCGGTCCAGGCGCTTCCCGCAGCGAGTGTGACGTCCACCGGCCCCTCCCAGGTCAGTTGCAATCTGAAACCATTATGTCCTAACCTCCGATCGGTTGCATATTGAAACTTGTCGGGGAGTGACGTGTCATCAGGAATGACCGGAAGGCAACGGATCGTGCTCGCGCTGGTGTGCGCGGTGGCCGTGTCGCCCGTCTACGGCATCCAGCCCGTCCTCCAGGCCGCGGGCCGGGACCTCGGGCTGGCGGACGGCTCACTGGGATGGCTGGTCGCCGCCGGGCAGATCGGCTATCTGGCCGGGCTGGTGCTGCTGGTCCCGCTCGGCGACCTGTTCGACCGGCGCCGGCTCATCACGGCCCACCTGCTGCTCACGGCGGCGGGCGCCGGGGTGGCCGCCGCCGCGCCCGGCGCCGGCCCGGTGATCGCGGGGCTGGCCCTGGCCGGGCTGTTCGCGGTGGTCGTCCAGATCACGGTGGCCTACGTCGCCGCCGTCTCGCCGCCCGGCGAACGCGGCCGCAACATCGGCACGGTGACCTCGGGCGTGGTCGCCGGGATCCTCGCCGTCCGGGTGGTCGCGGGCCTGCTGGGCGAGCTGGCCGACTGGCGCATGGTCTACCTGGTCATCGCCGTGCTGTGCGTGCTGCTCGCGATCGCCGCCCGCGTCACCCTCGACGCCGACGTCCCGCGCCCCCGGGACTCCTACGGCCGACTGCTGGCCTCGCTGGGCCGGCTGGTGGCCGGTGACCGGCTCCTGCTGACCCGGGGGCTGGTCGCGTTCTTCCTGTTCGCCTCCTTCGGCACGTTGTGGAGCGGGCTGGCGCTCCCCCTCGGCGCCGCGCCGTGGCACCTGGGCACCACCGAGATCGGACTGTTCGGGCTCGCCGGTCTCACCGGGGCGCTGGGCGCGGCCCGGGCCGGCCGTTGGGCCGACCGGGGCCTGGCCTCCTCGGTCACCGGCTGGTCGCTGGCGCTGCTCGCGGGCTCGTGGCTGCTGATCGCCCAGGCGGGGTCGTCGTTGTGGCTGCTGATCGTCGGCGTCATCGTGCTGGACTTCGCCGTGCAGGCCGTTCACGTCAGCAGCCAGCACCTGCTCACCAGCGCGCGTCCCGACCGGAGCAGCGGTGTCATCGGCGCGTACATGGCCTGCTACTCCCTCGGCTCCGCGCTCGGCGCGATCACCACCACCTGGGCCTACAGCGTCGCCGGATGGCCGGGCGCCTGCCTGCTCGGCGCGGCCTACGCCCTGCTCGGGCTCCTCGTCGCCGTCTCGACCCGGCGGCTCACCGCCCCGGCGCGGGCGCGCGCGTCCGCCTCGGCCTGAACGGGCTCAGGCGAGGTCGAGGATCGGTACGAGCTGCTCCTCCTCGTACGTCAGGTGCGCTTCGAGCTCGTCGGTCAGCCGCTCGATCTCCGCGCGCACCCGCACCGGGTCGTCACCCGACAGGGCCTCCTTCAGCTCCGCCACGAGCACGCCGACGCGCTCGTGCTCTTCGGCCAGCCGCTCGATGACCGGGGCGAGCGAGGGGTGCCGCTCGGCCAGCGCCGGGAACATCATCGTGTCCTCGCCGGTGTGGTGGTGGTGCAGCCCCTGGCACACGGTCAGGCAGTTGATCCGCAGCTGCACGCCCAGGCCGGGGCGGCCGGTGGCGGTCAGCTCCCTGCGGATCAGCGCGAGCTCGCGCCGGAAGCCCTCGTGCACCAGCCTGAGGTACGCCCCGCCGGAAGGCGCGCTCGACCGGGGCGGCCCCGGCACGATCTTCAGCGCGACGACCGGGATGATCCGGGTCGTCTTGCTCTGGTAGCCGGCCCAGCCGGGGTCGCTCTCCACGGCGCGCGCGAAGGCGGCGTCCCGCTCGGCCCCTTCCAGGATCTCCGCCTCGACGTCGAAGACGAAGACGCCGCTCTCGACGGTGGCGCGGGGCTCGGCCCGCAGGTTGTGGTACCAGGCGGGGTTTCGCGGCGCTCCTCCGGCGGAGGCGATGACCAGCATGCGCTCGCCGCCGTCGGGCAGGTAGCCGAGCGGGGTCGTGTGCGGCCTGCCCGAACGGGCGCCGGTCGTGGTGAGCAGGAGCAGTCTCGCTCCCTCGAAATAGCCGCCGACCTGGCCGTTGTTGGCGCGGAACTCGTCGATGACCTGCTTGTTGAAATCCACTCTTCTCCATGGGTGATGGTCTCTGCTCTGACGTGCTGAGAGGGAGAAGAGGAAACGGCGGGCCGCGCGCCCGCCGGGCGATCACGCCAGGGCCGGGCTGCTCTCTGGTGCGTGGCCCAAGGCCGACCCGGCAGTCACGGGGGCGACGCTACTTCATCAAGATATTTTTCGCAAAGCAGTCATGTCGCAGCCCTTCCGGCCGATGCGCGGTGGGGTCCGGCGCCGGACCCCACCACCTCTCCGGGAGGCGTCCGCCGCGGTTACTCGGCGTACGGCTGGTCCTCGCCCTGGGCGCTGTATCCCAGGCTCCAGACGTAGCCGTCGGGGTCGGCGAAGGTGCCGCCGTAACCGCCCCACGGCAGGGCGCCGGCGGGCTTGAGGATCGTGGCGCCGGCCTTCTCGGCCTCGTCCATGATCTCGTCGACCCGTGCCTCGCTGCGGACGACGTACGTGAGGACAACCCCACTGAAACCGCTACCTTCCGGAGTCACCCCGACCAGACCGGCCAGACCTTCGCGGCCGTAGAAGCCGACGGGCGAGGCGCCGTCCGACTCGAAGAACACCGAGATGCCGTAGTCGTTCTGGATCTTCCAGCCGAGTCCCTCGGTGTAGAACCGCTTGGCCCGGTCCATGTCCTCGACGGCGAGCAGGATCGAGCTGACGTGCGCTTTCATGCCTTTTCTCCTTGGTGCTGCAGACGTTCCGAATAGGAAAGCCACGCTACGGAAGGCCCCCCGCCGGGCGCTTCTCGATTCCTGACCGGTTGATCCACGGGCCCCGCACAACGATTTGACGAGCACCCGCCCACTGTACGAGGATCCCGAACTGTACGTTTTTTACGAACAATCGTATGAAGGTGCACATGCGACGCCGACCCGGTCTGATCCTCGCCCTGCCGGCCCTCTCCCAGGGGCCGCCGGTTCGACGTCCCGGGCGCGGTGCTGGCCACCGGCGGCGTCAGCCTGCTCGCCGGGACCGTCGGCGGAGCGGCGGGCACCGCGCTGCTGGCGACGGGGATCAGCGCCGACGGCTCGTACTGGGGCGTGCTGCCCGGCATCGTCGTGGCGGGCGTCAGCCAGGGCCTCACCTGGACCGGGATGTGGATCGCTGCTCGGGACCGTCGTCGCCCTCACCTTCGCCAGGCACCGCGCCACCGCCCCGCTCCCGGCCTGACCGCCTGCGCCGGCCCGCTCCCCCGCCCGCGCGCTCACCCCTGGCGGACGCGGTCGTAGAGCAGGCAGATCGCGCCCGAGTCCGTGGTGGACAGGTCGGTGAGCGACCAGAAGGAGCCGAAGCCCTCGTAGTTCTTCCGGCCGAGCAGGGCGGTGGTGGCGGCGCCCGTCACCCGGATCATGTGGTCGCGGGCGCCGTCGCTGAGGGCGTGCGGGACGATCCAGCTCATGTCGTACTCGCCGCCCTGGCCGCTGACCCGGCCGTCGAGGGACAGCGCGATGCGCGGCGGTCGCCTACGCCACCCGCGCGCGCGGGCCGCGCCGCCGGCCCGGGTCGGGGTGGGAGAGCCTGACCCCGGCCGAGCGGTCGGTGGCCGGGCTCGCCGCCGAAGGGCTGTCCAACCCGGAGATCGCCGCCCGGCTGTTCGTCAGCCGGGGCACGGTCAAGACCGACCTGGCGCACGTCTACGCCAAGCTCCAGGTCGCCAACCGCACCGAACTCGCCCGCGCGACGGCCGAACACTCGGCGCGGCCTGAGGGGGTGGCCGTCAGGGGGCCGGGGTGAGGTCGCGGCGGATGGCCTGGCCCGCCGCCCGGTGCTCGGCCGCCGCGGCCGGGTCGGTCTCGTCGAGCACGGCCGCGATGCCCTCGTGGGCCAGGACCTCCTTGTGCCGCGCGCCCACCTTGGGGGCCAGTTCGAGAGCCTGGCGGTGCAGGCGCAGCGCCTCCTCGGGCATTCCGGCCAGGCGGCAGGTCTCGCCGTAGCCGTAGAGGAAGTGCACCTTCCAGTGCTCCTCGAACAGCTCGTCCAGGAGCGCGAACGCCTGCCGGTGGCTGTCCAGCGCCTCCTCGTAGCGGCCCGTCTGGCGCAGGGCGACGCCCAGGCAGTTGAGGCACCACGCCTCGTTGTGCTGGTGGCCGTCCTCGCGGGCCAGCTCCAGGGCCTGGCGCAGGTGCCGCGCGGCCTCGTCGGGCTGCTCGTGGACGATGGCCATGCCGAGGGTGATCCGGGCGGTCAGCGTGGCCGGCCAGCCGGGCTCGCCGTGCGTCAGGTCCAGCACCTCGCGGGCCAGCCGGGCCGCCTCCTCACGGCGTCCCAGTTGCAGCATCGCCCATGCCTCGTCGGCCGCGGCGTGGGCCGCGCCCATCGGGCAGCCGGCGTCGTCGTACAGCCGGGCCGCCTGCCGGAAGAGGTCGAGCGGCTCCTCGACGTGGCCCTCGTCCCAGCTCAGGTAGCCGCGGCGCATCATCAGGTCCGCCGCGGAGCGGGTGTCGCCGGCCTGGGACACCAGGGGCGCCGCCGCCTCGTACGCGGCTCCGGCCTCGGCCATGCGGCCCGCGTTGTAGCGGGCGAAGCCCAGGTCGCTGTGCGCCTCGGCGAGCTGCCACGGGTCTCCCAGCCGTTCGGCGGCCGCCAGCGAGCGTTCGAAGAGCACGTTGAGGTGGGTCGTGCCGCAGCGCCGGGCGAAGAACGTGCGCATGAAGCGGGGCAGCTCGCACGCGTGCGCGTCGGCCCCGATGGCGACCGCCACCTCGAAGGCGCCCATCAGGTTGGTGTACTCCGCGACGAACCAGCCCAGAGCAGCGTGCTTGCTGCCGAACGCCGGCAGATCGGCCGGAGGGCTGCCCGCCGACGCGGTACGGCTGCCCGACTCGTACGGCATCGCGGCGTCGGCGGCGGCTGCCGCGTGCACGTAGTAGTCGAGTACCCGGCCCAGCGCCTGCTCCCGCTCGGCCGGCGAGTCCTGCTCCTCGGCGGCCCGGCGCGCGTGCTGGTGGACGAGGTCGTGCAGCGTGTACCGGCCGGGCGAGGGCTGCTGGACGAGATGGGCGTCGAGCAGGTCCTCCAGCATCGCCCGCGCGCTGCGCAGCGGCACGCCGGCCAGCGCGGCGGCCACGTAGTCGTCGAAGGAGGACCCGGACAGCAGGCCCAGCAGCCGGAACAGGCGGCGCTGGGCCCGGTCGAGCTGCCGTACGGACATGGCGAAGGCGGTGTCGAACTCGCTCGGCCCCTCGGCCATGCGCTCGACGAGGATGCCGGCGGTCCAGCCGGGCCGGTGCCGCAGCCGGGCCCCGGCCAGCCGCAGGGCCAGCGGCAGGTGGCCGCACAGCCGCAGCACCTCGGCCGCCGCCTCCGGGTCGCGGGCCAGCCGCCCGTCGGGCCCGCCGGGCTCGCCGCTGGCGCGGGCCAGCAGTTGCGCGCTCTCCTGCGGGGTGAGCACGTCCAGCGAGACGGGCGGTACCTCCTCCAGGCCCAGCAGCCGGTTGCGGCTGGTGATCAGCGCGACGGACTCGCCCGCGCCGGGCAGCAGCATGCGCACCTGGTCGGCGCTCGCGGCGTTGTCGAGGACCACGACGGCCCGCCGCCCGGCCAGCTCCGCCCGCCAGCACGCGGCCAGCGGCTCGATGCCGCCCTCCTGCGGGATCTTCTCCGAGGGGACGTCGAGCGCGGCGAGCAGGGTCCGCAGCGCGGGGTCGGGGTCGAGCGGTTCGCGCCCGTCGGTGAACCCGTGCAGGTCCAGGTAGAGCTGGGCGTCGGGGTAGTCGGCGGCGAGCCGGTGGGCGGCGTGCACGGCCAGGCAGGTCTTGCCGACGCCGGCCATGCCGTCCACGGCGACCACCCGGCTCTCGGCGACCGCGGCGAGCACGGCGTCGAGCTGGGCCTCGCGCCCGGTGAAGTCCGGCACGTCACGCGGCAGGTCGTTGCGCGGCGGACGGGGAGCGCCGGCGGGCGGCGAGGGCGGCTGGACCTGGCGGCTCGCCTTCGGGGGCGCGGGCAGGGGGTTGGCCGCCCGTTCCCACAGGGGACGCAGCGGGCGGGGGTCGCGCTTGACCAGGCGGCACAGCTCGATCACCGCGGCCCACGGCGGCACCGACTGGCCGCTGAGGTAGCGCGACAGCGACGACGAGCTGAGGCCCGTCTCGCGGGCGAGGGCCCGTACGCCGTGCCCGGAGAGCTCCTGGAGCAGGCGTAGCCGGGTGGCCAGTTCGTCCTGGGGGTCCGCGGTCTGCTGTCGTGCCACCTGTTTCCTGCCTCTCTGTCCCGTCGGGGAAGAAACTTACCGGGACGAATCGCCGCAGGCCAACGGCATTCCGGCTGTCCCACGGTGTCCCACGGGCATCGTCGTGGCGCGCCCGCTCGGCTGAGATGGAGTCACGCCCCAAGGACGGGGCGCCGACCAGGAGAAGCTCACCGAAAAGGGAGAACCACCATGCAGTCTCGGATGAAGAACCCGGCCTTCGTACTGTCCGGCGCGATGCAGCCCATCCAGGAGCTGTTCAAGGCGGTGCACTCCGGCGGGGTGGACGCCCAGACGCTGGAGCTGGTGCACCTGCGGGTCAGCCAGATCAACGGGTGCAGCGCCTGCGTCGACGCGGGCGTCAAGACCGGGCGCAAGGCCGGGGTGAGCGAGGAGCGGCTGGCCACGGTCGTCGCCTGGCGGGAGGCCCCGTACTTCAGCGAGGAGGAGCGGGCGGCGCTGGAGCTGGCCGAGGCCGCCACACGGCTGGCCGACCGGGCCGACGCGGTCAGCGACGAGGTCTGGGACAGGGCCGCCACCTACTACGACGAGAAGCAGCTCGCCGCGATCGTGCTGATGATCGGCGTGACCAACCTGTTCAACCGGCTCAACGCCACCACCCGGCAGATCGCCGGCGCGTGGGGCTGAGCCACACCGCCCCACAAAACGGTCAGTACTAGCATTCACCCCACACAGAAGGAGATTTCACCATGAGCACCACCAAGAAGACCGCCGCGACCGGCAAGGGTTTCGAGGGCTTCAGCGAGGACGAGCGCGCGGCCATGAAGGCGCACGCCGGCGAGCTGAAGAAGGCCGCGCGGCGCGGTGGGAAGGCGTCGGCGGCCGACGGCGAGCGCGACGTGCTGGAGAAGATCGCCGAGATGGCCGAGGACGACCGCGTGCTGGCCGAGGCGGTGCACGCCGTCATCAGGGCCGCCGCGCCGGACCTGACCCCGAAGACCTGGTACGGGATGCCGGCCTACGCCAAGGACGGCAGCGTCGTGTGCTTCTTCAAGCCCGCCGCGAAGTTCAAGTCCCGGTACGCCACCCTCGACTTCAACGACGGGGCGACCCTTGAGGACGGCGCCATGTGGCCGAGCGCCTTCGCGCTGAAGGAGCTGACCCCCGACGCCGAGGCGCGCATCGCCGCCCTCGTGAAGCAGGCCGCGGGCTGAGAGCCCCCGGGAACCCGCCGGTCCTGCTCCACCGCGGCGTGCCGGACCCTTCTCCGGCCCGGCACGCCGCAGTGGAGCACGGGACCGTCAGACCTCTTCCACGCTGCTCGGCTCACGCCGGGACAGATCGATACCGAGTTCCTCCGCCGCGCGGAAGACGTCCTCGTCGGTGTCGCGCATCTCGATGGA